>JBGSTG010000068.1:0-44007 GCA_041736625.1 Saprospiraceae bacterium | reverse complement strand
TTGTTTTCAACGATCAAATCGCGGTTGTCCGGCCTTTGCAGCAATATAGCTATGATATTACCACTCTGCACCTGAAAACGGCTGTTGCGGATGGTAATGCCCCACACACCGTTGCTTTGTGCATCGTTGGCAATTCCGATGGTATTTCCTTCAAAATAGGCGCCGTCTACGTCCAAACCCGACGCGATTAATACAAAAATACCGGCGGCAGTGTTGCCCACAAACCGCGAAGGGAAGGCTGCCGGCAGGTTGGCCCTTGACTGGATGCTGGTATACACGCCGTAACTATTGCCGGTACACTCGGCGCTCCCGATCGTAGCCGAGGAGCGGAAGTCTATCCAAATGCCGCAATCCAGCCGTTCGAACCGGTTGGGCGCTGAGGCCACCGAACTGGTTAAATTGCCTGCCGTCGAAACGAAGTGTACACCTACGGTGGCAAAATTAGAGTTTAAAACTTGTCCTGGATAAGGCAGGTTGAGTTCGGAAGTGGCCGTAAAGGTGTTGTTGGTAAAATAAACCGGGTTAAAGGTTGTCGGGAGTACAAAACCAAACCCAGCAGTATTCAGCGAATACACACCCCTGTAATTCCGGTTGAACCGGGTACCCACAACAGAGATGTAGTTCCCGGTAGTGGTTCTCAGGGCGGCGTCGGCATCTTCTATTTCGCAATGCCATATTTCTCCACGGGCAGTTTGTTTGAGCGTGATTCCTTTCCACATATAGTCGCAGGCAAAAAATTTGCTTAAAAAGGCCAAAAACCGAATGCCGTCGGCTACTTCGATCTCCGCGCCTGTACCCATCCTTACGGTACAACGGGTAAACCAGGTGTACTCGTCTACCACGAACTTTCCGCGAATATAGACGGTTTTGTCCGATAAAATAGAAGAAGAAAGCGAGGAGGCAAGCGTTACGCTGGAACTGCTGCTGCCAATCAGCACATCGGCCGAGTTCTCATCTATTTCCGAAAACTGGTCGCACAGGGTAGGATCTGAATCGCCGGGCGTGTACGGTGCAAATGGGGTGCAATACTCGATTCGTTTGAGCAAATTGGGATAAGGCAATTGCGCCTGAGCGCCCTCAAAAATGGCAACCCAGAGAAAAAGCGCTAAAACTGAGCAAAATCTTTTAAGGGGTGAAGGGGTGAAGGGGTGAAGGGGTGAAGTTTGCATAACTTTCGGTTTTGGTTAAAAACTTTTCAAAAATAGGCATATTTCTTTGAGCCGATCCACGATTTTTCCATTTTAACATTGTTAATTTTTATTTTCAAAATAACAATTCTTTTACGTGCCGGTCGGAAGAGGCGGGCTGTTCATTTGTTTTGTGGCGGGCCATTTACCGCCGCATCCGCCACCCAATCCGACCCCAAACCGCCGCCACCAACCCATTCATATCCGCCGACACCCGCAGGTACAGCACCGGCGCCATAAACAACAGGGCAAACGCCCCGGAGCGCACCCCCATGTTCAGCAGCGGCCATTCGGTGCGCGGGATGAGCCAGGCCAACACAAACGCAACCACGCCGATGGCCACACCAACCAGCGTAGCCCGCGTGAACGGGAACAGGCCGAACTTGCGCCACACCAGCCAGACGTTCACCGCGTTGTACCCGGAAATGGACAACAGCGCCGACCAGGCCGCCCCGGCAATCCCGTAACGGGGGATCAGCCAGACGCTCAGCACCAGGTTGAACACCGCCGCCGCGCCCTGGGCCGCCAGCGAGAGGCGGTAGTGCGCAGAGTAAAACATGATGTAGTTGTTCAGTCCGGTGGACATCTCCACCAAACGCGAAAAGCCGATCAGCACCAGCACGATCTTGCCCACCTCCACCGCCTCACGGTTGGCGATGAGCAGGTACAGGTCGTCCACCGACACCAGCACGCCCCCCAGGATCAACAGCCCGGCAATGAGCAGGTTGATCGACACCTTCCGGTACAGGTCGCCCAACGCCTCCCAGTCCCGGCTGTTGATGTACCGCGACACCGACCCCATGCTGGCACTATACAACGCCTTGATGGGTATCTCCACCACCGCCGCAATGTTCAGCGCAATGTTGTACACCCCGGCGTTGCTCAACGTACTGATGCTGCCCACCAGAAAGGTGTCCAGCCGCGACGCCATCTGCACCGCCAACTGCCCAAAAGCCCCGAAACCCAGGATGTAAGCCCCCAGCTCCCGGCGCATGCCGTCGTTCAGAAAGGCCGGATCAGGCCGCCAGTGCCACTGGCGAAGCGCAATCCGCAAATACACAAACATTCCACCAAAAACCATAAAATGGTATATCAGCAAACCATATACAGCCCAACCAACCGGCATCCAGCCCATCCAGACGCCGAGCAGCAGCAGGGGTTGCACGATTTTCAGCGAAAAGTCGATCAGGATGCTCGGCACCACGATCCGGTTGAAATTGGTCGAATACTGGAACAGCACCGCATTCAGGGTGTACAGCACCGCCACCGGAAAAGCCACCCAGGCGTACCCGGTTTTCAGGGGGTCGCCTTCGAAACCGGCCGATATCCACGGCCACAGCAGCACCAGCGCCAGCAACACCAGCCCGCTGCCGACGGCGCAGAGGGTCAACAGCAGCGGCAGGAACCCGTGGTGCCCCGAGGCCGGGTCGTCGAACCGCGGAAAAAACCGCACCGCCACCAGATTGGCGCCCATGCTCAGCAGCGGCAAACCCAGCATACCTATCGACAACATCCACTGGAACATGCCGTAGGCTTCCGTCACGTGCGGATAGATGAACAACGTGCTGGCCACCCCGATCAGCAACCCCACGAGGTTGACGACGGTGTATTTGAAACTTTGTCTTTGGATAACACCCATGTCGAATGCGGAATGTCGAATGCGGAATGCGGAATAAAGTAACGCCTGGTTTCGCGATGATGCCAAGGGTAAACGCATTCCGCATTCCGCATTCGAAAACTGTGCTGCAAAGATGCGCCACATTTTACCAAGGGCGCCACCCTTTTGGATACACGCCTGCACCCTTTTTCCCGACCAAACCCGGAACGTTTATACCTTTGCGGGGTAAACACAAAAATCGCATGTCCACCACCAAGCAAGAACTGGAGCGCGCCCAGAACGCCGACGCCCTGAAACTCGCCGTTTCGAACATGAACCGCCGTCTGGACAAGATACACCTGGGCGGCGGCGCCAAGCGCATCGAAAAGCTGCACGAAGAGGGCAAGATGAGCGCCCGGGAGCGCATCGCGTACTTGTTGGACCCCGAACGGCCGGTCATCGAAATCGGCGCCTTCGCCGGCCACGAGATGTACGAATCGGAAGGCGGCTGCCCTGCCGGCGGCGTGGTGGTGGTCATCGGGTACGTGCGCGGCCGGCAGGTGATCGTGGTGGCCAACGACGCCACCGTAAAGGCCGGCGCCTGGTTCCCCATCACCGGCAAAAAGAACCTGCGCGCCCAGGAGATCGCCATGGAAAACCGGCTGCCCATTATTTACCTGGTGGACAGCGCGGGTGTTTACCTGCCCATGCAGGACGAGATCTTCCCCGACAAGGAGCACTTCGGACGCATCTTCCGCAACAACGCCCGCCTGTCGAGCGCTGGCATACCCCAGATCGCGGCCATCATGGGCGCCTGCGTGGCCGGCGGAGCCTACCTGCCCATCATGTCCGATGAAGCCCTCATCGTAGAAGGCACCGGATCGGTATTCCTCGCCGGCCCCTACCTCGTGCGGGCGGCCATCGGCGAGGACGTCGACGCCGAAACCCTCGGCGGCGCCACCACCCACTCCGAAATATCCGGCGTGACCGACTACAAAATGCCCGACGACCAAACCTGCCTCGACACCATCAAAGACCTGGTCGACAAGATGGGCCACTTCCCCACTGCCGGGTTCGACCGCGCGCAGCCCCTGCCGCCGGACGGCAGCACCGAGGACATGCTCTCCGTGTTTCCGGCCAGCGCCACCAAACCCTACGACAGCGTGGCCCTGCTGCGTTGCCTGGTGGACGAGGGCAAGCTCACCCAATACAAGGAGCAATACGGCAAAACCATCATTTGCGCCTACGCCCGCATCGACGGCTGGGCGGTGGGCATCGTGGCCAACAACCGCCAGGTGGTCAAAAACGCCAAGGGAGAGATCCAGTTCGGCGGCGTCATCTACTCCGATTCGGCCGACAAGGCAACCCGGTTCATCCTGAACTGCAACCAGAAAAAAATACCGCTCGTGTTCCTGCACGACGTCACCGGCTTCATGGTCGGCACCCGCTCCGAGCACGGCGGCATCATCAAGGACGGCGCCAAAATGGTGAACGCCGTGGCCAACAGCACCGTGCCGAAATTCTCCGTGGTCATCGGCAACTCGTACGGAGCAGGCAACTACGCCATGTGCGGCAAAGCGTACGACCCCCGCCTCATCGTCGCCTGGCCTACGGCCAAAATCGCGGTCATGGGCGGGGAGCAGGCCGCCAAGGTGCTCACCCAGATCCAGGTGTCCTCCCTCAAAAAACAGGGCCACGCCCCCGACCCCGAGGGCGAACGCGCCCTGTTTGAAGAAATCAAAAACCGCTACGACAGCCAGACAACCCCCTACTACGCCGCCGCCCGCCTGTGGGTCGACGCCATCATCGACCCCGCCGACACCCGCCGCTGGATCAGCATGGGCATCGAGGCGGCGAATAATGCCCAGGTAGAGCGATTTAACCCCGGGGTGATTCAGGTGTAAATCGTTTGCGGCCCAAATGCCAACACACAATTTGTGTTGCAAAGTCCGGGTTATTCCTTTAACTTTGTGTCTGGTTCGTTTCCGGGTTATAATTGGAGATGAAATATTATAAAAACAGGAAGAAATGAGTAGCCGTATCTCCTATGCCGAACTTGTTAAATCTGCCACGAAACTGGATTCCGAAGCGTTCGAAGCATTTCTTCGGGATGTAAGGCGTCAGCGTGCTACCACTGATGGCCCCGGGTACGCATTGGAAGAATTGACGCTGTTGAAAAAAATCAACCGTGGTTTTCCTAATGACCGGTGGTTGCGACTTCAATTGTTGGATAGTAAAATGGAAGAAAGTACCCTTACCGAGCAAGAATATCAAGAACTGGCGACATTGGTAAATGCCTATGAACGGTATACCCTCAATAGAATCCGGTGGATAAAAAAATTAGCATCGCTCAGGAACATCAGCGCAGAAGAAGCCATGGCCCAAATAGGTTATGCCCATGGCAGCCGGTAAGTTGACAGAAACGGATCGCCTGTTTATTGAAAAACGAGCCGAATACCGATGTGAATACTGTAAGGCACCTGCAGTTTTCTCTCCGCATCCTTGTACCATTGATCATATTATCCCGCTGAAGCGTGGCGGTGAAACACAACTCCAAAATTTAGCATACGCTTGTTTCGGGTGCAATCGCCACAAATACTATAAGACCTATGCCGTCGACCCTTTTTCTCAACAAGAAATTCTCTTGTTTAATCCAAGAATTCACTCGTGGAAAGACCATTTTACCTGGGATGACGACCTGACTCAAGTTCTTGGTTTGACCGCTATTGGAAGGGCAACTGTTCTTCAGTTGAAACTTAATCGGCCTGCTTTGTTGAGAATGCGTCAGGAACTAATTGAAATTAACAGGCATCCGCCTGAATAAAAGGATATCAAAAACCCTGACCTCAGTTGCCAACCCAATAAACCCGAACGCTCTCCGTCCGGTTCAACGGATTGAGCCCATGCAGGAACCGGTCCAGCAGGTTGGACGCATGGGTCCGTTCCCAAACCATACCGGGGAAAACTGCCTGCAAGCCGGCCACCACCGCCTCCGTGCGGTCGTTCTCCAGCACCAGGATCACACACGGCGCTGCGCCCTTTTCTGCCATTTCGGCCCTAAACGCGTCCGGCGTGCTGTTTTTCCCGTAATACAATACCGCCGGCCAGCGGCCTGTGTAAAAGAGCGGCATGGGCGCCGGCTGCTCTTTTCGCCCGTCCGCTACCACCAACCATTCCGTTGGCGGTCGGTAGTCGGTAGTCGGTTGTCGGCGGTCGGTAGTTGGTAGTCGGCTGTCGGTTGTCGGTTGTCGGTTGTCGGCGGTCGGTTGTTGTTGGTCGGCGTCGGTCGGTTGTTGCCGATTGTCGAATGGCCATTGTCCATTGGCGCTCCTCCCCCCCGACAACCCATCGCCGTCAGCCGACAACCCATCGCCGTCAACCGACGACCGAATACCATCAGCCGACAACCCATCGCCGACAGCCAACGACCGACTACCGACAGCCGACAACCGACCACCGATAGCCAACATCGCCTCTACCCTGCCCTGCTTGGGATAATACGTGCTAAACACCAGCAAAGCGACGGTGTTCAACAGCCAAAAAATGGTCGAGAGCCCATGCGAAAGGGTCTGGCGGCGTTGCCAGAACTCCGAACGGGCCGTCCACATACCCCAACCCAGGGCGCCCAGGGTGATAAACATCGGCAAGATGGAAAAGATAAAACGCTCCTGTTTGTTGGGCATAGTGGAATGAAAAACAAGGAAAAACAGAAACCCGAGGAACATGGGCAGGTACCGGACGCCAAACCGAAACACGCCCCAGGCGTACAACAGACCGATGGGAAAGAGCATTGCCGGCAGCAGCAGCAGGTAATTGTACCACGGATGCTGGAAGTAGGCGTCTTTGTACGTCAGGTTGTACCGGATGTAATATTCGATCTTGCCGAAAGGGTATCCCCACACGAACCACTCCACCCAGCCGTGCATAAAAGTGATCCAGGCTGCCGAGCCGAGCGCGAACCAAAGCGCGTGCAGCCACCGACGCTCCCACAACAGGGCCGCGCCGAGGCCGGCGCCGTACAGGAGGGTCTGGTAGCGGAGCGAAAAGCCGATGCCGATCAGCACGCCGGCCCAGAGCGCCCAATTCCATTTTGCCTCGTAACGCGGGTTGATAAGCACCCACGTAGCCGCCAGCAGCGGCGGGATGCACACCACCTCGGCCAGCGTGCGCACGCTGATGTAGGGCATCAGCCAGAGCAGGGCCACCAGCAGGCCGGCTTCGCGGGCGCGCCGCTCGTCGGACCAGTGCAGCACCATCTTGTACGTGTAAAAAACCGCCAATAGGCTGTACATCGCTTGCAATACGCGAAGAATCAGCATTTTGAGGCGAGGATCCTCTATGCCGCACCACTCGAGTCCCTGAAACAGCCCCGATACGATGCCCGGGTAAAACAGGCTCCTGCCGCTGGTGTTGGTCTCTTTGGTAGTGGTAATCCAGCCGTAAACATCCCGGCCGTCAACCCAGCTTTGGGCCACCTCCACCACCAGGAAATGGTCGTCGTGCATCGCATATCCGGCGGAGCAAAACGCCGCCAGGAGGCGCACGGCCGCCCCAACGATCAGCAAACTCCACAGCGGGTGCTCACGCCAAAACCTGCGCATATCCATTTGTATTTGTTTCCGGCAGCGATTTAAGCATTACCTTTGCTACTTTGTTACGAATTGATGCGCTACCGCTTATGCAATCCATCTCCAGCAAACTCAACGCCACCTATTGGCTGCATCTCGGGCTCACTGTGTTGTCCTGGTTCATTCCTTTTCTGTTCGACTGGCGACTCGTGCTCACCGCATACTGCATCGTACTGGCGCAGTTTCTGGTGTTCGGCGGTTGCCTGATGAACCGCGGTCATGGCCTGAAGGACGCCGACAACGACGACACCTTTTACGCGCACCTGCTGGAAGGCGTGGGACTGAAGTTCAACCGGGCGAACGTAAAAGTGTTCGTGCGTTCCTGGATCTACGTTATCCTGGGTTCTATTGCGATGATTTGGCAGGTCGTGCTGGGCATGCCGCCGCTGTTGTTCTAACGCATTATTTTTTTCCGCGGCTGAAAAAATTCAGCACTTTGCTCACCAGATCGTCGTTGATGCCGAGTACGCCTTTCAGCCAGCTGTAGAGTTCCACCGCTTTTTTGTCCAGCCAGATGAGCGCGCTTTTGGCGCCGTCGCCAGGACGCGCCCGGTAGTTCGTTGCGCGCTTGCGGGGCGCCTCTTTCTCTTCGGTGAAGTAGTAGAGCGCGATGGACTTGCGCGTCATGTTTTCCGGACACTGGATGGGTTCGGGCAGGCCATGGAACGAATCTTCATCGGTGTTGAAAATGGCGCAGCGGTTGAACACCGGGCTGATCTTTTGGGCGCAGGCCTTCATGTCGCGCGTCCACAGTTCCAGGTCGCCCTTGTATTCGGGTTTCCAGTCTTCGTTGAGGTATACCAGCAGGTTCACCCGGCGACGCCAGTTGCGCTTGTGCGGGTGTACGGTGAAGTCGGCGTGTATGTTCAGGTAACCGCCGCGCTGCGACTGGTGCAGCCCGCCACCTTCGAGCGTAGGGTCGGCTTTCAGGCCTTCGATGCCCGTCAGTTTGCTCAGGATGGCCACAAACGCATCGGAGTTGAGCTGGCGAATGACATCCTGAATGAACGGCGGCAGCAGGTCCATCTTGTTCAGCCCGTGTTTTTTTTCGTTCACATGCACGTAGTGGATCCACCCGTCGTCCTTGACCGGCGGAAAAGCTTCCATGGCCTGTTTGGCGGCCCAGGGTTCCAGAAAATCGTTGAAATAGGCGTGTGGGTACGGATGGGCTTTGCGGTAACCGGGCGCCGCTTCGGAGAATTGTTTGTCCAAACGGCTCAGGTCAAGGAAGGAACGGGAGGCAGTCTCTACCATATGGTCAATTTGGCGGCGAATATAGGGCGATTTGCTGAAACGCCCACGCCATCGTGCACAGCCCGGTATGCCCGGTCGTTTTTTTAAATAACACCCCGTTTTCTGCCATTCATCTATGAATTTGGGGCATTGGTTGGAAAGCATTTGCTGCGTGATGCAACGCAAATCACCTTTGCGTTGTCATAGGGAGCGTTATCCGGCATTTCGCTTTCCTGAATAAATAAACACAAAAACGCTATTTCCTTGAAAACTCTGAATTGGATCGTCCTGACCGCCGGGTGCCTGGCGGCAACGATCACCCTGAACGCCCAAAGCAGGGTTACCCTGAACGGCTACCTCAAAGACGCACAGACCGGCGAAGTGCTCATCGGCGCAACCGTGGCCATCAAACCCGGCGGCCCCGGCGCCTACACCAATGAATACGGGTTTTACGCCCTCACCGTAGACCCGGGTACCTACCAGGTCGCGTATTCCTACATCGGATACGTAGATCAGGTCATCAGCGTATCTGTGAATGAAAACACCACCAAAACGGTAGAGCTGGCGCCGGAGGGGTTCACCACCAAAGAAGAGGTGGTCATCCTCGGCGAGGCGGCCGACGCCCAGGTGAAGCAGGTAGAGATGAGCACCAACAAGTTGTCGATCCTGGAAGTCAAACAAATGGCTCAGTTCATGGGCGAGGTAGACATCATACGTTCCATTCAACTCCTGCCCAGCGTGAGCACCGTGGGCGAAGGGGCCACCGGCTTCAACGTGCGGGGCGGCAACGTGGATCAAAACCTCATTCTGCTCGATGAAGCACCGGTGTACAACTCCTCTCACCTGTTTGGTTTTTTCTCCGTGTTCAACGCCGACGCGCTTAAAGACGTTAAACTCTACAGCGGTGGCATTCCGGCACAGTACGGCGGCCGACTGTCCTCCGTGCTCGACGTGCGCCAGAAAGACGGCAACGCCAAAACATTCTCCGGTCAGGGCGGCATCGGCCTGATCTCCAGCCGGCTTACGCTCGAGGCGCCGATCATCAAAGACAAGATGTCGTTCATGGTCGCCGGCCGCCGATCCTACGCCGACGTGTTTCTCCCGCTTTCCTCCGACACCACCATCAACAGCAGCACCTTGTATTTTTACGACCTGAACGGAAAGCTCAATTACACCATCAGCGATAAAGACCGACTGTACCTCTCCGGCTATTTCGGCAAAGACGTATTCGGGTTCCAGGAAGACTTTAACTTCAAATGGGGCAACGCCACCGGTACCGCGCGCTGGAACCACCTGTTCACTGAAAAATTGTTTTCCAATTTTTCTTTTGTTTACAGCGATTACGACTACGAGATCGGCATCCCCGAAGGCGTCAATGCGTTCAGCTGGACGTCGAGCATCGTCACCCGCCAGGGCAAAGCCGATTTCGGCTGGTACGCCAATCCGGCTTCTACCGTCAAGTTTGGCGCAGACGCCATTTTTTACACCTTTGCACCCGGCGAGGTGGATTTTATGGACGAGGGCTCCATCCTCAGCGATTTCAATCTGGAAGAAGAACGGGCCCGGGAGTACGCCGCTTATGTTTCACACGAGTACAAGGTGAATGAAAAACTGAGCATTCAGTATGGGCTGCGGTACTCCTTCTTTCAAAATGTGGGCCCCCGGGATGTGTACCTGTACCCGAACGGCATTCCGACCGAGCGCACCGACATCACCGACACCGTCACCTATGGCAAAGGGGACGTCATCAAGGACTTCGGCGGTCTGGAGCCCCGTTTCTCCGCCAATTACCTGCTGTCCGACAACAACTCCGTCAAGGTCAGCTACAACCGCATGCGCCAGTACATTCACCTGATCTCCAACACGACCGCCGCCACGCCGGTAGACGTGTGGAAGCCGGCCGGCCCGTACGTCGAACCCGCCATCGCCGACCAGGTGGCCTTGGGGTACTTCCAGAATTTCATGGAAAACCAGTACGAGTTCTCCGTGGAAACCTATTACAAGAATTTTCAAAACCTTGTCGACTATGAAGACGGGGCCGAGTTGCTCTTCAATTCGAGCATCGAAACCGAGTTGCTCACCGGAAAGGGTCGCGCCTACGGGCTGGAGCTGATGCTGCGCAAGCAACGCGGCCGGCTCAGTGGCTGGGTGAGCTACACCCTTTCCCGCACCGAACGCCAGGTGGACGGCATCAACAACAACGACTACTACCCCGCCAACTGGGACAAAACAAACGACATCTCCATCGTGGCCATGTACCAGGCCTCCAAACGCTGGCTGCTGTCGGCCAACTTCGCCTATCAAACCGGCCGGCCCATCACCTACCCCGATGCGCGCTATACCTGGGAGGGTATCACCGTGCCGGTGTACGACAACCGGAATGGCGCCCGAACCCCGGCCTATCACCGCCTGGACATTGCGGCGGACTACACCTTCCGAAAGAAAAAACCGGACAGCCGGTGGAACCACAGCCTGAACATCAGCGTGTACAATGCTTACGCCCGCAAAAACCCCTACTCAATCTACTTCCAGCAAAACGCCGACAACCCCACCATCACCGAAGCACACCGGCTGGCCATTTTCGGTACGGTAATCCCCTCTGTAACCTACAACTTCAAATTCTGAACGCCATGAACTTCCGAATAAATCCACTTTTTTTGCTTTTGGCTGCTTCAGCCACCCTCTGGACCGCCTGCGACGACGTCATCGACCTCGAACTGCCGGATGCCGAGCCCAGGCTTTCCGTAGAGGCTACCATCACGAACCTCGACACCGTGCAGATGGTTCGCCTCACCTACTCCGCCAATTACTTCTCGAATGCGCCGGCGCCGGCAGTGAGTGGTGCGCTGGTGGTGCTGACAGACGAATTGGGCGCCGTGGACACCTTCGCAGAAAACAGCGCCGACGGCGTTTATCTGTCTGAAGTGCGCAAGACGATCGGCCGGAGCTATACCCTGTTCATCCGGACGCCCGACGGCAAAACCTACCAGTCGGAACCCCAGCTCCTGCGCGAGCCTGTACCGATCGACTCCATTTACTGGGAGTACGAGCCCAACGGAGAATTCGACAACGATTCGCTGCCGCCGGGCGGATACAACATCCTCATCGTTACCACCGAGCCGGCAGGGGCGGGTGACTTCTACCGTTGGCGCAACTACATAAACGGCACCTTCCTCAACGAACCGTCCAACCTGCAATTCTCCAACGACAACTTTGTAGACGGCAACACCACCACCGGCTTCTACATCAATTCCGAGCTGGTACCTCCAGGAGGCCGGTTTCGCGTGGAGCAAATGCGCATTTCGGAGGACATGTACAACTACCTGAACTTGCTGATCACCCAGACCGCGTTTGTCGGGGGGCCGTTCGACCCGCCGCCGGCGCCCATCCCGAGCAACATCCGTTGTTTGAGCGACCCGGATGAAAAAGTGTACGGATTTTTCTGCTGCGCCGGCACGAGCGTCGCGGAGATCATTGTGCCGGACTAGATCAGGGCGCTGTTGCAAAATCTACACCCGACCAGCTTGTTATCACGCCAAACCGGGTTATCTTTGCAGCCCAAAACGCCCCGGATACACTAAAACCGGTTCCGGGGCGTTTAATACGTTAAGCATTTCTAGTTTTACATTTTTGGGATGGTTCGTTTGTACAGTACACTGCTGGTTTTCATCAGTCTGTTTGCATTTGGGTTTACTTTTGGCGACGAAGACCGTCTGGGTAGCAGCCCAAAAATACCGGTATGTACGGCGGGTATGCAAGGCAGCGCGCCTGCACCCAGCGCCGGCGAGCCGGATCATGAAGTTTCACCCCGTATTCTACTGTTCAATGCCTTGTCGTATGACAGCGTTTACGGCCGAACCATGCGCACGCTGATTGAGGCGTATTTCCCGGAAGCCAACATCGCCGAATTTCAGGGTGGTGACGCGCAATCCCTGACAAAAGCACTCTATGACCGGCAGGTGGTGGTCGTGGTATACCCTTTTAGCGGAGAGAACCGCAACACCGTGGAAGCTTATGGGCGGGCATTAGCGCAGTTCGCCGAATCGGGCGGCGCCGTGCTCCTGACCGGATCGCACGACCTGGCGGTGTTTCAACAGCTCCGGCTTCTGGATGTGGAGGCTGCCTTCTTCTGCGCCGCTCCTTACGTGCACGAAACCAGCGCGATGGACATCCTGGAGGGTACTCCCGTTGACTTTCAGCTGTCCAATTACGTATATCCGGTGTGTATCCGCAACCCGGATTATGTGTCTTTGGCAGGTCTTCAAAACGATGTGGTACACGTCTACAACAAAGACATGTCCGTCGAATTGGTCAGCAACACCGGATTTGACAAACCGTTGAGCACGTTGGGATACTGCCTGCTGGGCCGTGGCCGTGTTTTTTACCTGGGGTTTGAATATTTTTACGACGAACTGCCCTCTTCGCGGATTCTGACCAACATCATCCGCCGCGCGATGGACGATTCCGCTCATGCCGGCGATAACAACGAAGACGCGCAATCCACAAGCACCCGCCAGGGTTCTTTCCGCCGCACAGAGGAGCATCTGGTGGCAGGCAGCGGACGCAACAACCGGCTGGACATCAAGCTGTACCCCAACCCTTACGTCGTCAAAGCTACGGTCGACCTCGAACTGGAAGCGCCGGCGAACATCTCCCTGGACATGGTGAATGAAAGTGGCCGCACGGTAGCCATTTTGCTGCCGAACAGGCTATTGTCCGCCGGTAACTACCGCTTTGAATTGCCCGACGTAGAGCCCGGAATCTACTTCGTCAAATGCAATAAAGACGGGCAGGTTGACACCCGCAAAGTGGTTAAAACCAAGTCTCTGTAATGCTACTTTTTCTCGGCTTCGTTCCACAGTGCCGTCCAGACGCTGAGCGTTCCTTTTTCCATACGCGTCCAGATGGGCCGAACCATGCCCGCGTGGGCGCTGATGTGGTTGTAGTCGCCAAAAAACACCAGCCGGCTCGGATCGAATGGTGATTCGCTGATCTTTTCGTTTGTAAAGGTATTGCCCCCGTCGCGGCTCACCGCGAGGTACACGTCGGTACGCTCGTCGCTGTAATCGCGCCGATCGTAAAAAACGACGTACAGGTACCCGGAGGTCTGATCTACGGCCATCCAGCTCAGGAACTGGTGCTTTCCTTTGGGGCCATCGTTCACGCGCAGCGGACGGCTCCACGTTTTGCCGCCGTTGGTGCTTTTGGACACCCAGATGTCGGTGTCGTTTTTCCCTCTTTTTTGATCGGACCAGTTGACGTAAAGGGTTCCGCGGTGCGGTCCGTTGGAGAGGTCGCACACCAGCACCGGCATGCCGTTGCAGCGTTGTATGCCGGGAATGTCAAAGGTCCAGCCGCCGGGTTGTTTGGCCACCACGATGTCCTTATCCAGCCAGGTTTTTCCGCCGTCCATCGAGCGATCAAACCAGATTTTGCTGTTCCACGCCCAGGCCACGTACACTTCTCCGTTGGGTCCAACGGCGGGCACGGCGCCCTCGGTGGTGAGGTCGTCGTCCAGGCAGTCCCCTTCAAACCGGTTGATGGCCACGGGTTCGCTCCAGGTTTTGGCGCCGTCGACGCTTTTGGCAAACAGGATTCGGCTCCGGTCGCTGGGTTCCGGGCTGTTGTATTTGTCGAATTCGGTCCAGGTGCAATAGAGCGTTTGGTCGCGCGGGTCCACGCACAGCCACTGTTTATCCTGGTCTTTGGGGTGGCTGAGCCCGACGTACGTCCCGTCGCTGTACGTTTTGCCGCCGTCTTCGCTTTTCTGTACGACGATCCTGTCCAGCAATCGGGGGCTGCTCCAGCCGCCCTTTTCCGGGTCGCTCAGGTGGGCGTAGTAGAAGTTGCCCTGGTTATCGGCCACCAGAACCGGGTCGCCAAAAACACCGTGTCGGGAGGCGAGCCGGTTGCTCTGCCAGGTACGGCCTGCATCGTCGCTCCAGTAGTAACGGTCGAGAATGGCGCCCGCCGCGATGTTGTTTGTGTTGGTCGGGTTGATGGCGATGGTGGGTTCGCAGGGCCCCATTTGCTCCCCTTTTTTGGCCTGGGCGATCAGGACGTTGATCGGTTGGGCAGATAAAGGGGTAAAGTTGCAGGCGAACAGGGCCAACAGGAGCAACGGCGCAAAAGAAACGGGCATGGTCATTTTGTATTCTACAGGAAAATAAGGCGCTGTAAGCATTCGTTCGGCGGCCTCCCGGTATTTTTTGTCAAAAGTGCGGCGAATTTTTCAAAAGGACAGACATTTGCCCCGTATGGCTGCACAAATTTATTTGAAAGCGGGAAAAGATCTGCCGCTGAGGCGTTTTCATCCCTGGGTGTTCTCCGGAGCAGTAGCGCGCGTGGAAGGTTCTCCGGAAGATGGAGACGTGGTGCGGGTGGCCGACCGTTCCGGCCAATTGCTGGGCATCGGACATTTCCACAAAGGCAGCATCGCGGTTCGCATGCTTTCCTTTACAGAAGCGAATCCGGACGAGCCGGAATTTTGGGTTCAAAAATTGGAAGTGGCGCTCGGACTTCGCCAATTGCTGGGGTTTGCCGACGTCGGTACGGATTGTTACCGGCTGGTGCACGGCGAGGGGGACGGGTTGTCGGGACTCATCATCGACATCTACGGGTCGGTGGCCGTCATGCAATGCCACAGCATCGGCATGCACCGGCAGCGCGCGTTGATCGCAGAGGCCCTGCACCGCGTATTGGGTAGCGGCTTGCAGGCGGTGTACGACAAGAGTGCGGAATCCCTGCCCGGGCAATACGCCGCCGGCATGTCGAACAGCTACCTGCTGGGTGCGGCCGAAACGCCCGCTATTGTCCGGGAAAACGGCATACCGTTCGCAATCGACTGGGTTTCCGGCCAAAAAACCGGCTTTTTTCTCGACCAGCGCGAAAACCGGTTGCTCCTCCAGCGATACGCGGCGGGCAAATCGGTGCTCAACACGTTCTGTTACACCGGCGGCTTTTCGGCCTACGCCCTGCAAGCCGGCGCCGGCCGGGTGCACTCGGTCGATGTGTCGGAAAAGGCCATGGCGCTGACGGAGCAAAACGCCCGGGCCAACACGCCACCCGGCGCCGTACACGAAGGGTTCACCGAAGACGTTCAAAAATTCCTGCTGCGCAGCGCCGACCGGTACGACGTGGCTGTTGTGGACCCGCCCGCCTTCGCCAAATCGCTCGACAAGCGGCACAACGCCGTGCAAGGATACAAACGCCTCAACGCCGCGGCCATCGCCCGGATCGAACCCGGCGGGCTGCTGTTCACCTTTTCCTGTTCCCAGGTGATTGACCGCGAATTGTTCTACAACACCATTGTCGCCGCCGCACTCGATGCCGGCCGCCCGGCACAGGTACTGCATCACCTCAGCCAGGGCCCCGACCACCCGGTGAACCTGTTCCACCCGGAAGGCGCTTATTTGAAAGGGTTGGTGCTGCGGGTTTGACGAGCCGCGCAAACCAAAGACGTTTCTGAACGTTTCATGACAAACAAATCCATTCCTGTTATGCGTTTTCTTTCTATCTTTTTTTTTGGCGCCCTCATCTTCAGCGCCTGCGGGCGCCAAAACGAAAAAGTGACCATGTGTCACGACCCCAACGCAGATTTCGCGGCATTCGCCGACGATAAATCCTTCCGCGATGCCCACCCCACCCCGGTCGCTGTAAGCCTGACCCACGGCGGCAAGGACATCACCTTCCCGGTGGAAGGGGGGGCAGAAGGACGCGCGTTCTTCGTAAAAGCCCACGGCAACACCAACAAATACCTGCTGGTCTTCCACGAATGGTGGGGCCTGAACGACAACATCCGCCAGGAGGCCATGCGCTGGAGCCACGATCTCGGCATTCATGTGCTGGCCATCGACTTGTACGACGGCCAGACGGCTTCCAACCCGGACGATGCCGGCAAACTCATGCAGTCCAACGACAAAAGCCGATCCGCAGCCATCATTCGCGGCGCAGCCGCCTACGCCGGCAAGGACGCCCGATTCAGCACCCTCGGATGGTGCTTCGGCGGTGGCTGGTCGCTGCAGGCCGCCCTGCTGATGCCCGAACGCACCGACAAGTGCGTGGTGTACTACGGCATGCCGGAAACGGACGTAGAACGCCTCAAAACACTGCAATGCGACGTGCTCTTCATCCACGCCAAACAAGATAAATGGATCAATGACGAGACGGTAGCCAAATTCGAGCAAAACATGGCCACGGCCAACCGGAAAGTCACCGTAAACGCATACGACGCCGATCACGCCTTCGCTAACCCCAGCGGCCCACGCTACAACGAAAGCGCTGCTCAAGCCGCCCGCGAAGTGGCCAAAACCTATTTAAAATAACCCTTCCGAATGTGGAATGCGGAATGCGGAATGCGGAATAACATGGCGCCTGGTTGCACGTTAATACCAAGAGCCCACTAAATTCCGCATTCCGCATTCCGCATTCCGAATTCCGCATTCCGAATTCCGCGTTCGTCATGGCTACAGAACAACCAGACCTGTCCTCCGGCAGGGGAAACATTTTCGGCAGCCAGATCGTGTTGCTGGCACTCATCGTAGTGGCGGCCCTGGTGGTGTACAACCTGTATTTCAACGACAGCTGGTGGGGCGGCAGCGGTAACGGAAGTCGCAAATCACGGGAAATTCAGCTTGACTACGTGCCGTCGGACTTCAAGCCGAACCTCGATGAGGGGGCCACCCTGCAAATCCTGTCGCAACCCGAGCGTTACCGCAGGGAGTTTAACGACCTGGTGTATAACTTCAACCTCTCGCTGTTGTACCACGTGGCCAACCGGATGAACCTGCCGGACAGCCTGAAGCGACAACTGGAGCCGGAATACAAAAAACACCACGAGTACCTCGCCAATCTCTATTATTTCGACTTCGTCAACCTCAAAGACACCACCGCCAACCTGTACGAAGACTGGTACAGCGACAACGCCAACAACGCCGTCACCCTGTTCAACGAGGTGTCCGGAAAATACACCTGCTTCTTCATCACCCAGATCATGTCGGTGCTGCTCAAGGCCGGCAGCACCCGGCTCATGGGCAAGGGGAAAGACCCCGACAACCCCTGCGCCATCGCCGTCAACGAAGGCCTGCGACCCATGGTGGACCGGCTGAAAAAACAGGCGGACATCTACGACTTCAGCAACTCCCGTGGCATGCTCAAAGAAAAAGTGCGCAGGGGCATCGCCGAACTGGCTACCTACGAACTGCGCAGCCGGCTGGGCATCGACAAGTCGCTGCAATATAAACTGTTCGGCATCAATGTTTCGGATACGGACATCCGCATCGAGGCCATCAGCGTGATCAAGGCCGGATTCAAACTCGACCAGCGCTTCGACATCACCTTCAACCCCCGGCAGGGCGTGGTGTTCGTGACCCTTCCGCAACCCACCATCCTGTCGCACGAAGTGTACCCGCGGGTTGACAAGCTGGACGTGGGTTTCCTCTCCGGCGTCAGCAATGAAGAGCTGAACCGCAATTTTAACGACCTGCGCCGGCAGTTCAGACAGGACGCGCTGGAAAACGAAAAAGTGCTCGACAAGGCCAAAATGCGGGCCGACTCCGTCATGCAACTCCTGCTGGGGCCCACCGTTCGCGCCATGGGAAAAAATTACAAAATGCAGATCCGTTACGACGAAACGCCCGCGCCCATCACCGAAGACGAACTGCGGCGCCAGGGCATAGAAAACGGCGCGGCGGCGCCGAAGCCCGACCCCTCGCCGCAGCGACCGACCGTCGGGCAATAAGCCCGCGCCTTGCGCCTTTTTTTCCCTACCTTTGCGCCTGTTTAAAGCAACAGTTGTACGCATGCCTCTAATTAAATCCATTTCCGGCATACGCGGCACCATCGGCGGCGTACCGGGCGAAAACCTGACCCCTATTGATGTGGCGGAAGCGGCGGCGGCGTTCGCGGCCTGGGTGAAAGAAACCACCGGCAATCTGCGGGTGGTGATCGGCCGCGACGGCCGCATTTCGGGGGCCCTTGTTGGCCAACTGGTGAGCGCCACCTTGCGCAGCATGGGCATTACGGTGATTGATCTGGGGTTGAGCACCACGCCCACCGTTGAAATGGCCGTGACTCAACTGCACGCCGGAGGCGGCATCATCATCACCGCCAGCCACAACCCCGCAGAATGGAACGCCCTGAAACTGCTCAACGCGCAAGGAGAGTTCATCAGCGCTGCGCAGGGGCAGGATTTGCTTGACCGCATCGCCGACAAACAACTGAACTTCGCCCCTGTCGATCTGCTGGGCGGATACCAACAGCACGAAGGCGCCATCAACCAACATATTGAAGCCATTTTGCAGTTGCCGCTCGTCGATGTGCCCGCCATCCGCGCCAAACGCTATCGCGTTGTGCTCGACCCGGTAAACTCCACCGGCGCCCTCGCCGTGCCGCCCCTGCTCGAAGCCCTGGGCTGCGAAACCGTGCTGATCAACGGCGAAGTAAACGGCCGGTTTGCACACAACCCCGAACCGCTGGCCGAGCACCTGACGGGCCTGTCTGAGGCCGTTGTGCAGGCACAAGCCCACCTGGGCATCGCCGTCGATCCCGACGTAGACCGGTTGGTCTTTATGGATGAAACCGGCGCGCTCTTCGGCGAGGAGTACACCCTGGTAGCGGTGGCCGACTACATCCTTTCCCTGAAGCCCGGCAACACGGTTTCCAACCTGTCCTCCTCCCGCGCGCTGCGCGACGTGACGCTGCGGCACGGGGGGCAATATTTTGCGGCGGCGGTGGGCGAGGTGAATGTTGTCGACAAGATGAAAGCCGTCGGCGCCGTCATTGGCGGTGAGGGCAACGGCGGCGTCATCCTGCCCGACCTTCACTACGGCCGCGACGCGCTGGCAGGCATCGCCCTGTTCCTCACGCACCTGGCGCAGGGCGGAATGACCATGAGCGCCCTCCGAAAAACCTACCCGGAGTACCATATGATCAAGTCCAAAATGCCCCTCCGCCCGGGCGCCGAACTCGCTGCGCTGTTTGCTGTGGTGGAACAACAATTTGCCGGCGAACAGTTTAACCGGGAAGATGGGTTGAAAATAGACTTCCCTTCCGGGTGGGTCCACCTTCGGGCCTCAAACACAGAACCCATCCTGCGCGTTTATGCGGAGGCGGCATCAGCAGCAGCGGCAGCAGATTTGGCGGAAAGGGTCATGCGCGCCGCCAGGGCGTCTTTCAGCTAACTACGGGAACCTTGTACATCAATCTTGAACCGCAACGCATGCGCATCTATTTCGACAACGCGGCCACCACACCCATCGATCCGGAAGTGATCGAAGCCATGCAGGTCGCGTTACGCGATCACTACGGCAACCCTTCCAGCATTCACGCCGAGGGGAGAGCCGTCCGCGCCCTCATCGAAGAGGCGCGCAAAAGCGTCGCCCGGCACATCGGCGCGAGTACGGCGGAAATATTTTTTACCTCCGGCGGCACGGAGAGCAACAATATGGCCATTAAAGGCGCCGTGCACGACCTGGGGGTGCGGCGCATCATCAGCAGCAGCCTCGAGCACCACTGCGGGTTGCACGCCATCGAATCGGTGGCCCGAAGCGCCGGCGTGCAGGTCGTGATGCTGCCGGTAGACGGCATGGGCCGGGTTGACCTGGACACCCTGGACCAACTGCTGGCCGAAAGCCCTGAAACCCGGACACTCGTTTCGCTCATGCATGCCAACAACGAGATCGGCACTATGGTGGATCTGGCGCGGTTGAGCGCCATCTGCCTGGCCCATGGCGCATTGCTGCATTCCGATACCGTGCAAACGGTGGGGCATTTCCCAATTAATGTGCGGGAAACACCCCTCCACTTCCTTTCAGGCGCTGCCCACAAGTTCCACGGGCCCAAGGGTGTGGGCTTCATCTACATCAACCACGCCGTAGCCCTCAAGCCGTTCATCGACGGCGGCGCACAGGAACGCAATATGCGCGGCGGAACGGAAAATGTGTACGGCATCGTGGGCCTCGCGAAAGCACTGGACCTGGCCTGTGCGCACATGGACGAACGAAAACAACAGATCAGCACCGTTCGCGAACACCTCCTGCAACGTTTGCAGCAGGAGTTTTCAGATGTTGCTTTCAACGGCGACGTGCACGGAAGCAGCTTATACACCGTGCTCAGCGTTTCTTTTCCGCCTTCACCGAAAAATGAGTTACTCCTGTTGAGCCTGGACATTGCCGGCGTAAGCTGTTCGGGCGGCAGCGCCTGCAGCAGCGGAGCCGAGCACGGCAGCCACGTGCTGGAAGCCATAGCGGCAGACCCCGCGCGCAAAACCATTCGTTTTTCGTTTTCCCACCTCAACACGGTGGAGGAGGCCGACGCAGTCGTCGAAAAACTGCACGCCATTTTTCCACAGCCGGTGCAAGCCTGACGCATGAAATCAACCTGTTTCTCCCTGCTGCTGTTGCTCTGTTTTGCAGCGCCACTGTCTGCTCAGAAAATGCTGCTGCTGGAGCGCAAAAACAGCCCCAGGACGACCAAATATTACGTCGGCGACGTGCTGACCTACCAATACCGCAACGACGACATGTGGTACACCTCCATGATCACCGACGTGCTGGTAGATCAGAGAACCCTGAAACTGGATCAGTTCGCCATACCCATCGATAGCATTGGCGCATTCAAGGTGTCCAAGAAGCCCGTGGCCAAAATCTCCGGAGGCGCGCTCATGACCTTTGGCGCCACCCTTGTTTTTGCTTCCACTATTGCCCTGTTGTACAACGAAAAAGACTACAACTACGGCCAATTGTACGGTGGCGCAGTGGCCAGCGCAGGCGCAGGCTACCTGCTCATCAAACCCAAACGGCTCAAACTGGGCGCAAAACACCGGTTGCGGGTGGTAGAAGTGCGCTTCCCGGGCCAGGAGTAGCCGAATGCGGAATGCGGAATGTCGAATGCGGAATAAGCGGACTCATGGTACCAACGTGCAACCAAGTGCCATGTTATTCCGCATTCCGCATTCCGCATTCCGCATTCGACATGTGTTTCTAATGAAACATTCCATAGCTTTGTCCGAGCAGAAAACGCCGAACAAGCAACACAAATGGACAAAATGATCGCGGCCTTTCCCGGCCAACTCGAAGAAGCGCTGGGCATCGCCCAGGCGGTTACCCTGAACAAACACAACGCCCCGTTTCGCAGCGTGTATATCTCCGGACTGGGCGGCAGCGGCATTGGCGGCAACTTCGTGCAGGACTTCACCCGCGGCACCGGAAAACTACCCATCGTCGTGGGCAAGGGATACCACGTACCGAACTGGATCAACAAGCATACGCTGGCCATTTGTTCCTCCTACAGCGGCAACACCGAAGAGACGCTCAGCGCATTCGAACAATTGCGTGCTGCGGGCGCCAAGGTGGTGTGCGTGTCATCGGGTGGCAAGCTCATGGCGTTAGCCAAACAACACGGGCTGGATCACGTTCAACTGCCCGCCGGACACAGCAGCCCGCGTGCCTGCCTGGGCTACTCCATCGTCGCCCAGCTCGGCGTGCTGCGTGCCGCCAAACTCATTCCGCAAACGCATTTTACCCAGCTAAAAAACAGCATCCGGCTGCTGAACAAGGAATCGAAGGACATCCGGGAAAAATCCGGGCGCCTGGCCGCCTTTCTGCACGACCGTACGCCGGTGATCTATGTGGCCGACCAAATGGAGTCGGTGGCCGTCCGCTGGCGCCAACAGATCAACGAAAACGCCAAGATGCTGTGCTGGCACCATACCGTGCCCGAAATGAACCACAACGAACTCGTTGGCTGGCGCGACCAGCGGCCCGACGTGGCCGTCATCTGGCTCCGCAACCGCGACGACTACGCGCGCACCGCCGCCCGCATAGACATCAACAAAGACATCGTCGAGCACTTCACCGGCACGTCGGTCGAAATCTGGTCCAAAGGAAAATCGCTCATCGAACAAGCCTTTTACCTCGTGCACTTCGGCGACTGGCTATCTTTCTACCTGGCCGAAAAGCGCGGTGTGGACGCCGTAGAGATCCAAGTAATCGACTTCCTCAAATCAGCACTCGCCAAAATATAAACCCACGGCTTCAGCCGTGGGACCGCAATAAACCCACGGCTTCAGCCGTGGGACCACAATAAACCCACGGCTTCAGCCGTGGGACCATACATCGCCCATGCCCAACATCACCCTTGACCTCACCCCTGCGGCCCCCTTTCTCTCCGCCGACGAACTCCAGCGTCTGGAGCCGGCCACTACTGCCGCCGCCAAACTGCTCGACACCAAAAAAGGTCCGGGCGCCGAGTACACCGGCTGGCTTCAGCTGCCGCGCAACTACGACAAGGCCGAGTTCAAACGCATCAAAGCGGCGGCCAAGCGCATCCAGAAGGATGCCGACGTGCTGGTGGTCATCGGGATCGGCGGCTCCTACCTGGGCGCCAAAGCGGCCATTGAGTTTTGCGGGCACAGCTTTTACAACAACCTGACCAAGAAAAAACGCAATAAAACGCCGGAGATTTATTTCGCCGGCACCAACCTCAGCGGCACCTACCTGCGACATTTGATCGACTTGATCGACATCCGCGACTACGCGGTGGTGGTCATTTCCAAAAGCGGCACCACCACGGAACCCGCCATCGCTTTTCGACTGTTCAAACAACTGCTGGAGGAAAAATACGGCAAGCAGGGCGCCCGGTCGCGCATTTATGCCGTCACCGACAAAGCCCGCGGAGCCCTGAAAACCCTCGCCCAGCGCGAAGGGTATGAAACCTTTGTGGTGCCGGACGACGTCGGGGGGCGCTTCAGCGTACTCACCGCCGTCGGGCTCCTGCCCATCGCCGCCGCCGGCATCGACATCGACCAGCTCATGCGCGGCGCCGCCGACGCCATGCGGCAATACAGCCTGCCCTTTGCCCAAAACGACTGCTACCGGTACGCCGCCGCGCGCAACGTGCTGCTCCGAAAGGGAAAAGAAATCGAACTGCTCGTCAACTACGAGCCCCGGCTCGCCTACCTCGCCGAATGGTGGAAGCAACTTTTTGGCGAAAGCGAAGGCAAGGAGGGCAAAGGGCTGTTCCCGGCTGCCGCCAACTTCACCTGCGACCTCCACTCCCTCGGTCAATACGTGCAGGACGGACGCCGCCACCTCTTCGAAACCACGGTGGAGATTACACAGCCCGAACTCGACCTGACCGTGGCGCCCGAACCCGACGACCTCGACGGGCTCAACTACCTGGCCGGCAAAAGCCTCGACTACATCAATAAAAAAGCAGCCGAAGGCACCCGCATGGCGCATACCGACGGCGGCGTGCCCAACCTGGTGGTGCGGATACCCCAGGCTACCCCCTACTACCTCGGCCAGTTGTTCTACTTTTTCGAAAAAGCCTGCGCCGTAAGCGGTTACCTGCTCGGCGTGAACCCATTTGACCAGCCCGGTGTGGAGGCGTATAAAAAGAACATGTTCAAATTGCTGGGAAAACCGTAAGGCCGGTTGCCTCAAACCCTGGTCAGCACCCTCGTCTGCCGGATCGTTTTGCGCAGGAACAGCCACGGCGGCTGCGTCGCCATAACCCGCAATTCTTCCCACACGGTACTGTTTTCATCCAGGAAACGCAGCATAACGTGCGCCGGCATTTTTGAAAAAATCCGTGCGAACACCTTGCTGCCCTGCTCCGGCATGTCGCGCAATACCCGAAGCATAATGCTGTCGTAGGCGCGAAAACGCCACGGGCTGCTGAGCGTGCGCTCCGACGGATGGCCGTGGAGCGCCCAATCGTCTACAAACACACGCATTTTGTGCAAGGTGCGTTTGAATGCATACCCGCTGGAAGCCTTCACGAACCCGGCAGCCGTGCCGATGTTCCAAATCTTGCCGTTCCGGCGGGGCTGGAACGGGTAGTCCGTCATGGGGATCACCCCGAATTCTGTTTCTATGATCTGATAGTCCAGAATACCCAGGTATTTTTGAACGTAGTTCGCGAGGGCTGTGTCGTAGTCGGACTCGGGCAGTAGTTTTTCAGAAAAAAGGGTGTACTCGACGAGGGCTTCGGTTTCGGAAAACGGCAAAACATAGGCAAAACGCACTGCGCCACCCTGCGGCACCCGAAAATCCATGAACCGCACCTCGTCTGGGTCGAACGTGGGAGCGGGGGTGCGGATAACCCACCCCTTGAAATGTTGCAACAACAGCGAAAACTGTATGGGCACCACATGTCCGTTTGGGGAGAACGGGCTGGGGAACCGCTCATCGGCGGGCAGCAGGTTGCGGGCCGTCAGTGCGCTGTTGAAGAGGTAAGGGGATGTCCAGTTGCCCTTCGATGTGCGTAAGGTGCCCGTTTCGGCGTTCAGGTCGCTGATTTCTGCATGCACCCGTTCCACATTCGGATATTGGGCCAGTTCACCGTGCGCCCACCGGTAGAAATCGATACCGCGCACGGTGTGGTAGCGGAAGTCCCCCATGTCCATCGCCACGTCGACCCCGGGCGCCAGAAACCTGCAGCGATTCCAGGAGCGGTACGATACGGGGGGAATGTCCTCGTCCGGGGTCGCCCAGAAACTCCAGGTACGGTCGTTGCGCTGCTTGCTGTCGCGATCGACAAGTACGATACGTTGCCCGCTAAACGCCGGTCGGCGAGCGAGCTCGACGGCCAGGGTGAGCCCGGAAAGTCCGGCGCCGGCGATGAGGATGTCCGCGTGTTGGGTCATAAAGAGACAAACAAAGTTGAAGTGTTTGTGTTTTTTCCGCCGGGTATATCGGCAGATAAAAGTGTGATGAGCGACGCGCAAAACTGCAAAAATTTGATGAAAATGCAGATGTTTGTGTTTCCATGGAGTCCAACAGCCGCTTTCCCGGATTGCCCTCGGCCGCTCACCTGCCTGCCGTGCGCATTTTGCTGACCGAAGACGCGATAAAACGCACCTTTGTCGGCTTCCTAAAAAGTTTTTACAAAAACCGTTATGAAATTAATCCGGGGAGTTTTCAGGCGAGCATAGACAACATCAGCCAGGGCGGGCTGGTCGCCGACGGCATCCTGCGCTTCACCCAAACGAACGGAAAAGTATTCACCTGCGCCTATGAGGCCACCAGCCGGGATCGGATCGACGAGGTGCGTTTTACCCTCAACGTGGCTTATTTCCTGTGGGACTGCGCTGCTTTCGGCGCCGTGACGGCAGCCATCACCTACGCCGTTTTTTTTGTAACCCGTATGAAATGGCTGCTGCTCCTGGGCTGGCCGGGCAACACCGGTCTGCTGCTGTCGGTTTGGCTGATGGGCTTTTTGCTCTGGTATTTTTCCCTGCGGGGCTGGCGAAAGTACCGCTACATATACGCCATTGAGCAGTTCAAACAGTACTACGCCGACGATCAGTGGATTGCCCTGGGCGACGATGTCTTCCCCTCGCCCGTCGACCCTTACCTGCAGGAACTGCGCAGCCAGTGCATCTACCACGGGTTCGGGTTGGCCCTGGTTGACGCCAACGCGGAGGTGCGCGTGCTGGTAAGCCCCTCGAGGCTCGATTTTTACGGAAAAGACAGGCACATCGTCGAATGGGTGGTACAGAATAAGTGGTACCAGGCCGTCAGCCAGAACGTTCGGGCCATCCAGCAGTTCCGCCCTACCCTGCCCTCTTCCACCCAGGTGCTCGCCAACCGGATCGCGCGACCGGTGCGTTTTCTCGTGTGGGAGCCAGCCAAAAAGTTCCTGTGGCAGGCCATGCAACAGCCCCTGAGCGAATCCAACGAGGCTTTTGAACGCTTTATGACCGGCCAAAAAGTCCAGAAATGGATATTTTTCCTTGCCCTGCTGGTCATCGGCCTGCTGGCCTGGCAAATGACCCACCAGAAAGTCGAGAAAAAACAAATGACCTTTCAGGACATCCGCGACATCTACGGCGGCCAGAACCCCGAAGACTACCCGTATGCCATCACCGGCGAACCCATACCCTATCAGGGCGGCATCGCCAAACAATACGCGCAGGAGGAGGAGGAGGAAACGCCGACCATCGATCTCTCCGGCTCCGACGAGCCGCCGCCCCGGGAAAACGTGACGCCCCTGCCCGTGCAGCCCCAACCGGTGCAAAGCGAACGGGTGATCAGCGCGCCCCGGGAACCCTGCACCGCCCTCACCGGCCCGGGCTGGGTGGTGGTGGACTACCGTTTCGGCAGCCGCCTGGATGCCGACATGCGTTCTGCGGACCTGCGTTCCCTAGGCTTCGACGCCGTGACGGCGCCGCTGTATTGCGTGGAAAAGGGGAAAACGGGCTACGTGGTGCACATCAGCACGGTGTTCCCCCGGGAGGATCAGGCGCGCGAAACGCTGCAACGCTTTACCGAGACGCTGAACAAAAACAAGCTGATGCTGTCGGGCGGGAAGCCGGAATTGAAACGGCTGGAGTGAACCCGGGGATTGGCCGGACTTTTCCCAGTCTTTTTTTTCAGATCAAAAAATGCCGAATAGTGGATGCCTTTTTTCACCAACGATGGTGGTTGCGGATCGTTGCCCTCTGCCTGCTGGGCCAAATGGCGCTTGGCTTCCCCCTCTGGGGCTGGCGCGCACCCGGCGCAGTGCCCGCACTGCCGGTCTGGGGGGGCGCCTGCCTGCCGGAGGCGTGGTGGGGGTGGCTTCCCGGGCTGCTGCCCGCCGTGGCTGCGCTGCTGACAGCCGTTTTTCCGGATCGCCGGCAGACTCGCATACTGGTTATTTCACTTATTTTCAGCGTTTTATTTGACGTGAACCGCGTGCAGCCCTGGGTGTACTGGTATGTGTTGGTTTTTGGGGGCGTGGCTTGGTATGCCGATCCGCAGCGTGTGCCAGCCTGGGTGCTGGCTGCCGTTTACGGATGGGGGGGGCTGCACAAGATTACCCCGTGGTTTGCGGAGGATAATTTCCCGTGGTTTTGCGACGCGTTTGCCGTGACCCAGCCGCTGGGGTCGCCTGCTCTGGGGTACGCCGCTGCCGTTTTGGAGGCCATGCTGGCGCCGCTGCTGTTGCTTCCGCAAACGAGGCGCTGGGCTTCGGCGGGCGCTTTGTTGCTTCATTCCTGGATCATTTTGGTGTTGAGCCCCGCAGGACTCAACTGGAACGCCGTGATCATCCCTTGGAATGTGGCCATGATGGCCACCATTTTATATGTTTTTATACCAAAAAACATTTTTTACGCCCCAAACAAACCCTTTGACTGGATACTCGTCGTCTGGTTGTTCCTTTCTCCATCATTTCCCGGGTTGCCGCGCGCTTTGGGATGGCATTTGTACAACAATACCCAGCCCGAAGCCACCTTTGTGCGCGGCGAGACGGCGCCTGCCTGTGTGGGCGATTGGGAAGCGCTGGCTTACGACGGCGGTAAGCGACTGTTGCTCGACGACTGGGCTGTGCAAAGCCTGGGGGTGCCGCTGTTCCACAGCCACGGTGTTTTTGAACGATTACGCCGGTACCTGCGTGCGTGCAGTGCGGACGGCGGGGATTTGGAAATCCTGGAGGTGGATTGGTGGAAACACGAATAGGTGACGCTTAAGGTCGGGTATCCCGAAACAAACTCACCTCTTTTTTTTCCCGATCTGTATAGACTTCCCGGCTTTAAGTTTTTCCAGTTCTACTTTGGCCTGTCCGTGGGTGAGCAGCACCACCTGGACATCCGAGCGGGTGGCGATCCCGTAGTGACCCAGTACATTCAGGCTATCGATGTGCAGGTCGATGGTTTGTCCGGGTTTCCCTTTCTCAATGGCGCCGGATACGATGCCCGGAATCATGCTCAGGTATTGCCCGACCTCTACCTCCAGGTAAGGCTTCAGGTATTCGAGCAAGGGGTCGCGCAGCACCTCAAAAGCGGTGTTGAGTATACGGCTTTGGGTATAGAAGTCGTAGTGAAATCCTTCCAGCCGCATGACGCCTTCCAGGTCGTAGTATCGTGGCCGACCCGTCAGGTACAGGTTTCCGTTGATGTCGCCACTCGTATGCACTTGAACGGCAATGCCATCGTCGATGCCGTACAGTTTGACGTCTTCGATGACGATTGCGTAGCCTTGTTTCTCCACTTTGGCGCCCTTGACCATTTGATTGATGGTTGCATTGGCCCGCTGGAAGGGTATGCTGACGTGCACCGCCAGGTCGAATCCGGCTTCTTTGTCTTGCGGATACGGTTTCAGCCGGGGCAACACAGAATCGGTCGGCGGAAGACGGAGGCTGTCGATGGAAATGGCCGTATGGGCTTGCAGCAGCAGGTTGCAGGTAATGAGGTCGGGTTCGTGCAATTGAATGGTTCCGGCGATGTCATGAAAGCCGAATTTGAACCACACATTGGGATTCTTCTTGTAGATGGACATCGGTTTTTGCAGGTCAAGCCAGATCTTGCGCACCACTTTTTCCAGGCTGACGTGGTCATGGATCTGCGTTTCCAGCATCTTTTCGAGTTCCGGCTTTTTTTCCTGCAAGAGTTGGTCAAGTGTTTCCTGGAGATTAATCTTGACGGGGCCTACCTTGGCAACCGGATCTTTGATCCATTCGATTTTGGTAAGGGAGATGTCGGGTTTGATGCGCCAGTTCTCGTCAATGGACACATCTGCTTCGAGCAGGAGCCGAATATCCGTCTCCACGGGGTGCTTTTTGTTTTCAACCTTGATGCCGGCGAACTTGCCAAAATAGGTGCCCTGCGCGTGGAGCGGGAACGAGATGTACAACTTTTGGCCTTTGATGCGGAGACCGATAGGCCCGCTTTTGGAGATCTCCATGTAAATGCTGTCCTTGTTTTCCCGCACCCGCATGCCCTGTTTGAGAAAGTTGCCGGTGATCTTGGCGTTCAAAAATGCTGCAAACCGCTCCAGCTCGTAATGGATGGGGATTCCGACGTAAGAAACAGGCGTCACCAGCGCAGAGTCCAGCGTGGTTTCCGGCGGACCTGCCGTGTTCACCCTTTTGCAGGTCCAAAAAAGCGATCCCACCAACAGGATCATGAGCACAAAGATGTTGGCGATTTGAAGAGGGGTATTTAGGTGATTTTTCATAATTAAATTTTTCAAATACGTATGACACAAAGTTAACGTGTTTATCCTGCCCATTTCCGTCAAAGAAGATTGATCAATTCCGACAGTTCGTTGAAACCGGCTTTTTTTTTCGGTAAATTTATTAAACCTTTGTACAGGCCCGGAGTCATACGGGAATAACCCATTCCCGCATGTCCCGATTTTTATACCTACTCCTCTTTTTTCTGCCTTGTTCGTGGTCGCCTGCGCAGGCGCCCGCAGACTCCCTCACCCTGTACCTTTTTTTGCTGGAAGACTGCAAGATTACCCAGGCTTACACCGACCGGCTGCAGGACATGCACGATCGGTACGATCCGAAAGGCGTTCGTTTTGTGGGCTTGTTTTCCAATCCCATCTCCACCGACTCGACGGTCGCGGCATTCACCGCCAAATACGGCATTCCATTTCCCTGCAGCATAGACGTCCGGTCTGAAATGGCCCGCATACTGGGCGTGACCGTCACGCCGGAAGTGGTGTTGTACGACGAGCGGAACCACGCCATTCTGTACCAGGGTCGAATAGACAACCTGTACGAACGGGTAGGGCAGCGCAGGCAGGTGGTCACCTCGTTCGAACTGGAAGCCGCCCTGCACGCCGTCACGCACCAGCAGCCCGTGCCCATTCCGCGCACCCAGGCGGTGGGTTGTTATCTTCCAATATCCAAACCGTAAACCGTTTCTATACATGAAAATCTTTTTTTCTACCCTGGCACTTCTTTCCGCCGCCATCGGCATTTTGCCTGCTCAACAGATCACCTGGAGCGAGCACGTGGCGCCCATCGTGTACAACCACTGCACGTCGTGCCACCGGCCCGGCGAAATCGCGCCGTTCTCCCTGACCAATTACAATGAGGCCCGCGACTGGGGCGGTATGATGGCGTACGTCACCCAAATCCGGTACATGCCGCCCTGGAAGCCCGACCCCAACTTCGGCGCCAAATACCTGCGTGAAAATTACCTGAGCGACGACGAGATTGCCACCATCAAAGCCTGGGTGAACGGCGGCATGGAGCAGGGCAACCCGTCGCTGGAACCGCCGCTGCCCGACTTCCCGACCGGCTCCCAGGTGGGTACGCCCGACCTGGTGGTGTCGTTCGCGCAGACCCACGTGCACAAGGGCACCAACTACGACGAGTACCGCTACTTTGTGATCCCCACGGGCCTCACCCAGAACAAAGACCTGGTGGCCCTTGAGATGCGGCCCGGCAACACCCGCATCGTGCACCATGCGCTGTTTTGGGCCGACGACACCGGCACGGCCGCCATGCTCGACGCCCAGACGCCCGAGTACGGCTACGAGGGCGGTCAGGGTACGGGAGGCGGCGTCGACGACCTCGGCGCCCAGCTCCCCGGCTACGTACCCGGTGTGCGGCCGCACGTACTCACCAACGGCATCGCCCAGCGGGTGCCCGCCGGTGCCGACCTGGTGGTGCAGGTGCATTATGCGCCCACGACCAGCGATGAACCCGACTCTTCGACCTTCAACCTGTTTTTCGCCGACCAGCCCGCCCAGCGATATCTCCAGACATACGTCATGCTCCCTTTCCAGGGCACCCTTGAAAACGGTCCGTTTTTCATTTTTCCAAACGAAAAACCCGAATTCCACGGCACCCTCACCATCCCTAACGACGTGAGCATGGTGGGCATCGCGCCGCACATGCATTTGCTCGGCACCCACTGGCGCGTGTTTGCCGTAAAGCCCGACGGCGACACCGTCCCGCTGATCCACATTCCCGACTGGGATTTCAACTGGCAAGGTGGCTATTACTTCAAGCAGCTGATTAAGCTCCCTAAAAACACGGTCATACATGCCTATGCCGGCTACGACAACACGCTGGACAACCCGAACAACCCGACGAATCCGCCCAAGTTCGTCACCTGGGGCGAAGGCACCACCGATGAAATGTACTACCTGCCCCTGCTCTTCCTCAATTACCAGGCGGGCGACGAGAACATCGTTTTCGACGATCAAACCTCCGATACCGATCAGCCGCTGTACGCCTTTGCGCAAACCAAGCTGTACCCCGTGCGCCCCAACCCGGTGCGCGGCCCCGTGAACATCGGCTTTACCCTCGGACAAACCAGCCGTGTGCTCCTGGAGGTGTACGACCTGTACGGTCGGCTCCAGCAAACGCTCATCAACCACAAGCTCAACGCGCTGGGCGAACACGTGCAAGCCTGGGATACGAGCGACCTCCCGCCGGGGGTGTACGTGGTGTCTATGGCGGTGGAGGGGAGACGATGGGCGCAGAAGGTGGTGGTACCTTGAGGGTGGTCGGCGGTCGGCGGTCGGTGGTCGGTGGTCGGCGGTCGGTGGTCGGCGGTCGGCGGTTGGCGGTCGGCTTTTGGGGTGACGTTTGGATGTTTTTGTAGGAGGGGCCAGGGTTTCCTGCACTATTCCCTTACAAAAACGTCCGGGTGATGTGAAAGCCCAGCCTCAACCCGTTGTGGTTGAAAAACGACTGCGTTGTTTGGGTCATGAACACCTGTTCGAGCAGGAAGTTCGTGTTGCTCAGGGTGATCTGAAAGGCGTGGCGCGGGGTCAGCAGGTCGAACCCGACGCCGACCATGGGTTCCAGGGTCAGGTCGGCGCGCGTCTTGTTGTTCAGGGGCTGGTAGTATTCCAGGCGGAGGTGAAACAGGCGGGTGAGGCGGGCGCTTGCGCCGGCGCCCAGCAGGTAGGTGTCGTTTTCCTCCCCCTCCCAGTCGGCGAGGTTCCTGTGCACCCAGGCGCCGGTGACCTGCGCGCCGATGCGCTCGTGGAAGCGGCGCGCGACGAACAGCTGGGTGAGGTAGCTCATCCGGTGTTTGGTTTCGAGGACGTCCTCCTGCCCCGGCGGAAAGTCGTCGCTCATCAGGGCCGCCGACCCCAGCAGGGTGGCGCTGACGGGCATGCCGTCGGGGGCCTGTTGCAGGAATTTGTACTTGACCTGCCCGTCGTACATTTTTCCGGTGCGCGTGCGGCCGATCTCTGCGCTGAGCCGGTCGGTGAACCCATAGGCCAGCGCAAAGCGGATGTCGGCGTAGTCGTCGAATCCGAAAAAATTCTCAAACCCTTCGGTAACGGAGCCGGAGAAGCGGTGCGAGAGGGTGAGCATCAGGTCGCCCTTGTACATGGTTTCGGCCGTCTGACCGTTCACCAGCCGGTAGGTTTCGAACGTTTCGACGGGCAGGGCCGGCGCGGCTTCGTCCTGGGCGCCGGCGAACAGGCAGAACCCGAAGAACACGGGTAACAAAGCGATGGTTGTTTTCATGGCAGGTCAGTTTTTAGGCGCCCCGGCGTTTACCCAGGCTTCGATGGTGGCGATTTCCTCTTTGGTCATGGTGATGCCCGATTCTCGTGGCGGCATAGGTATGCTGCGGTCTTTGACGCGCTTCAGGATGCGTTTGGCCTGAGGCTTGATGCCGTCGTAGGTGGTGAACACCGGGTTGTGGCGCTGCACGTCGTGGCAATCTTTGGTGTTGCACTTGGCCTTGATGATCGGAAACACCTCATGGGTGAAGGAGGGAACGGGAGAGGTCGTTTTCGCCCGGTGCAAAGGCAGGAGCGCCACCCCGGTCAGCGAAAAAGAGAGGAAAAGGAGGATGCTTTTCATAGACTTCATGGTTTGCTTCTGTGTTTAGGGTCCGGATGATCAATTGTTGCGCATGCCCTGGTCCATCCACAGGTAGATCAGGTCTTTTTCCGACTGGGGCATGCCGGAGGGCGGCATGTTGCCGTTTTCCAGGGAGGCGCGTATCTCCAGGGCCCGGGCGGTGATCTCGTTGTAATTGGTGTAGGGGTAATAGTTGGAACCCTCGTAGTGGCAGATGACGCAACGGCTGTTGAAAACGGGCGTGATGTCGCGCTGGAAGCTCACGAGGTTGGCCTCTTCGAAGGTGGCGCGGATGGTGATGTCCTGTGCCGGCATGGTGATCTGGGTGACCTCATCCTCCTCGTCCTTGATGAACGCGATGTCGCCTTCCCACTGCACGAACACCCAGTTGCCCGGGGGCAGCGTGGCTTCGACGGTCACGCGTGTACCCTCCAGGTAGCGACCGGAGCCCTGGCCGTTTTCCACCGTGAGCTGGTAGGTGGGCAGGGCCTTGTAGGTGGCGGTCAGGGCCACGTCGCGCAGGGGCATGGTCACCGTGGCGATGGGCGCGGCGGGGTCGTCGAGGACGGCGGTATCGCCCGTCCAGGCAAAAAATCCGGTACCGGCGGCGGGCGTGTCGGCGACGATCTGCACCTGGTCGCCGGCCTCAAGCACCCCGCTGCCGCTGCCATTCGTCACGGTCAGGGTGTTGAACAACCGGTCGTCGGCGCAGCGCGACAGCGCCAGGATGGTGGCCGCCAAACCGAGGGCAAAAAAAATGGGCGTTTTCATTTTTACGCAGTTTACATTAAATTAACATTGGAAATCAGCTACTTGCAGGACAAAAATGGTTTTTTCAGCCGCCCTTTCGGAATGACGGAAGTCAACCGGGCGGGTGACATTTCTTTGGCGGTCGGATTCCGAAATTCGGGATACATTTGACCGTATTGACCCATTGCGATCCAGTAATATGCTTACGCTGCGTACATGTCTTGTTGGGTGGCTGCTGGCGTCGGCCCCGTTGTTGTGGGGTCAGGGCGCGGACACCACCGCCCGCTTCCGCCGGTTCGATGTTTTTCCGGCCATCAGTTACTCGCCGGAGACGAAGCTCACCCTGGGGGTGATCGGGTACGCTTATTTCGACTGGCGGGGCGGCGACGCGGCCACGCCCGTGTCCTTTCTGGAGTTCCTGGCGGTGTACACCACGGCCGGCCAGGTGCTGTTTGAAAACCGCGCCGAGTTTTTTTCGCCCCAACGGAAATGGCGCTTGCGCGGTGAGTTTTTACTCCAGCGCTATCCCGACCGCAACTATGGTTTCGGGAACGACGCCGGCACGCTGGTGGAGCAAACCCTGGACGGCGAGACGGAGGTGGTCAACTACCTGCAGTTCAACTCCGACCGGGTGCGCTTTGCGCCGGCCGGACTGCGGCGTGTCGGCAAGCACCTGTGGGTCGGCGCCCTGCTCGACCTGGAGTCCTTGTTCAACTACCGCGACATACCGGATGCGTACCGATACCTGGATGCCGACTCCGTGCGCATCCGGGAGATGCCGGTCGACGGGTTCCGCTGCGGCATCGGGCCCCAGCTGCTGTTCGACAGCCGCGACAACCAGATCAACGCCCGCAGCGGCTGGTTTGTGCAGGCCGACGCCCGCTACAACGGCGCCTGGCTCGGCAGCGCCTACACCTACAACCAGTACAACGCCGACGTCCGGTACTTTTTCACCCCGTTCCGCAACCACAGCATCGCCCTGCGCGCGCTGGGCGCCCTCACATACGGCGAGGCGCCCCTGCGCGGAATGGTGCGCATAGGCGGGCACCGGGCCGTGCGCGGCTACTTCCGGGGCACCTATGTAGACCGGCATGCGCTGGCCTGGGAGACCGAATACCGGCTGCCGCTGTGGCGCGACGACGCGGTGGCCCAAACCAAATTGTGGCAGGTGTGGCGGCGCCTGGGCCTGGTGGTCTTTTGCAGCGGCGCCCAGACGTTCAACGAGCAGCAGGGCCTCGCCGCGAACCGCTTCAACCTGGCCGCTGGCGGAGGGCTGCGCATTCTGTTCAACCCCAAATCGCGGGTCAACATCCGGGTGGACTACGCCGTGGGGCTGTCGCCCGACTCCGCAGGGCCCGGAGAGCGGCAGTCCGGGTTGTATTTGTATTTGGGGGAGGCGTTTTGAGGGGGGGGATTTTTAAAATCAAGCGCTTTATATTTGTTCCTGAAATCATTTCAATGGATAACTTCAAACCAATCAACATGCCGGTAAACAAAATTCTACTATTTCTGCTTGCATCATTTCTGCTCAAATATGAACTCCTTTTTTCGCAGGCGCAGTTGCTCAAAGACATCCAGCCGGGTAATGCATCCGGTGTCGACGGTACTTTTGCGGAGCACCATAGCTTTAGGACTTCCGACCTGATTTACTTTACGGCGTGGGATGGGGTGGACAAGTTTGATCTGGATGCCCTTTGGCAAACAGATGGTACAACGGAAGGCACCCAATTCATAAGTGATGAGTTTACATCCAATGTATCCGGAACATTTTCTTTTTTGGGAGAAATCAATGATGTGGCATTTTTTCAAAACCGCCAATTGAACTCGCCTTTTATTGACGCGGTTTGGCGGATTGACCGAAACCCTGTCGGCATTACCAGAATATCGCCGGATAACACGTCCTATGGAGTAAATGGAAAAGCAATCGTTTTCAAGGATCACCTGTATTTGGTTTTAGCTAAGAGCGGTATAGGAGATGAAATATGGAAAAGCGACGGCTCTCCAGCCGGCACCACTTTGTTAAAAGATATTCATCCAGTTGGAAATCTTGGTAGCGAAGTCAACAATTTCACGGTATTTAATGATCGTCTACTTTTCACTGCCGTTGACGACACCTCTTCCGGCATATGGCAAACTGACGGTACGGCATTAGGAACTTATCCGATCAAGCGAACGCACCGGTTCGTTGGATATTTCAAGATTTTCCCGCCCCTGGATTCGCTTGTTTTGTTTAGCTCGTTTACCGACTTGTCCCCAGCCGGCAATGTCGGTCATGAGTTATGGCGCACAGATGGTACCGCTGAAGGCACTTTTGTAATAAAGGACATTAACCCCGGTTTTTCTGATTCCGATGCCTTGTTTGGATTCCGAATAAATGATCGTGTGTTGGTGGTTGCAGACGATGGCGTGCACGGTAAGGAACTTTGGACTTCAGATGGCACAACCGAAGGCACGCAATTGCTGCTGGACATCTATCCAGGGCCCGAAAATAGTAATGTTAAATATATCGGCACCCTGAACAACCTTGCGTTTTTTACGGCAAAAGATGGTATTTACGCCAAAACGGGTTCAGGCGAACTGTGGGTAACGGATGGGACTACAACCGGAACCAGATTACTGAAGGACATATTGCCGGGAGAAGAAAGTGGCGTTCTCTCCAACATATCACATTTTGCGTCTTACCAAAATTTTGCATTTTTTAGTTCAGCATCCGGCACCTCCGGTAATTATGAATTATGGATTACCGATGGCACAGAGGAGGGTACGCAATTGTTTCTGGAGCTTTATCCTGGAGATACCGGGTCGACCCCCAGCAATTTTCAGGTATTTCAGGATAAGCTGTTTTTTGCGGCCACCACACCACAATACGGCCGGGAATTATGGTCCTACGACTTGTCGACCCTGAGCAGCCACGAATACTATGCCCTCACCGGTATTTCCCTGTTTCCAACCCTCTCCGCCGATGGAACGGTCAACCTGGCAACTGAAAGCCCGGACTGGTCCCTGGTAGACATATCGGTGATGGACCGTTCGGGGCGCACCGTATTCACGCAGGCGGATCAGACGCTTCCGACCACGTTTTCGTTCAATCAACTGACACCGGGCACGTATTTTATGCAGCTCGTGGATCGAAAAAACAGACGGTTTACCGTCAAAACGTTTTCGGTACTACGCCCTTGAAAGCCAATCCCCATGCTTTTTTGAGCATTGGCTCCGGCACACACGGTTTGCATTCCCAAGTGGTCAACTACTGATCGCTTGGGAATTTTTTTTTGACAAAGAAAAGTATCGCTAATCACGAAAAGTGCACCACCCAACCCCAAAACCCACCATTCACAACCCCGCAATCTCCTCTTCTGTAAGCCCAGTGTACCGCCGGATTTTTTCTGCCGGCTCGCCGTCTGCCTTCATTTGCCGGGCGATTTCGAGGTTTCGCGCTTGCATCCCTTCTATTTTTCCCTCTATTTTTCCCTCCTCCCGTCCTTCCATGTACGACGTATCAATCACATTTTTCAAATCCCGGTAATATTTCAGACTCTGTTCGTAGCCCTGCCGCTCTTCCGGGGTAAATTTGGCGATTTCCGCCACCGAGAACAGTTTCTCAAACACGCGGTCGGTGAAAGGGTTGATGTACTTGTCTTGCAAGGCCATGACCAGGATGGTTTGTGCAAAGATACACATTTTTATACAAATTGTGTTGATGCAGGCAAAAAAATATCTTTACCTTCACAGCCGTGATCGCCTTTTCGCACACCGCTGCAACCCAAAACTGCTACGTTCGCCTCGACGACGCCTCGGGCTACACCCCCACTGCCGGCCAACTGGCAGCACTGGAAGCCGCTGCCTGCCGCCTGATCGACAGCCTGCCGGCGGCGTTTCAGGATTCGTTCAAGGTGTACGACTTCGGGTTTTACCTGCACAACGAAACCCAACAGGGCGGTTACCCGGAGGCATTTCAGTGGGCCATCGATACCGTGCAGGGTTTGAGCCCTTACTATTTGCTGTTTGGCAAGCAGACAGACCGGAGTGGGGTGTATACGCGGTTTTGGGTGGAGTTGCGGTTGCCGGAGACGGGGGCGTTTGCGTGTATGAAATCTATACAAAGAGAATATTACAAAGGAAGAATAAATGAAAAAGTCAAAGTGTCATATAATAATTCTAACAATATTTATTTTACATTTAGTATTGCAGAATTAGCAGGAATAAATGAGGTCATAGAAATTATTTTGGAGATAAAAGATTGTTGCTTAAGTAGGCCTGGATACAGATTAATTAGCTGCAACCATTGCGAAAACAATTTGATTGAAAGTTATTTCAGGTATAGCGGATTTAAAATTATCGAATTAGAAACAAGTGTGAGTTCAATAAGTGATTTGAAAAACGATCTTGTATTAGACTATTCAAACATCAATATATCAATTGGTGGCATAGAAGATTTTACAGGAACTCATCTGCAATCTGAGCTAAATATTATAAATCAACTATTGCCTATTAAACTTTTAGTTACAAGTAACTTAACCTTCTGTAATGTTGAATTAGATTCTATAAAAAGCTATTATTTGTCAGATAATACTTTTGTTAGTTGGATACATTTTGGCGAAGATAACGCTGTTTACATCCGAGTTTTTTACAATGGGGATTCTGAATATTTAGACTTTGAAACTCCGAATATAATCAATGACATTTACTGCACTTTTTATAAACTGATTAACTATGAAGATCAAAAATGTCAAGAGTTGGCGAACTTTCAAGGCGATGCTTCACCTATTTTTCTAAATCCTGTTTTTCAGGATTATACATCAACAGGCCCATTTGCTAAGTATTATTATTCTAAAATAAAATCATATAAATCTTTTATTTATTTGTTAAGAATTAAAAGAAACTACACAATTTATCTTTTTCCATTTAATATTGGGTCAATTAGATTTAATGGTGAAACAGATGACCCAATTGAAATGATGGATGCGTCATCCTCTAAGGGTCAGGTAAATATATTTAATTCATTTGGAGATTTTAAAACTGCAAAATCAAACGCCGGATCCAATGATGTAATTAGTGATATAAATGATGAAGAAGCTGCAGAAATATTTCAGCAAGGAAAACCAGTTATTTTTGTTGGAATTGCTGATCAATTGCTTTTCCCTTTAAAAAATTTACAAAGTGGCCAATCTAGTGATAATCCCGAAACTTACAAAGTTATAAACTTAGCAATACTTCAAATATCTGAAACAATAATGCATGAGCTGTTAGCACATGTCGAAAAGAAACTCAATGGCGATCTTGCAATTAACGCAATTGAGGATCATCAGCAATACCATGGCAAAGCAACAGCCACATCTCCTTCTGCAGCACAAATATTGACTGATTATGAATCATATAAAAATACTAGAGCCTACAAAGTGGCAAGAGAGATTTACGAAGAAATGAAGAAAGAAAACAGAATAATACCAAACCTTAATTGACATAATGAAATTATTAAAAAGATATATTGCTGTTTACTTATTGCTGTTTAACTTAATAATCAGCAATACTTGCAATTATTTTCAAAATAATAGCAAAGCCAATTTTTTTAACAATGCAGAACAAAGATCATTTTTCAATCAATTATCAATTACACCTGAAAGATTAATGTTTTCAGATTCTATTTATTTTGGTTATGATATAGAATTTAGTTTTTGGGTAGAAACAAATTTTAATCGTGAATCAAAAATTTTAGATGGAAAGTTGTTTTTTAAAGAGAATGCAATTTATTATATATGCGATTCAATCCCTTCTCAGTTGAAGTTATTTGACTTTTCTTCAAAGTTGGATACAAGTACGATAAAATTTCCACTTAATGGAAGAATATTAAATGCAAAACAATTGAGTAATCACTATAAATGGAATCATAAGGTATCATCAAAAATATGCAAACTAAAGATATATGATACTGATTTTTTAGTCAGCGGCGATGCACTTACAATTTTTTGTTCTAAAGAATTTGGAATAATTGGTGCATATGTATCATATATTAGCACGTCTAACTCCAAAGAATATATTATATCCTATGTTGGTGACATTTTGATTTTTAATCACGATTTAAATAGTATATTTTTTGAAAGATACAACGGGGTCGATTAATACTGTCCTACCCCCCCAGCCCGCCGGTGCATTCTATAACAGTCGATCCTAAAAAACCCCTAACTCCCTTATTTCCAAAACCTTGACTCCCAAACAGTATGTATATCTTTGCAAGATGTCGTAAAACATCCTCAAAAACCTTACAAATAATGAAAACAATCTTCCCAACCTCAAAACCAATTCATTCGCCCTACAATCGCATCAAATAGTAAACCCAATAACCATACCACCCAACCCCAACCATTCACAACTCCGCAATCTCCGCATCGGTAAGCCCGGTGTACCGCCGGATTTTTTCCGTCGGCTCGCCATCTGCCTTCATTTGCCGGGCGATTTCGCTTTTCTCCTCCGCCCGTCCTTCCATGTACGACGTATCAATCACATTTTTCAAATCCCTGTAATATTTCAGGCTCTGTTCGTAGCCCTGCCGCTCCTCCGGGGTGAATTTGGCGATTTCCGCCACCGAGAACAGTTTCTCAAACACGCGCTCTTGCAGTACCTGCGGGCGGCGCTCCAGATCGGGCAGGTGCTTGAGCACGTACATCCATTTGTCGAATGTCGTTTCCAGTTCCGCTTCCGTTTTGGTGAAATTCGGCATTTCCAGGTAGATGAAGGTGAGTTTATCGTAAAAAACGCGGCAATGCTGGTCTTTTAGTTGTACCTCATGGCGTACCAGCGCCTCCTCCTGGTCTTCGTCGAACACAAAATCGAGTATGCCAACCATGTACACTTCAGAGAGCTGAAAGTCCCAGCCGCCCCTTTGCCCTTGCTCCTGAATGGGGAAGGACGCATAATAAACACTCCTGTCTTTGAAATAGTTCTGCTTTGCTTTTTGCATCTCCACAATGAAGTGTTCGCCGTTTTCGCCGATGCAATACAGGTCGAAAATAGCCTTTCTGTCCAGGTCTGTTTGGCCCAGGTGCTCATGTTTGGCATAGGTGAGATCGCGAATCCGGCGTTGGGATGGCAATACCTGGTTCAAAAAATCGATGAGCAAGTCTTTGTTGGGTTCGGAACCAAACAGTTTTTTGAAACCAAAGTCGGTGAAAGGGTTGATGTACTTGTCTTGCAAGGCCATGACCAGGATGGTTTGTGCAAAGATACACATTTTTATACAAATTGTGTTGATACAGGCAAAAAAATATCTTTACCTTCACAGCCGTGATCGCCTTTACGCACACCGCTGCAACCCGGAAGGGCTACGTTCGCCTCGACGACGCCTCGGGCTACCCCCCCACTGCCGGCCAACTGGCAGCACTGGAATCCGCTGCCTGCCGCCTGATCGACAGCCTGCCGGCGGCGTTTCAGGATTCGTTCAAGGTGTACGACTTCGGGTTTTACCTGCACAACGAAACCCAGCAGGGCGGTTACCCGGAGGCGTTTCAATGGGCCATCGATACCGTGCAGGGTTTGAGCCCTTACTATTTGCTGTTTGGCAAGCAGACAGACCGGAGTGGGGTGTATATGCGGTTTTGGGTGGATTTGCGGTTGCCGGAGACGGGGAATTTCTCGTGTATGACCACACTGCAACGAGAAGTTTACCAAATAAGGGTTGAAGCGGAAACCGATAAAAAATATGCTGAAAGTCAAAATATATACTTTAATTATCACGAGGCTGAAATATCAGGAATTGAGGAGCTTATAAAAATTATCAATGAGATAAAGGACTGCTGTGTAGCAAATCGGAATGGGGTTGAACAAAGGCCCTCTGGCTGTGATGGATGTAGTGATGAAATTGCAAGCCAGTTTTTTCAGTTACAAGGATTTGAAAAGATTGATCTAAATATCTCTACTGCTGCATTCGCCAATATCAGCACTGCCAGGGTAAAAGATTATTCATTCCATAAAGTGACCATTGGCAGTGAAACTGACTACCTCGGCAAAATTATGGACGACCAAGTGTTGGAATTCAATCAATGGCTCTCATTAAATCTTTTAGTTACGTCGTATGCCTCGATTTGCATTGATTCAATTTCGGGTAACAACCTCGATGCTTTCAAGTATAGCGAAGATTTTAATTGCCATATTAATTTCCCAAGCGGGGAAGGCTTAAAACCCTCTGATATTAAAATCACTTGGAATAAGAAGGCCGGGTCATGGATAAAGAATGCTGCGACAGCAAATCTCCTCATCGATCTAATAAGGTGTAAAATCAATAGACTTTTAGGTGTGAGTACGGAGGATTGCTTCAATATGCTTTCTATTCCTCCATCGACAGCAAATATGGATGATATGCCTGAATTTGACTTTGTTTATGCTGTATATCTACAAAGCCTGAACATTGGGGTTAATATCTTTGACTTAATCGAAGGGTATAAAGATTTCGGAGGCAATTCTTCTGAAGCAGGTTCTGACTATGTGATTATACAAAATGGTATCGAGGTGGTAAGCACTTCAGTAGCCTATACAGTTCCTACAACAGGAACTTTGATTGGTTTCAGTCGTCGGGATCCACCCAATGTTGAAGATATGGATTCTGGTAATGGTGATTGTAAGGGAATCATTTATGATTGTATGACTTGCCGGTCAATATTATGTTTTCCTACTATCTCTTGTCCATGTGAAACAATAGGCGAAGAAGACTTAAAAGATTATATGCGTAATCTAATGGCTTTTTTCAGCAAAGATCCATTAGAAAGCATTGCCGTTTCGTTTGCAGAACGTTTCTTTAATAAGATTTCGACCGATCATTATGCTACAGATTTAAGCGAACATGTGCGGCAGAGTCCAGTTATGTTAAACTATATGAAATTAGTTGGAGCAGAATTAAACAAGGAATTAATATCCAATAAAGGAGATATTAATTTAAATCGACCAATTAATTTAGGTAAATTTCCTCCTCACTTTAATGGTTGGTACAATAGGTGGCATGGGCTTACAATTTTAATAAACAATACAGAAACGGCAGATGTATGGTATTTAGGTAATTTTAATCTCGATAATAACACAAAGGTTTGGTCAGCAGATTTTTATTTTGAAGTGACCGATCATTTTGGGCTTGATAAACATGATGCACTTTTATATCAAAAATACCATGCCGGGTTTGCGGCCTGGTGGGCATTGCAACACAGAATAGGATATAAGCCCTTTCGAACCAAAATCACCATATTTGCGACTTTACAAGGGCAATTATGATTTTAAAAGTACTATTCTATCCCTTTATTTGTTTGGCAATAATATGTACTGCAATCATTGCATTCAATATTTCATGCGCATCAAATAATGATCCCAATAAAATGGAGATAACCTTATTTGAGCCAAGGTGTGGTATTGATACACTTTACACAAATAACAAAATGTATACATATAAAGTGATTGCATTTTTATTGGACGGTTATCGAAACACCGCAGCACATGAAGCCAAGCTCGACAGTTTTATATGTGCGTGCAAGGATTCTACATGGATAAATTATGATCAATGCGCAATATCCATCTTCAAGAAAAGTAAATATACCAACAATGAAAACGTAAAAAGGAATCATTACATCATTTACGATTATTCATATGAACATGATTATATAGGTATGTATCATTGGTCAAAAGAAATAGGGTTTACCAAAGTTATTCAAAAGGGAAAGGAGTATGTTAGTGACGTTATATGTAAGGAGAAAAAATAACGCAATGTGGCTGCCGAGCGTAAAGCTTTTCGTCATGTACACCCCTCGGTCACCATAGGGGAAAATGTCAAGCTGCCTCAAGGAGCTGGAATTTAAGGTTCATCAATGGGTCGATTTCATTTTTGTACAGGCCTTCATTGACTTCATCAATAAAGTTGTCCAAAGCTTCAACGAAGGCTTTGTAGCCTTCCCAAAACGCGATACCACAATTTAGTAGAGAATTTTACGTAAATTCACCACCACTAAATTGCGAACACATGCGAAAGAGTAATTTCAGTAACGATCAAAAGTTGTCGATCCTGGCAGAGCACGACGCTGGG
>JBGSTG010000049.1:0-35864 GCA_041736625.1 Saprospiraceae bacterium | reverse complement strand
TTCTAGGATCCTTGACCGAACGAAAAGATTCTAAAAGGCCACTGAGTCGATTCTGCGTACTTTCCATGACAAGCTTTTTTTATTGGAAAGGTAGCATTTTTGATCGCTTTTTTGATTATTTTGATGCGTCTGCCCTGGGGGCTGCTCCTATGTAACCCTGGCCGGTACAAAGGTCACTAGCAATCATAAAATAGGCAAATTTGCCTAAATTAAGTTTTCGTTAAGGTTATAACCTCGCCGGGTGAAATACACCCGGCATCCAGAAGCGCTGAAAAAATTCGGCGAACGCCTGCGCGAATTGCGCAAGGCCAAAGGCTGGTCGCAGGAAGAACTGGCCAACCGGGCGGATATCGAATTGAGTCAAATCAGTCGCATAGAAAGAGGGGTGATCAATACCAGCCTGAGTCAGGTCTTTGTCATAGCGGAAGCGCTTGGCATGGAACCGCGAGAGTTGTTTACTTTTTAACCAAACCGCCTTCCGTCGAACAAATCCCCGTGTTCGCCGAGTTTTCCGGCCTCCCCGATTGACAATTGAAAAACCGCGTATACCTTTGCTATCAAAACAATATCACTTTAAAACCAAAACAATTCTGCCATGGAAAAGACCCTCAAGCCAGCCTCAGGCTGGACTATGTTGCTGCTTTATTTTCTGTTGACGGCCGCAGGCATCTGGCTGGCGATCAGTCATTTCTACATTGCCAGCGGCATCGCCTTTACAGTAGCCAACCTGTTCATCGCGACAGGGTTCATCGCGGTGGAGCCCAACAACGCGCGGGTCATGACGCTGTTCGGCGCGTACACCGGTTCGGTGAAAGACAGCGGCTTCTTTTACGTCAACCCTTTTTATACCAAAAAGAAGATGTCCAAACGGGCTGAAACGCTCGACGTGCCGGTCATCAAGGTAAACGACAAGCAGGGCAATCCGATCATGATCGGCGCCGTGGTCGTGTACCGGGTGCGCGACACGTACAAGGCCGCATTTGATGTGGAGCACTACCAGGAGTTCGTCAAGTTCCAGAGCGAATCGGCCGTGCGCAAGCTGGCCGGGCGCTACAGCTATGACAACCTGGAAGACGAGGACGCCCTCGTGACCCTGCGCTCCGGCACAGAAGAGGTGAACCACCACCTGGCCGAAGAGATCGCTGAACGCCTGGAGATCGCCGGCATCGAGGTGATCGAAGCCCGCATCAACCACCTGGCCTACGCCACAGAGATCGCCGGGGCCATGCTCCAGCGCCAACAGGCCACCGCCATCGTGGCGGCCCGCAGCAAAATCGTAGAGGGCGCCGTAGGCATGGTGGAACTGGCGCTCGCCCAGCTTTCCCAAAAGGAGATCGTGCACCTCGATGAGGAGAAAAAGGCGGCGATGGTGAGCAACCTGCTGGTGGTGCTGTGCGGCGACCGGAATGCACAACCCGTGTTGAATACGGGCACTTTGCACCAATAACACCTGTTCATGTTTTTCGCATCCCACGGCTAAAGCCGTGGGCTAATTTCCGCGAAAATCATGCAACGGCGGTAGGGATGTAATGCACGACCCCGTGATTAACCCACGGCTTTAGCCGTGGGTTCCGCGAAAATCATGCAACGGCAGAGGTAATGTAATGCACGACCCCGTAATTAACCCACGGCTTTAGCCGTGGGTTCCGCGAAAATCATGCAACGGCAGAGGTAATGTAATGCACGGCCCCGTGATTAACCCACGGCTTTAGCCGTGGGTACCACCTACCCACACCAGCCGAAGATCAATCTTACCCTACAAACAATATGGCCGGTAAAAAAAACTTTGTACTGCGCATTGACGAAGAAACGTACACCGCCCTCGAAAAATGGGCGGCCGACGAGTTCCGCAGCGTGAATGGCCAACTGGAATGGATCATTCACAACGCACTGCGGCATCAGGGAAGGCTAAAGGGCCATAAACCGGACGGAGAGTCGCCCAAAAAAGACAACCCGGAAACGTAAATTGGTTACTTTTACCCCATGGATTTTCGTCAAACCATAGTTGACTTCTTGCGCGAACGCATACCCGGGGTGGTTGGCGTATACTTGTTCGGCAGCCAAGCGGACGGCACGGCGCGCCCGGACAGCGATTACGACGTTGCCTTTTTGTTGCCTGCGCCGAAGGAGTCTCCCGACCCCTACAACCGTTTTTTATTGGGCGCTGACCTGGGCGACTTACTGAACCAACCCGTCGACCTCATCGACTTGCAACAGGCCAAAACAGACTTTCGGTTTCAGATCATCTCCACCGCCGAGCGCATATTTTGTGCAGATAAAACGACTTGCGACACGTTTGAAATGCTCGCATTTTCCATGTATCAACGGCTTGAATTGGAGCGCCGCGATATCGTCGAAGCCGTTAAAAAACGGGGAAGTGTGTATGGCTGATGTTGTTATTTTGAATAAATCAGCGAGCATCGAACGATGTCTGAAGCGAATCCTTGAAGATTTCAACGGATATGAGACGGTTTTAGCCACCGATTTTATGCGGCAAGATGCCATCATCCTTAATCTGCAAAGAGCTTGTGAACAAACCATCGATCTGGCAAACCACCTGGTCAAGGAACAACAACTCGGCATTCCCCAAACCAGTCGGGACGCATTCCAGTTTTTGGCGGAAGCAGGCGTTATCGAACATTCGCAAGCACAACGACTGGGCAAAATGGTTGGCTTCCGGAATATAGCCGTTCACGATTACCAAAAAATTGATCTGGCCATCGTGATGGCCATTGTTCAGAAAAACCTGGCCGATTTTCAGGACTTTGTAAAAATCGCACTGAAATTTGCCTGAACCGTTTGGTTAGCGCAAGCACCGGAGTGACACCGTATTTCACCCAGGTTCATTCGTGTTTGCCCGCTACCCGGTCATCCACATGCACACCCCGCAATACCCGAGCGTGGTTTTATTCCGCATTCCGCATTCCGCATTCCACATTCGCTTCAGCTCCATGTTTTTACCTGGTGTGGGTACCGCACCACATAGGCCTCTTTCACCAGCCGCGTGAGTCGTTCTTTGAGTGTGTCGATGCCTTCTTTGGTATGCGCGCTCACCACCACATTTTCCCCGTAGGTATGTCGAAGGCGGTCGGCGAGTTCGGCTTCGAGCTCCCGGCGGGTGCCGGCGTCCACCAGCTCGTCGAACCAACGCTCGCGGTAGCGGTCGATCTTGTTGTACACCATCAGGGTGGGCTTTTCTGCCGCGCCGATGTCCTGCAACGTGGCTTGTACGGTGCGCACATGGTCTTCGAACTGCGGGTGGGCCACGTCTACGATGTGCAGCAGGATATCTGATTCCCGCACTTCGTCCAGCGTACTTTTGAAGCTCTCGATCAGGTGGTGGGGCAGCTTGCGGATGAACCCCACGGTGTCGGATAGCAGGAAGGGAATGGTGTCGAACACCACCTTGCGCACGGTGGTGTCGAGGGTGGCGAAAAGCTTGTTTTCGGCCAGCACTTCCGACTTGCTGAGCAGGTTCATGATCGTACTTTTACCCACGTTGGTGTAACCCACCAGGGCCACGCGAATCATTTCGCCCCGCGTTTTGCGCTGGGTGAACGACTGGCGGTCGATATCCACCAGTTTCAACTCCAATGCTTTAATGCGGTTTTGCACGATCCGCCGGTCGGTCTCGATCTGGGTTTCGCCCGGACCCCGCATGCCGATACCCCCGCGCTGGCGCTCCAAGTGGGTCCACAAGCCGCGAAGCCGGGGAAGCAGGTACTTCATCTGGGCCAGCTCCACCTGGGTTTTGGCCTGGGCCGACTGCGCGCGCTCGGCAAAAATGTCGAGGATGAGCGAAGAGCGGTCGATGATCTTCACCTTGAGGGCTTCCTCCAGATTGTTGGTTTGCTTGCCGGAAAGGTCGTCGTCGAAGATCACCATATTGATCTCCTCGTGCCGCTCCAGGTATTGCCGAACCTCCTCCACCTTGCCCTTGCCGATAAACGTGCGGTGCTCCGGGTGGGGCAGACGCTGGGTAAAGCGCTTCAGCGTTTCGGCGCCGGCAGTGTGCGCCAGAAACTCCAGTTCATCCAGGAATTCGTGCGCCTGGGTCTCGGTTACCTCTCCGTGGATCAACCCGACCAGCACAGCGTACTCTGTTTCTTTTTTCAGGCCAGACGATTTTTCGCCCAGCGTCCATTCTTTGGCCATATTGTACAAAGATAAGGGAAAGAAAATTTAACAGTCAAAAAATACGAAGGGGGTTGGTGGTTTTAAAAATTTGGCCCCATCTTTGTGGTGCGGCTTTTTTCGCCCAATTACTCGAAAATCTGTAATAATCGGTTTATTATGTCATCCTTCGGACCAAAACAATCCCTTTCCCAAAAACTCCAGCAAAAACTGTCCCCTCAGCAGATTCAACTCATGAAACTGCTGCAAATTCCGACAGCCCTGCTGGAACAACGCATCCAGGAAGAACTGGAGATCAACCCCGCCCTGGAAGAAGGCGACGAAACCGGCGACTCGCTCGAAGCCACCGACAACCTGGATTCTTTTATGAGCGACGACATGCGCACCGGAGAAGACAGCGACGACGGGGCCCCAGACAACGGAGAAGCCGGCGGAGACGACCTGGTGGGCGATAGCAGTGATTTTCCCGACAGCGACGAAGACCCGGTCGCCATCCGAGAAGACAACATAGAACTCGACGACTACCTCATCGACTTCATCGAAGAAGACCCTTCTACCTATAAAACCCGGGGTGACGAATACGGCGAGAACGAGGAGCAAAAAACCGTGCCGATGGCTTTCGAAAGTTCGTTCCATGAGTACCTCGAACAACAACTCGGTATGCTCAACCTCTCCGATGAACGCGAACAAGCCGTTGCCATGCAAATCATCGGCTCTATCGACGACGACGGGTACCTCCGCCGGGAATCCTCCGCCATGGTCGACGACCTGCTTTTCGGGCAAAATGTGCAAACCAACGAGGCCGAAATCGAGCGCCTCCTTCATAAAATTCAACAGTTCGACCCGCCCGGCACCGGCGCCCGTGACCTGCGGGAATGCCTCCTGCTCCAACTGCGCCATAAACTCAACCAGGACGACACCACGCTGCCCTTCAGCGAACGGCTCGCTATTCAGGTCGCCATCCGCATCATCGACCACTATTTCGAGGAATTCACCAAAAAACACTACAGCAAACTCTGCCGGCAGCTCGACCTCGACGAGGAAGACCTCAAAGAAGCCATCGACGAAATCCTGAAATTAAACCCCAAACCCGCCAGCGGATTCGCCTCCCGAAACGACCGCGCCATGAATTACGTCGTGCCGGATTATGTGGTCAACAACCGCGACGGCGAACTCGAACTCAGCCTCAACGCCCGCAACGCCCCAGAGCTGCGCATCAACGACCAATACCGCGACATGCTCAAATCGTACCACGATGGACGAAACAGCCGCCGCATGAATAAACAGGAACGCGAAGCCATTCTGTTCATCAAACAGAAAATAGACAGCGCCAAGTGGTTCATCGACGCCATCCGCCAACGCCAGCAAACCATGATGCTCACCATGGGCGCCATCCTCAACCACCAGCACGACTACTTCCTCACCGGCGATGAAAAACGCATCCGCCCCATGATTCTCAAGGACATCGCAGACACCACCGGGCTCGACATCTCCACCGTCTCCCGCGTCGCCAACTCCAAATACGTACAAACCGAATTCGGAACCCGACGCCTCAAAGACTTCTTCTCCGAAAGCATGCAAACCCAGGAAGGTGAAGAAGTCTCCACCCTCGAAGTGAAAAAAATCCTCACCGACCTCATCCGGGAAGAAAATAAAAAACGCCCCTTGTCCGACGAAAAACTCAAGTCCCTCCTGCTCAAAAAAGGATACAACATCGCGCGCCGAACAGTCGCCAAATACCGCGAACAGTTGAATATCCCGGTAGCGCGCTTGCGGAAGGAGCTTTGATGGAGATAAATCGCAGAGGAGTTGTTTTTTTAAAAACAAAACAAGTACAACACTGAAGTACCCATCCAATTCATATTCAATATTTTAAACCCAAAAATCAATCAATTTACATTAAAATAAATGTGCTCGCCTCCTTTCACCGTTCAAAAAAATAAAAAAAATTTGTGGGATCAAGTACAAGATAAAAAACATTTTGTTTATCTTTGTGCGCGCTTTAAAAACAAAAAACAGCAACAGCCATGTCCAACGAAAAAGACAACAAACTCAAGACCCTGCAGGCCACGATCGAACGGATCGACAAGACCTACGGCAAAGGCACCATCATGCGCCTGGGCGACAAGCAAAGCGTGGAAGTGGAAGTGATCCCTTCCGGTTCGCTGGGTTTGGACATTGCGCTGGGTTGCAACGGCTACCCCAAGGGTCGCATCATCGAAATCTATGGGCCGGAGTCCTCCGGTAAAACAACGCTGGCCATCCATGCCATTGCAGAATGCCAGAAAAGTGGCGGTATCGCTGCCATTATTGACGCCGAACATGCGTTCGACCGTTTTTACGCCGAAGCCCTTGGCGTCAATGTGAACGATCTGCTGATCAGCCAGCCCGACAACGGCGAACAGGCGCTTGAAATCACGGAAAACCTCATCCGCTCCGGAGCGGTAGACATCGTTGTCATTGACTCTGTGGCGGCCCTCGTACCCCGTTCCGAGATCGAAGGTGAAATGGGCGACTCCAAAGTAGGCCTCCAGGCCCGCCTCATGAGCCAGGCCATGCGCAAACTCACCGGAACCATCGGCCGCACCGGCTGCACATGTGTCTTCATCAACCAGCTGCGCGAGAAAATCGGCGTCATGTTCGGAAACCCCGAAACCACCACGGGCGGCAACGCCCTGAAGTTCTACGCCTCCGTGCGCCTCGATATCCGCAAAAGCGGCGCTGCCATCAAAGACAAAGAAGGCAACGTGGTCGGCAATCAGGTCAAGGTTAAAGTGGTGAAAAACAAACTTGCCCCGCCCTTCCGAATCGCGCAGTTCGATATCGTGTTTGGCGAAGGGATTTCAAAAGCCGGTGAAATCATTGATCTGGGTTCTGACTACGACATCATTCAAAAAAGCGGCGCCTGGTACAGCTACAACAGCGCCAAAATCGCCCAGGGCAGAGACGCCGCCAAACAGTTCCTGCAAGACAATCCGGAGGTAGCCCTCGAAATCGAACAAAAAATCAAGGAACGCATCCTGTCCGGCACGCCCAAGCCCGGCCCTCAGGCTGCGGCCATGGTGATGATAGACGACGACGCGGAATAAGCGGCAATCGTGTTTATCCGATGATTTTTTCCAACTCGGTCATCACGAGATTCACGCCTTGTTCCGACATCGGCGCAAGGGGCAGCCGTACGTCCCTGCTACACAGTCCTTGAAGTTCGAGGGCTGCCTTGACGCCGCTGGGGTTGCCTTCGATAAAGAGCAACTTGTAGAACTCGAGCAGCTTGTCGTTCAGCGTGCGTGCCGCCTTTAAGTCCTGCTGGAGCGCCGCACGCACCATGTCTGTAAATGGCCGGGGTGTAGTATTGGCAATTACGGAGATGACCCCATCGCCCCCGCAAGCGATGAGCGGCAGGGTGATGAAGTCGTCCCCACTGAGCACCAAAAAATCGTCGGGCTTACCACGAATAATTTTCATAACCTGGTAAATGTCGTCCGAGGCCTCTTTCACCCCGATAAACTTGTCGCTGGCGCGCGCAAGCCTTACGGTGGTTTCGGCACTGACGTTTGACGCGGTCCGGCTGGGCACGTTGTACATGATGATGGGTCGGGGCGATGCTTCCGCAAACTCCATGTAATGCTGAAAAATGCCTTCCTGGCTGGGCTTGTTGTAGGAAGGGCTGCTGGACAGCAGCGCGTCAATGCCGTCGAAATTGAACCTGCGGACTTTGTCCACCAACGCTGCAGTGTTGTTTCCGCCAAACACACCGGCAACAAGCGGCAGTCGGCCATGGTTGACCTTTATAGTGAAGTCCAGAATTTGCCGGTGTTCATCGTCGCTCAAAGTGACCGACTCCCCTGTGGTGCCGAGGCTGACCAGGAACTCCACGCCGCCGGCAATAACGTGCTCGATGACCCGCTCCAGCCCGGCAAAGTCAATTTTTCCGTTGTTGAAAGGGGTAACCAGTGCAACCCCTGTGCCCCGAAGGCGCTCCTGAAGGCTCATTTTTGGGTGTTTAGTTTATCGAGGTAAACGTTCATTTGTTCGAAAAAGAACGCAACGCCTTTTTGTTCAGGAACCTCGATCATCAAATCGTAATCCTGAGGCCAGGCGGTGGGTCTACCCACCTTCATCCGGGCCTGTGAGAGCACAGCAGCGTAGGCAATCGCCAGCAGGTCGCTGGGGTTAAGGGTAACCAGCAGGTCCGGTTGTTCATGAGCAAACGTATCGAGCGCAGTAGTATTCCAAGCGCCGTTCAGCGTGCGTTGTTTTTTGCTGAAGAAAGGGAAGCCGGGGTTATCGGGTGGTTGCCGATGGTCGAAATACCCAAGTAAATACACTTTTTTGCCGTCCTTTTCCTGGTGCCGCGCCCAATGGATGGCCTCTTGCCGGAAATCGTTGTGGGTGGCGTCGAACAACAAGGCAATGCTGCGCGCAGTGCGCAGGGAGTGGGTTTCCCGTTTTCGGTTCGGGCGCCCGGCTTGGTACCGGAGCTTGCGCTTCAGCAAATAGTTCAGCATAACAAACGCGTTGATTCCGGCGGCAAAAAGGATAGGATTAGGATTTTAAATCTTCTTCGGTCAGGCGATGAAAATGGCCCATGCGACTGTATTTGTCGATACGGGCGGCTATGCGCGCGTCGGTGTCTTGATCCAGCAGGGGTTGGAGCTGCTCCAAAATGTGTCCTTTCAACACGGCAGCCATTTCTTCCGGTGCGTTGTGCGCCCCGCCGAACGGTTCTTTTACCACGCCGTCGATCAAGCCAAACTCCAGCATATGGTCGGCATCCAGTTTCAGGGCATCGGCTGCCGTTTCTTTGTGATCCCAGGAGTGCCAGAGAATGGAGGAGCACGACTCGGGAGAAATAACGGAATACCAGGTGTACTCGAGCATAAACACCCGGTCGCCAAGCCCGATACCCAATGCACCGCCCGACGCTCCTTCTCCGATGATGTAACACAGGATGGGCGTGCGCAACTGAGCCATTTCAAAAAGATTTCGCGCAATGGCCTCCGCCTGTCCCCGTTGCTCGGCTTCCAGACCCGGAAAAGCGCCCGGCGTATCGATGAGGGTAATCACCGGAATGTTGAACCGTTCAGCGAGCTTCATCAGGCGGAGTGCCTTTCGATAACCCTCCGGATTGGCCATACCAAAATTGCGGTATTGGCGCATTTTGGTATTGACGCCTTTCTGATGACCAATGATCATGCAGGTTTGCCCGTCTATCTGTCCGATCCCGCTGACAATCGCGTGGTCGTCGCCCCCGCAACGGTCTCCGTGCAGTTCGATGAAACGCTCGCAAATCGTGTTGACGTAAAACAGTGTGTACGGCCGTTCGGGGTGGCGCGACAACTGCACTTTCTGCCAGCCTGTCAGGCTGGCAAATATGTCTTCGCGCTTGGCGGCTATTTTACTTTCCAACTCAAGCAGCTTGTCGGAAACATCCACTTCACCCTGCTCCCCGATTTCCCTGAGCTTTTCCAACTGCTCATATAAAGCCTCCAAAGGCTTTTCAAATTCCATAAATACCATACTTGCACACAATTGAGAACGTGAAAAACGATTGACCCAACGTACAAAGGTACGCGGTGAAACCGTTACCCTGCATCGTCCGTTACGTAACCGTACAGGATTAAAATTTTTTTTTAGGAAAAAGCTTGCAAAACAACTGCAGAAGCCTGTATCTTTGCCCCGCTTCAACAAGAAGCAACCGGATCGGTAGTTCAGTCGGTTAGAATGCCGCCCTGTCACGGCGGAGGTCGCGGGTTCGAGTCCCGTCCGGTCCGCAAAAAAGCCTGGCTCGCGCCGGGCTTTTTTTGTTTGCGAAATATTCGTCCTACGAGTATATTCGTAGGACGAATTGAAAAACATGACTTTTCGACGGTTAAAAACAGACAAACGCTGGACGCCCGATGAGGCGTTAACGCATTTGGAGCGCTGGTGCGCCTTCCGCGAACGCTCTCCGCTGGAAGTAAAAAGGAAAATTGCCGAATTGGGCCAGACGGGCGAGACAGCCGAACAGCTGCTAGCGGTGCTGGAAACCGACGGCTTTTTCAACGAACAACGCTTCGCCGAAGCCTTTGCCGGAGGCAAATTCCGGATCAATCGATGGGGGAAAACCCGTATTCGGCAAGCCTTGCTCCACCAACGCATCCAACCTGCACTGATCGAACAGGCACTGAACGCTATCCCGGAACCGGAATACCGGGCCGCGCTCGACAACCTGATTCGGCAAAAAGCGGCTACCCTTGCGCTGGACACGCACGACGACAAGGCGAAAATTGCGGGCTATCTGCTTAGGAAAGGATTTGAGCCGGAGTTAATTTTTTCAGCATTTGATCGCTTTCAGAAACCTGATTTTTGAAAAAAAAAGTCCAAAACCAACCTGGCCCTTTTGACCAATTGCCGTTAATTTTGTAAAACGTTGAACTTTCAAATCATTTCAAATCATTTCGGCAAAATGAGCAAGAAAAAAATTACACTACAGGAACTTCAGGTTAAAAGTTTCATGACCGAGCTGGAAGAAGAGCAACTCAGCCAAATCCGCGGAGGCGCCGCCTTTCTGAAAGGTCGCCGGTTTCACTATCGTACCCGTTGGACTTCGGTGGATACCCGCTCCGACGCGGAAGAGATTCCCGTTTGGGGCGGCAAAAAAACCTCGTAAATGCATGGCTACAGTCACTCCACAGCATTTCTTTTAGCGACAACAGCCTCTGCATAGGCGATTGAGGAGATATGGCTGTCAATCCAGGCCTCCAGATCAAAGGTCTGAAGCAATGCCTGCACCCCAGTATCGGTTTTCCATTGATGCATATCCGCCTGCATCCCCAAAAACAACTCCCGCGCTTCCTGCTCGCTCTGCGCTGCAGTAAGTTGGTGGATCAAGCGAAAAAACCGCTTTTCAAAAGCCGAATAGCGGTTCTTTTTGCGCAGGAAACGGGCTGCGGAACGCTGCAGGGAATCCAGCAACAAGGTGTTGTTGAGTTCGTAGTGCAGGATTAATTGAAGGATACGACCAAGGCTTTGCAAATCCTCGCGCTCCACAGACCGCGGTTGGTTCTGCCATTGGTTGAGGTAATCCAGCGCTTCGCGATACTCGCCGCAACCCAAACAAATACAGGTGTATTGAAAGTAAAAACTGGCGGTTCCGTACGACTGCGGGCTGAACCGTTTTGTCGCCTCTTTGCATTGCTGCATCTCCGCGTAGGCCTCACGGAACCGACCAGTGTACATACACAAGACGAACTTATTGGTGAAATACTGACGGTGAATCTTTTGCCGGTCATCCTCCGTTATTGGCCGGAGTTGCTTGAGTTTGACCAGATAACGCTCCACCTCCGTAAACTGTCCGGTGAGACCGCAGGCCAGGATCAGGTTGCTGAGGGTGGCGATGTAGTCGGACAAGTCCTTATGCAGGAAATGGGGTTGGGATTCGAGCAATTGGAGCAGTTTAACCCCGTTTTCGCGAAACGGATCGTACTGCTGTACCATGTATTGGTAAAGGGTCAGGGTTCGATAGTGCAACACCCGGGCTTTGTGCGACAAGGCGGATTCCGGGTCGGCCAGCAGTATAGCGTCCGGGCTGACCGGACTTTCCACTCGGACTTGCTGCCGGGCGTCTTCCTTAACCAACCGGTAGATTTCAAAAAAAGCCTTCCGGTACGCCTGTTCGTTCTGCAATTGACGAAGCGTATGCTCCTCCTCAGCATGTATTTTTTCAAGATATCGGTGCAGAAAATCCGCATCCATTTGGGTGTAGGCCAGTTTTTTTTCCCAGTTCAGCACGTTGAGCAACCCCGCAAAATCCTCGTAATATCGAGCGCTTCTGGCTGCCCTTTGCAGCAGTTGGGCGCAGTCGTCGTACATGCCGCGCCGGAAAAGCGCCTCGACACCATCGAGGTGATGCCGGCTGCGCCGATCTGGAGCCGATTGCTCGTCGAACGAAACCAGCGATTTGAGGATAAGGTCGTACAAATACCGCTTGAGTTCGGGAAATTTGTTGCCCCTGGGCTCTTCCCCGTACACCTGCAGGCGAACACGGGCTTCGTCGGGCGCTGTCATGGCATCCATGGTGTCGAACAACAAGCGGTACTTGAGGCCCGAATCGGGCTTATGCGGGACAGACAGCCGGAAATGTCGCTTTTCGGCGGGGCTCATCGCTTTGATCAGGTAAAACAGGTTGTCGGAAGGCGTTTTGGCCATAGGAGAAAACTTGGACTTGCCAATGGAACGTCAAAATTGTCTGTTTTTTGCAAGATTACGGGAAATGATCCAAGCTCAGAAACCTGAGTTATGACAAAATGTGGATTGTTTTTCCCCTCCGGTGGCCGATACCTTTGTTGCACAACAGATTCAGCGCAGCCATGACGATCAGCATGAACAAAGACATCGACACCGCAACCATCCCCCCGTTGCAAATAATCCCCATCCACCGTCCCGATGCCGCCTCGCGCACCGACGCCTCCGGCGCTCCCAAACGCAAGAGCAGGGTACTCATTTTGCCGACAGCAGACGGGCTCTCCTTCGAGCGCATAAAAAACATCGTCTACCTGGAGGCCGCCGGCAACTACACGACCGTGCACTTTGTCGGCGGGCGCAGGGTAGTGGTGTGCAAAACGCTATCCGATGTAGAAAACATGTTGCCCACCCACGCCTTTGTGCGCATTCACCGTTCGCATAGCATCCACTTGCGCTACATCCTCAAATACGTGCGCGGAAAAGGGGGGCACGTCGTCATGCACGAGGGCGCTCATCTGCCCGTCGCCTCCGGGCAACGCGACGCTTTTATGGCGGCCATCCACGAATTTTTCAGTTGACCTTTCCTGTTACACCCTATTCAAATAAACACAGCAAAAGGGTTTGGTTTACGCCGGGCGCAGCAATTTGCGTCCGGCGTTTTTTATGGCGCCTGCAACAACCCGTGAAAACGCAGCAAATGCCCGGGAGCCTGCTCGTTGTACAAACACAAAATGAGCGTATGCCGGGCCGCCGGACCGGCCGGAAACAAAATTTTCACCGGATTGTGTACATATCCGTTCTCCTCAAACAGCTGCAGCTGCTTGCGCCTGGGCCGTTTGAACAGACGCAGCTCCGCCGCATCGACAGGAATGGGTACGTCGGCGTAACCCTCCTCCAATAAAAATTGTTTCACCATGTCGTACGTGTACGCCAAATTTGAGCCCGCAAAAACAGTGCGGTACTCCCATCCGTCGCTCTCCCCGCCCATGTAACGGCTGCCGGCCTCCGGAAAGGCAGTGCGAACAGGCGGGCAGGAACGCTCCGGGCGTTCAGCCGGCGTCCGCGCCGCCGAAAGGGACTCGTCAAAGCCAAATTCATCGTACACGACTCACTTTTTTTTGCAAAAATAAAGGCAATATTCCAACTCGCAACACAAACAAACAAATTGTTTTCAAATGAATGCCCACCTGCTGGTCATCGGAGATGAACTCCTCATCGGCCAAATCACCGATACGAATTCCGGCTTTCTCGGACAACTGCTTACACAAAACGGCTATACCGTATCCGGAAAAAGCGCGGTAGGCGATGAGTCACAAGCCATCCGGGAGGAGCTGGCCTGCCGATTGCAAACCGCAGATATCGTCATCCTGACCGGTGGCCTGGGACCCACAAAAGACGACGTGACCAAAAAAACACTCGCCGATTTTTTCGATTCCGAACTAATTTTTCATGAAGAAACCTACGACCGGATAGCGGCTTACTTCAACAAAATCGGGCGAACCTTGCCGCCAGCCATGCGCGATCAGGCGACTCTGCCGGCAAAAGCCGATATCCTGCCCAACAAGGTCGGTTCGGCTCCGGGCATGTGGTTCGAAACGGCCGACCACAAAATCGCGGTTTCCCTGCCTGGTGTTCCCTGGGAAATGGAATACCTGGCAACCTTCGAAGTGCTGCCCCGCCTGCAGGCGCGTTTCCCGGGCAGCCCGATCGCACACCGGACCGTGCTGACGGCCGGTGAGGGCGAAAGCAACGTGGCCCGGCGCATCGCTTCTTTCGAAAATGATCTTCCGGAACACGTCAAGCTGGCCTACCTGCCCTCGCTGGGCCAGGTTCGCCTACGACTCAGCGGCGCCTATCCGGGCCTGCGCACCCCCGAGCGGCAGGCCGAACTGGAAGCGGAAGTAGAGCGCCTGCGCGACCAGTTGATCGACCTGATCCCCGATCTGGTGTACGGCACAGAGGAGCAGAGCCTGCAGGCAGCGGTCGGCGAACTGCTCCTAAAACAAGGGAAAAAACTGGCAACCGCCGAGAGCTGCACCGGCGGACACGTGGCCGCCCTGATCACCAGCGTGCCCGGTTCTTCCGCGTACTTCCCCGGTTCGGTCGTCACCTACTCCTACGAGATGAAAGAAAAGCTGCTGGGCGTGCGCCCGGAAACGCTCCAGACATTCGGCGCCGTGAGCGCCGAAACCGTCCGGGAAATGGTGACCGGAGCGCTGCCTCTGCTGGGGGTCGACGTGGCGGTGGCCATTTCGGGCATCGCCGGGCCCGATGGGGGTACGCCGGACAAACCGGTGGGAACGGTGTGGATGGCTGTCGGCGACCGGGAGCGCACCATCGTCCAAAAACACGTGTTTGGCCGAGACCGGGTCAAAAATATCCAGCTTACAGGGGTGTATGCGCTGAATTTGGTGCGACAGTTTTTGTTGGGGGAGGGGTGAGGGCTTCTTTTACCCCACACATCATCCCATACCGCCAAGCCCCCATCTGCAGCGCCTCATACTGCCGGATAGAGGCAATCACATTCCGGAACCGCACATCGTTTACGATGCCCAGGGCCAGGAAAATCCGGCCGGGCAGCAGCCATTTTTTGCACAGGTTGTGCAGGTTGCGGAGCGAGACACGGACGTTGGGCGTGATGTCCGCCGCCGTGAACGACGAAAACCCCGCCTCCCCTGCGTAGGAGCGGTACTCCGCCTCCGTGCCGATGTCGCGTATGGCCTGAGGGCGCAGCCAGTCCCGCAAAAGCGCCTCCTGCTCATCCGCCAGCGGCCGGCCGGCACGCACATAATCGGCGATGATCAACCGCCCGCCTGGCCGCAAAACGCGGAAGGCTTCCCGAAAAAATTGCCCCTTATCGGTGGCATGGCAAAAGCTTTCGCATGCCCACACCACGTCGAAATGGTCGTCGACAAACGGAATATTCAAAAAATCGCCGACCACAAAATCCGGAGACGGGCCCTTTCGACGCGCCGCGTACCGCCGCGCATCCACAATCTGTTCGGGCACGATGGACAACCCCGTCACCCGGGCGCCAACATAGTCCGTCAGCCAGAATGCCGCGTTGCCGACCCCGCAGCCGGCGTCGAGCACCCGTTCGCCGGCACAGATGCCGGCCCGTTCCGCCATGGCGCGGTTCATGTTGTTCAGGGCGTTTGCGTGCTTGTCTGCATGCGCATCGTAGTAACCGAAGTGCAGCGCCGGCACGCCCGTGCGGTCCCAGATTACCCGGTAATCGAAGCGGGTATGCTTGTAGTAGGTGCGGACGTCGATCATTGTTCGTAGGCCTTTGCTTTTTCCGGCTGCCCCATGTCCTTGTAAGCCGTACCGATGTATTGCCGGAGCGTCGGGTTTCCAGGGTCGTATTTCAACCCTTCCTCCCACTCCTTGATGGCCTCCGGAAACTGCCGTTTCATGGCCAGCACGGCGCCCAGGTTCCGGCGGGCATCCACAAACCGGGGGTCGTACTGTACTGCCCTCCGGTACACGATTTCGGCGGAGTCTAGGTTGTTGCGCATGAAGTAGATGAAACCCATGTTCGACAGCACCTTGGAATCGTTCGGCCGGTGCTGAAGCGCCCGTTCGTAATCGCTCTTCGCCTGCTCGTACTGCCGGAGCCGAAAGTAGGCCAGCCCTCGACTGCCGTAGGCGTCGTGGTATTGTGGGTACAATTCCAGGGCACGGGTGTAGGAAGCGATACCCTTGACGACCATCAGGCTGTCGCGCAAACGACCGGTTTCTTCCTCTACGCCCAACTTTACCTCTTCCAGACCCAAGTGGTAGTTCAGCTTGGCGCAGTTCGGCGAGGTGGAAATATCGGCCTTGTACAGCGCGTAACTGTCAAACCACGCCGGATTTCGGCCTATGGTGATCATCGCGTACACGGCAACGATGCCTCCCAGCACCGCCCAGGCGACGTTGGTGTTCTGCCGGATCAGCGGAATTTGAAGCAATGCCCCGGCGAGCAACAGGGCAAACCCCAGCGAAGGCAGGTACAACAACCGCTCCCCGTATGAGGTGCCAATGGTGATGACCAGGTTGCTGAACAGCGAAAAGGTGGTCAGGAAAAACAGGATGGCGAAAGATGCCACGTCTTTTTTCAGCAGCCGGAACAACGCCCACCCGCCAAGGCCGGCGAAAGCCAAAAAACCAAGCAGGGCCCGCCAGTCGCCAAACCCGACGGGTTGCATCTGCGGGTATCCCAGGTCGCTCACCAAGGGATAGGGCACTGTCAAGGCCCACAAGTAGCGACCGAACATCATAAACGCCGACGCAAGCCGTTCGGCGGCAGAAGATCCGCCCACGATGAAATTGTCCAGCACCGAAAAGGCCTCCTGCCCTGTTTGAGCCGACAACACCTGGTGGCGAACGGCGAGAAAAAATGTAGCAGGCAATAAAAATAGCGCAGACCTTCGTGCAATGACCGCCAGGCTTTGGTTGCCGAAAAACCACAACGTGAGCGGGAAAACGGCCAGCAGGGTGATGGCGCTCTCTTTGGAAAACAGCGCAAGGGTGTACCACAACAACGCCAGGGCAAGCCGCAATCCCGTCTTGCCGTATTGCGCATGCCAGAGCGCGCGCAGGGCCAGCATGCCGAAGAGTAGGGAGAGAATCTCGTCGCGGCTCTTGATGTTCGCCACCACCTCCGTGTGCACCGGGTGGGCCATGAACAGCAACACGGCAAAGGCGGCGAACATAGGCGGTTGCCGGTGCAGGATGTCCCGCCAGGTGATCCACAACACCCATCCGGTGAGGGCGTAAGCCAACACATTCACCAGGTGGTGCACAAACGGGTTGTCGGGCGACAACTGCCACTCCAGCGCAAACATCGTCAGCGGGATGGGTCGGTACAGGGTGCCCGGGCTGTTCCAAACGCCAAAACGGTATTCTTTGGAAAAAATGAGGTGGATATTTTTCAACCCTCCCTTGACCACCCAGTTGTCTTTGATGGCCGAAAAGTCGTCCAGACAAAACTGGTGACCCAGCGTGTTGGCGTACAAGAGGAAGCCCAGCGCGGCGGCGAGCAAGCCTACCCATTGGAGCTTTGGGTTGATTTCAACAGGGGAAGTGCGCGGCGGCTGAACGGGCGGCCGCTGCCTCGCGGTCACGCTTTTTACCTGAGCCGCTTGGGGGGGCTTAGTGGGTTTGGGAGTGGGACGTTTTTTTGCCATGTGGCAAAATTATAAAATTTGGAAAAGCGCGTCGTTCCACAAAACAAACTCCACACGGGCAAACGGCGTCGTTCACCCGCTCCACGGCCCCGTTCACACATTTTTCGCATCTGCGTGTGCATTTTCCATCCCTCGAACAATCCTTTTAGAAAACGCTATTTGTTCACCCAACCAAACATGCACACCATGTACAACTTCCGATTATTGCTCACCGCGCTGCTGGCAGTGGCCACCCTGGCCGCCTGGCGCTTGTCCACAGAAACCGCAACCCTGCAAGGCCAGGTGACCGATGAGACCGGCGCCCCGCTCGTCGGCGCAGCCGTTGTTGTGCTCCGGGAATCCAATCCGGTAAAAGGCGCCGTCACCGACATCAACGGCGCATACCGCCTGACACTCGACCCCGGAACGTACACCATTGAATTTCGGTACACCGGTTACGCCCGGGTAACGGTAGAAAAGGTCGAGGTAATCGCCGGCAAGGTCAACACGCTCGACCAACAAATGAGCACCGATAATCTGTTGTCGGAAATAGTGGTTACGGAGTATAAAGCTCCGCTCATTCAACAAGACGCTACCAGCAGCGGACAAACGATCACGTCCGACCAAATCCGAAATTTGCCCACGCGCAACGTCCAGGCGTCAAGCGCCACGACAGCGGGAAAAAGCAATTCGGGTGCCGTCCGCGGCACACGCAGCAGCAGCACCGAGTATTACCTGGACGGAGTGCGGGTGAGCGGACAGGCCGTTGCAAAAGAAAAAACGGCCAAAAACAAAAAAGCCGCCAAGCCACTGCCCGGAGAAGCGGAGGAGCAAAAATGCGGCACACCCAAACCCGACCAAACCCCCGAAAACTACGCCGCTATTCAGGAAAATGCTTTTTTGCCGGCTGTTGACAACCCGGTATCCACGTTTTCCATCGACGTCGACGTGGCATCCTATGCCAACCTGCGCCGTTTCCTGAACAGCAACCAGTTGCCGCCGCCCGACGCCGTGCGCATTGAAGAAATGGTCAACTACTTCGATTACCGGTACGCGCCGCCCACCGGCCCCCATCCGTTCGCCGTGCACACCGAACTGGCGCCCTGCCCCTGGGCCCCTGAGCACCGTTTGTTGATGGTGGGTCTGCAAGGACGCGGCATCGAGACGGGCCAGTTGCCCCCTTCCAATTTTGTTTTCCTCATCGACGTATCGGGCAGCATGGATGAGGCCAACAAGCTGCCGCTGGTGCAGGAATCGCTGCGCCTGCTCACCGACCAGATGCGCGCCCAGGACCGGGTGGCCCTCGTGGTGTACGCAGGCGCTGCGGGCACCGTGCTGCCATCTACCCCGGGCGCCGACAAGGCGACTATCAAAGCGGCCATCGACCGGCTCTCCGCAGGCGGCAGCACCGCCGGCGCCGCCGGCATCCAGCTGGCTTATCAGGTGGCGCGCGGCAATTTCATGGAGCGCGGCAACAACCGCGTGATTTTGTGCACCGACGGCGACTTCAACGTGGGCGTCAGCAGCGACGCTGAACTGGTGCGCCTCATCGAAAAAGAGCGCGAAAGCGGCGTATTCCTCACCGTGCTGGGCTTCGGCGCCGGAAACTACCAGGATGCCAAGATGCAGCAACTCGCCGACAAGGGCAACGGCAACCACGCGTACATCGATCAGGCAAGCGAAGCCCACAAGGTGCTGGTCGCCGAATTCGGCGGCACCCTTTTCGCCATCGCCAAGGACGTGAAACTCCAGCTGGAATTCAACCCGGCGCGCGTGGCCGGATACCGGCTCATCGGCTACGAAAATCGCATGCTGGCGCGCGAAGATTTCGACGACGACGCCAAGGACGCCGGAGAACTTGGCGCCGGACACCGCGTGACGGCCCTGTACGAAATCGTACCCGTCGGCAAACCCCTGCCGATGGCCAAAGGATCGGGGCCGCTCAAATACCAAACCGTGCAAACCAGCCCGGCCGCACAATCCGGCGAACTGTGCACCCTCAAGCTGCGCTATAAACAGCCCAAACCCAAGGCCGCCAGCACGCTGATGGAAACGGTGGTACAGGATGCGCCTTCCCAAACCATGAGTGAAAACCTGAAACTGGCCGCCGCCACGGCCGCATTCGGCATGCTCCTGCGCGATTCGCAATACAAGGGAAACGCCACCTTCTCCACCGCGCTGACGATGGCCAAAGAGGCGGCGCAATACGACCCGAACGGGTACAGGAAAGAATTGTGCACATTGATCGAAAAGGCACAGGCGCTGCAAAGTCCGGTGCACGCCGGCAAATAAGTGTCTGAGGGTGCATCACAAGTCGAAAGAACCGGCATTTCTCCAATAAAAATTCGGAAAAGCGGCGTTAACCGATGGAATGGCTTCAAGCCCAATGTCGTCGACTTATCGTAAAAGTAATGTTGTTAAATTGTCTACAACGAAACTATATATTTATTTTTTGCCGCGAATTAGCGCGAATTCGCGCTAATTCGCGGCAAAAAAAATCTCGTTTCGTTGTAAACTGCTTAGATACATCGCACTTGCAGTCATTTGACGACATCGGGCTTGAGGCCATTCTATCAGATAACTTGGTCTTCCAAAATTTTGATTGGCGGAATGCCGGTATTTTCGACTTATAAAACACCCTATACCGCCTTGCTCAAATTTTATCTGGAAGCGTATTCGAACACGGCACATGTGACACACCCTCATCCGCGTCACCCGATGAAGATCAAATCAACGCTTCAACTCTTCTCCCAGTTTGGACAACCCGGCCTTGGCAGCCGCCGTCGCTTCTTCGATCTTGTTTCCCATGCCCCGCAACTTGAACGCTACTACAATGAGCAGTATTCCCACGAGTATGGCCACCGTACCGATCATCCACATGATGCTCACCACACCCGCGCCCGGGTTGCTCAGCACCAACACGCCAAACAGGATGGACAACAGGCCGCTGAGACCCAGCGACCACTCCGAGTCGATTTGTTTGCGCAGCTGAATGGCCATGGCGATGCGCGCCACACCCGAGATGATGGCCCAAAAGGCCAGGTAGAAAGCGGCAGCCAGCATTCCGGCTTCGGGGCTCCGCAGCAGCAGGATGCCCAGCAGGAGATTGACGACCCCCTCCAGCAGCAGCAGCCACTTGTCGTCGTTCTCCCCCCAACTCCGAAAGGTGGCCAAAATGGACAACACACCGTCGATCAGCAGGAAGATAGCCAGCCAAAGCACCAGCGTAGCGGCAGTTACGCCCGGGTTCATGAATGCCAGCAGGCCGAAAATAATGGAGACAACGCCTTTCAGCAGGAGCACCCACCAATTCTTGAACAAAGTCTTTAACATGGTTATTTCGTTTTAGATTGATGGCGCAAACGTAATTATTTATTTTGATTTTTACGGCACTTGAGCAATTAAACAAATAAAGCGTGCCATAAAAAATCCGGAGCGACGCCGGCTGGTTGGTTGTATGAAATTCACCCGTGGTCCAAATTTTCCCTCATTTACAGTTGTTTGTAAAAAAATTTCTGGAAAAAATTTTCACGAACGCTTGCACAGTGTGTTCGCCGCCCTTACCTTTGCGTCCGCTTTTGAAAAAAGGCGATCAACAAACCTGATTTTTCACTTCATACCATAGTTATTTATGGATACGCTGAGCTACCGAACGGTGTCCGTCAGCAAGGAACAAGCGGAGCACAAGTGGTACGTGATCGACGCCACCAATCTGGTGGCCGGTCGCCTCTGCAGCCAGATCGCGAGCATCCTGCGCGGCAAGAACAAGCCGTCGTACACCCCACATGCCGACACGGGCGACTTTATCATCGTCATCAACGCTGAAAAAATCCGCTTTACGGGCAAAAAATGGGAACAAAAGGAGTACAAAGATTACTCGCACCACCCGGGCGGCCAACGCCTGACCAAGGCGGCAGTATTGTGGAGCAAAGATCCGCGACGGATCATTGAGCGGGGTGTGAAAGGCATGTTGCCCAAAAATCCGCTGGGCCGCGCCATGTACAAAAAACTATTCGTGTATGTGGGCGCCGAGCACCCGCACGAAGCGCAAAAGCCGGAAACACTGGCGCCGATCCAATAACAAACCGCAAACGTATACTGATCTGATATGGAAATGATCAATGCCGTAGGGCGCCGCAAAACTGCCGTAGCCCGCGTGTATCTGATGAAAGGGGAGGGCGTTATTACCATCAATGGTAAGGACTACCGCGAGTACTTCCCGCACATCCACGTGCAACACAACGTGACCGACCCGTTCTCCGTCGTTGGCCTCGAGAACATCTACGACCTCAAAGTGAACGTGCGCGGCGGCGGCTACAAAGGCCAGGCCGAAGCCATTCGCATGGGCCTGAGCCGCGCCCTCGTAAAGGTCAACGAAGAGTTCAAAAAGCCGCTGAAGGACAATAAGTTCCTCACCCGCGACAGCCGGGCCGTAGAACGCAAAAAGTACGGCCAACCCAAGGCCCGCAAACGCTTCCAGTTCTCCAAACGCTAAGATACCGCCATGCAAAAGCCCACTCATAAAGAGCTCCTCGACGCCGGCTGCCATTTTGGTCACCTGCGCAAAAAGTGGAACCCGAAAATGACGCCCTACATCTTCACCGAGCACAAGGGCGTGCACATCATTGACCTCAACCGCACCGCCGAAGGCCTCGAACGCGCCGCTCAGGTGATGAAAGCCATGGCAAAAAGCGGTAAGAAAATCCTGTTTGTGGCCACCAAAAAGCAGGCGCGCAACATCGTGCAATCGGCCGCCGACAGTGTGGCCATGCCCTTTGTCACCGAACGCTGGCTCGGCGGTATGCTCACCAACTTCATGACCATCCGCAAATCGGTCAAGAAGATGAACACCATCGAAAAGATGCTGACCGACACCTCGCTCACCAGCATCACCAAGAAGGAACGCCTCACCCTGGGTCGCGAGCACACCAAACTCGTCAAACAACTCGGTGGTATCGCCAACCTCAACCGCCTGCCCGCAGCCATGTTTATCGTGGACATCCACCACGAACACCTCGCACTGGCCGAAGCACGCAAACTGGGCATCAAAACCATCGGCGTGGTCGACACCAACTCCGACCCGACCCTGGTGGACTTTGCCATCCCCAGCAACGACGACGCATCCAAAGCCATCGCTTACATCACCAACTACGTGGTGGAAGCCATCCGCGAAGGCCAGGAAGAACGCAAAACCCTGCGCGGAACCGACAAAGAGGAAACCGCCGAGGCATAACATAACGTTTTCTTCATACAACAGAACCGACCTCACGGGAAAAAACCACGTACTTTCGCGCGGTTTTTTCTCTTTATATCCATTCCAAACATAAAAACACTCCATGGAAGCAAAAATCTCTGCTGCCGATATCAATAAGCTGCGCCAGATGACCGGCGCCGGCATGATGGACTGCAAAAAAGCGCTCGAAGAAGCGGCCGGCGACTATGATCAGGCCGTCGACATCCTCCGTAAAAAAGGCATCGCTAAAGCCGCCAAACGCGAAGACCGCGAAGCGCGCGAAGGCGTAGTGATCGCCCTGACCACGCCCGACAAAACCCAGGGCATCGTGGTGGCCCTCAACTGTGAGACCGACTTTGTGGCCCGCAATGAGAACTTCATCGCCATGACCCAGAAACTGGCCAACATTGCCCTCGCCAAACTGCCGGCCAATCTGGAGGCGCTGCTCGCCCTTGAATTCGAACCCGGTCTGACCATCGCAGAAAAAGTCGGCGAACAAACAGGCGTCATCGGCGAAAAAATCGACCTGAGCCGCTACGAAAAAATCGAGGCGCCCATGGTGGTCACTTACAACCACTCCAACAACAAACGCTCCGTGCTCGTTGCCCTCAACAAAGCTGCCGAAGCGTTTGAATCCGCCGGCCGCGACGTGGCCATGCAAATCGCTGCCATGAATCCCGTGTCTGTCAGCAAAGACGACGTGCCCCAATCCGTCATCGACAAAGAGATCGAGATCGGCAAAGACCTGGCCCGCAACGAAGGCAAAGCCGAAGACATGTTGGAGAAAATTGCCCTCGGTCGCCTGAACAAATTTTTCGCCGAAAACACGCTCCTGAGCCAGAAATTCGTGAAAAATAACGACCAGACGGTGGAGCAGTTCCTCAAAACACTGGACAAGGAACTGACCGTGATTGCGTTCCAGCATGTTGCGCTCTAAATTAAGACCACTGCAGAACGCATAAAGCTTTTGATCCCCCGGTCGCACTACTGTTGCAACCGGGGGATTTTCTTTGTTCCGCACACCAACTACCGCGAAGATTGTGCATCTTTGCGTCATTCCCCCGCTATTCCAACCGAACCTTATTCCATGAGTACCCTCAAGTACAAACGCATCCTGCTCAAGCTTTCCGGCGAAAGCCTGATGGGCCAACAAAAGTACGGCATTGCTGTAAGCATGCTTCAACACTATTCTCACCAAATCAAAGAGTTACACGAAATGGGTGCTGAAGTGGCCGTGGTCATCGGTGGTGGCAACATCTACCGGGGCATCCAGGCCGAGGGTACGGGCATCGAAAATGTGACCGGTGATTACATGGGTATGCTCGCCACCGTCATCAACGGTCTGGCCCTTCAAAGCGCTCTGGAGAGCATCGGCGTTTACACCCGTCTCATGACCGCCCTGCGCATGGAAAATGTCGCCGAGCCCTACATCCGCCGCCGCGCCATACGCCACCTCGAAAAAGGACGCGTGGTTATCTGCGCCGCCGGCACCGGCAATCCCTTTTTCACCACCGACAGCGCCGCCGCCCTGCGCGCCATCGAAATTCACGCCGACGTTATCCTCAAAGGAACCCGTGTAGACGGCATCTATACCGCCGACCCCGAAAAAGACCCGTCAGCCATCAAATTCGACAAACTATCTTTCGCCAAGGTAATTAGCCTGGGCCTTGAGGTGATGGACATGACCGCGTTCACGCTCTGCCAGGAAAACAATACACCCATCATCGTGTTCGACATCCACCAACCGGATAACCTGCGTCGGATCGTGCTCGGTGAAGAAGTAGGCACACTGGTCGAATGACGAATGCGGAATGCGGAATAAAATTACGCTTGGCATCCTAAAAAAGCAAAATATAACCCCGACCGATAGCCGACACCCGATAGCCGACAACCGATAGCCGACAGCCGATAGCCGACAACCGATAGCCGACAACCGATAGCCATGAAAATACTCTCCTACAACGTCAACGGCGTCCGATCGGCACTAAACAAAGGCCTCACTGACTGGCTGCTGGAACACCCGGCCGACATCCTGTGCTTGCAGGAAACCAAAGCCCGACAAACGGATGTGCCGCCGGACATTTTTCATCAGCTGGGGTATGCGCATCATTTCTGGCACGACGCACAAAAAAAAGGGTATAGCGGTGTGGCTACATTCTGCAAACAGGAACCCGACCGCGTCATGGCCGGGTGCGGCATTGAATCCATCGATTCGGAAGGGCGCATCTTGCGCACCGACTTTGGCGACCGCACCTTGCTCAATTGCTACTTTCCTTCCGGAACAACCGGTGAAGAACGGCAGGCGTTTAAAATGGTTTTCCTGGAAGACTTCACCCGCTGGTTGGCTGAACTGAAAAAAGAGCGACCCAAACTGATCATAACGGGCGATTTCAACATCGCACACACCGAGATAGACATCCACGACCCCAAAGGCAACAAAAAATCCAGCGGCTTTCTCCCCGAAGAACGCGCCTGGCTCTCCGAGTGGCTGTCTTCCGGATTCGTCGACACCTTCCGATACCGGCACCCGGAAAAAGTGGAATACACCTGGTGGACGTTCCGCGCCAACGCACGCGCCAACAACAAGGGCTGGCGCATCGATTACCTCATGACCTCCGCCGAACTGGCGCCCGATCTGGTAGACGCCGGACACCATACGGACGCGTTTCACTCCGACCATTGCCCTGTCTGGGCGCAGTTCAACCCCTGAATTCAGCCATTCACTTGTTAACCCTAATTTAATGCGGCGAACTTTCGCCTGAAGTTTCGTATCTTTGTCGGATTATTTTTTCGGGAAACCGACACTAAACCGCACTCCATCTTTTTCCCAGCATGGAAATCACGGCCGCGCAGCTTGCTCAACTGATTAACGGAACGCTTGAAGGCGATCCGAAAGCCACCGTAAACCGCCCGGCGCGCATCGAAGAAGCGCATCAGGGCGATTTTGCGTTTATGGATAACCCCAAATACGAACACTTCGCGTACACCACCGAGGCGTCCGTTCTGTTGGTGCATTCTTCTTTTTCGCCTACCCGGCCGCTTACGCCCACCCTCATCCGGGTCGATGATGTGCGCGGCAGCCTGGCCACCCTGCTTCAGGCCTTTGAAGAACGCAAATACCTCAACGGAAGCCCGTCCTATTCCGACAAAGCATCGATTCACCCCTCCGCGCGCCTCGGACAGAACGTGAGCGTCGGCCATTACGCCGTGGTTGAAAAGAATGCCCAGATTGGCGACAATACCGCGATTTCTCCCCAAGTCTACATCGGCTACAACGTCCGCATCGGCAGCAACTGCAAGATATACCCCGGTGCACGCATTCATGCCGACTGCGTGATTGGCGACAACTGCATCATCCACTCCAATGCCGTCATCGGCGCCGACGGGTTCGGATACGCCCCTGAACCCCCCGAACAATCCTGGAAAAAGATGCCCCACGTGGGGAATGTCGTGCTCAAGAACAACGTCGAGATCGGCGCCTGCACCTGCATCGACCGGGCAGCGATGGGCAGCACCATCATCCACGAAGGCGCCAAACTCGACAACCTCGTGCACGTCGCCCACAACGCCGAAGTGGGCCGCCACACCGCCATCGCCGCCCAGGTGGGTATTGCCGGCAGCACACGCATTGGCAACCACGTACAGATCGGCGGCCAAGCCGGCATCGTCGGCCATGTGCACATCGCCGACGGCACCCGTATACAGGCCCAAAGCGGCCTCAGCGGCGGTGTGGAAGAACCCAACACCGCCCTGTTTGGCTCCCCTGCCATTCCGTACAAAGACTACATCAAGTCGTACGCCGTTTTCAAAAAACTCCCCGAAATGGAGCGCCGCATGCGTGAACTGGAACGCAAACTGCGTGAAATGGGCGTAAACCCGTAGGCCGATGTCCCGAACCGACGTCAATACCCTCGGCGAATTCGGGCTGATCGAACACCTGACACGCCAGTTCCCCATTACCAACGCCTCGACCATCAAAGGCGTGGGCGACGACGCCGCCGTGATCGATAACGGCCCATTGTGTACCGTTGTGAGCACCGACATGCTGGTCGAGGGCATCCACTTCGACCTCGCCTACACACCGCTCAAGCATTTGGGATATAAGTCGGTCGCAGTAAACCTGTCCGACATCTATGCCATGAACGCATTCCCCCGGCAGATCACGGTGTCCATTGCCATCTCCAATCGTTTTTCCGTAGAATCCCTTGACGAACTCTATGACGGTATCCGCGCCGCCTGTGAAACCTATGGCGTCGACCTGGTGGGCGGAGACACCACCTCATCCAACCGCGGGCTCGTCATCAGCGTCACGGCTATTGGCCAGTGCGAAAAAGAACTGCTGGTGTACCGCAACGGCGCCAAACCGGGCGACCTGATCTGCATTACCGGCGACCTCGGCGCGGCATACCTTGGACTTCAGTTGCTCGAACGCGAAAAACGCATCTGGCAGGAGCATCCCGGCGTTCAACCCAACCTTGAAGACCAGAAATACGTTGTAGGCCGCCAACTCAAACCCGAAGCCCGCAAAGATGTGATCGAGGTGTTCCGCCGCGCAGGGCTAAAGCCAACGTCCATGATCGACATCTCCGACGGGCTGGCTTCCGAACTGTTTCACATCTGCAAACAAAGCGGCACCGGCGCCCTGCTCGAAGAAAGCGGCGTACCCATTCACCCCGAATCTGAACTGCTGGCCTTGCAGTTCAAACTCGACCCCATCACCTGCGCCCTCAGTGGCGGCGAAGACTATGAGCTGTTGTTCACCATCGACCCTGCCGACATCGAAAAGGTCAAATACCTGCCCGAGATCTACATTGCCGGTGATATTCTGGAGGCAAAAGATGGCATCCGCCTGAGCACCAAAGGCGGAAACCTGCACCAGCTGAAGGCCCAGGGGTGGCGGCATTTCTGACCTTGTTGTAGCCGACGTTCCTTTTTTCAACTCATTTACCCATGAACCGCATACTGCTTGTTTTTTTCCTGCTTTCCTCGCTCACTGCCTGCTCGAACTATTCCAAACTGCTGAGCAACGAGCGAAGTGAGTTGTCGCGTGTTGCCCAATCGAAACTGCCCCCCCAACAAAAACTGGACGCCCTGCTCGGCTCGGCCGTGCGCGTGATGGACGCCGCGCTGCAACCCATCGATCCCACCAAAGGAGGCAAACTCGTGGAACAATATTACCGTGAGAATGAAGCGTCAATGGAGGCCATCGCGCGCTCGGTGGGTGGCGACTTTAAAAAAATGAACCTGCTCGACCAGGGAGCTTTCGCAGTGGAGATGTTGCAAAGTCCAAATGCCAAAAAATTCGTCGACCTGTATCCCAGGTTCAAAAAAAAGTACAACCAGGTGCAGGCAGTGGCCAAGTTTACCGGGTTCTTTGGGCGGTCGTTCGGCGGACTTGGCAAACTGGCGGGATTGTTGGGTTGAAAAGGCCGACCGATGGTGACCCCCTGAGCCTACCCATACAGTTCAAACTTCACCTGTCCCCGATCATATCCCAAACGAATGATCAGGTTAGCCACTGCTTCATCGATCATGGCGCTCCATCCGCAGAGATAGAACTGGACATCCGGTCGTTTTTCGGCATATTCCTGCATGTAAACCGGATGAACGTGACCTTTGTACCCTTGCCAGCCAGGTTGCCTTGAGAGGACGATGTCGTACCGAAAATCAGGCCATTCGCGGGCCAGTTGCTCAAATTCTTCGCGATACAGGATATCCGCCACGGTCCGACAACCGAAGATCAGGTGCAGCTTTTGGTGTTTTTTTCCTGAACGTCGCAGGTCGTATAGCATACTGCGAAAGGGCGCCACACCGGTGCCGGTGCAAATGAATACCAGATCCGTTTCTATCGTGGCAGGCAACAGGAACCCGCCATCGGGTCCTTTAAACCGGATCGCAGAGCCCTCATAAAGTTCTTCAAACAAGTAGCGGGAGCCCAGGCCGTGCTCGGCGCGCACAATACACAGTTCGAGGATTCCAGCTTCCGGTGCATTGGCAAGGGAGTAGCTGCGCCACCGTTGCAGGCGTTTATCGCCAATCGGCAGATCACAGGTGATGAACTGACCCGCCTCAAAGATGAAGTTCTCGGGCGCTTCCAGCACAAAACGGCGCACATTCGGCGTAAGCGGTTCAATATACTTAACAGTGGCGGTATGCCAGATAACAGGCATGGCAGTATGCTTTGGCTGCCAAAACAAACCAAGGCGGCAAAGGGTTGCCGGGTGAAATAAAATTTTGTCCTACGACTATACTCGTAGGACGAATATTTTTGCTACGTTTGCTCATCAATTCACCATTAATCCTTCTGGCACCAACCAAATCCAGGCACATGGCATCCATCTCTCCTTTAACAGGCAACCTCGGGCGCCGGCGGGCTGCTCACCTGCTGCGGCGAACCAGTTTTCATTACAGCCGCGCGCGGGTGGATGAACTGGCCACCCAATCGGCCGCAACAGCTGCGGCATCCTTGCTCTCCTTGCGTAACCTGCAGCACAGCCAGCCGTACTACGACATCCCGGGAACCACGGGCGTTGTCGAAGCCATCCAGTGGCTGATCCCCACCGGGCAAACCAACCCGGGGCAAGAATTTGAGTTGCGGCGAAACGTGACGAGCTGGTGGACCCATGAAGCACTCTCCGACACCGGTATCGGGCACAAGATGATTTTCTTCTGGCACCAGTTCCTCGCTTGCGACATCATCGCGCAGAACCACGCCACCTTTTTCGATTACCTGCGACTCTTGCGCTGGGGCGCGCTGGGCAATTTCAAAAAACTGGCCACGAAAATCGTGACCGACAACACCATGCTCCAGTACCTCAACAACCACCAGAATACCAAAAACAGCCCCAACGAAAACTTCGCCCGCGAATTCTTCGAGCTTTTCACCATCGGCAAAGGGCCGCAGCTAGTCGAAGGCGACTACACCCATTACACCGAAGACGACATCATACAGGCTGCCCGCGTGTTCACCGGCTTCCGTAAACGCACCCAACGCGACCAGTACGACCCCGAAACCGGCATTCCGTGGGGTACCACCCAGTTTAGCCAACACGACACGGGCGCAAAAACCTTTAGCAGCAAATTCCAGAATAAGACCATCGCCGGCGCCACCAACGCCGCAGGCATGTACACCGAACTGAACACCTTTGTCAATATGGTGTTCGATCAACCTCAGGTGGCCCGCCACATCTGCACCCGCCTGTACCGGTTTTTTGTGTCGCCCAAAGTCACACCTGAAATCGAAACGGACATCATTGAACCCCTGGCCGATACGTTCCGGAACAACAATTACGACATATTGCCGGTGCTCCAGCAATTGCTCAGCAGCCAGCACTTTTACGACGCCGATGATTCGGACAACAAAGACGAGATCATCGGTGGCATGATCAAATCGCCGCTGGAACTGAGCCTGCAAGCGATCTCATTTTTCAACCTGGCCATTCCGGACGCCGTTACCAAAAATTACGACCATTACATACGCTTCTATTACAATGCCGTGTTCGAGCGTATGCTCGGGCTGGCCAACCTCCTGCTTTTCTTCCCGCCCGATGTAGCCGGTTATGCCGCCTACCATCAGGCCCCCGACTACAACCGGCAGTGGTTCAACGCCACCACCGTCATCGCGCGTTACAAGCTGCCCACCATGCTGCTCACCGGTAAACGCACCATCGGCGCAAGCCCAAACACCAGCATCGGCGTCCAATTGAAAATCGCCGAATGGGTGCGCGACAGCGGCGTGATCAGCGACCCGGAAGACCCCTTCGTGCTGGTGACCGAACTGTTGCAGTATATGCTACCCGAAGAGCCCGACACAGAGCGGTTCAATTATTTTTACAACGACATTTTTCTAGATAACCTGCCGCCGGCCGACTGGACCTATGAGTGGCAAAATTACATCAGCACCGGTAAGGGAGAAGAGGTCACCATCGCCCTTTCCCGCCTGATCACGAATGTCATGTTCTCACCGGAATATCAATTGCTCTAACCCATGAAAAGACGTTCCTTTCTCAAGATACTCCCCGCCGCCGGCGTCACCCCGTTCACCGTCAACGGCCTCAACCTGCGCCCGTTTGCCAACACCCGCATGGACAAAGTGCTGCAGTCGTGCGACGGCGTGTCCGAACGCGTACTCGTACTCATCCAGCTCAAAGGCGGCAACGACGGCCTCAATACCATCGTGCCGCTCAACCAGTACGACCGTTACATGGAACTGCGGCCTTCCATCGGTCTGCCCGACAGCGGCCTGACCCCGCTTATCCAGCTCGACAGCACCCTCGCCGTCGAGAACCAGGTGGGCATCAACCCGGCCATGACGAATTTCAAAGCCCTTTACGACCAGGGCTGGGCTTCGTTGATCCAGGGTGTAGGGTACCAGAGCATGAACCAGTCGCACTTCAAAGGCACCGACATCTGGCTCAGCGGCGGCGGCGGCTCCTACGAACTCAACAACCTGGCCTCCGGCTGGATGGGGCGGGCGTTGAACGCCTTTTACCCCGATGTGCAGGGCGGACCCACACCCGAAATGCCCGACCCGCCCGGCATCCAGCTGGGCGACCCGAACACTTCTCTTGGCTTCCACACTGAGACCGAACACCAAAACGCGCTCAACCTGAGCGGCCAGGACCCGGCCGGTTTTTACTCGCTCATCCAGACCATCGGCGGCGCGCCACTGGTGAACATTCCGAACTCCGACTATGGCGAGGAGATCGACTTCATCATGGGCGTGGAACAGAGCATCAGCCAGTACGCCCAGCGCGTAACCGAGGTGTTCAACCAGGGTACGAACGCCATCACGTCCTACCCAAACTCTTCGCTGGCCGGACAGCTCAAAACCATCGCCCGCATGATGAGCGGGGGCTGCATGACCAAGATCTACCTTTGCCAGATCGGCGGGTTCGACACCCACAGCGCACAGGTGGTGGCCGGCGACACCGGCACCGGGAACCACGCCAACCTGTGGCGGTCCATCAGCGACGCCGTTAAGGTGTTCATGGACGACCTCAACCAGCTCGGCCTCGCCGACCGCGTGCTCGCCTGCACCTTCTCCGAATTCGGCCGCACCGCCAAAGAAAACGGCTCCCTCGGCACCGACCACGGTACGCTCTCGCCCATGTTCATCTACGGCAAAAACGTGCGCGCCGGCGTGCGCGGCACCAACGTCAACCTCTTTGACCTGACGACCGACAACCAGCTCCGCAACATGCAGCACGACTACCGCCAGGTGTTCGCCTCCCTGCTGCAAGACTGGCTGGGCGCCAACCACTATGTGATGCAGGAAGCGCTGTTCGACAACTTCCAGCAAATGGCGCTGGTAGACAAAGCGTACACCGTGCATCCTTCCTGCTACCTGGGCGGTTCGCCCATCGTGTACGACCCGTTCCAGAAAAGAGGCGTCGGCATCTCGCCCAACCCGGCGCGCGTGAGCGCCGACCTGGTGTACGAGCACCCGGGCCAGGAAGGTTTCCGCGCCCGACTCACCGTGCATGGCATGAACGGCGCCATCGCCCAGGCCTCCACGCCCTGGGTCGACCCGGGCCGAAACGTGTTCCCCATCGAGGTGTTCATGATGCCCGTGGGCTCGTATGTGGTGCGTTTGGAAAATATGGAAAGCGGAATGGCAGAGGTGGCCAGGTTGCAGGTGGTGCGGTAAGAAATTGCATTTACAATTTTGCCCATGGCCAAACTTAACGACCGCCTCAAAAACGCCATCTCAGCCCTGCCCGGCAAAGAAAAAGACAAACTCCTCTTTCGCCTCGTCGCCAAAGACGCCAAGTTGATCCGAAGGCTGGAGTTCGAACTGCTGGAAGGGGGCGAAACGCGCGACGACCGCTCGCAGGAGCTGCGGGACAACATTGTGAAAAACCTGGCCAAGTCGGGCGACGACGTCATGACGCCCGGCTGGGTACTCATGGAGTTGCGGTTCTGGAACGCCCGCATCACCGAACACGTGCAGGCCACCAAAGACAAAGAAGGCGAGGTGGCCCTCACCCTGTTCATGCTCAACGAGTCCCTGCGCCGGCACCGCGCCATGATCCTGCGCTACCCGGATCACCGCAGCGCCACCCTGGCCGATTACCTGGTCAGGCGCGCCGACGCCCTCATGACCAAAGCTGGCAAACTGCACGAAGACCTGCGCTGGGAACTGCGCAAAGACATGAACGAACTACTCGCGCACATCTGGGCCATTCCGCGTGCCGCCAAATTGGCCAGCCCTTTCGGCCTGCCGAAGGAATGGGCCGGGTGACAACGCTTGCGGTTTATCCGGCGCCAATTACCTTTGTCCTCCAAACAACGCCGTCATGATGCGCACTTCGCTGCTCCTGTTCCTGTCCCTGCTGCTCGTCCAGTCCACTACCGCCCAAAAATCCATCACCCTCGAAGACATCTGGGTCAACGGCACCTTCGGCGCCCGAGGCGTGCCCGGTTTTGCTTTCCGAAACGACGGTGTGCACTACACCCGCTCCACCAGCACCACCATCGAGCAGTACGACCTGCGCAGCGGGGAAAAAACCAGCCAGGTGTTCGACGTCGCTACCGTTCAGAAAACCGACCCCGCCTGGCCGGGTGCATTCGACGATTACACCTTCAGCGCCGACGAGCAGAACATCCTGCTGTCTACCGACGTCGAATCCATCTACCGGCACAGCGCCCAAGCGCACTATTTTGTTTTCGACGCCCGGCAAAACAGCATGCTCCGCCTGCACAACGGCGTCGACAAACAGCGTTATGCGCTTTTTTCCCCAAAAGGCGACAAGGTGGCCTACGAGTGCAACAACAACCTGTTTTTCAAGGATCTGAAAACGGGTAAACAAACACAAATGACCACCGACGGCAAACCCAATGCCGTGATTAACGGCGCCTCCGACTGGGTGTACGAAGAGGAGTTCGTGCTGGTGCGCGCCTTTGAATGGAGCCCCGACGGGCAAAAAATCGCTTACCTGCGCTTCGACGAGCAGGCCGTGCCCAGCTTCACCTACGAGCACTACCACCCCGACTCCATGTACCCCCAACCGGTCACGTTCAAGTACCCCAAAGTGGGCGAAAAAAACGCCGTGGTGACCGCCTGGGTATACGACCTGAAAACCGGCAAAACCGTCGGCATCAACACCGGCGCCGACGCGGAAGATTATTTCCCCCGGCTGGCCTGGACGCCCGACGGACGCGTGTGCCTCACCTGGCTCAACCGACACCAAAACCACCTCAAACTCCTGCTCGCCGACCCGAAAACGGGCGCCTGCTCCGTGCTGCTCGAAGAAAAAAACCAGTACTACATCGGCGAAAACTACGAACCGCATTTTCTGGACGACGGCTCTGGCTTCCTCTGGGAAACCGAAAAAGACGGATTCCTGCATGTATACCGCTACGATATGTCCGGCCGCGAACAGGCCCTGCTGACCCGGGGCGACTGGGATGTGACCGCCTTTTACGGCGTCGACCAGCAAAACAAAAAAGCATACTACCAGGCCGCCACCATCAACCCCATGCAGCGCGAGGTGTTCGAAACCGACCTCAGCGGACGCAACACGCGCATGCTGCACGGCGGCAGCGGCACACACAGCGCCGACTTCAGCAGCACCTTTGACTACTACGTCCACAGCACTTCCGACATCAACACGCCGCCCGTGTACGTCGTGCGCAACCGCAGGGGCGAAGTAGTACGCCCCCTGGAAGACAACGAACGGCTGAAGAACAAAATGGCAGAATTTAACTTTTCAAACGCTTCGTTCTATCAGTTTGAAAACTCGGAAAAAGTGCGCCTGAACGGCTGGATGATCCGCCCAAAAGCCGCAGAAACTGCGGGCGTCCGGTATCCTGTACTCCTGTTCACCTACGGCGGCCCCGGCAGCCAGAAAGTGCTCGACGAGTGGATGGGCGCCAATTACCTGTGGTTCCAGATGCTGGTCCAGCAGGGTTACATCGTCGCCTGTGTCGACAACCGTGGCACAGGCGGTCGCGGCGAGGCGTTTAAAAAAATGACCTACCTGCAACTCGGCCACTACGAGACGATCGACCAGATTGAAGCCGCCCGCTACCTCGGTACGCTGCCATACGTCGATCCGGCGCGCATTGGCATTTTCGGCTGGAGCTACGGGGGCTACCTGTCGAGCCTGTGCATCCTCAAGGGCGCCGACGTGTTCAAAGCCGCCATCGCCGTGGCGCCGGTCACCAACTGGAAATGGTACGACACCGTGTATACCGAGCGATTCATGCGCACCCACCAGGAAAACCCGGACGGCTACGAACAAAACTCCCCGATAAACTTCGCCGAACAACTAAAAGGCGCCTACCTGCTCGTGCACGGCCAGGCCGACGACAATGTGCACTTCCAGAACACCGTCGAAATGACCAACCGGCTGGTGGCCGCCAACAAGGACTTCGACGTGATGTTCTACCCCAACCGCAACCACGGCATTTACGGGGGGTATGCGCGTTTGCATTTGTACCGGAAAATGACGGCGTTTTTGGATGCTTCTTTGAAGGATACGTGGAAATAGCACGCGGATTTAACGGATGCTGCGCAACGCGGATTTACGCGGATTTTTTAAAATCCGTTTTAATCCGCGTTGCGCAGCATCCGCTAAATCCGCGTGCCATTCAAGCTAAATCTGCAAGCCATCCAAGCTAAAAATCAAACCGTATCCCCTGTGCCAGCGGCAACGTATCCGAATAATTGATCGTATTCGTCTGCCGGCGCATGTACGCTTTCCAGGCGTCGGATCCGGACTCCCGGCCGCCGCCGGTTTCCTTCTCGCCGCCGAAGGCGCCGCCGATTTCGGCGCCGGACGGCCCGATGTTCACATTGGCGATGCCGCAATCCGATCCGTCGGCGGCCATGAATGTTTCGGCTTCATCGAGACGCGCCGTGAAGATCGACGACGCCAACCCATACGCGACATCATTGTTCAACCTGATCGCTTCGTTAAGGCTGCGGAACTTCATCACATAGAGGATGGGCGCGAATGTCTCGCGCCGCACGACCTCCGCCTGGTCCGGCATGTCCACCAGCGCCGGACGCACATAGAAGGCGTCAGGATATTTTTCCGCAAGCAGGCGTTCGCCGCCAAAGACGGCGCCCCCCGCGCTACGGGCGTCGTCGAGCGCGGCGCGCATCGCCGCATAGG
>JBGSTG010000048.1:0-20093 GCA_041736625.1 Saprospiraceae bacterium | reverse complement strand
CCGGCGGCGGCACGGGCTCGGTTTTGGGCGCGACATGGGCCGCAGGCTTGCGTGCCGGCGGCGGCGCGGCAGGCGTCGCTACTGAGTTGTAGTCGGAGAGCAGGGCGTCGTACAAATCCCTGACATACGAGAGGAGTATGTCCTGCTCGATGCGCATGATGGTTTCCGGGTCGCGCATCATACGCGTCATTTCCCGGTTGACCTTGTCCAGGTAAATTTTGGCTTTCAGCAAATCCATGGCGCGAATATAGGAATTCTGTTTAATTCGCCCACTTCTCGATGCGCACGAGGGCTTTGGGGTAGCCGTTGATCTTGTATTCCATGCGTTCGTTTGGCCGCAGCAGATCGGGGCGGTGGATCTTGTCGGCTGGCACGTGTCGCAATTCGGGGCACCAAAGGCGCACATAATCGCCTTTGGGGTCGTAGTTTCTGGCCTGGGTGAGTATGTTAAAATAGCGATCTTCGCGGGGGTCGCTGCCCACGCCGGCCACGTAGTTCCAGTTGCCCCAGTTGCTGCAGGGGTCGTAGTCGATCAGCAGGGATTCGAAGTATTCGGCGCCGATCTGCCAGTTGACTTTAAGGTCTTTGACCAGGAAACTGGCGGTATTCTGCCGGCCGCGGTTGCTCATGAACCCGGTGGCGTTGAGTTCGCGCATGTTGGCATCGATAAACGGCACGCCGGTTTTGCCTTCGGCCCATGACCTGAACAGTTCCATGTTGTCGCGCAGGTGTCGAAGGGGTTTGTTCTGCGGGCCGTTTTTCAGGAAAATGCGGTTTCCGTTTTTTTTGCCCATCAGGCGAAAGTAATCGCGCCACATCAGCTCAAAAACAAGCCAGTAGGTGCTTTCGTTGCGAGTACGCTCGTTTTCATACCGTTTCACTTCCGCGTACACCATTTTGGGCGACAAACAACCCTGGGCCAGCCAGGGCGAGAATTTGGAAGAATAGTCGCCGCCAATGAGCTCGTTTCGGGTATTTTTATAGTTGGCCACCAAATTGCTCTCCCAAAGGTAATGGTGCAACCGCTGGAGGCCGGCTGTTTCGCCGCCTTTGAAAGGCAACACCGCCCGGCTGTCCGGTTCAAAGGGCTCAAAACCCAGATCGGCGGGCAACGGGAGGCTTCCGGGTGTGAGCCTGGTGCTGCACGGAGGCAACTTTTTGGGCGTTTCCAGTGGCTCCCGGATGGGTGTTATGGATTCGTTTTCTTTGCGAAACTGCGTGAAGACGTCCGGCGTGTGCGACACCGGCATGGGCAGGTCGGCTGTATGGTACAGCATTTTGCCGCGCGAGTACATGAGCTCTATGCCGAGCACCCACAGGTTTTTCTCCAGGGTGTCCTGCACCTGCTCTTCCTCATGCGTGCGTTCGCGGTTGCAAAACACCCACGACGCCTTCGCCTCCCGGGCGATGTCGGCCAGAATGCGTTCCGGCTTGCCCACGCGCACCATCAGGTCGCTGCCTCGTTTGCGCAGGTTCTCGCGCAGATCGGCCACACTTTCCAGGATAAAATTGGCGCGGAACTTCCCGGTTTTAGGAAACCCGTACCGTGTGCTTCCGCCAAACACGCGTTCGTCGAACACATAAACAGGAATGATCTCGTCCGCCATGCGCAGGGCGTTTGTCAGCGCTTCGTTGTCGTGCAATCGCAAATCCTGACGGAACCAAATAACAGCACATCTTTTCATATCCTACAATCGTCAAAAAGTTCGTTTTTTCGCGGGGTCAATTCAGCCAGTACAACCTTTTCTTTTGCGCTTTTGTTTGGCCCATCAAACTATTTTCTTGAAGAAAACACCCACTCCAGCCACCCGCGACAAGCTCCGGCGCGTCAGACAATCGCCTTTCGATCGAGAACTGGGCTTCGGGAAGCACCTGGCCACCGAAGGCCGCATGATGAACGCCGACGGCTCGTTCAATGTGGTCAGGCAAAGCATTTCTCCCTGGGACAACGCCTACTACTACCTCGTTACCATACCGTGGTGGCAGTTTCTGCTCTCCGTGTCGGCTGTATACGCTGTGCTGAACCTGCTTTTTGCCTTTTTGTACGTGCTCGTGGGGGTGGACGGGCTCGACGGGATGGAGCACCATGATTGGGAGCACCGTTTTCTGGATGCCTTTTTTTTCAGCGCCCAAACACTCACCACGGTGGGTTACGGGCGCATCAGTCCGGTGTCGGTTGGCACCAACATCATTGCAGCGATTGAAGCCTTTACCGGTTTGTTGGGCTTTGCCATTGTATCGGGGTTGATGTACGGTCGTTTTTCCCGTCCGAAAGCACGTGTGGTGTTCAGCGAGCACATTTTGCTCTCACCATTTCGGGAAGGCAACGCGCTGATGTTCCGCATGGTGAACGCGCGCCGCAGCGAGCTGATCGAGACCGAAGTGCAGGTCATTATGTCCGTGAACCAGCCCGGCGAAGACGGTAAAATGGTTCGCCGTTTTTACCCCCTTCCCCTGGAACTGAGCAAGATTTCCTTTTTTTCCCTGTCCTGGACCGTCGTGCACGCCCTCAACGAGCAAAGCCCGGCGTGGGGATTTTCACAACAGGACTTTCGGGACGCGAACATGGAAATCCTGATCCTGGTAAAAAGCACCGAGGAAGCCAACAACCAGCAGGTGCACGCCCGCTATTCCTACACGGCAGAAGATTTGGTCTGGAATGCGCGGTTCACGCCCATTATCGGCCGCACCCGGAACGGCATGCCGGTGGTGTACACGCGGCAGGTGAACGACTACGAGGTGCTGGAAACGGTCAGCGATTGACCCTTTCGAGGTCTTCGGGGGTGTCGATCCCGCTGGTTTCCAGCTCGGTTTCCGCCACCAGGATGCGGCGCCCGTTTTCCAGCCACCGGAGTTGCTCGAGGGATTCGGCCAGCTCAAGTGGAGAGGGCGGCAACTCCGCCAACGCCAGCAAGGTGTCGCGCCGGTATCCGTACAGGCCGATGTGTTTAAAAAAAACGCCCCCGGCGAGCCAGTTTTCGCGTTCCATATTCCGGTTAAAGGGGATGGGGTGGCGACTAAAGTACAGGGCGCCGGCCAGGGTCGAAAAAGCGACCTTGACCACATTGGGGTTGAAGAGCGACTCGGCGTCGGTAATCCGTTTGGCCAGGGTGCCGATGGTAAAATCGGGACGCTCCAGCAGCTGCCCCGCGAGCAGGTCGATCTGAGCGGGCTGGATGAACGGCTCGTCGCCCTGAATGTTGATCACCCATTCGGCATCGGGCATGCGGGAAGCCACCTCCGCGCAGCGATCGGTGCCGCTGGGATGGTCGGCGCGCGTGCGTTCCACCTGCCCGCCGAAGGCCAGCACGTGCTCGGCGATGCGCTCGTCGTCGGTGGCCACCACCACGCGCGCCAGTTTGCCCGCCTGCATCGCCTGTTCGTACACGCGCCGGATCATGCTGCGCCCCTGCACCAGCGCCAGGGGCTTGCCGGGAAAACGGGTGGAAGCGTAACGCGCGGGAATGATTCCGATAACCATGGGTTCAGGGAATGATTTATTGTTTAAAAATGCATATTTTTACGCCACAAAACGTACCTGGTCAGAGAAAACCACAGCCTTATGCCCCTCAAAATGCCTGGCGTATTGCTTTTTTGCCTCGTTCACATCGGACTGACAGCGCAAGATAGCACACCTGTCCCGAAACCGCTCATCCGACCGGCAGACTCCGTTTTCATGGAGTTGCACGCGCAACGCAAGTTCGTCCGGCACGAGGTGGTACAAGGCCAAACGCTGTTTGCCATCAGCGCCTTCTACGGCTTGAGTCTGGACGCCCTGTACGCCGACAACCCGGCCCTCCAGACGGATTCCGTCCTGCGCCTGGCCTGCATCCTGAAGGTGGCTTTGCCCAACAAAGCCATCGTGCGCTATCCGGGGGATTCGTTTGATGCCCGTAAGCACGCGCGCTTGTATTACCGTGTCCAACCGGGCGACAACCTGTACGGCATTGCCAAGCGCCATTTTGAAATGCCGGTGGACAGCGTAAAAAAAAGAAACCGACTGACCAGCGATGTGCTCCGCCCAGGACAAGTGCTGCACCTGGGCTGGATCAGCACGGCCGGCATACCCGCCGAATGGCAGACCCGGGCCAATACCCCGCAAGGGCAACTGGCGCAGAAGTATGAAACCGACAAGGAGAAGTTCGAAGAGGCCGCGGGGCAAGGCGTGGGCTTCTGGCAAAAAGACCAGCAGGAAGAAAACCAATACTACGCCCTGCACCGCACGGCCGTGATCGGCACCACCATGTGGGTGGAAAACCCCATGAGCCACCGCAAAACACCGGTGAAGGTCATCGGGCGCATCCCGGCCGGCTTCGACCCGAACATACACGTGATACTCTCGCCCGCCACCGCCCGCTACCTGGGCGCTATCGACGCGCGTTTCTTTGTCAAAACGCGGTATTTAAAGGCTATCTAGCTATCTTTGCGCGTCTTTTTTTAAAAAAACGCCAAAATATGCGCACCCTGCCCGCCTTGTTTGTTTTTACCCTGTTGATCGCCGCCTGCAAAAACGACGCCCCGGCCGGTACCGACAAAGAAACCGGGGTAACCTCCGCCGAAAAAAATCCCCTGCAACTCGCCGGCCAGTGGATCAATATTGATTTCTGCTCCCGCGCCAACCAGTACGGTTCGGTGTTGCAAACCCAGCAAAATACCCACAAGCCCTACGCCTACGCCTACGAGTTTTTCCCGGCCATCACCGACAGCGTGTTTTGCTACGACGGGGAGAAAGCCTGGACCCTGCCGGTGTCCATCAAAGCCGACACCGTAGAGGTAATTGGCGCGCACGAGGGAAAATCCGTCTACCTGGTGTACAACTCCGCCGGGCAAAAAGACATCACGGTGTTCGACGCCACCTCCGGGCGCGTAAAAATGGACCGGTACATCAAATCCAGCGCCAAAGCCCAAAACGGCAACGGCGCCTTCGCCATCGCTCTCAACCACCAGCTGTTCAACGGCTTCATGATTCCTGCCGGCAGCAAGGATACAGTGCGCTTCACCGCGAATGGCGGCATCACCAACTGGGCGCCATACGACCGCTTCCGGGTGTGCGCCGGCGGCAGCTGCCTGTACGCCGGAAACGAGGCCGACATCATCCTGCTGTCCAACTCCAGAAAAGAAGAACCTGAAAAACCGTTTGCCTTCCGCTACAACGTGCAACAAGATAGCCTTTACCTGTACAACATCCAACCGGTGGAAGGCGGACAGGCGCCTGTGGGGTCCGTTGCCTATCGGTTTCGCCGGCAGCCGGCCATGTGATGTTTCACCAACCAAACCTAACCATGGAAGCAACCGTACTGGGGATGCCGGTTTTAACGATCGCGCAGATGGCTGTAGCGGCCCAGTTGTCCATTTTGTTCGTGCAGAGCGGACTGGACAAGGTGTTCGACTACCGCGGCAACAAGTCGTACCTGACCGGGCATTTCAAAGGTTCCCTGCTCGACGGGCAGGTGCCCTACATGCTGCCGGTGATCACCGCCCTGGAGGTGGCCGCCGGGTTCGTGTCGCTTGCGGGCTTTTTTTTCCTTTTTCAGGGCAACAGCCGGGTCGCGCTGTACGGATCGATGCTGGCCATGGCCGCTTTTCTGAGCCTGTTTTTCGGGCAAAGGGTGGCCAAAGATTACGGCGGGGCGGCCACCCTGGTGCCGTACATGACCTTTAACCTGGTCGGCATGGCGTTGCTGGCCCTGGAATAGACCGGGCATACCCGTGTTGGACCGTCAGGAGCACAGCACCCAGTTGCCCCGGCTGTCTATGGCCCTGCCCTGGGGGAATGTTTTTTTGAACACTTCCTGGAAGTAGACTTCCGTCTGTCGTTTTTGGGCCTGGTGGTTCGACAGGCGGTTGAACAACAGCGTGCCGCCGGGGCGCAACAGCCGTTTGCAGCCCATCAGGAATTCCGGGGTTTCAAAAGCGGGCGGCACGAGGTCGTCCTGAAAAATGTCGATGGCAATGAGGTCGAATGTTTCCTCGCAGAGGTCGACAAACACGGCGGCGTCGGCGATAACCACGTCGACCGGGCTTTCGAGGCGGCTGAGGGAATACCGGTGGGCGAGGTCGGCCACGGCCTCATCGTGTTCCACAGCGGTGTAGGCGAACCGGCGCCCGAAGCGTTTTTCGAGCATAAAAGGAATGCTGCCCAAGCCGAGGCCGAGGAGCAACACGTGTTGATCGTTTTTGTCCCGGATGTCTATTTGCTCAAAGGCAACGAGGAAGTTGCGGTACAGGTCGTCCCAGGAATAAATGGCGTTTCCGCTGAGCAGCTGCAGCCGTCCCCGGTCGAGCACCACGGAGAGCTCGGGGTTGTGCGGAGAGCCGGTTTGCTCCAGGATGATTGGCGTGAGGAAGCTCAGCCATTTTTTCCAACGCGGCACCATGGGTCAATCCTCCTCGTCGAAATACACCTTGTAGTATTTTTTTCCCTTGTCCTCGTCGAATCCGCGCTCGAGCAGGTCGCGACGCCCGTGCACGTAGATGTGGAAATTCTTGTCCAGCTTGATCACGCTTTTCAGCACCTTGAACTCCTTTTTGACGGCCTGGGGGTTGATGTCGAAACGCTCCTCCAGAGGCACGGCGTACGCTTTGGTGTAGTTGTCCTTGAAATCGAGGAAAGCCTGTTGTTTTTCGGGCTCTTCGAACATGTTTTCGGTAAAATCCTGCAGGTCGAAATGTTCGTTTTCCTTGAAGTACAACCCGGAGCGGTACAGCAGGTCGAGCTGGTCGGTGCGGTCGGAGGTGGCGGGCAGCTTGTCGTTGATGAACTCGCCGGTCATGCTGATGTAGTGGCGGGTGTGGAAGTAATTGTCTTCGATGGGGCGCAGGCGCAGGTACTCGTCTTTCCAGAAAGAGCGTTCGCCGCGCTTGGACACCGTGTCCACCGCGCAGACCCGGTACCCTTCCGCCTCGTCGACCTGAAACACGAGGGCCGCCGTTTCGGGTTTGCCGAAGCCGATGCCTTCCAGCACGTTGAGCTGGAAGGCTTCGGCTCCGCGGTCGATTTTGAAATAGGGCTGTTTGCTTTGCACCTTCCACAGGGCGATGGCGTTTACGCTTTCTCCCTGGAGGATGACGTCTTCAAAGTGGGCGATAAACAACTCGCCGCCCTGGATTTTGGGCAGCTCGCTGTGTTCGTACAGGCGTTGGGCCAGGGTGACGGCGACGGCGGACAGCCCGGCAGGGTCTTCAAAGGCCGTATGGCAGGCCTGAAAGACGGCGTGGTGGCTCACGTCCTCCTCATGGTGAAAGTAAAAATACTCCTCCGTGCTTTCAAACGGTTTCAGGAGGGCGGCGATCAGCATTTCCTCCGCCGCGTCGTGCACCGGCACGAGGGTCTGTTTGGGAATGCCTACGCCTTCCATTCTGTTTTTGTTGCCTACCCACGTGAGGGCAAGGCGGGTGAGACGCGCTGTGGACAGGTCTAGCATGGTGGCTTTTGCTTAGGCCGCAAAGGTAGGGCGGATGCACAAGATTTTTTGACAAGAAGGAGCGGATGTGCCGGGCAGGGGTACCTTTGCACACCATGCGCATCGCCGTCAACACCCGTTTTTTGCTTTCCGGCAAGCTGGAAGGGCTCGGCTGGTACACCCACGAGATCATGCGCCGGATGGTGCTGGGCCACCCGGAGGACGAGTTTGTGTTTTTTTTCGACCGGCCGTTCGACCCGCAGTTCGTGTACGCACACAATGTAACGCCGGTGGTGGCGCCGCCGCCCGCGCGGCACCCGGTGCTGTGGTACCTGTGGTTTGAGTGGGCCCTGCCCGTCCTGCTCCGGCGGCACGAGCCGGACGTGTTTTTTTCGCCCGACGGGTACTGCAGCCTGTCCACCCGGGTCCCTACGCTGATGACCCTGCACGACATCATTCCGCTGCACCATCCGGAGCAGGTGCCGTGGGCGCCCCGGGTGTATTACCGGCATTTTTTACCCCGGTATGTGCGCCGGGCCGATCACATCGTCACCGTTTCGGAGCATGTTCGGAGCGATGTTGTGCGCACCTGTGGCGCCGATCCGAAAGACATCTCGGTGGTATACAACGGCATCCGTGCGCATTTCCGGCCCTTGCCTGCGCCGGAGCAGCAAGCGGTGCGCGACCGGTTCTCGGCGGGCAAGCCCTATTTCCTGTACACCGGCGCCATTCACCCCCGGAAAAACGTGGACACGCTCATCCGCGCATTCGACGCGTACAAACAGGCGGCGCCCGGCGACGCGCAACTGCTCCTGGCCGGCCGTTTCGCCTGGCAGACCGGGCCCGTCAAAGCCGCTTATGAGTCGGCCCTGCACCAACAGGACATCCATTTTTTGGGGTATGTGCCGGACGAAGTGCTGCCCGGCCTGTACGCCGCTGCGCTGGCGCTGGTGAACCTGTCGGGCGACGAAGGTTTCGGGCTGCCCCTGGCCGAGGCCATGGCCTGCGGCACGCCGGTGATCGCTTCGGATATTCCGGCGTTTCGGGAAGTGGGGGGGGAGGCTTGTGTGTGGGTGGACCACCGGAACACGGCGGCCGTCGCAAATGCGCTCCAACAGATGGCGCAACAACCAGCCCTGCGGGCATACTGCACGCAGACCGGCCTGGCGCGAGCACCCCGGTTCAGCTGGGATGCGGCGGCAGAGGCCCTGTATGCGTTGATAAAAACGGCTTAACCCGCGCCCCCGCATGAAAGTCCTGCACGTTTTTGATGTATACCTGCCGTCTACGTTGAGCTGGGTAGACCAGCTGCTGCAACACACACCGGCGTCCGTCGGTATTGGCGCCTCCTGGACCATACAAGGACCTTTTTTGCGATCCGGATACTCGTATTACCCCAACCCGATGCAACAATGGTTATTCCGCCGGTTCCCGAATGAGTTTGAGCACCCCCAATGGTACTACCGGATCAGCGGCGCACAGCAGTACCTGGGCTTTTATCCCCGCTGGTTGTCTGCCCGGCTGAAGCAGGCGCCGCCCGATGTCATCCACGCGCACTTTGGCCCTGTAGGGTGCTTGCATCTGGGCCTTGCCCGGCGGCTGAAACGGCCTTTGGTGGTGAGTTTTTATGGTTTTGACTACACGAAAGTGCCTGTGCGCAAACCCAAATACCGGGCTTTGTACCGCCGGTTATTTGCCGAAGCATCGGCGGTGATCTCCTGCAGTCGCGACGAGGGGGTGAAAAGGCTGATCGAGCTTGGCTGCCCGCCGCACAAGATTCATTGTATTTCGCCCGGCATCGCGCCGGAAGCCTTCCGTTTTCAGGAAAGAATAAAACCTGCGAATACCCTTCGATTGGTGCAGCCGGCCACCGTCACCCCCAAAAAAGGCCACCGCACCACCATTGAGGCCCTGGCCCTGGCCGTCCCGACCTGCCCGGGCATACACGTGACCTTCGCCGGGGAGGAGCCGGACGCGGGCTACAAGGCCGGGCTGCTGGCTCTGGCGCGGGCGAAGCAGGTTGATGGGCACATCAGCTGGCACGGATTAGTGCCCCACCGCGACATGCCGGCTTTTTTATCCGGCTTCGACGCGGTGGTGCACCCCAGTTGCCATGCGCCGGACGGCGACCATGAGGCCACCCCGGTGATCCTGCTCGAAGCCCAGGCCGTCGGGTTGCCGGTGCTGGCGACCCGGCACTGGGATATTCCGTATGAGGTCGTGCACGGCGAAACGGGTATGCTTTGCGCGGAGAACGACGCGTTGGGATTGGCCTCCCACATGCAAACCCTGTACCGGATGGACGTTGGGGCATTCGCCGCCATGTCGGTCAACGCCCGGGCGCACGTCGAGCGGGCGTTTCATGTGGCCGATTCGGCGCGACAGGTGATGGGGGTGTATGCCGGGGTGGTTGGGGTAGGGGTGGCCGATCTTTAAAATGACCTCTATGGCCCGATAAACTTTAAATGTCAGGAAACGGCTGTTAACGATAGTTTTCCTTTTCCGTTATGAAGTCAAAGATTGCTTTTATAACTTTTTCGGGTTGCTCTTCTTGTGGAAAATGTCCGCTGGTCTCTAACTTCAATGTTTTTGACTTTGTAAAACTGCTTTGAAATTTGTCAAGGTTATGTGGTTTGATAACTGTATCTCTCATGCCCCATACAAACAAGGTGGGTTTATCTGAAATTGCATTTCGTTTGTTCCAGAGTTGCTCAAACCAATCTTGGTCGTTAAGCAACGATTTTGCAAATGCCAATGCTCCATTTCGTTGAGTCTTTTCAGCGAAAGGTTTCGTGTATTGCTTTAATAGTTTCTTTGAAAGTTTGTTATCGCCAAAGGATTGGGGTAAAATGAATCTTGGTGAAAAGTTTAGATAGCGATATAAAAACGGAAGCAAAGGACTTTTCAATACCTTTTTTATTTTCATATAATCTGGGTCATTTTCACTACTCCAAAGCCAAGAGTTTAGTATTATCAAGTTTTTGATTTTTTCAGGATGTTCAATAGCAAAATTTAATCCGATAGGTCCTCCAAAATCGTGAACAACAAGTGTGATGTTGTCTAATTGCTTTTCAAGTACAAACCGTTCAAGTGTCTTGCTGTGATTTTGAGTTGAATAGTCATATTGTTCAGGCTTCGTAGAAAGTCCAAAACCAATATGGTCAATTGCAATACACCTGTAATTTTCTTTTAGCTTTTTGATTATATTGCGATAATCAAAACTCCATGAAGGTGTTCCGTGAACAAACAAAAGGGTTTCGCCTTTCCCTTCGTCAATGTAGTGCAATTTTTGTTCGTTGATGTCAAAATAGTTTGCGTTAAACGGATACTCTGATTTGTCAAGCCAATGATTTGCCATAAACAAAAGTTTTATTGTTAAAAACTTTGGCAAAGTTCTGTATTATTGGAAAAATGAAAATTGGTCTATACCAACATCAGAACTTTACGGTGTTAAAAAGTTTGCTGAAATTGGTTGGGTCAATTCCCAAGTAAGAGGCTATGTATTTATGTGGTACAAGTTGAAGTAAATGAGGACTGCGTTGGCAAAATGTTTTGTAACGCTCTTCAATTGTCATACTGTGTAGCTCAATATGTCGATTAATCACTCCTGCCAAAACGGCTTCGGTCATTCTTCTAAATAGTCGTTCAATTTGTTGTGATTGGTCAAATAGTTTTTGTAGTTCATCAAAAGTGACGTATTCCAATTCGCTGTCAGTAAGGCAAGTCAGAAAGTATTTTGACGGAATTTGAAGCGAAAACGATTCAGGAATGGCACACAAATTTGGCGGATAAGTGAAGGCAATAACGTGCGTTTTACTGCCGGCGTCAAAGAATGACATTTGCACACCACTTTTTACAAAATAAAGTTCTTTTTGTATTTGTCCTTCAACAGTTATGATGTCGCCTTTTTTAAAGATTTTTGTTTTCAAATTATTGGTAAGTAAAGTGTAGTCAACCATACTGATGTCGTGAAATAGTTTCAAATACTCGTATCGTTGCATAATGGTTAAAGCTGATGAGTTAATGTGTGAATTTTAAAGGTAATGCTCTTGAATCTATTCCTTCTTCCAAAAATGGGTTTGACTGCGCATACGCATCAAGAGCTTGCAAGTGTAAAACTAAAAAAAACACGAGAACGAGATTTGCGGAAAACATTCCGTTTTTGCTGAAAAGATTAATACACCCAAAAATGTGTTCGCCATTCTGGTGGGGTTGCTGCTGGTGGGGTAATTTTCTTTTCATGATTTTCAAGGGTTTTGGGGCAATTTACTACTTCTTGCAAATGTATAGCCCGATGTCGTCAAATGACCGCAAGTGCGATGTATTTAAGCAGTTTACAACGAAACGAGATTTTTTTTGCCGCGAATTAGCGCGAATTCGCGCTAATTCGCGGCAAAAAAATTAAAATAAATGGCGGCGAGACCGCCAAAAACGGCAAGGCAATCTTTGGATGCAAAGTTGACGACAGTGGGCATTAAGCCATCCATTCAATATCGACTGGCTCAATATTTATTTGGAGGCGCATGTAGACATAGGACTTATGAGACACCCTCTTACGCTCGGCATTCAGTAAAAGAGGAACGTGAGCCACAGGTTTTTAGTTCAAATTCCTGAACTCGGATGGACTAAGTCCAATTTTCTTCTTAAATAAATTGCTGAAATAGTGCGAGTATTCAAATCCCAGGGAATGTGCAATTTCTTTCACTGATTGCTCTGTGCCTGTTAATCGATCCTTGGCAATTTCCAACAAGTGATGGTGAATGTGATCCTGTGTACTCTTCCCGGTTTCCTTGCGAAGAAGGTCACTTAAATAGTTGGGAGAGAGGTTTACGTGTTCGGCGCATTGCAGCACGGTGGGAAGTCCTTCCTCTGCTACCCGATTTGACCTGAAATAAGCTGTAAGAAAATCATGGATTGCATCAACCACTTTTTTATTGTACTTTTCCCGCGTTACAAACTGACGATCGTAATAACGGGTGCAATGATTGAGCAACAGCTCAATGCCGGAAACCAATACATTCTTTGTATGCCTGTCGATGGGGAGGTTAATTTCATTTTTAATGGAATCAATTATAGTTGAAAGGCTTTGTTTTTCATTTTCAGACAGATGCAGCGCCTCTTCTGCTTCGTATTTCCAAAAAGAATATTCGCTTATTTTCGAGAATAGCGGGGTGCCGTGGAGTAGGTCAGGATGAAAAAATAGTCCCCAATTGTAAACGGATTCACTGAAACGTGGATTTTCTACAACGCCAATTTGACCCGGTGATGAGAAGAAAAGGCTGCCTTCCTGAAAATCCAGGCGATTTCGACCGTATATTAAACTCCCTTTTTTTAGTTGTTTTAGCACAATGCCATAAAAGGCCGAAGCCACCTTGACATTGTCCATAGGGGATGCCGCTCCATTATCAAGATTTGAAAAGTTTACTACGCTAATCAACGGATGCTTGGGAGGGGGGAACCTCATCACATCATGGAGCATGCTTATGCTTTCAATTCTGAAGATATTTTCCATCCTCTTTTATGGTTGCAGCCATCGTTTCCATTATTGACAGCGTGTTATTGTTTTATTATTTTTTGAATTTCAAACGATTCGCCATTTAAGCGCTTCATTTTCACAAAATACAAACCAGCAGGCAGAGCGGAAATATCTACCGTATGAAGATTTCCATTTGGAAGAATGGTTTGGAAGCGTTGGCCCGCCGGGTTTGCAATTTCAATTTGGAGCAGATCCAATTCTCCACTTACAGCAAACTGATGGGTTACAGGATTTGGATAGATTTGAAAATGGCGCTCTTTTGTATCCAAATCAGTCAATCCAACGATTGTCTTTGAGCAATCGGCCGGTATTTCTTCTGTAAAGTAATTACTTGAACAAGCATTGCATAAAATACTTTTGAAAAAACAGGCAGCTCTTGCCACCCTGAAGTTTCGCGGATGTGGACAATGGTACCCAAGTGAATCTACGGTCAATTCTGAACATACGCCATTGGCTAACAACGATTGGTGAATTACCGCTGAACCTGCTAACCCGCGGGGTGAAGAACCAATAGGGACAATGCCGTCCAGAAATCCGTGAAAGGAAATAATGGGCACCATATCTTCCGGCTTGATAGCCGTTTCACAGGTTGAGCCACAATCATTATAAACTGCCTTAATGTCAAAAGGATGGGTCAGGTTGTTGCCTGAAGCATTCAAATGACCCCACCGGGATACAATGCCGGGAATGACGGCTTCCCATTCTGCCTCATTCACAAAAACAGTATTTAAAGAAGTTCCTGCCCCGGCGCTTATGCCTCCTATGAACATCCAGGTGGTGTCAATTCCGTAGGTTTTCGCATGCTCCACGATATACCGCAATGCTGCATGCGCATCTTGTTGGGCCCTGTAGGCGGCTACAAAATCCCCGTCTAAAGAATCACTGTCATTCCAACCCAAACGGTAACTCATGGTAGCCGCCACATAACCACTTTGCGCAAATCGCCGGCACTCAATGCTCATTTGTTCTTTGTTCCCCGTTTGAAAGCCCCCGCCATGAATCAATAAAATAAAAGGACGTACACTTAAGGTTTCATTTGTCCCTGAAGGATACCAGATATCCATCAACAAATCCTGGGGATTGCCTTCCCAGCCAGTGGCATTGCCGTAGACTACATTGGTAACAGAGGTGAGATCACTCAAAGCAAAATAGGCTGCTTCCGTAAATCGCGTATCCGGAGTACAATATTGTGCTTCAGCATGTATGGAAAGCAGCAAAAAGGGCAAAATACTGCCGAGGACAATACGACTGATGATTTCTTTAAATTGATCAAATTTTCCAGGAGCCACTTCGGCCTCCACCATAATAAAGATTGAATTGTTCAGAAGTGTTGTCATAATGTGAACTTTGCTTTTTTTGCATTGAAAATTGTTTCCAACGTTAATTTTTATTGGGTTATTAAAACCCTGTTCAGGGTTATTTTATGGAGGCACCCGGCAATATGCGGTCTATCAAACCATAACCAAACCAATTTTTTAAAAACTTACCCAGCTTGCCGTCAGCATTAGGTGTGTATCTTCTTTTTGGCGAACTGCTTTTTGCTGCATGTAGTACGGCTTTTGCAATCGTGTCAGGCGAAGATCCATTCTGGCAACCCTTACTCCATTTTTCCCTAAAAGTGTTCATCTGCTGCATATAGGGTTCGGCATCAGGGTGTTTTTCACATTTATCTAAATAGGGCAAACTGGCACCAGGGATATCGGTATTGATGTAGCCCGGCTCTATGAGTGACACTTTTATGCCAAACTCTTTGACTTCCATGCGCAAGCCATCTCCGACCCCCTGCTGTGCATGCTTGGTAGCCGGATACCACGCCATACCGGGCGAGCCCATGTGTCCGGCAACAGATGATGTAATGATAATCCTGCCCGATTTTTGTTTTCTCATGTGGGGCAATACCGCTGTAAAGGCTCTGGTATTGCCCAGTACATTTACATCAAATTGGTATCGGACATCTTCAATATTTTGCAACTCCACCGGGCCTAAAAGACAAAAGCCGGCATTGGCAAAAAGCACATCGATTCTACCCTCATTCCGGATGATGGTGTTCACTACATTTTGCACGTCCTCATCCTTGGTGACATCACAGGCCATCACGACTGCGCCTGATTCCGCTAAATCTTTCATCAAGTGCGTTCTTCTTGCTGTGGCATAAACTTTGAAGCCATTTGCCAATAACATCTTTGCAGATGCGTGACCAATACCGGTTGAAGCCCCGGTAATAAATGCGATTTGTTTATTGTTCATTTTATGTCCTAAATGTTTGAAGCATTTTATCTTCTGTTTAGCATTTTGGCAAACGATTGCGCAAAGGTAGCCGGTAATATGGCGGGTGGCTGTACACAAATCTCGGATTATACTATTGTTTTCTCGGATGATACTATCTATAGAAAACTCGAATAAGCGCTTATGCTGCCCGTTGCCTGCTCTTTTACCATTTTAAGTTGCGAAACAAACCCACATTCCCGCTCATGTCATAACGAGGGTATAGACCGGCAACCAAATTATTTTCGTTTATTTGCACCCAAAACGGCATACCGGCTGCGGTGAACAGCCCCAACACCACCCCCAAACGGAGGCAAAAAGCAGGATTCAACACAATCAATCGGTTTGGCAATGAGAATGACGTGCAATAATACATAAATTGTACAATATTCGCCACCGAATACAAACGGAATAACATGCCTTACCCTTTACCGCTCGACATGCTCTACCACTGGGAACAAACGCGCCCCGACGCGGTGTTCCTCCGCCAGCCGGTGAACGACCGCTGGATCACCTGGACCTGGAAGCAGACCGTCGATGAAGCCGGTCGCATGGCCACCTACCTGCGTTCGCTCAACCTGCCGCCCCGCAGCAACATCGCCCTGCTCTCCAAAAACTGCGCCCACTGGGTGTTGTGCGACCTGGCGATCATGATGTCGGGCCACGTGTCCATTCCCCTGTATCCCAACCTGTCGGCACACAGCATCCGACAAATCCTGGAGCACAGCGAGGCGCCGGTGTTGTTCGTGGGCAAGCTCGACAACTGGGCCGCCATGCGCCCCGGTGTGCCCGACGGCGTACAGGCCATCTCCTTTCCCGCCTATTACGGCAGCACCGGATATACGCCCTGGGAGGACATCATTCAGCGGCATTCCGCGCCCGCCGAACACGCGCAGCGCAGGCCCGGCGACCTCATGACCATCATCTACACCTCCGGATCCACCGGCATGCCCAAAGGCGTGATGCACAAATACGCCAACGTGGCCTTCGCCGCCACCGAGGCCGTCAATTTTGTTCAGCTGTCCGACCAGGAGCGCTTCTTTTCCTACCTGCCCATGGCCCACGTGGGGGAACGTTTTTTGGTGGAAATGGGTGTGCTGTACTCCGGCGGAACGGTCTATTTCTCCGAATCGCTGGATAAATTCCCCCAAAACCTGCGCGAGGCGAGGCCCACGATCTTCCTGGGCGTGCACCGCATCTGGAAAAAATTTCAGGACGGTGTGCTGGCCCGCCTGCCCCAGCAAAAGCTCGACAGGCTGCTGCGTATCCCGTTGGTTTCCAATTTGGTGCGCAGGAAGATCAAAAAGGGCCTGGGCCTCGACCAGGCGAAATGGATATTCACTTCGGCCTCGCCCACGCCGCCCGAACTGATCGAATGGTACAAGTCCGTCGGGCTGCGCATCATCGAAGGCTACTCCATGACCGAAAATTTTGCCTACTCGCACTCCAATCCGTTCGACCGCATCAAAATCGGCTCCGTGGGCAAGCCCCTGCCGAACAACGAATTCAAGCTGGGTGAAGACAATGAGGTGCTCGTGCGCAATGCCGCCGTGATGGACGGCTACTACAAAGACCCCGAGCTCACCCGACTGGCTTTCACAAACGACGGATTTTTGCGCACCGGCGACGAGGGACGCACCGACGACGAAGGGTACCTCTACATCACCGGCCGCACCAAAGACATTTTCAAAACCAGCAAGGGCAAATACGTGACGCCCTCACCCATCGAAATGATGCTGTCGGCCAATACCGACCTCGAGTTTTCGTGCATCGTGGGCACCAGCCTGCCCCAGCCGATCGCCCTGGTGACGCTCACCGCGAGCGCCCGGCAAAAATCGCCCGACACCTTGCGCCAGGAACTGGCTCGCCTGCTGGGCGACATCAACACCGAGCTTGACCAACACCAGCAACTCGAGAAAATTGTCGTGCTACCCGGAGAATGGTCGCCCGACAACGGTATGCTCACCCCCACGTTCAAGATCAAGCGCCGGGAGATCGAGCAGCAATACGCCGACCTGTACGAGCAATGGTACGGGGAAAAGGAGATGGTGCTGTTCGCCTAGGTTGTCTGTTCCGGGCGCGACGATCGCCACCCTTTCCAACTCGTCATGCCTACCCCGAACGCCACAATCGTCACCGAGCTCAGCGGCATCAGGATGGCGGCCACCACGGGAGACAGGGTGCCGGAAACGGCGTAGCTGAGTCCCACAACATTGTACACGGCCGCCAGCAGGTAGGCCCGGTTGACGGTCTGCACGCCAAACCGCGCCAGGTCGAGGAAACGGGGGATCTCCTCAAACCGGTCGGCCTGCAGGATGGCGTCGCAGGCCGGGGTGAAGTTGTTGGTGTTTTCGGCGATGACCACGCCCACGTTGCTTTGCTGCAACGCGCCCGCGTCGTTGAGCCCGTCGCCAAACATCATCACCTTGTGCCCCTGCTGTTGCAGGTGACGCACAAAATCGAGCTTGTCCTGCGGCTTTTTGTTGAACTGCAACTGCCCGGCCTGTGGAAACAACGGTTTGAGCGCAGCGGCTTCGCGGTCGTTGTCGCCGGAAAGCAACCAGGTTTTAGCGCCTTTTTCCCTGAAATACGACAAGAGTTCCTCCAGCCCGTCGCGATAGCTGTGCTGCATGGAAAACCGTCCGCGCACCGTACCCTCGATTTCCACCCATACGCCGGAGGGGTCGTCGGTCTCGTACCCCAGGTATTCTGCTGAACCCAAACGCACGCGCAGGCCGCCTACGGTGCCGCGGAGCCCCTTTCCGGGTATTTCCCGAAAGGATTCTACCGTGTCGGTCATCACCCCGGACAGGCTTTCAAACACCTGCCGGCTGAGCGGGTGGTTGCTTTGGCGCACGAGCGACTTGACGGCCACCCGCTCCTGGGAGCGTAAATTTTCCTGGTTGCCGACCGGCTGGAATTCCTGCGCAACGGATTTTTCTCCGCTGGAGATGGTGCCGGTTTTGTCGAATACCACGGCGTCGCACCGTTCAAAAGCTTCGAGTACCGGGGTGTTTTTCACGTAGAACTGCCGTCGGCCGAGCAACCGGAGCGTGTTGCCCAGGGTGAACGGAATAGACAGCGCCACGGCGCAGGGGCAGGCGATGATCAGCACGGCCGTGAACGCGTTGACCGCCACGGTGATCTGGCCCACCGCAGCCCAGTACACAAAAGAAAGCCCGGCCACGCCGAGGATCACGGCGGTAAAGTACCGTCCGGCCCGGTCGGCCAGCTCGGTGGCGTGGCTTTTTTCCTTGGTCTGAAAGGCGGCGTCGTTCCACAACTGGGTGAGGTAGCTGGTGGACACCTTGCGGGTGAGGCTGATCTCTATGGCTTCACCGGTTTGTTTGCCGCCGGCAAACACGCGCTCTCCGGTGGGCACCGCCACCGGATCGGCCTCACCGGTCACAAAACTGTAGTCGATTTCGGCCCGGCCCTTGAGCAGGAGTCCGTCGGCCGGAATGAGTTCTCCGTGCCGGATGAGCAGGATGTCGCCGGGGTTCAGCTTTTGCACCGGCGTGGCCACCTCTTCTGCGTTGGCCCGGCGCACGGTGGCGGCCACCGGGAAGTAGGATCGGTAGTCGCGTTCGAACGACAGCTGGTGCCATGTTTTTTGCTGGAACCACTTGCCGATGAGCAGGAAAAACACCAGTCCGGCAAAGGAGTCGAAATATCCGGCGCCGGCGCCGCTCACCACCTCAAACGCCGAACGGCCGTACAGCACCAGCATACCGAGGGCGAGCGGCACGTCGATGTTCAGGTGCCGGTGCCGCAGACCGTTCCAGGCCGAAACAAAGTAGTCGCGCGCGCTGTACAGGAGTATGGGTGTGGACAGGAACAGGTTCAGGTAGCCGAATAAATGAAAAAAGTTCCGGTACTGTTCGGCTTCCAGCCCCAGGTATTCCGGAAAACTCAGCAGCATGATGTTGCCGAAGGCGAAGCCGGCCAGCCCGATCTTGTACAACAGGCTTCGGTCGATGCCGGCGCCCGGTTTGCCGTCCACGTCGCCGAGGTTGATCTCCGGCGGGTAACCGATGCTGGAAAGCAAGGCGGCGAGCTGGCGCAGGGAGGTCTGCTGCTCGTCAAAGTGTATGGTGACGGTTTTTTTGAGGAAGTTTACCCGCGAGCGTTGCACCCCTTTGTCGAGTCGGTACAGGTGTTCGAGCAGCCAGATGCAGGAGGCGCAGTGCATGGCGGGCAGCAGAAAGTCCACCAGCGCCGTTTGTCCGTCGGAGTATCGGATCAGGCGGCTTTTGATCTCTTCGTCGTCGAGCCAGGCGTAGGCCCGCGCATCCCGTCGCTGCTGGAGCGAGCGACCCGGGTTATCGGCGAGGGTGTAATATTGGCACAAGTCGTTGCTGTTCAGGATGTCGTACACCAGTGCGCACCCCTCGCAGCAGAAAACCTTGTCGTCGTCGCGGCGCAGGTGATCGTTGGTGCACACATCGTGGCAGTGGAAACAACGGGTATCGGTATCGGCTGCGGAGACCGGACGCAGGGTAGTTGTATTTTTCATAGATCGGGGCCAAAGGTGGGCGCCCTGCCCTTTGTGGCAGATGATTCAGGTTATGTTCGGAGATGATTTTATCAGGGATTGAGGGTGTATCATAAGTCGAAAGAACCAGAATTCCTCCAATTAAAATTTTGAAAAGCGACGTTGACCGATAGGATGGCTCCAAGCCCAATGTCGTCAACTTAAGGTTTTTTAGTGGCCTCGGAGAGGCCTAACGTTGGTAGTAGAAATGCCAAGCGTATTTCGTTGGGCCTCGGAGAGGCCTAACGTTTGGTGTGCCGGGCATGTCATCATTCACAGAGGTGCAAAGGTGCGAACCTTTTAGTCCTTTGGGAGCCGTTGTGACCGGAATCTCATAGTCAAAGGCAAGGGTGTC
>JBGSTG010000030.1:0-17084 GCA_041736625.1 Saprospiraceae bacterium | reverse complement strand
CGATCTCATGCCCTGCTCGCCAACGCCCGGGCCATGGCGTTGGCCGGCATAACCGCAGCCACCCCCGATCCGCCCGGCGGCCGCATCGTGCGCAACCCGAACGGAGCGCCCGCCGGCGTGTTTGAGGAGAACGCCATGGCCCTGATTGAAAAGCCGCTTGCCGACTGGGAAAACAGCCGTTCGGACGCCGAAAAACAAGCCGATTTTGAGCGCGTCGCCGAGCTGGCCGCCCAACACTGCCTGAAGCACGGCATCACCTCCTTTCAAGATGCCGGCAGCACGTTTGAGGAGTTGGATTACTACCACGACCTGGCGAAGGCTGGCAAGCTGCCCGTGCGCCTCTGGGCTATGCTGCTGCAACCCGGACAGGCCGATACCGGGCGCATGGACGTCTACCCGGTCGTAGATGCCGGTCAGGGTTTTTTCACTTGCCGTGCCGTAAAGGCTTATCTCGACGGCGCGCTGGGGTCGTACGGCGCCTGGCTGCTTGAGCCGTATGCCGACAAGCCGGACCTGCAAGGGCAGGTGGTTACCCCCATCGACACGCTGGCGCTGCTGGCCGAACAATGCCGGAAACGCGGTTTGCAATTTTGTGTGCACGCCATCGGCGACCGGGCCAACCGCGAGTTGCTGAACCTGTACGAAAGGGTGTTGGGCGACTCGGGCACCGGATACGGCCCGGCGTGCCCGCGCTGGCGCGTTGAGCACGCGCAGCACGTGCATCCACACGACCAGGGCCGGTTTGCCGCACTGGGCGTCATCGCTTCCATACAGGCGGTGCACTGCACCAGCGATGCGCCGTTTGTGCCCACCCGCCTCGGCGCCGAAAGGGCCTCCCAAAACGCCTACGCATGGCGGGCCTTTCTGGACCGCGGCGCCCGCATCGCCAACGGCACCGATGTGCCGGTAGAAGCCATCAGCCCCATGGCCAACCTGTACGCCGCCGTCACCCGCCGCTCGCCCACGGCAGGCGTGTTCCCCGGCGGCGCCCTCACGCGCGAAGAAGCCCTGCTCTCCTACACCCTGTGGAACGCATGGGCAGCGTTCGAAGAAGGCCACAAAGGAAGCATTTCGCCGGGTAAAATGGCCGACTTCACCGTATTATCCGAGAACCTGCTCCTTTGCGATGCAGAAAAAATTTTGCAAACAGAAGTGCGTGCCACCTATGTGAACGGCAAATTGCTGTTTTCGGCAAAATGACGCGTTGTTTCACATAAATTTTACAATAAAATCGCGGAAATCGCATCGTGAAACATACCTTTGCCAAGGATATTGCGTTTTTTCATTCATCAAACCAGATTGTTGTGGATTACGGGAAATTTAACCGCAAAGACAAGGACCAGGCTCCCCGCAATCGTGACCGCTTCCAAAATCGCGATCGCGATCGTGGTGGCTCCAACCGGGAATTCGGCGGTTACAAAGAGCGGAACGAGCGATTCGGCGAACGTGAACAGGAGGAAAGCGTCTTTTCTAAAAAAGTGCGCGCCGGCCGACGTCGCACCTACTTCATGGACGTGCGCCAGACGAGAGGGAACGACTACTTCCTCACCATCACTGAAAGCACCCGCCGGGAAGACGGCTTCGGCTACAAACGCCATAAAATTTTTCTGTATAAGGAAGATTTTAACCGCTTCCTGTCTACCCTGAACGAAGTGGTCGAACACGTCAAAAAAGAGCTCATGCCCGATTTCGACTACGAAGAGTTCGATCGCCGTCAAGCGGAATGGGAGGCGCAAAACAAGGACTTCGACGATGAGTTTGACGATCGGGATATGCCGCGAAACCAGCCCGGCGCCTTCGACGCCAACGCCGAAGACAGGCAACCACCTCGTAAAGATGACGAGGATATGACCTGGTAGTGTCCCATCCACCACACTAATCAACCGTTTCCTAACCAAATCCGTAACCAATCCGGCGAAAAACGCCTTAGCATATCTATGGATCTCTTAAAAGAACGTTTTACTGAAAAAGCCCTTGTGCTCAGCAAAGAGGTAAAGGAACTCTTGAGCGAGCATGGCGAAACAGTCGTAGACCATGTAAATGTATCGCAGATTTATGGCGGTATGCGCGACATTACCTCCATGCTCTGGGAACCCTCCCTGCTCGATGCCGAAGAGGGCATCCGATTCCGCGGGCACTCCATCCCAGAGTTACAGGAAAAACTCCCCCGGGCGCCAAACGGCAAGGAGCCGCTCCCGGAAGGACTGTTCTGGCTGATGCTGGTAGGGGAAATTCCGACCAAAGAAAACGTCAAGTGGCTCACCGAAAATTGGGTGCGCCGCGCCAACGTGCCCGAACACGTGTTTCGCATTATTGATGCCCTGCCCGCCGATACCCACCCCATGACCCAGTTCTCGCTCAGCGTGCTGGCCATGCAAAACACCAGCGTGTTCGCCCAGCGATACAACACCGGCATGAACAAGTCGGAATACTGGGATGCCACGTACGAGGACACGATGAACCTCGTCGCGCGCCTGCCCCGTATCGCCGCTTACATCTATCGGCGCTGCTACCACAACAACGAACACATTCTGCCGGACATCACCCTGGACTGGGCCGGCAACTACGCCCACATGCTGGGCTTCACCGAAGACGAGGGCATGAAAGAATACATGCGCCTCTTCCTCACCATCCACGCCGACCATGAAGGCGGCAATGCGTCCGCGCACACCACCCACCTCGTCGGCTCCACCCTCAGCGACCCTTATTATGCCTTCAGCGCGGCACTCAACGCGCTGGCCGGCCCGCTGCACGGCCTGGCAAACCAGGAGGTGATCCGCTGGATCTTGAAAATGGTCGACACCCTGGGCACTACCAAACCCACGCGCGATCAGATCGCGGAATACGTGAAAACCACCCTGTCCAGCGGACGCGTTATCCCCGGATACGGACACGCCGTGCTCCGCAAACCGGACCCGCGCTTCATGGCTCAGCGCCAGTTTGCCGAAGACAATGTGCCGGACAACGACCTGGTGAAAATCGTCTGGAAAATTTTCGACGTGGTGCCGCCGATCCTTTCCAGCCTGGGCAAGGTAAAAAACCCCTGGCCTAACGTCGACGCCCACTCCGGCGCCCTGATGATACATTACGGACTCAAAGAGCACAACTACTATACGGTGGTGTTCGGCGTCAGCCGTGCCCTGGGTGTGCTGGCTGCCACGTGCTGGGCGCGCGCGTTGGGCCTCCCGCTGGAGCGACCCAAATCGGTGACTACTACCTGGATCAAGGATTTTTTGGCGGAAAAGGCTAAGTCCGAAAACGCCCATTAACCGCCGAACCCTCACCGCCCTGCCACCGGTTCGCACACCACGATCTGTGGCAGGCGGTCTTGTTTTTGCAGGTAACGACAGTTCCAGGAAGGTCCCATTTTTGCCATTTCCTGCATGAACGCCTTGGCGTATATCGATGAAACATACAGGGTTTGTCGGCGGTTGAGGAACGCCTCGATGGAGTCCAACGGCACAAAAGCCTGTTTTTTATGCCTCAGGTAAACAGGCATATCGTGCTCCTCCGAGCTTTCGAGGATCAACGCCCGGTCTGCGCCGAATTTTTTCCGAAAGAGATCGTACTCTGCGTTGGGGTTGAAAAAATGCTGGTAGTAATTGTAGTTTATCCCCGGATAATAGTGGCTCGTTTGGCTTAATCCCTTTCTCAAATAGTCGCGCACCCACTGAACGCCCAACCCGTAGAAAAGCGCGCAATACAGGAGGAGCGATGCGTAAGCCAGGACTACTTGTCTGCCCTGCAACTGCGCCAGCGCAAAGTGCACCGTAGCCGCCGCCGTCAGCGCAAAAACGGGCAACAACTCCAGATACACGCGAGCGGGCGGTAAATCGCCGCGTATGGCCGACAGCAGAAACGGAAAAACCAGCATCGAGATCAGCCAGGTGAGCTGCGCGCGCGCCGCCTCACCCTGGCGCCAACACGCATATACGCCTGCCAGGCAAACGGGCGCCAGGAGCCAGCGCCAACTGAAGAAGTGCGATATCACCAAGCCAAACTGATGCACATGATCCATCCGGAAGGATGCGCCCGGCTCAAAATAGTCGCTGCCGAGCAACTGGCCAAGCACTGGTTGGTAGCACAAAAAGGCCAACAGCGCGCCCACAACGAGGCTTCCGGCCACCGGCAAAACCGGGGCCATGCCGGCACTACGCGCCCGCAGCGCCTGCCCGAACATCACCCCGGCAAACGCAGCCAGCCAGCAGTACAAATTAGACGGCAGGGCGTACAGCAAGGCCGCCGACGCCAGGGCTAAACCGACGTATTGCAGGCGCCCGAGTGCTTTTCCGCCGGCCCATTGCAAGAGATACGCCGACATCGCCGCCGTGGCCGTCATGCTCAATGCATAGCCCCGAATCTGAAACGCATACGCCTGGAAAGTGACCCCCGACAACAACAGCACCACGGCCAACCACCCGACACCGCCCGCTCCGATGTGCACACCGGCGCGGTACACAAACCAGACCGTCAGCGCCGAAAATACCAACGGCAACAACCGCATGCGCCACGGATGATCGAGCAGAACCCCCAGACCGTCTACAGCGGTGACCTTTACCCAGAACCAGTGCAACACGTTTGCCAGGATGTGGTTGTTCGGCACGTGGTAATCGGTGAGCACCGTGCCGATGCCTTTGAATACAAAATACTGGAGGGTGTAAATTTCGTCGTTCCACAAGGCATCGCCAAGGTGAAAATAAACAGCCGAAGCCGCCAACAGGGCGCATAAAACGGCGGCAACGCGTTGCAGGGCTGGTGTCATGGCGCTTTCCATCAGAATTTCTGCAGGAACGGCCCTGCGACCGAAAGGTACGCCTGGAAACGGTTGGTTTAATAAAGGAACCGCATGGGGGCGCGGAGGATTTCTGCTTTGGGGCCTCCGCAGTTAATTTAGTCCGCCAATTCAGGCGCCAGAAACTGCCCTGTCCAGCTGTCTGCGCACTGTGCCACGGCTTCGGGGGTTCCGCTGCACACCACTTGTCCGCCCCGAAAGCCGCCTTCCGGGCCGATGTCTACAATGTGGTCGGCCATTTTGATCACGTCGAGGTTGTGTTCGATAACGACGACGGTGTTGCCTTTGTCCACCAAACGGTTGAGGACAAGCAGCAGTTGGCGGATATCCTCAAAGTGGAGGCCGGTGGTGGGTTCATCCAGGATGTAGATGGTTCGGCCTGTGTCTTTTTTGGACAGTTCTTCGGCGAGTTTTACCCGCTGGGCCTCGCCTCCGCTGAGGGTGGTAGCCTGTTGGCCGAGGGTGATGTAGCCCAGGCCGACGTCTTCCAGGGTTTTCAGTTTGCGGTAGATGGACGGGATGGCCTGAAAAAATTCGACGGCTTCGCGGATGGTCATGTCGAGCACGTCGCTGATGCTTTTCCCTTTGTAGAGCACTTCGAGGGTTTCGCGGTTGTAGCGGCGGCCCAGGCACCGTTCGCAGGGCACGGACACATCGGGCAGGAAGTTCATTTCGATCACCCTCATGCCGCCGCCCTCGCACACTTCGCAGCGGCCGCCTTTGACGTTGAATGAAAAGCGGCCGGGTTTGTAGCCCCGGATGCGGGCTTCCGGCGTATCGGAAAACATCTTGCGGATGTCGGCGAACACGTTGGTGTAGGTTGCCGGGTTGGAGCGGGGTGTACGCCCGATGGGGCTTTGATCGATCTCGATCACCTTGTCGAGGTGTTCCAGCCCTTCGATGCGTTGATAGGACAACGGGCGCTTGAGGCTTTTGTAAAAATAGTTTTGGAGGATGGGGTACAGCGTTTCGTTGACGAGGCTCGATTTCCCGCTGCCGCTCACGCCGGTAATGCAGATGAAGGTACCCAGGGGGAGCGACAGGCTGACCGATTTCAGGTTGTGACCGGTTGCGCCGTGGATATTCAGGTGCAGACCGTTGCCCGGGCGTCGTTGCGCGGGCACAGCGAGGGTGCTCCGGCCGGCCAGATAATCGCTGGTGATGCTGCGTTTTTGCATAAAAATGGCTGGCGGCCCTTCGTCCACGATCTCGCCCCCGTGTTTGCCGGCGCCGGGTCCCAGGTCTATGAGGTAGTCGGACTCCAGCATGATGTCGCGGTCGTGTTCCACAACGAGCACGGTGTTGCCGATGTCGCGCAGTTCCTTGAGTGCAACGATGAGGCGCTGATTGTCGCGCTGATGGAGGCCGATGCTGGGTTCGTCGAGGATGTAGGTGATGCCGGTCAGTTGGGAGCCGATTTGGGTGGCCAGCCGTATGCGCTGGCTTTCGCCGCCGGAGAGGGTGCGGGCCGGGCGGTTGAGCGAAAGGTAGTCGAGTCCAACCTGCAACAGGAAGCGGAGGCGGAATCGGATCTCCTTGAGCACGTCGCGGGCGATGGCTTGCTGGCGTTCGCTCATGCCTGTCTCCACCTGTTCCATGAAGGTGTTGAGGCTGGTCAGGTCCAGTTCGGACAGTTCGGCGATGTTCTGATTGCCGATTTTAAACCACAAGCTATCTTTTTTGAGGCGGGCGCCGTGGCATTCGGGGCAATGCCCGACGGTCATGAACTCTTCGGCCCACTGGCGCACCTTTTCGCTTCCGGTGTCGTTGTACCACCGCTTGAGCATGTTGAGCAGGCCTTCGTTGGCGAGGTTATAGCTGAAGTCCTCGCCGTCGCCGAAGCCCATATCTACTTTGAAGGTTTCATCGCCGCCGTTCAGAATGACGTTGAGGGCCTCCTCCGGGATGTCGGTCACCGGCGTGGAGAACGTGAACTTGTATTTTTTGGCGATGGCGCGCAGTTGTTTGAAGGTGTAATTATCGCGCACCTCGCCGAGGGGTATGATCGCTGTTTCGTTGATGCTTTTGCTCCGGTCGGGGATGACGCGGGCCATGTCGATCTCATGTACTTCACCCAGGCCCTTGCAATGGGGGCACATGCCGTAGGGAGAGTTAAAGGAGAAAGCGTTGGGCGACGGCTCTTCGTAGCTGATGCCGCTGACGGGGCACATGAGGTTGCGGGAGTACAGGGCCAGTTCATTGGTGTCGAGGTTGAGCACTTGCAGCAGGCCGTCGCTGAGCCGCATGGCGGTGTGCACGCTGTCGGCCAGGCGGTTATGCCCAATCTGGTCGGGCGCCAGGCGATCCACCACCACTTCGATGTCGTGAATTTTATACCGGTCTACCTGCATTCCCGGGGAGAGGTCGAGCATTTCTCCGTCGACGCGAATTTTGGTGTACCCCTGTTTGCGCACCTGCTCGAAGAGTTCGCGGTAGTGCCCTTTGCGCCCGCGCACGGCGGGCGAAAGCAGGGCGATGCGGGCCTGGGAGAAGCGCTCCTTGATGTTTTCGATTACCTGTTCTTCGGTGTATTTCACCATTTTTTCGCCGGTAACGTAGGAGTAGGCTTCGCCGGCGCGGGCGAACAGGAGGCGCAGGAAATCGTACACTTCGGTGACGGTGCCCACGGTGGAGCGCGGGTTGCGTCCGGTGGTTTTTTGCTCGATGCTGATGACCGGGCTCAGGCCGTTGATCTGCTCCACGTCCGGGCGTTCCATCTCGCCGATGAACTGGCGGGCATAGCTGGACAAAGTCTCCATGAACCGGCGTTGCCCTTCGGCGAAGACCGTGTCGAACGCCAGGGAACTCTTCCCCGATCCACTGATGCCGGTGAGCACCACCAGGCGGTTGCGCGGAATGCGCACGTTGATGTTTTTCAGGTTGTGCACGCGGGCGCCGATTACTTCAATGGCGCTTTCAGACGCGTTGTCGACAATCGACGGCGGCAGCTGGCCTTTTACTTCAGGCAAATCGGGTACGTTTGTCATAAAATACCTAAAACAATGCAAACTCCTGTGGTGTTCGCAAGAAATGCAAAGATACACCCCTGAATTGTTCTTAATTTTGCGGAATGATAAAACACTTCGTGCTGGCGAACGTCCTGCTGCTTGTCGCCTGCGGCTGCTTGGCCCAGGAGGTGCAGATCAATGAGCCGCCCAGGGTGGCTGACCTGGTGGAGCAGTGGGTGCGCGCCAACCGGGCCAACCCCCAGATGGCGGGTTGGCGGGTTCAACTGGTGTCGAGTACGGACCGCACCCGGGTAGAAGAGGAAAAAGTTCGCTTTTTGCGTTTATATCCCGATGTACCCGCCGACTGGGTACACGAAAAACCGTACTACAAGCTGCGCGCCGGCGCTTTCCACACCCGGTTGGAGGCCGCCGCATTCCTGCAAACCTTGCAAGACGATTATCCGGGCGCTTACCCCGCTCAGGACCGAAACATTCATCCACGCGATTTTATTCGACGATAATGCACCGACATGGCCGCTAAAGGCAACCAGTTCACTCTGCGCGACTACGATCGCCTAACGCTCACCATTTACACGACATTAGTGGTCATTGGCTGGCTGATGATCAACGCCGTCAATTACAATCCCCAAGAGCCGTACGCGTTTATGAGCTTGAAGCACGAGGCCGGCAAACAATTGATGTTCATCATCATCTGTACGGCGCTGCTTTTTGTTTTGCTGCTGATCGACTGGACGTTCTGGCGTACCCTTGCGTTTTTTATTTATGTGTTTTCGCTGTTATTCATGGCGGGCACCATCTTTTTGGGCAGGGAGGTGAACGGGGCCAATGCCTGGTATCAGTTGGGGGGCTTTTCTTTTCAGCCGGCCGAGTTCGCCAAATTCGCAACCTGTCTGATGATGGCCGGTTACCTGAGTTCGCCCGGCGTAGATTTGCGAACCCGACGCCACCTGATCCTGGCCCTGGGTATTTTTCTGTTGCCGGTGGGCATCATCATTTTGCAGAAGGATACGGGCTCTGCGCTGGTTTTTTTCTCTTTTCTGCTGGTGTTGTACCGCGAGGGGTTGTCGCCCGTCTGGTACGCACTCGGATTCGGAACAGCCGCTCTGGTGATCACTGGCCTGGTGTTTGACCCGGGGCAGGTGGTTGCCGTGTTGTTCATGATCATCAATTTTCAGCTGATCAACAAATTTTCCGAAAACAGACGCCTGTGGTGGCTGGGTTGGGCGTTGCTCATTCCCCTGACTTTTGGGTGGACGCCGATCATCTCCTGGATACTCTCCATGCTGCACGTAGATCCTGTCGGGATAAGTCGCCTGCATTACTACGTCATTCTTCCCCACCTGGCGCTCTTCCTCGTGGCTTTTATTCCCAGTTATTTCAGAAAAAATCAGCTCATACAGCGGCGACTCCAGCTCACCACGCTTTTGCTGGTGCTGGCCGCTGCCCTTACCATCGGCGCCAACGTGGCCGTAAACTCCGTGCTGGCCCCACACCAGCGTTCGCGGATCTACGTGTGGCTGCACCCCACCGACCCGTCGGTTGATGCCCGCGGCTCAGCCTATAACCTGCTGAATTCCAAAATGGCCATTGGTTCCGGCGGACTTCTCGGCAAGGGTTACCAGAACGGCAACATGACCCGGCTGAACTACGTGCCGGCGCAGAGCACCGATTTTATTTTTTGCACCATTGGCGAGGAGCAAGGGTTCATCGGCGTGGTGGCCGTGATTGTATTGTTTACGTTGCTGTTGTACCGCATTACGGTCCTGGCGGAGCGGCAACGGTCCAATTTTTCCCGAATCTACGCCTACGGTGTGGCGGGCATATTGTTCGTCCACATGATCGTGAACGTCGGGATGACCATGGGCCTGTTTCCCATCATTGGCATTCCCTTGCCGTTCGTCAGCTATGGCGGCTCCTCCCTCATCGGATTCACTTTGATGATGGGGGTTTTGCTCAAACTGGACAGCCATCGAAACCTCGCCTGACCTGTGGAGTTTACGCTGGAACATACAGATGCGCACAGCCGCGCGCGCGCCGGACGGCTGCAAACGGCCCACGGCGTTATTCAAACGCCGATTTTTATGCCGGTGGGCACGGCGGGCACCGTCAAGGCGGTACACATGCACGAACTGGAGCATGCCATCGGCGCGCAGATCATCCTGGGCAACACCTATCACCTTTACCTGCGCCCCGGACTCGACGTGATGCGCCTGGCCGGCGGGCTGCACGCCTTCAACGGCTGGCACATGCCGATCCTGACCGACAGCGGTGGTTACCAGGTGTACTCCCTGGCGCACCGCCGAAAGATCCGGGAAGAAGGGGTGACTTTTCAGAGCCATATCGATGGATCCAGCCACACGTTTACGCCGGAAGGTGTTGTAGACATCCAGCGTGCCATCGGCGCCGATCTGATCATGGCGTTTGATGAGTGCACTCCCTACCCTTGCGAGCCCCGGTACGCCGAGCAGTCCATGCGCCTGACCCACCGATGGCTCCAACGCTGCATAACCCGGTTTGCAGAAACGGAGCCGCTGTACGGATACGAACAAACGCTGTTTCCCATCGTCCAGGGCAGCACCTACCCTGAATTGCGCAGACAGTCGGCCGAATTTGTGGCCGAACAAAACTGCCCGGGCAACGCCATCGGCGGACTGTCGGTCGGCGAGCCGGCCGAAGACATGTACGCTATGACCGAACTCGTCACCGCCATCTTGCCGGCGTCCAAACCACGCTACCTGATGGGCGTGGGCACCCCGGAAAACCTGTTGGAGTGCATAGCCCTTGGAATCGACATGTTCGATTGCGTATTGCCCACCCGAAACGCCCGGCATGGAATGCTGTACACGCCGGAAGGCATCGTGAGCATCCGGAACAACAAGTGGAAAGACGACCTGGGGCCCATAGACCCCGAAAGCCCGGTCGGCACCAGCCGACAGCACAGCCGCGCCTACCTGCGCCATTTGTTCGTCAACGGTGAAATCCTGGGCATGCAACTGGCCACGCTCCAGAACCTCGGTTTTTTTCTGTGGCTGGTGGGCGAAGCGCGCAGGCGTATCGCCGACGGTTCTTTTTCTGCCTGGAAGCAAGGCATGACGGCTCGGGTAAGCCGTAAATTGTAACTAGGGACCATACCGCACCAGCTTGAAAGGCCGATAGGCACTTTCAAATTCCAGCAACACCTCCGCACGGCGGGTGGTATCCAGCTTGGCAGCGCGCACAATGTACAGGCCGTCAGGCCGAAACGAGCTGTCGCGTGGCAGTCTTTGGCCCCGCAGTCTTTGCAGGTAATAAACGGTGGTGCCGCTGATGTAATTCACCTCTTCAATGAAAAGCGGCTCTTGCCCGGCGGCCCGGTGAATGACCGATGCCACATCCCGGTTGTGCTGGTCGTGCGACTGGTGGGCGTACCTTGGCAATACGGACAGGTCCATCGCGATTCGGGCACAGGCCATCAGCACCATGATGTGGTAAGCGGCCGGCTCCGGCCGGCGGTAAGCCTCAACCAGCATGACCAGCCCGGCGACCGACAGGGCGCCGGCCAACGCTGGCCGGCCGGCAAGAAAGTCGAACTCGTCAACCCACAACAAAGCGGGGCCCGACAAGGCCAGCAGCGCCGAGAAGCCCAAGGCCAAACGGTTCAACCACCGGTGTCCCCGGTGGTCGATCGGGGCGGAATGGTACAGCCAGGCCAGCACGAAAAGGGCAAAAGGGAAAATGGGGTACAGATACCGCTGCCGGCTCCCGGGCGCCAGCTGGTAGGGCAGGTAGTTGACGGCAAAGGCCAACAGGGCAAACAGTACCAACGGCGGGACCTTCAATTGGTTCCAGTCGCCTTTTCCGGGCCAAAAAAGCAGGAAAAACGCGGCCGGGATGAAGTTTTTCAGCGTGTCCAGCGGAAAAACAGCCAGGTGCAGCAACAAACGGGTGAAGGTGTTGCCCAGGAATGTCCTGCTGCCCGACTCACGCACCTGCCGCATCAACAATGGCGCCAGGTCGGCATACCGGCTGTATTGCCATAAATACAGACCAATGATCAACACGAAGAACAGGACACCGGCCACGTGGGCCGGATGCAGCAACAAACGGAGTTCGCGCCGGTAATACAGATAGCCGAAAACCGTCAGGCCCGTGAACAGCATCCCGGGCGGGCCCTTGGTGAGCACGGCCAGGGCGCCAAAGCCGTAAGCCAACAGAAAAAGCAACCACAGCCGCCCCGATTGGCCAAAATGAAAAACGGACGCCATGCCGGCGAATACCAACAAGGAAAAAAACACGTCGATCTCGCCCAGCAGCGAGAAATAGTACAGAATGTCGACCGAGGAGAGCCACAACAGGGCAGACAAAGCGCCGAAACGCGAATCTACGTGTCGCCTGCCCAGCAGCCACATGAGCAGAGCGATCAGAAAGGTGGACACCACGGTTGGCAACCGGCTTGCCCATTCGCTGGGTTCACCGGCCAGGTTCGTGGAGAATAGCAGCACCCAGTTGAACAACGGTGGTTTGTTTGTGTAGGATTCTCCATGCCACGTGGAAGCCCAGATGTTGCCGTTTTCCAGCATCTCCAGGGCGGTGAGTATCCTTCGCGGCTCCTCCAGCACCAGAGGCCTCACATTCAGGTTGATCAGGTAACCGGCAACCAGCAAAATCACCAGCAGGGTTGTCCAGAAACCAGCTTGGCGGTCTGTTCGGGCTTGTTCCGTGTTCAGTGGCATGGGGCAAAATTACGGTGTAGCAGGCAGCGATCAAGTAGCGATGCGCATCTTCAAAAAGTTAAAGTCGAAATACCGGCGTTAAAAGTTGCGTTTTTTATGCAATTATTTTTGACAAAAGCCCCACTTTTGCAAACCCCAAGACGCCAGAGTTGCCCCGAATGGCTACATTTGCGAACTTTAACTAAAAAAGCAGGGTTTGCTCTATGTACCTTGCGTAATATTGTACGCTCAATTACCACCCAACCACAGTCTCCTACCTGTCTATGAAAAATTTTACACAACGCTTTTGGGTGCTGTCCATCGCACTGCTGTCCACGCTGGCGGTGCAAGCGCAGGACATCCACTTTTCCCAGTTCTACATGAGTCCGCTCAACCTCAACCCGGCACTCACGGGCGTGATGAACTGTAATCACCGGATCACGGCGAACTACCGCAACCAGTGGTCTTCCGTTTTGAAGCAAAATGCCTACAATACCTACTCGGTCTCTTACGACCAGAAGGTGCCCGTTGGCCGATATGATTACTTCGGCGTCGGAGGCACCCTTTGGGGCGATAAAGCAGGTACATCGGAGTTCGCCACACTGCAGGCGCGCCTGTCCGGCTCCTACGCCCGGAAGATGGGCGGGTACCGCCGCAAGGCGCACTACCTGTCGCTGGGCGCCGACCTGGGCGTGAGCCAGCGCAGCATCAACAGTCAGAACCTGCAGTGGCCCAGCCAGCATGATGGAAACGGCGGCTTTGATCCGAACCTGCCACCCGAAATGCTTCCCGACGACAACTTCATGTTCGTCGACCTCTCCGCTGGCGCCCTCTGGTTCAGCGTGTTCGATGAGTACAACAACTTCTACTTCGGCGGTGCGTTCAGCCACCTGAACCGCGCCAACCAGTCCTTCGACCGCGACCTGGACGTGCCACTCTACGGCAAGTTCACCGTGCACGCCGGTGGTGAGTTCCTGCTGGCCAAGAAGATGGGCCTGGTGCCGGGCGTGGTGACCTTTTTCCAGGGCCCCTCCTTCCAGGTAAACGGGGGTACCTCGTTCAAGTTCTACCTCGGCAACAGCCGCCGCTACCAGCAAGCCTTCCAGCTCGGCGCCTGGGCGCGCGTGTCCAACCGCCTCGAAAGCGGCAAACTGATGGACGCCCTGATCCTGAGCACCCGCTTCGACTACGAAAACTTTTCCCTCGGCTTCAGCTACGACGTGAACACTTCCGACCTGCGTGCCGCATCCAACGGAAACGGCGCGTTCGAATTCTCGCTGATCTACAAGATCTGCGGCCCCGAGCGCCGCGGCGTGTATTGCCCGAACTTCTGATCGATTTTTGGTCCTCGATAGAAAAAGATTTCCGCACGCTTGTCTGCGTCGGAAATCTTTTTCATTTTTGTTTTTAATACCGTTAAAACCCATCCCAGTTATGTTTGGTAACAACAAGAGTACGGACGAACCGAAAAAAAACCAGCCCGCCACCACCAACGCCCTCAACGCGCTGGTGAAAGGCACCACCGTGGAAGGTGAACTGCGCTGCGAAAGCGATCTGCGCGTAGACGGCACGATTAAAGGGAAATTGATCTGCCAGGCCAAAGTGATCATCGGCCCCACCGGCGCTGTTGAGGGCGAGATACGCTGCGAAAATGCCGTGATCGAAGGCCGCTTCAACGGCATCCTGCAGGTGCGCGAACTGCTCAATGTGCGCGAAACGGCTGAGGTGGACGGCGACATCTCCACCAACAAACTCCTCGTACAAAGCGGCGCCCGCTTCAACGTCACCTGCAAGATGGAGGTGGGCAACGCCAACGGCCAGGCCAAGTCCGCCGACGCCAAACCGCTCGCCCATGCCGCCACGAACGCCACAGTCGCCGGAGGAAAGACGGAAAGCGGCAATTAAAGCATTCGGCCGCTACGGCGGCATGGCTTTTCAGTTGCTGGGCGCCTGCCTGGCCGGCGTCTTTCTGGGTCGCTGGCTCGACAATCGTTTTGCCCTCGAAAAGCCGCTGTGGGCGGTCTCACTCACGGTGTTGTTCATGGTGGCCGCGCTCTTTTCCATTTTCCGGCAACTGCTGCGCGAAACCTGAAAGCCAGCATGCCGGTCCGTTCCTTTTTTCTTCAACTGCTCTTCACCCTCGGCGCCTGCGCCGTCCCGCTGGGTTTGCTGTGGTGGGTGTTGCCGGGGTTTCGGCCCTTGGCGGTGTTCGCCGGTATGAACGGGTTGCTGTTCACCGTTATTTCGACCGTGTTGTATGCCCTGGGACGGCTCACTGCACCAAAGCGTGGGCAGGCGTTTCTGGGCGTCGTTTTGCTCTCTGCTTTTGTAAAAATGGCGATATCCATGGCGTTTTTAGCCTGGTTCAAACACACGTTTAAGCCCGAAGGAAGCGGGTTTGTGGTCGTTTTTTTGCTTTTTTACGGTGCTTTTGGATTTTTTGAAGTGCATTTTATGACCAAAATCGGCAAGGCGACTCCCGCTATACTCAAACCATAGACTGGCCATGCAAAGACCCAAAAAGAGCGAATACGCTCCTTTTTTCGAAACGTATATCCGGCAACTGCCGCCGCGCCTCGCCGCGCGCACCTTGCTCACCCAAACCATGAAGGAGGCGCGGACGCTGTTCGGCAGCATCCCTGAGGAAAAAGGCGACCACGCCTATGCGCCCGGAAAATGGACGGTCAAGGGGCTGCTCGTCCACCTCATAGACTCCGAGCGCGTATTCGCCTACCGCATCCTTACGTTTATGCGGGGCGACCGCATCGCCCTGCCCGGCTTTCACCAGGACCTGTGGATGGAGCAGTCCAACGCCGCCAGCCGAACCATCAAAGACCTGCTCCGGGAATGGAAGGCCGTGCGCGACAACACGCTGTTCCTGCTCGACCAGATCACCGACGAGCAGTCGGTTTTTCCCGGCACGGCCAGCAACTGGAAAACGACGCCGCGCGCGCTGTTTTTCATCATCGCCGGGCATCAGCTGCACCACCACAAGGTGTTCAGGGAGCTGTATTTGCCGGCCCTGCAAGGCGAGTAGCCGCTACCCGTACATATCCGCAATTTCCTTTGCATACTGCTGGTAGAGCACGCTGCGCCGCAACTTGAGGGTGGCGGTGAGCAGGCCGTTTTCCGGCGTCCACGGCTCCGCGACCAGCGCATGGGTGCGCACGCGCTCCGGCGGACTCAGGTGTTCTTCATTGATGCGTTCGATCTCTGCCTGCAAAAACTGCTGCACGCGCAGGTTGTGCACCATGTACACGGGCGCCGTCCAGTGCACATTGTTTTTGCGGCACCAACGTTCCAGTTGGGTGAAGTCGGGCGCCACCAGCGCACCCACGTGGGGCTGGTTGTGCCCCAGGGCTATGGCCTGGGCGATGAACGGTGAGCGCATCAGCTGCGCCTCCACGAAAGCCGGCGCGATGAACTTGCCGCTGGTCGTTTTGAACAATTCGCTGCGGCGGCCGGTGATCTTCAGGAACCGCCCCTTTTCCCAACGGCCCATGTCGCCAGTGCGAAACCAACCGTCGGCGCTCATCACTGCCGCAGTTTCCTCTGGCGCATTCCAGTAGCCGAGCATCACGTTGGGGCCGCGCACCGCAATCTCGCCCTCGCCCGTCTCGTCGGGCGCCTCAATGCGCACCTCCACGCCGGGCACCGGCATGCCTACCGTGCCCAGGCGGGTGCCGCCCGGCTCGAACCGGTTGAACGCCACCACCGGGCTGGTCTCGGTGAGGCCGTAGCCTTCGCGCACGGGGACGCCGGCGGCGGCAAAAAAACGCGCGATGTGGGTCGACAGCGCGGCGGCGCCCGAAGCGATGCCGTGAACGCGCTTTCCCAGCAGGCGGCGCAAGTGGTTGAATACCAGCAGGCGGGCCAACGCCAGTTGCAACCGGTACAGCAGCCTGAGCCGCTGCTCGCCCATGTGGAACGGGTACTGGGCCGCCAGGTGTAGCGCCCAGCTCATGATGCGGCGGCGCCAGGGGCCGGCCTCCTTCTTGATCTCCACCGTGCGTTCGTACATGCGCTCCAGGATGCGCGGCACGGTCGTGAAAAAGTGGGGATGGATGGCCCGCATGTCCTCCGCCAGGCGGTTAATGTCCTCCAGAAACCACAATTCGACGCCCGCGGCGAGGTACAGGTACACGGCAGAGCGCTCGAACACGTGGCTGAGCGGCAGGAAGCTGACCACGGTCTCGCCGGGTTCAACGGGGGTGAAGGCCAACACCGATTTCACGTTGCTGACCACGTTCCGGTGGCTGAGCAAGACGCCTTTTGGCATGCCCGTGGCGCCGGAGGTGTAAAGCAGGATGGCGGCGTCGGTCTCCTCGATGCAGCTGCGCCGCGCTTCGAGGGCCTCGTCCGGCCTGGCGCAGAGCGTTTCCCAGTGGGTAGCGCCCGCCACCGGTTGCAGGGTGTACACGTCGGACATGTCCGGGAACAGGTCGCGCCAGCGCCGCCAGAGGTGCTCGTTGCTGACGAAGCAGGCCACCAGGTACGCATTTTCGGCGATGAAGCGGAGTTCCTCCTCGCGTGCCGTGGCGTGCAGGGGCACGGGGATGAGCCCGGCCAGCTGCAGCGCGCGGTCTGCGATGACCCATTCGGCGCTGCCGGCGTCGATCCACACGCCCACGC
>JBGSTG010000111.1:0-31269 GCA_041736625.1 Saprospiraceae bacterium | reverse complement strand
GGGCGCCGAGCGCCTGGACGTAGCCTTCCGCTTCGACGGCGCCACGATCGCCGGCGTAGGCTTCGAACTGTACCAAAACGTACCGAACCCCTTCATCAGCAAGACGATGATCGGCTTCCACCTGCCCGAGGCAGCTGAAGCCACGCTGTCGATCTTCGATGAGTCGGGTCGCGTGATCTTCCAGCAAACGGCCGACTACGCCAAAGGTTACAACACGGTGATGATCGACCGCTCGCTGGTGAACACGACGGGTATGCTGTACTACCGCCTCGAAACGGCGAAAGACAGCGCTACCAGGTCGATGATTCAGACGCACTAAGAACGAGAGCTGCCGGCGCCGCTTGTCGGCGCAGGGCAGCCCTTTTTTCAAATCGAGTTTCATGAGTGGGTAAATAAAGATCGCCCCGCGAGCATTGCTTGCGGGGCGTTTCTTTTTACCTGCAGGAAAGGCGAAAGGGCGAAGTATTTAATTTCCGTTGCCCATTCCCCCGCGCTCCATGCGTTTGGCGCGCGCCTCCTGAAGTTTTTTCAGCAGGGAAGCGCGGAATTGTTGTTCGGCGACAGGCAGTTTGGCAATTTTCCGGACGGGTAGCACCTTGCGCAGGTCTTCTACCAGCTTTTTCTCCAGATCCATTTCGCCTGCCTGGACCTCGAAATGGCGTTTGATTTGTTCTTCAATTTCCTGGTCGGTCATGTTGTCCAGTGGTTTTCCCGGTCGTTTGGATTTGCGCAGTTCTTCCTTTTTACCCAGGTATTGGTTGTAGAGCGGCCAGAAAGACTGTGCCTCTTCAGGTGTAAGCTGGAGCACGTCGGAAAATATGGCAATCCGGTACTGGACAACGCGGGGGTTGTTGCTCAGGTTTTCGGGGTCGGGTTGGGCGAGGGCCATCGGCGCGAGCAGTCCCAGCCAGACCGTGGTGGTAATCAATCGCTTAATCATGGTGTTCGTGTATGTACGGTTTAAAAGAGCGGTTAGAGCATGTTGAGGATGTCGTCCTCGGCGAGTTCGCGCATGAGCGCATCCAGATCTTCGTCGCTCAGGTCGTCGAAGTTGAAGTCTTTGGCTTTTTTTGCCGGTTGCTGCTGGGGCGCTGGAGCCGGTGCGGGTTGGTTCGGTAGCGGTTTGGTTTGCGGCGTGGTATTGGACGGCGCCTTTTTTTCGGGGGGCTCGTTTAACAGGTGTTGCGCCAGCAGCTCGGGCTCGTAATCCTCCAGGTGATCCAGGATGTACGATTCGACCTCTTCGGCCCGGATGTCGATGGTTTCGGAGGTAAGGGGCGGTTCTCCGGCCGGCCGGCGCATGAACCAAACGGCCGTAACCAACAGCGCCATAGCGGCGGCAACGGCCATCGTAAAGCGGAAGGGTCGGATGACGCGCAGGAGGGTAGGGGGGCGTTTGGCAGTGGGCATCCCTTCCTCTTCCCGGAGCCGTTCGAGCAGGCGGTCGGCGAAAGCATCGAAGTAGCCTGGCGGAACTGCAGGGCCGCCACCGTCCGTGCCGTTTACCTTGAGCCGGTGCAGGGAGGGGCTCAGGTTCTCCAGTTCATCCAGCAGCCGTTTTTTTTCTTCATTGATCGACATGGCAAACTTTGCGGTTTGTTTTAGGTGTTTTGTGCGCTATCGCGGATGTGCGCTTCAATTTTTTTTACGGCGTGGTGGAACGACGCTTTGAGCGCGCCCACCGAGGTGTCGAGCACGGCCGACATCTCCTCGTAGGGCATTTCCTCAAAATAGCGCATGTTGAACACCACGCGTTGTTTGTCAGGCAGCCGGCCGACGGCCGTTTGCAGGCGGCGTTGCAGGTCGTCGCCGTCGAACCAGGTATCGGCCTGGAGGGTTCGGAACGATTCGTTTCCCGGGGCGTCGAGGGCCTGTGTTGACTTTCGGTTTTTGGATTGCAGGAAGGAAATGCTTTCGTTAGAGGCAATCCTGTACAACCAGGTGTACAACTTCGATTTGCCTTCAAACTGTGCGATGCCCCGGTACACCTTGATGAAGGTGTTCTGCAGCACATCGTCGGCATCTTCGTGGTTTAGCACGATACGCCGGATGTGCCAGTACAAACGCTCCTGATAGCGGGCCATGAGGCGTCGAAAGCCGCGTTCGAACGTGCTTTCCTGTTGCAACAGTTGCAGAATCTCTTCGTCGGTGCGCTCGTCGGTAGGTTTGGTCACAGGTTGTGGTGCAAATCGCTGTTGGCATTTGGACGGCCAACAGCAAAAAAGGTTTAACCGGAGGCGAAATTGCGAACATCCGCCAATTTTATGCACTTTTGTTTTTTCCTAAACAAAACCCATTTTCGCTATGTGCAGAAAAATTACCCTGTTGTTGCTGTTTTTTGTCCCGGTGCTGTCTCAGGCCCAATCTCTCGTTTCTTCAACCAAACTGGGCGCACGCACGCGCAACGAGTTGCTGGCCGAATTCCAGGTGCCGTTCATCCAGTACGGCGTCGATTATTACCGCATTGTTTACACGACCACCAACACGCAAGGGTTGCCCGACACGGTTTCGGGTCTGGTGGTGGTTCCCGACGACCCGACGCGGATTTACCCGCGTCTTGTTTACCAGCACGGTACGGCAGGTTCGACCATGGATGTGCCTTCGTTCAACGTGAATGCCGGCGGCGAAGGGATCATCGGTTGGCTTTTTGGCGGACTGGGTTACGTGGCCCTGCTGCCCGACTACCTGGGCCTGGGCGTGTCCGATGGTTTTCATCCCTATGTTCACGCGGCTTCAGAGGCGCAGACAGGGGTGGATATCCTGCGGGCATTCAACGAATTTGCGCTTCAAAACGGGGTTTACGCCAACGACCAGCTGTTCATCACTGGCTATTCGCAAGGCGGGCATGCAGCCATGGCCCTGCACCGGGAAATAGCGTTGAATTTCGAGGATACTTTTTCCGTGACGGCAGCCGCGCATTTGTCCGGCCCGTACAGCATGTCCGGCGTCATGCGCAACCTGTTCATCAGCGATGAGGTGTATCCGGCGCCCGGCTACGTGCCCTACACCGTACTGTCCTATCAGACGGCCTACGGCAACATATTCAACCAGGTGGAGGATGTTTTCAAGGCGGCTTACGCGCCGGCGATCGGACAGTTTTTCAACAACCAGATCAGCCTCGGCCAGCTCAATGACCAACTGTCGGCGGCGTTGGTGGCCAATGAGGGAAGCGTACGACCGGTGCGCATGTTTCAGGACTCCTTTTTGCAAAATGTGGTGAACCAGCCGAATCACCCGTTCAACCAGGCGCTGGCGGACAACGACACTTACGCCTGGGCGCCGGAATCGCCGACGCGCATTTTTTACTGCATGGCCGACGACCAGGTGCCTTTCGAAAACGGCGTGGTGGCGGTGGACACCATGCTGGCTTTGGGCGCCCAGCAAACGCAGGGGCTGGATGTAAACCCCGCGGCAGACCACGGCGATTGCGTGTTGCCGGCATTAACGCAGACCTTTTTCTTCTTCCTGCCCTATCAACAGATTGGCACGGTGGGTACAAGCGCGCCGTGGGCGGCCGGTAAGCTGGAGATTTGGCCGAATCTGGTGTCCGAAGAGATGCTGGTGCGCGACCTGCCCTCCGACGGCCTGTTGCGGGTGATGGATATGTCGGGAAAAACCGTGCTGGAGCAGGCTGTTTCGGCGGGCAACCAAAGCATACAGATGGGATCGGTTCCGGAAGGGCTGTACCTGGTCGGTTTCACGGCCGAGGGCAGGGTTTGGCACGGCAAGGTAGTGGTGCGCCGATGATCACTTTTTGTCGTTTGCGTACCACAGCTGCACGAGCCCCGACGGGAAGGTTGTGGCGCGCAGGAGCCTGAGTTTCTGCGTGGAGAAGCCCGGCCTGAACAGCGGTATGCCATCGCCCAACAGGGTGGGTACGACGGACACCATGTAGCGGTCAACCAGTCCGTGCGCCATAACGGCGAAAATGGCTTCGCCGCCGCCGTCGACAAAAATGTGCTCCGCGCTTTCATTTTTCAGGCGGCGGATCAGGGTCGGAACATCGCCGGTGTAGAAGGTCACATCGGCGGTGTTCTCCCTGGGCGTCCGGGTGAGCACGTAGCAGGTTTTTCCACGGTAGGGAAACGGTTCGCCGAAGCCCAGCACTTTTTCGTACGTTTTACGTCCAATGATCACGGTTCCTACAGATTGGAAAAACTCGGCGTAACCGTAATCTTCGCCGGGCTGTTCCACCTGGCTGAGGAAGGCGATGTCGCCGTCGGGTGTGGCGATGTAGCCATCGAGCGATTGGGCAATGAATAGAAAAACCATAAGCCTACACTTGTCCGAACAAAATGGCAAAAACGCCGAACGCCACCGACCCGATGCCGATGCCGAGGGCCAGGCTGCGGTCGGTTCCGGTGAACCACAGGAACACGGACGCCAGCAGACCGCCGGCCAGCAGGAAGTAGTAGGGCACCATATACTGGATGACCAGGAAGGCCACGAAGGTAAAAGCGGCGCGTACGGCTGATTCATGACGGAAGGGAATTTTCGGCGTCAAAAGTAATCAAAGCGCATTTATTAAACTTAACGGACATCGCGATTTTCAAACCCTTACCTTTGTCCTTTTGGGAAGACCGGTAAAAACCACCGTATGAAAGTAGTGATCCCAGTTGCCGGAGCCGGCATGCGTCTGCGCCCGCACACCTATACCCAGCCCAAGCCCCTGATGCCGGTGGCCGGCAAGCCCATCATCCGCTTTATTGTGGACCGGCTGGTGGAGGTTGGACTGACGGAGTTTGTTTTTGTAATTGGCTACCTTGGCGACAAGATTCGGAACTATCTGGAGCAGACGTACCCGGACCTGGATATGGAGTTTGTGTACCAGGAGCAGCGTGAGGGCTCTGCCCACGCCCTTTGGATGGCGCGGGAGGTGCTGGAAGACGAAGAGTCCATTTTCATTGCTTTCGGGGACACGATTTTTGAAGCAGATTTGCGGCAAATGCTGGAATGCCCGCATTCGTGCCTGGCGATAAAAAAGGTGAACGATCCGCGCGAGTTTGGGGTGGCGGAGTTCGACGAGCACGATTTTGTCACCCGGCTGGTGGAAAAACCGCGCATTCCAAAGTCCAATATGGCCATCGTCGGGTTGTACAAAATCGACGAGGTGGGTGAATTGCTGCGCGCAGTGGAGTATCTGCTCACCCACGAACAGCGCACCTACGGTGAATTTCAGCTCACCGACGCCCTGCAGATCATGGTGGAGCGCGGTATTCGCATCCAGACTATGACAGTGGACAACTGGTTTGACTGCGGACGCAAGGACGTGCTGCTGGAGACCAACGCCATGCTGCTCAACCAGCGCAGCTACAACAACCACATTTCGCCGTTGCCGCCGGCGGAAAACTCCATTTTCATCGAGCCCATTGCGGTGGGAGAAAATTGTCGGATATCCAACAGCATCATCGGCCCGCATGTGACCATCGGAGACAATGTGGTCGTTCACAACAGCATTGTGCAAGACAGCATCATCGGCAACTTCGCCGCCCTGGATGAGGTGGTGCTCAAACATTCGGTGATCGGCTCGGATGCCAGCGTGCGGGGCATGAACCTGAGCCTGAATATTGGGGATAATACGGAGATTAATTTTGATTGAGGGGCAACGTTAAAGCCCTGCGCCCCATTTTTCCATTTCCTGCCCGCTCCACAAATCCGGAAAAAACCGGCGTTGTTGAAACCGGGGGTGCAGATATTTTTTCCACTCGCTGCCGCCCGTGGCGGCTTTATTCTCCCCCTTGCTGTCGAGGTAATGCTGAGCGGTGTTCAGGTGCACCAGCGGCCAGTCGACGTTGTACAGGCGGTCGAATGATTTGAGCTGTTCGAGCAGGGCCTCCGAAGGGTTTTGCCATCGGCCGATTTTTTCTTCGAGGGTGTTGCCCTGCACCTTACGGGTGAGCGCCACGAAACTCTCCATGTATTTTTCCTCAAACAAACGGAGGGTGGTCGATTTTTCGCCGGTTTGGCGGTTCATGCCGGCGTCTTTCCAGTAGATGTGTTCAAAGTAGTCTTCTGTGGCGGGGTTGGCGCCGAGTCGCTCCCGGCCTTTTTCATTGATGAGGTTTTCGAGCCGGGTACAATGGAGTTCGATGTATCGGAACTGGGCGCTCTGAAAACCGCTGGCGGGGGCGAGGGTGCTGCGAAAGGTGTTGTAGTCGTCGTAGTTCATGCCCGCCCGCATCACATCGAAGGAGGTGATGAGCATGTTGGTGTAGCGGTTCAGGCGGTTTATCTTGTCGATCCAGACGGCTTCGGCAAGATCACCGAACACCAGCTGCCTGATCTCGTGGAGCATCATCTTCAGGATGAGTTCCGTGACCTGGTGGTACATGATGAAGATCATCTCGTCGGGGAAGTCCGTCCGCGGTTTTTGCAGGGAAAGCAGGGTGTCCACCTCCACATAGTCCCAGTAATTGAGGGGTTTAGCCTGGAGCAGGCCTTTGAGATAGGTTTCCGGGTTCTCGCCCAGGCTTCGGTACTTTTCTTCTATTTGGGTCAGGATGCTTTCGTTTTTCATAACCTGTGTGGCGTTGAACCGAACAAGAGTCGGTGACCAAAGGTACGGCAAAAGAACTAAATGGGTTGCTTTCCGCTTGCGCGGGATGGCAGGCGTACCGCTCGCGCGGGATGGCACGCGGATTAAACGGATCGCTGCGCGAACGCGGATTTTCGCAGATTTTTAAAAATCCGTTATATCCGCGTTCGCGCAGCGATCCGCTCGATCCGCGTGCCATCCCTCGCGAGCGGTACGCATTCACTCCAAAAGTTCGCCTCCTCGTAGGCCGGGGCGGCCCGTTCATCGAATATTTACCCCCGGAGTCCCTTATGCACCACAATTTTGTCCTGTTTACCATCATTCAAAACCAATTTCAAACATGAAAAAAATACTGTTTTCCATTTTGATCCTGGCGGCCGGTCAAGTGGCGGCCACTGCGCAGTCTGCCGAGGAGGTGGTCGCCAAGCACCTGTCCGCTACCGGCGCCGCCATGTGGGCAAAGGTCAACGCCATCAAGACCGAGGCCAATGTGAGCGCTACCGGCGCGCCTGGCATGACTATTTTGTGGAGCATGACGGCGCTGCGCGAAAAAGCGGCGCGCATGGATGTAAACGTGATGGGCATGACCCAGACCACCGTGGTCAACGGCAACCAGGGCTGGGCCAACAACCCGTTCATGAACCAGCCGAACCCGGAGCCACTGACGGCCGATCAGATAAAAGCGCTGTCCGAACTCACCGATATCGACGGTTCGCTGGTGGGGTACAAGGAAAAAGGTTACCAACTGGAATACGTGGGCACGGAAGACGTGGAGGGTGTAGAGACCCACAAGATCAAGGTAAACAAAGGCGAACGCGGGATCGAGTACTCCTTCTTCGACCCGGAAAGTTTTTACGAGATTAAAACGGTGAAGGTGGAAACGATCGACGGCAAGGAGGTCACCAGCGCCTCGCTGTTTTCCAATTTCAAAAAACAGGACGGTATCGTGTACCCGTTCACCATCCAGCAGGAAAACCCCATGATGGGCGCCACCACCATCACCATCACCAGCCTTGCGCTGAACCCTGCGGTGGACGAGAAGATTTTCGAGTTGCCGGCTAAAAAGTAGTTTTTCGCCAGAAAAACGGAAGTTGATCTTTGTTTTTTGCCGCGAATTGCGCGAATTAGCGCCAATTCGAGCAATTCGCGGCAAAATCACTGCCCCTCCCCCTTTGTTCAAATTTCCAGATACAACCTGTCTATGCCTCGCTTTTTCCTCGTTTCGCTTTCCCTTTCCCTGTGCATCGGCGCTTACGCCCAAACCAAACTCACCTCGGCAACGTTCGGCGCCATCGCGGCGCGGAGCATCGGCCCTGCCGTCATGGGCGGGCGCATCACGGCGATTGAAGGCGTGAACAGCGACCCCAAGGTGTTGTACGTGGGTACCGCCGGCGGGGGCGTCTGGAAATCGAACACGGCGGGCATGACCTACGAACCGGTGTTCGACAAGCACCCGCAGTCGGTCGGCGCACTGGCCATCGACCAGGCGCATCCGGACACCGTGTGGGTGGGCACCGGCGAGAGCAACATGCGCAACAGCGTCTCCATCGGCCAGGGGCTGTTCAAGTCCACCGACGGGGGTCGGAACTGGACGCGGGCAGGGCTGGAAAACAGTGAGCACATCGCCAAAATCGTCATCCACCCGCAAAATTCGTCGGTGGTGTACGTGGCTGTCCCCGGCCCCCTGTGGAGCGACTCTCCCGACCGGGGCTTGTACAAGACCGTCGACGGCGGAAAAACCTGGGAGAAAATCCTGTATGCCGATGAGAAAACGGGTTGCGCCGACATCATCGTTGATCCGCGCAACCCGGACGTCCTGCTGGCTTCTCTGTGGCAGTTTCGCCGGACGCCCTACTCGTTCGTGTCCGGCGGGCCGGGAAGTGCGCTGCACAAATCCACCGACGGCGGCAAAACGTGGCGCAAGATCACCCAAGGGCTGCCGGCGGGGAAATTCGGGCGCATCGCCCTGGCGCTGGCGCCCAGCGCGCCGGACAACATGCTGGCCATCGTGGAAAGCGAAAACACCAGCCTGTTGATCTCGTCGGACGGCGGCGAAAGCTGGAACTACCAGAGCGCCACGGCCAACGTGACCGCCCGTCCGTTTTATTTCAGCACCCTGGTCGTGGATCCGCACGACCCCAAACGCGTTTACCGGCCCGCCTTCTCGCTCTCCATCAGCAACGACGGCGGCCACTCGTTCTTCGAAGCCGGCAACGATGGCGGCTGGGTGCACGCCGACCACCACGCCCTGTGGATCAACCCACACAACACCCAACAGATGTACCTGGGCACCGACGGCGGCGTGTACATGAGCCTCGACCAGGGCCTCACCTGGAACCACCAGAACACCCTGCCCGTGTCGCAGTTCTACCATGTGCAGGTCGACGACCGGGTTCCCTACAACGTCTACGGCGGTCTGCAGGACAACGGCTCCTGGGTGGGGCCGTCGCAGAGCGCCGGCGGCATCGAAAACCGCGACTGGGAGAGTGTGGGCGGCGGCGACGGGTTCTGGGTACAGCCCGACGCGCTCGACCCCGACATCGTGTTCAGCGAGTCGCAAGGCGGAAACATCAGCCGCTTTAACCGGCGGACCAACCAGAGCAAGTTTATACAGCCCCAGGAAAAACAGGGCGACCCCAAATACCGCTGGAACTGGAACACACCGCTGGTCCGAAACGCCGCCAACCCCGGTGTGCTGTACACCGGCGCGCAGTTCCTGTTCAAAACCGAGGACCGCGGGCAAAGCTGGACGCGCATTTCGCCCGACCTGACCACCAACGACACCGTCAAGCAGCAGCAGTACGCCAGCGGTGGACTCACCGTAGACAATACCTCGGCGGAAAACCACTGCACCATCTTCAGCATTGGCGCGTCGCCGCTTGATGAAAACCTGCTCTACGTGGGTACCGACGACGGCGTCATATCCGTGACCCGCGACGGCGGCAAAAACTGGGAACGGGTGTCCGGGAACATCCCGGACGTGCCCTCCGGGGCCTGGGTGAGCCGGGTGGAGCCCAGCCGGCACCGGCCCGGAGTGGCCTATGCCACCTTCGACAACCACGCTTACGGCGACATGCGCTCCTACGTGGTCAAAACGACCGATTACGGCATAACGTGGACGGCGCTGCACAACAGCAGCGCGCTAAAAGGGTACGCGCACGTCATCGTAGAAGACGTGGTGAACCCCGACCTGCTCTTCCTGGGCACCGAGTGGGGGTTGTACCTGAGCAACGACGGCGGACAAAACTGGGTGTTGTACAAGTCCAACCTGCCGGAATACATCGCCGTGTGCGACCTGGTCGTTCAGCCTCGCGCAAACGACCTGGTGGTCGGCACCCACGGCCGCGGGATTTTTATCATCGACGACATCTCTTCTCTGCGGCGCCTCACGCCGGAGTGGATGCAAAAGGACGTCGCCCTGCTGCCCACGCGCCCGGCGGTGGTCACCAACGGGCACTACGGGCAGGCCTTCCCGAACACCGGCTCCTACGCCGGCCCCAACGCCACCGAAAATGCCGTGATCCAGTACTATCTGAAAGACCGCCTCAGTACAGGCGAAATCACCCTCGACATACTGGACGCTGCGGGCAACAAGCTGGTCTCTATGCCCGGCTCACGACGCAAGGGCATCAACACAGTCACCTGGGACATGCGCAGCGCGCCGCCCAAGGCCGCCAGCGGCGTTTTGGTGCGGGGCGAGATGGGTGTGTACGCGGGTTTTTTCGGGCCCCAATGTTTGCCGGGCGCCTACAAGGTACGGCTGACGGCCGGCGACTACACCGACGAGGCCACCCTGCAGCTGGCCCCCGATCCGCTTCAGCCGGGGTTGGACTACCTGGCGCGCCGGCAGGTATCGGCCACCACGTTTGCCATGGTGGAGGAGCTTGCGCTGCTGGAAGCCCAAGTGCGCACGGTGGCCGAGGAAGTCGGCATACGGGCAGCCCAGGTGAGCGACGCGAAGGCCAAAGCCAGGTTGACCGGTTTCGTCGGTACCCTGGAGTCCTTCCGGAAAACGCTGACGGAGACCATCGAGTCCAAAGGCATCACCGGAGAAAAACAGTTGCGCGCCGAGATAGGTCGGTTGTACGTGGCCACTGAAATGTCCGACGAGCCGCCCACTCAGTCGCTGCTGGATCGCATACCGGTCTTGCAATCGGAATTGCGCCGGGCGCAGCAACAGGCCGAGGGTTACTGGACAAGCGAACTGGCGGCGGTGAACAAGGTGTTGGCCAGGCAGAAACTGGCGCCGGTCACGGTAATGGACAAGGCGGCGTTTGAGCGGCAGTATGGGGCGTCGGTTGGGGAGAAACCGGCGGGGAAGTTTGATTTCAGGCGGTTGGGCGAGCTGGTTCGCAGCGCTTACTGACTTGCAGTATCCGATTATTGTTAGTCATTTTCAAATACCCGCAAGCTTCCCATCAGCAAACATTCACGCCCCGCCTTTTTCCAAAACCAATTCCGGTAACACCACTTTGTACTCCTGTGCTCGCTCCTGATCCGTCCAATACACGATGAAATTGACACGTGCTTCAGTCAATATATACCCTGAAGCACGATAAGCAAGGAGTTGCTCCTGAAACTTCTTCGAAAATTTCAACACCAGATTTCCGTTTTTATCCGCCAGTCCTTCGGCATGGGTGGACATATCCTGCCCACTCCTGAGGGCCTCCACCCGATGTTGAACAAAGGCGAAGTAGCCGAGATGAATGTCTTTGAGCGTGAGCTGGACGGCAATTTTAGGCGGGGGCAACCAGGATTCCGTATTTTCCAGATGTTGTATATCAGGTAACTGGATGTGATGGAAAAAACGCCCGTTGGTATGAATGTTCAAATGACTTTTAGCACGGGTAAGGGCGACGTAAATTTGACGCTTGGCATCATTTGAATCGCCGTTAAAGCTGTCTAGCATCAGGAAAACATGGTCAAACTCGCGGCCTTTGGCCTTGTGTATGGTCGAAACAAATATCGTGTCGCCCTCTTGCCGGTAGAAGTCTTCAATTTTGGACTCTTTTACAAAAGACTGAAAGTCAGACCAATATTTTATTCTTGGATTTATTTCCTGAAAATCTTTCACTAAATTCAGCACGATTTCAAATTTCGGGCTAGACCTGAATTTTTGAAAAACGGCGCGTTTGGCATTTTCCCAATCTTCCGCTGCAATGCCGACCGGATAGGGCGCCAATGCATCCATGAAATACCGAATCTCCAGAAGGTTTTGAAGGGGAAAGTCGTCGTTGCTTTGGATAAGCTTGGCGGGCCTGCCGTGTTGCAGCAGAAGGCCGGTAATTTGGGCGGCCTCTTCGTTCGTCCTGGTCAGCACACATGTCGTGCCCTTCATTTCGGTGGCGAGCAAGTCGCGAACCAGCGGTTCCATCAGATGCCTGCTTTGGTAGTGGACCAGTTTCAAATGGCCGGCACTTGTTTGACTAGGAATTATATCATTGTTTTTCAATCTTTTGGAGATGGTTTTAACAAAGGCATTTGCAAAGGCGACGATTGGAGGGCAGCTTCTGAAATTAGTCATTAGTTCGTATTTCACAGCCTGCCGGTGCTCGATGAGTTCCATCAAATAGCTGGAGTCGGCGCCTCGAAATGCGTATATGTTTTGGTCGTCGTCGCCTACGGCAATTACGCGCATGCCTTCATTTTTTTCCATTAAAATATTGACCAGGGCAAACTCATCGGCATTCATGTCCTGCGCTTCGTCTATGACCAGCACAGTTTTAGTGATCCGGTTTGGTTCAATCTCGGCATTTCGAATTTTTTCCACGGTGTTCCGGAGTATGCTATCCGATTTTTCAAGGCTACCGATGCGGCCCAAGAGATCAAAGCAATATGAATGGAAGGTCTTGATTTCTATAAAATGGGCGGCATTGCCGATGAGTGCGATCAGGCGTTTCTTGAACTCTGTTGCTGCCGCGCGCGAAAAGGTGAGCATGAGTAGCTGCTCGTGTTTTACATCTTCCATAAGCAGGAGCGCTGCGAGTTTGTGGGTCAACACCTTGGTTTTGCCACTTCCCGGCCCGGCGGCCACGACCAAATGCGGACTGTGTTTGTCGTCGATGATTTGGCGCTGCGCTTCAGAAAGCGTTTCAAACAGTTGGCGGTATTTAGCCGGCGTAATATTGCGCTTGATTTCTGTGCTGCGTGTTCCGGGAAAATATTTACCCAAAAAAGAGGAGTAGTTCAACTGAAAGTAATCGTCTACGAAGCGAAGGGCGCCCAAATAGTCGTGCACCATTTTTTTGGCGTATTCTCCTACGATGTGGATTTGCTGTACTTTGTTTTCGTAAAACTGATTGAGCTTTTGATAATCCTCATTTTTATATTGAATTTTGTTGTTTTCCTCCAGACGAATGATGCTCAGGCGGTTGTAAACGACCAAAAAACCGCCTTCGATTTTCAAGGCCTCGATTCTGGAAAGGAAAAAAAGCGCATCTTCGACTTCGGCGTACGTGGTCTTCTGTGGAAACAGGCCTGATTGCCGCTCGAAATGTTCTTTTAATTCCAGCACGGAAAATTCCACCAATACCTCCTCGGCTTGCCCGTTTTCCGCATGTACGGTTTTGCTTTTTTCGTATAAAAACTCAATGATCGAACGCGCTCGCTCAAAGCGGTTTTCCAATTTTTCACGCAAATTTTTGGGTGAATCCTTGGCTTGCACTACGACAATTTGATTCGCAAAATCACGAGGCGCCCTTTTAATCCAGTGTTTTATAGCCCAAAAATTCAGCACTGTTTTGATCCGTTGCGGCGAAACGCCGCTGCACCCGGCGGCTTCAGCGGCTTCGTTTAGGGCTTTGAGCGAAAAATCTTGTTCGCTTTCATCCAATTGAGTGAGTAAAAACTGTTCGATACGAAAGAACGTTTCTACGATGGCCAGCGAGGAACGATTTTTTTGTTCGCCGCGTTTGATAAAAGCAGTCAGGTCTTTGGCATCGGCGAGGATTTTTTCCTCCCGCAGCAGGTTGATGATTTGAATAACCTCTTCTTTAACGATGCCCAGATGATCGCTGATGTAGTCAATGCGCGATTCGGCGACTTCCGTGTCAGCGGCCTGTGTTTTGCTTTTACTGGAAAACAGTTTTTTGATGATTCGGATGGCATTTATTTTCTGGCGCTCATTGTCGAAGCGGTGGGATTTTTCGATTTTTAAAATGGCTTCTTGTGCTGTTTTGGTTAGGATGCTGTTCGCGTATATTCTCGGCATGTTTTGCCCGCGCCGCAGGTAGCCGGCGTCTTCGAGCGCGGCAATGGCAGTGGTCACGCGGGTTTCGATTTCGGCAACACTGTCGTCCCAGCCCGCTTTACGGGCGATCTCGAGTGGCGAATTGGAAATGCTGGTGCGATATTTGGTGATGAATTTAATGGCGTTCCAGATTTGCTTAATTTCATGAATATTTAGTTTGGTCTGGTTCAGCAGGATAAAATGTTTGCTCAAATCTTCCTCATTGAACAGAACGTAACACTCCGCCTCCATGGTTTCATCGCGCCCGGCACGCCCGGCCTCCTGCACATAGTTTTCCAAAGAGTCGGAAATGTCGAAATGAATAACCAGGCCTACATCTTTTTTGTCTACTCCCATGCCGAAGGCTGAGGTGGCTACCATAATCTGTACCGTGCCGGCGATAAAGGCATTTTGATTTTCAGTTTTTTCCCTGGCCTCCATTTTGCCGTGAAAGGCGCGGACATTGAATCCGTCTGCCCACAGCCGCTCAGAAAGTTCGGTTGCTTTGCGGGTGCGGGAAACGTACACGATGGTTGGGCAGTTTTTATCGTCGATCAGGTTTCGCAGGGCGTTGTATTTGTCTTCGTCGCCCTCCTTTTCATAAACGGCGTAGTGCAAATTAGCCCGGGCGGCGGAGGCCTGAAAAACGTCGAGGGTCAAGTTCAGTTTTTCCTGAAAATAAGCACAAATATCCTCAATGACTTTTTGTTTGGCCGTTGCGGTGAAGCAGGAGATGGGGATATGCTCGGCGAGGTTTTTCTTTTCTTGCAGGCTTTTGATAAAATCGGCAATATAGAGATAGTCGACCCGAAAATCCTGCCCCCAGGCGGAAAAGCAGTGGGCCTCGTCAACGACGAAGCGGGCGATTTTGCGGCCCAGCAACAGGCGTTCTATAGTTTTGGACCGCAAGGATTCGGGCGAGATGTAGAGCAGTGCAGCCGAGCCGTCTTCCACACGCTCGAAGGATTTGGCGCGTTCGATGGGGTCGAGCAGGCCGTTTATGGTGACCGCCTCGGTAATGCCTGCGCGTTCCAGGTTGTCTACCTGATCTTTCATCAGCGATTGCAAGGGTGAAATAACCACTGTTAAGGCTTTCATACTATGGCCGTTCATCAAGGCAGGCACCTGGAAGGTGATGGATTTTCCGCCTCCCGTCGGAAAAATAGCCAGCAGGGATCGGTTTTGCACAGCCGCGCGGACGGCTTTTTCCTGCAGGGGTTCGCCTCCGTAGGTTCGGTAGCCCTCAAAGCCGAAAAATTGTTTCAATCCTTTATAAATATCGAGGTGTTGGCGGCAGTATAAGCAACCCTCCAGACAGGGTTTGTTGCGCAAATCGGCAGTGACGCGCTCGACTTCCGGGTAATTACTCAGTACCCAGGGTGGCGTTATGGAAAAACGGTGCCGGCAGTTGATGAGGGCCAAAACGTAGGCCAGCTCAATGGGGTTTTCTGCTATAAAACGGGCGACTTCCGCCTTTTCACATATATCAGAGCTGAATTTTTTGATAATTAATGAAGTAATATCTAAGTTTTCAGACTGGAAATTCAAGTATTTAAAAAAGGCGGAAAATGTCGCCTTGGCCTTGAGCAAACCGTAAAAAATCAGTTTTAAGTCAGGATCGAGGCGATTGAATGCCCCAACTTCGTCGTAAAACAGATCTCGCGCTTTCAGAGCATCGTTGAGCGGGTTGTTGATAGAGTCGGTTTGAAGTTTGTCGTCCTTCACCAGGGCATGGTAAGGCTTCTGAGGAAAAAGCAGCGGCGACCAAGGCAGGGTATCCATGGCATTTTCGAGCGGAATGCCTGCTGTGGCCAGCGCTGGGCGAACAAATTTCAAATCATGCTTGAAAATGTTATGCCCGCAAACAAAATCCGCTCCCCGAAGAAAAATGGTAAATTGCTCGAGTGAAGCATCGTGAAACGGGCGTGCATCGTCTAGACAAGCTCCGATGTCTAGGATTTTTTTACCGTTGTGGTCTGTTTCCGTATCGAAAAAGACGATAGAGGACATACATGTTCCGTTTACGATTACCCAAATCTTGAAAGTACCGTTGGGCAACTGCCCGGTGCAGGTTCGCCTTTTACCTGATCGTTTACTCGCCTGAGCCAATCATTCATGGGTGCAGCTGGTTAAGATCGGACAGGAAGAAAGTCACATGTAATTCCCCCATTGTTGGACTTAATCCCTTCCTGCAGTCGTCTGCCATTCACCTCACACCCCCATAGGATCCATCTTCTCCCCATCCACCCCATACTTCGCCATAAAATCCTTCACCGCCTTTTCCGTCACTTTGCCTTGTCGTTGCAACAGGCGCACAGCGGCGAAGGCGATGTAGCGGGGGCTGATCTCGAAGTAGTCGCGCAGGTTTTCGCGGCTGTCGGACAGGCCGTAGCCGTCGGTGCCCAGCGCGATGAAGTCTTTGGGCATCCAGGGGGCGCACTGGCCGGCCACGACGCGCATCCAGTCGTTGGCGCTCACGAACACACCTTCTTCTTTTTGGAGTTGCTGTTCGAGCCAGCATTGGCGCTCCGGCTCCCCGGGGTGCAGCAGGTTCCAGCGTTGGGTGGCCACGCCGTCGCGGTAGAGCTCGACCCAGGAGGTGGCGCTCCACACGTCGGTACTGATGCCCTCGCTTTCGAGCAGTTCAGCCGCCTTGAGCACCTGTTGCATGATGCTGCCGGCGCCGAACAGGTGGGCCTTTACGCCTTTGGAGGCCTTTTTTTCGGATGTCTTGTAGCGATACAAACCGCGTTTGATGCCCTCCTCGGCGTTTGCCGGCATGGTGGGCATGTAATAGTTTTCGTTGTAAATGGTGAGGTAGTAGATCTTGTGCTCGTTCTCCGCGTACATACGTCGGAGGCCATCCTGCACAATAACGGCCAGTTCGAAGGCAAACGCCGGGTCGTAGCTGACCACGCCCGGCATGGTTTGGGCGAGCATGAGGCTATGTCCGTCTTCGTGTTGAAGTCCTTCGCCGTTCAGGGTGGTGCGGCCGGCGGTGGCGCCGAGCAAAAACCCTTTGGCCAGCATGTCGGTGGCTGCCCACACCATGTCGCCCACGCGCTGGAAGCCGAACATGGAGTAGTAGATGTAAAACGGCACAGTGGGCACGCCGTGCAGGGCATAGGCGGTGCCTGCGGCGGTGAAGGACGCCAGCGCGCCGTCTTCATTGATGCCTTCCTGGAGCACCTGGCCGGTTTTCGACTCCTTGTACTTGATCACCGAGATGCCGATCTCCAGGGGGGTGTACAACTGCCCTTTCTGGTTCCAGATCTGCGCGGAGTTGAACATGGCCTCCATGCCGAAGGTCTGCGCCTCGTCGGGCACGATGGGCACAATGTATTTGCCCACCGGGCTGTTGCGGATGAGGGTGGTCATGATGTCGATCATGGCGGCAGTGGTGGACACCTCTTTTCCGCCCAGCGCTTCCGAGCCTTTGAGCTGTTTATCGAGCAGGCTGAGCTCCGGAACGGCGAACGGCTCATGGCGCTCTTCGCGCTCGGGCAGGTATCCGCCCAGGGCGCGGCGGCGCTCGTGCATGTACTGCACAACGGGGTCGTTGGTCGCCGGGTACCAGAATTCGGCATTTTTGGCCTGCTCGTCGCTGAGGGGTATACCGTACCGGTCGCGGGTTTCGAGGCGGGCGTCGTCGCTGATGTCTTTGGTTTGGTGGGCTTTGTTCTTGCCTTCGGCGGCTTTGCCCATGCCGTAGCCCTTGACCGTGTGCACAAGGATGGCCACGGGCTTGTCGGACCGCACCGCGCGGTCGAAGGCTGCGAACACCTTGAGGTGGTCGTGCCCGCCCCGGCGCATGGCGAGGAGCTGATCGTCGGTATAGGCGGAGAGGAGCTGGGCCACGCGCGGGTCGTCGCCGGTGAGTTTTTGTCGGATGAGGGCGCCGTTTTGCATGGCGGACATCTCCTGGAAGTCGCCGTCGACCAGCATTTCGAGGCGACGCAGCAGAGCGCCGTCTTCGTCGCGGGCGAGCAGCTCGTCCCAGTCACTGCTCCACAATACCTTGATGACCTCCCATCCTGCGCCGAAGAAGTGGCGTTCGACCTCCTGGATGATCTTGCCGTTGCCCCGCACCGGTCCGTCGAGGCGTTGGAGGTTGCAGTGCACGACGAACACAAGGTTATCCAGGTTTTCGCGCGCGGCGGTGCCGATGGTGCCGTACACCTCGGGCTCGTCGATCTCGCCGTCGCCGATGATGTGCCACACGCGTCCGCCGTTGCGCGGCTTAAGCCCGCGGTCTTCCAGGTATTTGATGAACCGGGCCTGGTAAACGGCCGTCATGGGGCCCAAGCCCATGCTCACGGTGGGCGCCTGCCAGAATTCGGGCATGCGCCGCGGGTGCGGGTAGGAGGCCACACCGCCCAGGGTCTCCTGGCGGAAGTCGGCGATGGCACTGACGGGCATGCGACCCTCCATCACGGCGCGGGCGTATATGCCGGGGGACGCGTGCCCCTGGAGCATCAGGAGGTCGCCCCCGTAATCGGCCGAGCGGTTGCGGAGGAAGTGGTTGAACAACATTTCCAGCACCGTGGCGCTGGCGGCGTAGGTGGCGATGTGTCCACCGAGGGCCAGGTTTTTGTCCTGCGCCTGCAGCACCATGGCCTGGGCGTTCCAGCGGATGATGTTCTCCAGCCGACGCTCGGTTTCCAGGTCGCCGGGGTAGGGCGGTTGGTCTTCTGCCGGGATGGTGTTCAGGTAGGGTGTGTTGAGGGCAGGGCCACCGTTGGCAATGCCTTTGCGCGCCAGGCGATAGCGGATATTTTGGAAAAGCTCTTCTGCGCGCACTTTACCGTGCGCTTCGATGACCTCTTCGAGCGCTTCGAGCCATTCTTCTTTTTCGAGGAACCAGTCGTCGAGTTGGATGTTTTCTCCCATCTGTTGCTGCTTGTGTTTGGGTGGGCGAAGGTACGGGTAAAAATGCACTATTGGTTTTTTCATAGGCGTATCGGTAGTATCTTCACCCAATATTTTCGGATGAAACCAACGTGCCACACCTGTCATTCAGTGTTTCTCATTGTGAAGAGCAGACTTGTACCCACCATGTCATTTTTTCTCTTCTTTGCCTTTGGCAAACCTGCATTTACTCAAACCTCTTTTGAGTTGGAATTTGGCAAAGCTGAAGAAGTTGAATATGTGATTTCAATGGCGGAGACAGGGCATGGAAGCTACTTGGCACTATTGCGAGTCCTGGAACCCATCGAAGGGAAATGGCACAATAAAATACTTGAGACTGACCCTTCCGGCAATATCATCACTGAGAAAATATTGGACGATAACGGAGGGCTACAACTCGATGATATTTACTATGCAGATAGTATAATCATCATGGCAGGAACTCGTGTGCAACCGGATACTTCCATGCTGGTTTGGTGGAAAATGGACACTAATCTTAACATTGTACGCATTAATGAATGGCCAATTGGGGATTTTGATAATGGCATTACAGGGATCACGCCATTTGCCAATGGTGTTTATTTGACCTGTTCGTTCATTGATAATAAGTTTTTGACGTTTAATTCGTATGTTTTGGAAATTGATTCAGGTGGCAATTTGATCGATCGTACCGACGGTAAAGTGTCCAACCTGATCTCCAGGGTTTTTATAGACACGACCAATGAGCGCTTGGTTTCGTTTGGATTCAGACCTAAGCTTTACACTTTCGACCATGAATTCAATTTACTGGGAGAGGAAGAGCCACCTTTTAAATTATCACTTGAAGGAGAATTCAGCGCTATCTCTGATTCAACTATTTTAATGGTCGGAAGACGAGACAGTTTTATACTCACAGACCCGCCTGGAAGCGATGGATACAACATCGGAATTGGATTCCTGTCCCACGATTTTGAAGAGCAGGAACTGTTGATCGTTGGAAAAAACAATGATACGCTGGATACACCTTGCTCGAAGAATACGATAGCTCTTTTGAACGAGAATACAGCAATGGTGGGTGGAACCTCTAATTTTACGCCTGGAAACTGGCTGTATCAAGATGCCAATTCATGGTTTAGTTTGTCATCCGTCGACCTGATCCATCGCACGCTTAATTGGACGAAATTATATGGGGGCGATGCGTACTACATCATGTTCGGCATATTGGCTGCGTCGGATGGCGGGGTTATTATGTACGGCTCACGGCATGCCGATTTTAGTATTGATGACGCCAACGGATACATATTAAAGGTAAAAGCCGATGGGACTTCCGGGACTTCTACAAATGCGGATCGATGGCTGGGATGTGCGGCGTATCCCAACCCGGTTGAGGACTGGCTGGTGATCGAGAAAAATGATGAGAAGCCTGCCCAATTGATGATTTACAATGCCCTGAATCAACTTGTTTTACGAAGGGAATTTCATGGTCGGACAAACCAAATTGACTTGAAAAATATGGAAGGTGGTGTTTATACCTACCTCATGGAGACCCTGGATGGTCGTAGCCAATGTTCCGGCAAGCTGTTTAAACATTAACAGGTTCTGCTGCACTTACCGGTTGTTTGCGTTGCCAGACAAGGCAAACATCAAAAGTCCACCCACTTCCCTTCCATTTTCAGCCACCTTTCCTTTTCTTCAAAATCGGGCATAAACCGGGCCACCACATCCCAGAACCGTTGGCTGTGGTTCATCTCGACGAGGTGGGCCAGCTCGTGCAGGATCACGTAGTCCTGCACTTCGGCGGGGGTGAGCAGCAGGCGGGTGGAGAGGTTGATGTTGCCGCCAGAGGAGCAGCTGCCCCATTTGGACTGGTGGTATTTCAGGTATACGTTGGTGATGGGGCGGTTGACCGTCAGGCGGTTCCACTCGTGCACACGGTCGGCCACGTCGGGGTAGAAATCGCCGCCCACCACGCGCGAGATCAGGTGTTTGACGCTTTTGCTCCGGTGCTCCTCGCTGCCGCGCGTGCTCAGCCGGATGCTGATGGTGTCGCCGATGAGGCGGGCGCTGTGGGTGGCGCGGTCTTCGTGCTCCACGTCGAGCACATACCGACGCGCGCCCACCGTCAGCACGTCGCCGCTGTGGTAGGTTTTGGCTTCAAACGGGCTGCGCAGGGCCGGCTTGACGGCAAATTGCTTGCTCACCCATGCGTGCAGTTCGACGAGGTACGTGCGGACCACCTCGGGGGTGGTATGCCTCGGCGCGCGCAGGATCACCCGCCGGCGGGTGATGCTGAAGCGGGTGTTCCGGCGCGGTTCGAGGTGGACTTCTACGGGCACCAGCAGGCCGTCGATGGAAAGGGTGGTGCGGTAGGGTTGCGGCATGCTTATCCTTTGCGCTTGGCAAAATCGGCCATCAGGTCGGCGAGCGCCCGGGCGCTTTTCTTCTCCAGCGAGTTGTAGGTGGAGGCGCGGAAGCCGCCCACCAGCCGGTGGCCTTTGAGGCCGACCATGCCGTGCTTTTCGCTTTCGGCGAGGAACTCTTTTTCCAGACCCTCGTAGCCTTTTTCCATCACGAAGCAGATGTTCATCAGGGAGCGGTCTTCTTTGGCGACGGTGCCGCGGAAGAGCGGGTTGCGGTCGATCTCATCGTAGATAATGCCGGCCTTTACGCGGTTGCGGCGCTGCATGCCCTTGAGCCCGCCGTTTTTCCTGATCCAGCGCATGGTGAGCATGGACACGTAGATGGGGAACACGGGGGGCGTGTTGTACAGCGAGTTGTTTTGCACGAACGTCCGGTAGTCCAGCATGGTGGGCAGGGTGCGGGTCACCTTGCCGAGCATGTCCTCGCGCACAATGACGACGGTGGTACCTGCCGGGCCGAGGTTCTTCTGGGCGCCGGCGTAGATGAGGCCGCAGTTGCTCACGTCCACCGGGCGGCTGAGGAAGTCCGACGACATATCGCACACGATGGGCACGGGCGATTTGGGGAACTTGTGCAGCTGGGTTCCGTAGATGGTGTTGTTGCTGGTGAGGTGCAGGTATTTGGCGTCGGACGGGATTTTATACTTCTTGGGGACATACGTGTAGCCGTCTTCCTTGGAGGAGGCCAGCACGTTGACCTGGCAGAAATTTTTGGCCTCTTTGATGGCGCCGGAGGCCCACACGCCGGTGTCGACGTAGGCGGCCATCTCGTTGTCGTTGATCAGGTTCATGGGCGCCATAAAAAACTGGCTGCTGGCGCCGCCGGTGAGCCACAGGACGTGGTAATCATTGGGCAGCTCCATGATCTCGCGCAGCAGGGCGTTGGCTTCGTCGATGATGGCGGTGAACTCGGGCCCGCGGTGGCTCATCTCGAGCAGGCTGAGGCCCGAGCCTTCGTAGTTGGTGCAGGCCTTGCCGGCCTCCTTGAGCACCGGAGCGGGGAGAATGGCCGGACCGGGCGAAAAGTTGTGTTTTTTCATGGGTAGGGCAGAACAGGTGGTGTTGGTGAATCGGGGCAAATGTAGGGTATTTTGTCTATTTTTTGGTATGGGCTTCCGAAAAGCTAGGGGCAAGTGACGGGATAATTCGCAAGGCAATAAAAAAGGAACATGCGTCATCTTACATTGTGTATATTGCTTATCCAAATCCTACCTTTGAAGTCATCCATCACCAATACGTAGACTCATGCCATTTCCGGGACCGTCCAAATTGACTGAATGGCCAAACAGAAGAAAGTTCATCTTTCTGGTTTTGCCGGTGATGCTATTCGGCAATTGTCGTTTGGCCTACCGGTCAGTGTTGGGTATTGATTCCACGCCTGAATGGCAGGACGAACAGGACATCAAAAAGAAAGCAAAAAGTTACAAAATCCCAACCGACGAATTGTTTCTTTTAGATCATGCTTCCTTTCACCATGTGATTCAGAAAAGGGCTGAAACTGCCATGGAATCCTTGACGACAGACGGGATAGTATCGCCCGAAGACAGTATTTTGCGGAATAAACTGCTGGAAAGTGTCAATAACGACCTCCAACCTGTTCAGGTACGGTATTTTATTTGTTCAGGGGAGCCAATTTTCAAACTTGTAAATTGTTATATCGATCCCCCCATTCCAATGAACTGGAATGTTGAAGGGTGTTTTGATGTTTTCCCACCCCGCCCCATAGCAGCGCTGAAGGAAGAACACAACGACAGTTTACAATTCTTCCTGCCCCATATTACCCGAATGGACGGAACTGCGGGCCTCTCAATAGAGGATCTACCCAAAGCGGATTACTATGCTTTGATCTTTTGGAACTCTCTTATGATTAAACCCTCTAAGAAACTCATCCGGCAGCTAACAAGTTACCAAAGAATTCATCAAAATAAATATACATATTTTATTTACGTAAATAATCACAACGCAAACCTTTGGTCTTTGATTCCGGATGACCAGAAAAGTCAATATACGCCACCTGCGAGAGAGTAGACATAGCATGCCGTGCATTGTGCGCGTTGGCGCTCATACGCAGCAAAAAAGCATCTGATTTCGTTGTAAACAAATAGCGGCGTAAGTGGGCACCAGCATTGCCGTTTTTGAGGTTTTTGCCTGATCGCTTACTGCGCCGAAGCAGTTTCACCACCAGCCATCTTAATCCTTTTTTTGCCGCGAATTGCGCGAATTAGCGCTAATTCGCGCAATTCGCGGCAAAAAATAAGAATCGAGCCTCTTTTTTCTTGTACTGACGGAAAATGACAGAGACAAAATGTATTTTTGTTGTCGCGAGGCGCCAATAGACCGTGCAGGGCCAAGATCGCCAAGCAGAATAAAAATAACCCGACTACACCAACCATGGACATCCTTCAAGACCTCTTTGTTTTTGAGCATCTGGACCAGCTCATCCGAAGCCGTTCTACCGGGCGCCCTGCCGTTTTGGCACAGCGACTCAAAACCAGTGAACGCACCGTGTACCGCCTCATTGCCTGTTTACGCGATTACGGTTTTCCAATTGCCTACGATCAGGACAGGCAAACCTATTTCTACGACCGGCCCGTGCGGATCCATGTAGAAATTCGCGTAGGCGACGATATTTTATTTCGAAAAACAGGGGGGGGGTAAAATGATACACTTTTTTTCGCGCACTGACACACAATGGCGGCATTCCCGAGGAGATTTGTAAGGCTTTCCGGCCGATGCGCGCGGGTCAGGGAGCCGGGGATGCCGAAAACCGGGATAGAGTAGGCGTAAACCATTTTCAATTTAAATTGATGAAAACACAACTTTCTGTACCGTTTTTAGCGCTTCCGACATTAATCCTGATGTTGGGTTTGTTTTCTTGTTGTAGTGATTGTAGTCTCACTGGGGACGCAATTAAGCACAACAATGATAACAATGGTGTTAGTGGTTCTGAATCTTCCGGGACCATCAACTTTGTCCCCACTGAGGGTGATTGTATCAATGTGTTGGTGGCAAATTCTTCCAACCCATACGATGAACGTGGCGTTTTCCATAATGCCTTTATGGATTATTTTGTTGAAAACTACGTAATAAATGCCGTTGACACTGCTGGTTATAAACAAGATTGTGCATCTGGATTGCTTGAATTTGCCCTACAAGAAAGGTCAAATTATAATTTTCTTCCTGACGATTCGTCTGCATGTGTAACTTACATCACAGATGTAACATCCAACTACGACCCATATTATGAGTACGACTGTTTTGATTACCTAGGTAATCCTGCGCCCGTCAACCTGGGGCTGTCAGTGGATGCCTTGGCTGAATTGGACTCCCTGAATGACATCATCGCCGATCTAAGAGACAGTGTAATTTCGATGTCACAGGCTATCACTAATATCAAAACCTGGGAGGGAAACATTTACGTTTCTTCTTCCAGTGAATTGGAGCGACTTTACACTGCGGGGTCGGTTGCCCGACACTCAATTTATTATTGGGGCTGTTACATTTACAATGAGGATAGCACGGTGAGTAAGCTCTCCGCAGCGGAACGGCGTAGTTTTTTTAAATTCCTCGAGAGAAACTGGCTTTCTATTGCTGCATTTGACATTGGTGGAGCTTATTTCTTTGGTATCTGTGGCGCTGCTATCTCTTCAGGTGGCGCCGCCTTGCTTGGGTGGGCATTAGGATTTTAACGTCGGCACTTCTCTCTTTACTTTAATAAGCCAGGAGACAAACTTAGTACGAACTCAAGTTGTTTCACAAAAACCAAGTTTGTCTCCTGGCTCAAAAAGATCATTCATCCACTCTCTTTCTGGTTAAATTAAAAAAAGTAACCGAAAATGAAACATTTACTGCCAATACTGTTAGTTTGCCTATTTGAAGCTGTTTCCGGGCAGTCGGAATTTAAAGATCGATTTAACATTGGTCTTGGGTTTGGGCAATTATACATTACTGAAGAGCCATCTTTGATAAATGTCAGTTCTTCCTGGTTGGTAAATTTTTGGAGTGAGTATTTTGTTTCCAATCCGCAAAACAAACTTTTGGTTAGTACAGCGATCGACTTTCGCCAGGAGTGGGTGATAACAAATGGATTGTTTGAAAATAAAAATTGGGTAATACCGAATTTTGCTAATTCAGCTTCCCATATAAGAAACAGTCAGATAGGCGTTCCAATTTCATTGTATATAAATGTAAATAAAAAAAATTTAAATCAAAAAATTGGGATTGGTTACAGGCCAAATTATCTCTTACGAAGTGTATATCGTTTTTCAAACGACCAAAACATGGATTCGTATGTTGAACTTACGCAGGAATCCACCAGATTTCACCACGACCTGCTCATTCAATTTATGGAAAAAGTGGGTGATTCAGATTCCAGGTTTCCTGTAAAATCCCTGAAGCTGATGGGTACCATTGGAATAGACCGTTGGCAAGAAAATGGATATCGTCCACTGTCACTCCAAATATTGATTGGGCTTTTTTGAGGCTTTGTGAATGTATCAACCATAAATGGTATTTTTGTCATTGCCAAGCGCCGGCGGTCACACCGCGTACTGCGTTCAAAGGGTCGACCTGCCGACCAGGTTAATTGTTTATCATTAAAGCCCGAAAAATGAAAAACAAAACATTACTGCTCCTGCTGCTGACCTGCCTGAACGCCCCGCTGTCCGTTCCAGCCCAGTCCCTCTCTGTCACCTACCGGTCCGACCTTTTCCTGTCAAGTCTCCTGAATTCCATTCTAAAAACGGATACATTCAGCACAGCGGGAACGCAAACATCCATTTACCGCTTGAATATTTCGAACAACCGATCCGAGTATTTTCAGGTTGAATCGCTCCGCGATACTGCCAAGGCCGGTTGGTCCTACAAATCGAGTTCAACCGTCATTTACAAAGACTTCGACGGCATGATTATGTACGAGCAAAGCCTGTCTTCGCCCCAAATCGTATCCCGGGAGCCGATGGAATTTGATTCCTGGAACCTCCGGCACGAAGAAGTGCGGGAAATACTGGGTTACCGGTGCAAAAAAGCGACGAAAACGGCTTCTGCTACCGATGATGCCGTTTCCGTCTGGTACGCCCCGGACATCCCGGTTTCCGATGGCCCGGGAAAAAATTACGGGCTACCCGGGCTGGTATTGATCGTTGAGCATCGTTTTTCCAAAATAACGGCCGTTGACATGTCGTCTCCCGGAGAAACAGAGCGAATATACCTCCCGAAAGCCGACGCCTACGTGACGCCGGAAGAATTTGCCCGACTGACCCGTCCCAAAAGAGATTAAACCCCCATGGCGGCGCTCCGGTTCTCCCTCGGTTTGCTCCTTATGCTGGCCGGCAGCGCCCCCGGCCTGGGGCAGATCGGTCTTTCGGGCCGGGTGACCGATGAGGCGGACAGTGTGCTGGCCGGCGCCATGGTGCAGTTGTGCGCCCCCGATTCCTTTAGCGTGATTCGTTTTACCCGTACCGACGCATCGGGCGCCTGGCGACTGGACAAGGTCAAGCCCGGAGATTACGTGCTGAAAATCGGCTACCTGGGCAGAGAAACCGGGTACCGGGGGCTCAACCTGGAGTCCGGGGCGCCACCACCGCTCGTAACCGTGCTGCTCCCCCAAACACAAACCCTGCAAGTGGTGGACATCAGTGCCCGACGGCTGGGGATTGTGGTGCGCGGCGACACCACCTTCTACAACATCGGGGCCTACACCGACTCGACGGAGTACAACCTGGGCGACATACTCAACAAACTGCCGGGTGCTTCAGGTGGTAGACGACAACATCCTGCAACTGGAGCAGGTCGACAGTCAGTACGTTCTTTTCAAACGAAAGGTGGCATTCAACTACAGCAATCGGGACCCGGCCGGGCAGTTTGATTATTTCATCAAATCTGCTTTTGAGGTGCTTCAAAACGATATTCTGTATTGGAGCGAGTCCAGGGAGAACTATCTGCTCAATCGTTCGTTGCGCATGCCGGACACCCGTGTTTTTGAACTGAACGTGTCGGGCAACCTCAAGGCGGCCTTGGGAAATAAACAACCAACGTTGTCGCTCCAGGGCAACGTTAGGCGTCAAAACGGTTATGCTGCCGTCAACGAGACCCTTCAACCCGCCACGCTTCTTGGCGCCGGGGGCAGCCTGAGCGCCACTTTTCCCCTCACCCAACGATGGCAGTGGTCGGCCGGATACAACCTGATGTATCAGGAAAACGAAACGCAAAGTGCTACCCCTCGCCTGTCTTTCACCAATAGCGTGGTGTCAACGGGATGCCGGTTCAAGGGCGAGCGGTGGTTTGTGACAACCCAATTGGCCGTCAAACAACAGGAAACTACTGGTAGCACTAATACCCTCTGGCTCCTGGGTTTCGAGGCCGAATATCGCCTGCCGAAAAGCCCGCTGCGCCTGCGCCTGGTCGGCCGCAACCTCCTGAACCTGGATGGCAACCAGTTGATTGTGCCGGACTTCAACCTGAACTACCTGGGGTACGATCAGTTTACGACCATTGGCGGGATGGTGCTGGCGGGTGTGGCCTGGGTTTTTTAGGGGGGGCTGGCTCTCATCGGCAACGCTCGCACTGGTTGATCTTGTCATTCCACTCGATGGCCTCCTGAAGACGCTGTTCGAATTCCGCTGTGGTATCGGCCAGTAGGGCCAGGGAGCAGGCGGCGATGGCGCGGTTGGCGAATCCGCGCACGTCGCGGCAATCTTCGAGGGTGGCGGCCAGGTACTCGGCGTTGCGCAGGAGGTAGAGCGCGTGTTCCACTTTTTGATTGCGGATGTCGCGGTCGTCGGTGGCCAGGGCGTCGGACAGGTCGAGTGCGGCGATTTCTGCATCTTTGCGCAGCACGCGGCGGGGGGCAAACAGGTCGGCGCCCTGCGCGTCGGCGCCGGGTTGCTGCAGGCAGTAATCTGCCGAATTCCGCATGAGCAGCGCCTGGCGCCGGGCTTCCACGGCCCGCATGATGAGGGCATTCAGATCGTGTTCGCGGCGATAGCCCAGCACGTCCGATTCGGTGCGGCCCTTTTCGGCGGCGAGCTGCACGGGCGCGCACTGCAGGCCCATCTGGGCGATGGCGTCGAACTCCTGCCAGGCGTTCCAGAGCTGGAGGTTCAAGTGGTTGGGTTCGTAGGAGAGGGCAGCCCCGTTGAGCAGCACCTCGAGTTTGTCGGCCCTGCGCTTGACCCACTCCAGGGTCTCACGGGAGTCCATGGATTGGGCAATAACGGCGCCGGGGAATACACAGGATAAAAAGAGGAGGAAGCGCATAAAAGTGTTTTTTCAGGTGAATTTCATCGATTGGGTATTAAAAACCTAACCCAGTTTTTGCTCTTCAGTTCAATAGTGAACCCCTCTTAAGATGCGTTTGAGCGATGGGCGGCAGGAAAACATGGCGCAACCACATTTTGTCGCGTTTTCCGACAACAAAAATACGCGAAGCGTTATTCTTTTAACTTGTTCTGTTCGAGCCTAAGCGACAGGAGTCGAATTTTCGGCCTGTGCACCGTACCAACCACAAAATCAGCATGTCCAAAAACACTGTCAACACCGTATGGGCCGGTAAAATGGCCTTCGACTGCCACATTGGCGACAAGCACGTTGTGCGCATCGACACCAAGCCGGACGCCGGCGATGACACCGGCCCCGGGCCGAAAATCCTGCTGCTGACCTCCCTGAGCGGCTGCACGGCCATGGACATCGCCGCCCTGCTGCCCAAAATGCGCGTTTCCTTCGACCGTTTCCGCGTGGAGGCCGAGGCGGAGCTGACCGACGACCATCCCAAAGTGTACAAAGGCTTTCACCTGCGCTACTACATCAGCGGGGCCGACATCCGGGAGGACAAGGTGCGCGAGGCCATCGAACTGTCGCAGGCCAAATACTGCGGCGTGTCGGCCATGCTGCGGGCCCACGCGCCCATCACCTGGGATTTGATCGTCGAGTAACTTTTCCACACGATGTTGATTTCTTTCAACATTCGGCGCCGGAAACGCCGTATTTTTGCGCGTTGACCTTGACTCACCCTAACGGCTTCGTCCATGAAATTCAGCGTTTCTTCTACAGAACTGCTCAAACAGCTCCAACTCGCCTCGGGCGCCATTGGTTCCAACCCGGTGTTGCCCATTTTGGAGGACTTTCTTTTCAAAATAGAGAACAAAAAGTTGACCATCACGGCGACCGATCTGGAAACCACCATCTCCACCACGCTGGAGGTGCTGGCCGACGACGATTTTTCGGTGGCCGTGCCGGCCAAAATACTGCTGGAGACCCTTAAGGCGTTGCCCCAGCAGCCCCTGACCTTCACGGTGAACGACACCAACCACGGCATTGAGATCACCTCTTCTTACGGCAAGTACCGGCTCGCAGGCGAGAACGGCGCCGACTACCCCGAGGTGCCGGCGGCCGACAACGTGGACACCGTCAAGATCAACAGCCAGTACCTGCTGGAGGCCATCAACAAAACGGTTTTTGCCACCTCCGGCGATGAGCTTCGGCCGGCCATGACCGGCGTGTACTTCCAGCTGGACCTGAACAAGCTCACCTGTGTGGCCACCGACGCGCACAAACTGGTCAAGATCACCACCCACGAGCTGGCGGGCGACGCTTCGACGACCTTTATTGTGCCAAAAAAAGCGCTCAACCTGCTCAAAAATGCCTTGCCGGCGAACGACGCCGTGACCGTTTCGTTCAACAAGGCCAACGCTTTTTTCCACTTCGGCGACGTGCACCTCGTCTGCCGCCTCATCGATGCGCGGTACCCGGACTACAACGCGGTCATCCCGGTCGACAATCCCAACCTGCTGAGCGTGAACCGCTCCGACCTGCAAAATTCACTCAAGCGCATCGCCATTTACGCCAATAAAACCACCAACCAGGTGGTTTTGGACATTTCCGACAAAAGCCTGACCATCTCGGCACAGGACCTGGACTTCTCCAACGAGGCCACCGAACAAATGGCCTGCGTCTACGAGGGCAACCCCATGCGCATCGCCTTCAACGCCAAATTCCTGGTCGAGATGCTGAGCGTGCTGGAAAGCGAAGAGGTCAAGATCGAACTGTCCACCCCTTCACGCGCCGGCATCCTCACGCCGGTGGAAGAGGACACCGTGAAGCGGGAGATCCTGATGCTGGTGATGCCAGTGATGGTGAACAACTAATAGCTTGTTTATCCTACAACCATCCGAGGAAGGGCTCTTCCAGGATGCTTTTCAACTCCTGTAAAAAGCGCGCGGCGTCGGCCCCGTTGATCACGCGGTGATCCCAGCCGATGGTCATGGGCATGAGCAGGCGCGGCTCAAACGCCGAGCCGTTCCACACGGCTTCGTGGGTGGCTGCGGTGATGCTCAGGATGGCCACCTCGGGCCAGTTGACGATGGAGATCATATTCGTGCCACCGATGCCGCCGATATTGGAGATGGAGAAGGTGCCGCCCATGAGGTCTTCGGGCTTGTTCTTGCCGTCGCGTGTGCGCGCGCTGAGTTCGCTGAGCTCGACGCTAATCTCTGTCAGGCTTTTCTGGTCTACGTTACGGATGACGGGCACGAGCAGTCCGCGCGGGGTGTCCACCGCGATGCCGATGTTGTAATATTTTTTGAAAATGACCTCCCGTTTTTCCAGGTCGTAGCTGGCGTTGAACTGGGGCATTTTCCGCAGGACGCTGGTCACGGCCTTGGCCAGGATGGCCGTCGTGGTCAGGCTGCCGCCTTTGGCTTTTACCTGGTCTTTGTACTGCTGGCGGAGCTGCTCCAGCCGGGTGATGTCGGCTTTTTCGGAGATCCAGGCGTGCGGAATGGCGTTGAATGCGTACACCATGTTGTCGGCCGTGAGCACGCCAATGCGGCTTTGCTCCTGGCGCTCCACCGGGCCGAATTTTTCAAAGTTGGGCAGGGCCTTGTGGGCCACCGCGCCTGCGGACACTGGGGCGCTGGCGCCGCTGCTCATGCGCTGCCGGACGTAGGCCATCACGTCTTTGTACGACAAGCGGGTGGCGTCGGGGGCCACGGGTACGGAGGCGAGGTCAACGCCGAGTTCCTGGGCGCGCCGGCGGGCGAGGGGGGAGGAGCGGAGGCCGGGTTTCAAGGTCGTCGGCTGTCGGTTGTCGGTCGTCGGTCGTCGGCTGTCGGTTGTCGGTTGTCGGTCGTCGGTTGTCGGTTGTTGGTTGTTCGTTGTTGGTTGGGGGGCGGGGGCGGTTGGGGTGCCGCTGGTTTGCAGGC
>JBGSTG010000029.1:0-32761 GCA_041736625.1 Saprospiraceae bacterium | reverse complement strand
CTTTATGTCCGACACTTTTTCTTTTTTGAAAGCTTCACTGAACGTCCGCTGACGACTTGTCGATAATTGAAACTTTTTGTGTGCTGTCTTTGCCATTTTTGATTGACTTTTTTTGTCAACCTATTTTAGGCACACACAAATACTACGTACGTTTGGTCATCCGAAATAACCAGGCGTACATAATATTTCGACACTCGACACTCCTTTTGGCCCATGAACCCATTCAAATCCCTACCCGGTCCGATCACCGTGCTGTTGATGGTCATTGTGCTCGCGGCGGCGGCCACCTGGCTCGTTCCGGCCGGTGAATATGACAAGTTGTCGATGTCCGAAGACGGCGCCCGGTTTATGGTTACCGGCGCATCGGGCGCGGTGCCCTTGCCGCTGACCGACCGCACACTCGACAGCCTGGGCATCCGCATTCCACTGGAGAAGTTCACCGGAAAGGCCATTCGCAAACCGGTGGGCATACCGGGAAGCTACCACCCCGTGGACGGAAACCCGCAGGGGCTGTTGGGCATCCTGCAGGCGCCCATCAAAGGCATTTACGACACCATCGACATCATCCTGTTTATTCTGGTGATCGGCGGATTCATGCAGGTGTTCAACGCGTCGGGCGCCATGGTGCGGGGCATTGCCGCGTTGTCGGTCCGCATGCGCGGCCGGGAGTCCTGGCTGATCGTGCTGCTCACCTTCCTGTTTTCCTTCGCCGGCTCTTCGTATGGCATGGCCGAGGAGGCGCTGGTATTTTACCCCATCCTGGTGCCTTTATTCCTGGCGGCGGGGTACGACCTGCTGGTTCCGCTGATGGTCATTTTTGGCGGCACGCAGTTGGGCACCCTGTCGTCGATCTCCAACCCGTTCTCCACGATCATCGCCTCCAATGCGGCCGGTGTGAACTGGATGGAGGGGCTCGACGAGCGCATCCTGATGTTTGTGGTGTCTACAGGAATCGCAATCTGGTACACCGTGCGCTATGCCCAAAAAGTCAAAAAAGATCCGGCGTCGTCAATTGTCCTGCGCACCGACGGCGTAGTGCACACGCACTATGAAATGCCTGCTTTGTCGGGTGATGTATCCGCGCAATTGGACTGGCGGACGCGGGGGTTGCTGCTCGTTTTCCTCTTCACGTTTCTGGGCATGATCGGCGGGGTTATTTTCCTGGATTGGTGGCTGCTGGAAATGACCATGCTTTTCCTGGCGTCCACGCTGTTGCTCGGGCTGCTGTTGCGCCTGCCCGAAAAAACGCTGGTGGGCCAGTTCATCAAAGGCGCGGAAGAGCTGCTGTCGGTGGCCTTTATCGTGGGCATCGCCCGCGGGGTCACCCTGGTGCTCAACGAGGGCCGCATCAGCGACTCCATGCTATATTACGCTGCGCAGTGGATCGGCCACATGCCGCCAGCGTTGTTCGTGGTGCTGCTGCTCTGCCTGTTCCTGTTCCTGACCCTTTTCATCGCGTCCAGCTCGGGCATGGCCGTGCTCACCATGCCCATCATCGGCGCCCTGGCGGTGGTGGTGCAGGTGCCGGGACAGGAGACGGTGAACGCCTACCTGTACGGCATGGGCATTATGGGCTTCCTCACGCCCACGGGATTGCTGCTACCGTCGCTGGCCATGGTGAACGTCAGCCTGGCCGCCTGGTGGCGCTTCATCCGGCCGTTGTTGCTGCTGCTTTTTATCCTTTGTGCCGCCTTTCTCGTCGCCGGCACGCTGTTCCATGCGTAACTTTACCCCCCATTAAACATTGCCCATGCATCGATTTTTGCTGCTGCTGCTATTCGGACTGCACACCCTGTGCGCGACGGCCCAGCCCATCGCCCCTTTCCCTTACGATTCCACCAAGGTGGTGGTGGCCGACTCCGCCGCCGTCGTAACCGCCCACCCTTTGGCCACCCGCGTAGGCCTCGACATCCTCCGCATGGGCGGCAACGCCATAGACGCTGCCGTGGCCGTCCATTTCGCCCTGGCCGTGGTGTACCCGCAGGCCGGCAACCTCGGCGGCGGCGGTTTCCTGCTCTGCCAGCCGGCCAAAGGGGAGCCGGCGGCGCTGGACTTCCGCGAGCGGGCGCCGGCCCAGGCCACTGAAAAAATGTACCAGGATTCGCTCGGTCGCGTGCTCACCCAAAAAAGCCGGTTCGACGTGCGTGCTGTCGGTGTTCCCGGCGCCGTGGACGGCATGTGGGAGGCCCACCGCAAATACGGCAAACTGACCTGGGCCGAGCTCCTGGAGCCCGCTGTCGTTTTGGCCGAAAAAGGATACCAGATCACCGCCCGCGAAGCGGCCCAGCTCAACCAGGAACAACCCAACTTTGTCCGGTTCAACCGAATGCTGCCCGCCTTTGTCCGTATGGACCGTCCCTGGGCAGCGGGCGACTGGCTCATCCAGCAGGAACTCGGCGGCACCCTGCGGTGGCTGATCTCCGGCGGGCGCGACGAGTTTTACAAGGGCCGTACCGCCAAGCTGCTCGTCAAAAACATGCAAGACCGCGGCGGGCTCATCACCCTGGAAGACCTTGCAGCCTATAAAAGCGTGTGGCGCGTACCCCTGGCATTCGACTTTCAGGGGATGCGCATCTTGTCTATGCCGCCGCCCAGCAGCGGCGGACTGCTCCTGCAACAGATGCTGGGCATGATCAACTACCTGCCGCAAGATGAGTACACCCTGCACAGCGCCCAAAGCATACACGCCATGGCCGAAGTAGAACGCCGCGCCTACGCCGACCGAGCCGTGCACATGGGCGATCCGGACTTCTGGAAGGTGCCGGTGGCCGCGCTCACCAGTCCGGCGTACTGGCAACAGCGCATGGCCGACTTCAACCCCGAGCGCGCCACACCGAGCGACTCTATCCTGGCGGGTGTGTTCCCGGAGAGCGAAGAAACGACCCACTTCAGCATCATCGACGCCCTGGGCAACGCCGTTTCGGTCACCACCACGCTCAACGACGCCTATGGCTCCCGCACGGTCGTGCCCGGCACCGGGTTCATCCTGAACAACGAAATGGACGACTTCAGCGCCAAACCCGGCGTGCCCAACCTCTACGGCGCGGTGGGCGGCAAAGCCAACGCCATCGCGCCCGGCAAACGACCATTGAGCAGCATGACCCCCACCATCGTGCTTAAAAACAAAAAGCCCGTGCTGATCGTCGGTTCGCCCGGCGGCACCACCATACCCACTTGCGTTTTTCAGGTGCTGGTGAACGCGTATGTGTTCAAGCTGTCGCCGGAAGACTGCGTGCAAAAAGGCCGCTTCCACCACCAGTGGCGTCCGGATGAGCTGTATGTCGAAGAGGGCGCATTCTCCGAAGACCTGCTGGAACAATTGCGCGCCAAGGGGCACACGGTGACCCCCCGTACCCCCATCGGCCGCGTAGAAGCCATTTTTATCGATGAAAAAGGCAAAAAAACAGCGGTGGCGGACCGGCGGGGCGATGATTGTGCCGGAGGATATTAGTCGAATGCGGAATGCGGAATGCGGAATGTCGAATAATGTTACGCGCTGGCACCCGGAAAACTGCAGCAAAAATGACCGCGTAGCGGTCGAACATGAATAACCCCGGATGATATCGTCGAATGCGGAATGCGGAATGTCGAATAATGTTACGCGCTGGCACCCGGAAAACTGCAGCAAAAATGACCGCGTAGCGGTCGAACATGAATAACCCCGGATGAAATCCGGGGAGGGGGAGAGTGGGAGGGAGGGAGAGAAGAAGACATGACCAAAATCGCCATAATCGGAGCCGGCCGGGTGGCTACCCATCTGGGCAGGCGCATGCAGGAAGTCGGCATACCGGTGTCACAGGTAGTGAGTCGCACGGCAGCGCACGCACAGGCGCTGAGCGAGGCGCTGGGATGCGCGTGGACGAACCGCTGGGAAGCGGTGTTGCCCGACGCCGACTGGGTAATCCTGGCCGTGAAGGACGACGCCATTGCCCAAGTGGCGGAACAACTGGCGCCATTCGCGCGCCGGGCGTTGGCGACCCACACGTCGGGCGCAACGCCGGGGGCGGTGCTGGCGTCGTATTTCCCCCGACACGGAGTGTTTTACCCTTTACAGACCTTTTCAGGTGACCACGTGCCCGATTGGGACAGTACGCCCGTTTGTATAGATGCGAACGCTGAACAAGACAAGCAGTGGCTGGAGCAACAGGCCCAACGCATCAGCCGGCAGGTGTTCCGCGTGAACGACACCCAGCGGGCCTGGCTCCATGTGAGCGCCGTATTTGCCAACAATTTTGCCAACCATTGTTTTTCTATTGCCGAAAAAATATTGTCGGAACACAATCTTCCCTTCGACATGCTGCATCCACTGATGGCCGAAACCCTTCAAAAAGCCCTGTCCGCCTCGCCCGCCGCCGTGCAAACCGGGCCGGCAGCGCGCGATGACCAGGAGACCATCCACCGGCACATAGCCATGCTGCAAGCCCATCCCGATTGGAAGGAGTTATATGAAAAAATGTCTGAAAGCATCCAAAAGCCAAGCTAAACGACTTATTCCGCATTCCGCATTCCGCATTCCACATTCCGCATTCAGGACTCCCGTCACCGCAGGTAGGCCCAGGCGGTGTCGTACCGCCCGTTTTCTTCGCAGTGTTTCAAAAAAGCTTCGTAGAACGGGTTGTTCCCGATGGTCGCCGAGTCACCGATGACCACCAGTAATTTTCGCGCGCGGGTCATGGCCACGTTCATGCGGCGGTAGTCCTGGAGAAAACCGATCTCTCCCTTGGGATTGGAGCGTACCAGGCTGATGTAGACCACGTCACGCTCCTGTCCCTGGAAGCCGTCGATGGTGTTTACGGTAAGGGCACCGTCGGCCTCGTGGCTGTGGGGCATCAGGTCGCTCATGTGTCTGCCGCTGCGCAGGAGTGGCGCCAGACGTGCATCCTCCCGGATCAGGGTTTCCAGATGGTTCACCTGTTCGCGGTAGGGCGAGAGCAGGGCAATGGAGGGGATGCCCCCCTGAGGGAACTCGTTGAGCAACTGCAGCAGGTGCTCGCGCAGCAGCAGCGCCTCCTCCGGATTGCAGCGGCTGTACCCGCCTTTGCGTTCATTGGAGTTGATGCGCACGGTTTTTTCCTCAAATCCGGCGCCGGCGGTGTCGATAAACACCACGGGATCGAATACGGTGAGCACGCTCCCGTCGGGCGAAACACCGGACAACCGGCGCTCCATCACGCTCTCGTGGGCCGACAGTGCCCCGCCGTAAAAGTACTGGTTGGAGAACTGCATGATGGACCGGTGCATGCGGTACTGCACGTGCAGCAGGCTCACCTGTTCGGGTAGCAGGGGTATGGCGCGTTCGATGAGGGTAACGGAGAGGCCCGCGCGCGCCGCATCCATGCTCTTGACTGTTGGGGGCAGCTGGAACGGGTCGCCGGCCAGCACCACGCGGCTGCATCTGACGATGGGTATCCAGCAGGCCGGCTCCAGCGCTTGTGCGGCCTCGTCGATCACGCAGGTGCGGAAGCGCATGCGTTCGAGCAGCGGGTGGGAGGCGCCCACCAGGGTGCACGTGATGGCCTGGGCGGAGTTGAGCACCTCGTCGATCAGCCGGTCTTCGAGTGTGTTGGCCCAGTCCTCCAGCTCGCGGGCCTGGCGTTTGAGATGCCGGCGCTCATTGCGGTCTTCGTAAGTGAATATGCGTTTGTGCTTGCCTGCCTGGCGCCGGTATTCGGCGGCTTGCAGGCGCACTTTTTTGATGTTGCGGGTTTCGGCGTGGGCGGCCAGAATACCGTCGAGCGTGTGGCTGAGCACGCTTTCATCGACCCTGCTCACGTTGCCGATGCGCACGACGTTGACACCTGCGTCGGCCAGCCGTTCGGTGAGCAGGTCGGCGGCGGTGTTGCTCGGAGCGGCGACGAGCACGGTGTTTTCGCGCTGGGCCAGCAGTTGGATGGCCGCTACCAGCGTGGTGGTTTTACCGGTGCCGGGAGGGCCGTGTACTACGTGCACATCGCGGTTGTTGAGGATGGCCATGACTGCCGCGTACTGGGAGGCGTTGAGCCCATCGAGCGCCGGGTCGGCCACCACATCGGTGAAGGATTCCGGCGCGCCGGTTGGCCGGAGGCGATGCAGGTAATCGTCCGGGTGCGCATCCGGGCGAGGGGACAGCAGTTGGCACAACTCCGCGAGTCGGTTTCCGCGGGCTTCCATGACCTGCCGCAAAGCCTTTTCCATTTCCACATAGGAGCGATCGTCGAACAGCAAGTCCACACCAAGGTGCCCCTGGTCGATCCACTCGGGCACATCCTGGCTGTTGAGCACCACCTTCATGCGGTTGCGGTCGATGAAGTTGACCACGCCGGTGGCGTCGGGCTGTTCGGCGCCGGGCAGGGAGGTGAAGAAGTTGACGGACTGCCCGGAACGGATCTGGTGGGGTTCGTTGAGCCGGGTAGTGCGCTCCAGCACCACAAACGCGCGGTCGCCGAGGGCAAAACCCGTTTGCGTCACCCGCACGGGATGCCAGCAATAGCCCTGCTCCACGCGGGCAGAGAGGGGTTGCTGTTTGACGGCCTGAATAAACTGGCGCAGATCTTCTTCCTTTTCTTTCCGGAGAAGTTCGAGGAGGCGGGTGAGGTGGGCGTGGGCCGGCGACATGGGGGGTAAAAGGAGAAACGGGGGTATTTGTTTAAAACGGGGCAGAAACAAAATATTTCTGTGGAAAATGGATAACATGTGCCCCCGTTTGGGAATAAACAGCGAACTAAAACCATTACCTATGAAATGTTACCTTTTTGTTGCCGCTTTTTTCGCGTTGGCGGGCACAGTGTCCCTCCACGCCCAGGACGCACTTATGAACGCCGCTACCTGCGGTACCATCACACCCGGCAAAGGGGCGAAGCCGAAACCCGGACAGGACGTCATTCTCCACGCGACCATTCTCGATGCCCAGGGAAAATCCATTTTTTCCACCCGGGAAATGGGTGTTGCCATGCACAACCAAATCGGTAAAGGAACCGACGCCGAAGCCAAAGCGTTTGATGAGGTCTATCAAAAAATGCAAAAAGGCGGCGTTTATCGCGTAGAAATGCCCAAAAAGGTGTTGAACGACGGGTTCCCTTACAAAAATACCGTTGCCGGAGAAACCATGGTCTTCAATTTTGAATTGATCGACGTGAAGGCGGCCCAGCCTTCTGGAACCGACCTGATCGCCGGCATCGCAGAGAAAGAAGGCGCAGAAGCCGCCAAAGAACGGTTTGACGCTTTACAAACCAAAAATACCGAAAATTATGCCTTTTACGAATGGGACATGAACATGGCCGGCTACCAGTTGCTGGGCAAGGAAAAAAAGGAAGAAGCCGTGGCGGTATTTGAAATGACTACCCAACTGTACCCCAAGTCGTACAATGCCTACGACAGCTTGGGCGACGGCTACCTGGAAGCAGGTGACGTAGAACAGGCCAAAGCAGCCTTTGAAAAAGCGTTAAAACTGAATCCCAATTACGTTTCTTCCAGAGAGAAGTTGAGCAAGTTGTAGTTTTCGGGTTACATCTCCATCACGGTTCCGCATTGCGTGCACGTACGCGCTACCTCGTTGCTTTTGTACGTCTCGATCGCCTCTTTGATCTGTACGCCGATATTCGTCAGCGGGAACCCGGCCTCGTGCAAAGGGTTCCCGCATTTTTCGCAGAACCACATCAGCTTGTCGATCTCGCCCGGGTTGCGTTTGCGCTCGAGCACCAGGCCCACCGTGTTGGCAGGTCGCTGGGGGGAATGGGGGACTCTGGCGGGCAGGAGGAACATCTCACCTTCACGGATGTCTATGGTTTGCGGGCGTCCGGCCTCGTCGATGATTTTGACCTGAATGTCGCCTTCCAGCTGGTAAAAGAGTTCTTCTCCTTCTTCCCAGTGGTAGTCCTTGCGGCCGTTGGGGCCGCCGACGATCATGACGATGAAGTCCTCGTTGTCCAGGTATACCTGCTTGTTGCCCACCGGCGGTTGGAGCAAGTGGCGGTTTTCATCGATCCAGGCGCGTAGGTTAAACGGTTTGAGCATGGTTAGGTAAAGTCGTATCTGGTGTGTAGAAATAAGGTTTACGGTTCCGGGAGCCCTTTCCACAGCCCCTTCACAAAGTTACGCGTTTTGATCCATACGAAAATGGATAGTGCAGGTGCCGGGCGGTTTTATGCGGGAAAAGGTTGGTGGTCGGCAAAAAAGCGTACTTTTGTTGCATTGATTGGCAAATGCTCTGACCTGAATCCGCATGTTTATACGATTACTCCTCCTGTTGTGTCTGCTCCCCCTTTCTATCCATCGGCTCGGCGCCCAGTGCGGCGTGACGGTTAGCGCGGGCGACGACCTCTACCTGTGTCAACTGCCCACCCCTGCCCAGTTGCAAGGCGAGATCATCGGCGACTACCTGAACTTTTTCTGGACGCCCACCACCGGGCTGTCGGGCGCCAACACCCTTACCCCCACCGCCAATGTCCAGCAAACGACCACGTACACCCTCACGGCCCGGGTGCCCGACCTGAGCAACAACCTGATTCTGAACGGCGACTTCGAGCTGGGGAACACCGGTTTTTACAGCGATTACGTTTACAACCCGGGTGATCTGGTTCCCGAAGGCGTGTACGATGTATTGCCCAACCCACAGGCCTCTCACCCGGGTTTTGCACCCTGTCCGGACCACACTTCGGGCTCCGGCAACATGATGGCCGTTAACGGCGCCGGTATGCCGAACCAGAACGTATGGTGCCAGACGGTGAGCGTGATGCCAAACACTACCTATGTCTTTTCCGCCTGGGTAACCACCCTGGTCGCCACCTCCCCTGCCCTGCTCCAGTTTTCGATCAACGGCGTTACCATTCCACCCATTTTCAGCGCCCCGTCCTCTACCTGCAACTGGATTAACTTTTTCACCACCTGGAACAGCGGCGCCAACACCTCGGCGACCATCTGCGTGGTCAACCAAAATACGGTGCTTGGCGGCAATGATTTTGCGTTGGACGACATGGTTTTTGCCCCCACCTGCCTGGTCAGCGACAGCGTGACCGTTCACGTAGTGCCCGTGGTCGCCGTTGCAACGCCGCCCAACAGCAACATCCCCTGCGAAGGCTACGAGATCACCCTGAACGGAACAGGCTCCACCACCGGGCCAAACGTAACCTATGAATGGAGCACGCCCAACGGCAACATCGTTTCCGGAGAGAATACCCTCAACCCGGTGGTGGACGCGGCCGGCCAGTACACCCTCACGGTGTCGGTGGACAACAACGGCGTCATTTGTGAAAAGACCGCCAACGTAAACGTCATCGTTTCCAATGCCCTGCTGGCCTGGATCTCCAACCCGCAGCCGCTCGGTTGCGGGGCAGACTCGGTGATCCTGGCAGGCAACTCCACCCAGGGGCCGCAATCGGCCTACCAGTGGAGCACCGTGGATGGCAACATTGTCTCCGGCGCCGATACGCGGTATGCCGTGGTGGATGCCCCGGGAACCTATTCCTTGCTGGTGACCAACACCGTCACCGGCTGCACGGCCACCGCCGAAGTGGTACTTACCGTCGCCAACAATCCCCCTACCGCCTTGGCCCAAACCGTAGATTCCATCTCTTGCTACACCCCTACGGCGATCGTCAGCGGCGCCGGTTCCAGCACCGGACCCAACATCCAGTACGCCTGGACGGCCTCGGCAGGCGGGGTCATCCTCGGCGGCCAAAACAGCATACAGGCCACCGCCGGCGCGCCAGGTACCTACATCCTGGCCGTCACCAACACCACCAACAACTGCACGACCCTGGATACTGTGGCGTTATCCGGCGACCTGTCGGTCCCCGCCCTGTCCATTGCGCTTCCAGACACGCTAAACTGCACTTTCGATACCCTGGCGCTCTCAGCATCGCTGACGCCGGCGTCGGCGCCGTTTGTGTGGAGCACAACGGGCGGCAACTTTATCTCCGGCGACACCACCCTGAACCCGCTGATCGACGCTGCCGGCCTGTACATCTTCACTGCCACCAACCTGTCGAGCGGATGCAGCAGCGCTGATACCGTTCAGGTGGTCATCGACACCGTGGGCCCGCTGGCCGTGGTCCTGCCCGCAGACACCATTACCTGCCAGGATCCCGAGGTGTCGCTCTCCGGTGCAGGGTCTTCAACAGGCGCTGCTTTTGATTACCTATGGACAACCAACGGAGGAAACATCGTCTCCGGTGAAACCACACTCACCCCGGTGGTGAATGCACCCGGGTGGTACCAACTGGCAGTGCTCAATACCACGAACGGCTGCGTCGCCTTCGATTCGATCCAGGCGCCCGCAGACACCAATGCGCTGACGGCCATCGCCAGCGCGCCGGATACGTTGAGTTGTGTGACGGACAGCGTGCAAATCAGTTCGGCCGGCTCCAGTCAGGGGGCCGGGCTCCTGTTCAACTGGACCACCGGCAACGGACTCATCCTTTCCGGCGCCCAAACCCCTACGCCTACGGCCGGACTTCCGGGCGTATACGCCCTGCAAATTGTCAATCCGGCCAATGGCTGCACCGCCTCGGATACGACTACGGTCGCGATCAACAACGCCCCTCCGCAACTCGGGATCGATTCAGCCGCCCTGCTCACCTGTGTGCAGCCGGTGGTGCAACTGAACGCCCAAAATGGCCTTCCCGGGCCGCACACCTACGGATGGACCACCGCCGGCGGCAACATTCTCGCCGGCGCCGACGGGCTTCAACCCACAGTCGATCAACCCGGATGGTACTTTTTGCTGGCCACCAACCTGGAAAACGGCTGTACCGACCTGGACAGCGTAGTCGTTCAGCAATCTGCCGATACCCCCCTGGCGGTGGCTTCGGTACAGGATACCCTCACCTGCACCGTCCCCAGCCTGACGCTCAGCGGGGCCGGTTCCAGCTCCGGGCCATCGTTTGTGCTGCTGTGGACGGCCATGCCGGGCGGCAATATCGTCAGTGGCGCACAAACCGGCTCCCCTGTGGTGGATGCGCCGGGTATTTATGTGCTGTCGGTGACCAACACGTCGAATGGATGCACCGTGACCGACAGCGTGGCCGTTGAGGAGAACGTGTTGTTTCCGCCGGCCGTCATCGAACCGGCTTTGGTACTCACCTGCAATTTGCCCAGCCAGTTGCTGACAGCCAATGCCGGTGTGCCGGACTCTGTGTACACGTATGCGTGGTTTTTCAACAGCCAAACCATCTCCGCCACCGATACCGCGCCGGCAACCGTCGAGGGCTGGTACTCGGTGTTGGTTACCGATCCAACCAACAACTGCACCCGTACCGATTCGGTGTTTGTCCAGGCCGACCAGGCGCCTCCGCTGCTGACACCCGGAACACCGGCGACGCTGAATTGCCTCACCATGTCGACCGTGTTGCCCATGGGCTTTTCTCCTGCCGGTCTTTTATTTGACTGGCAAACGGCCGACGGGCAATTTGTGTCTTCACCCTTAGTCGCTCAACCGGAGGTAGATGCGCCCGGCGTGTACACGCTGGTGGCCACCAACCCCCAGAACGGCTGCTCCGCCGATGCACAGGTTTTGGTGGGGCAGGACACCGTTCCGCCAGCGCTCGACGCCGGTCCGGCCGCTGTGCTGACCTGCGTGATAACACAAACCAGCCTTCAGGGCACGGCCGCCCCCGGAACGACCGTCGTTTGGAGCACCCCATCGGGAAACATCCTTAGCGGCGATCTTACGCTCACCCCGGCGGTAAATGCCCCCGGCGTCTACCTGCTCACCGGCACGAACCCGGCCAACGGTTGCCAAAGCGAGGACTCGGTGACCATCGCGCAGAACATTCAAACCCCGGCGGTTACCGCCGGCGCCGACGATACGCTGAGTTGCAGCCTCACCTCCCTGCAACTGCTGGGCAGCACAGCACCCACTAACCTGGTGTTGTGGACAGCCCAGCAAGGCGGCAACATCATCGGGGGAGAAAACACGCTCTCCCCTGTCATCGATGCACCCGGATTGTACGTCCTGCTGGTCACCGATCCGGCGAACGGCTGCGTGTCGTCGGACAGCCTGAGCATCTATGCCGACGCCGACGCGCCTACCCTGCAAATGGGCGCCCCACCCCTGCTGACCTGCGCGATGCAACAAGCCGGCCTGTCGGCAACCGGGAGTACCGGACCCTCGTTCATGTACCAGTGGTCTACTGTCAATGGGCAAATTTTATCCGGCGGCCAAACGCTCACGCCCGTGATCGGCGCCCCGGGCGCTTACACCCTGACCATTACGAACAGCAACAACGGCTGCACCAACTCCGAATCGGTGGTCGTGGCTGCCGATACCCTGGCGCCCGACGTGGATGCGGGCACCGGCCAAACCATCACCTGCAGCCAACCGCTGGCCCCGCTCAATGGCCGCAGCGATACGCCCGGCGTCCAGTTCTTGTGGAGCAACCCGGACGGCGGAATCGCCGGCGACCCTCAACAAACCAACACCCTGGCACAATTGCCCGGTTGGTACACGCTCCAGGTTACCAATGTGATCAATGGTTGTGTAGCTTTGGACTCCACCTGGGTGGCCATCGACACGGCAGCACCACTTCCCGGACTTCAAATGGTGGACGTGCTGACCTGCGCCCAACCCTCGGTGATCATAGACGCCTCGGTGTTTTCACCCGCATCTTTTACAACCGGGTGGACGACGACCAATGGGAACATCGTTTCCGGCGCCACCACGCTTAACCCCGTTGTGGATGCCCCGGGCGATTACCTGCTGACCGTGCTGGATAACACCAACGGCTGCACGGCCACCCTCCCGGTTGTGGTGCAGCAAAACATCGCCCCTCCGCTGGCCGAAGCCGGCGCCGTGGATACGGTCACCTGCTTAATCACCCAACTGAGCCTCAACAGCGCCGGTTCCTCTACCGGGCCGGGCATTACTTACGCCTGGACGGCCTCCGGCGGCGGACAGATTGTCTCCGGCGCCCAAACCGCCACACCCCTGATCGGCGCTGCAGGCCAGTACACCCTGCTGGTGAACAGGGCCGACAACGGGTGCAGCGCTGTGGATTCGGTGCTCGTGGTGGCCTTTACCACCCCGCCGGTCGTGGCTGTGGCCGTTCCGGGGATCCTCAACTGCCGGGAAGACACCATCGCCCTCAGCGCCACCGTACAAACCCCGCCCAGCCCGAATGCCGGGTTCCAGGCCCAGTGGACAACCGCGGGCGGACGCATTGCCGGATATGTGGACCCGTTGAGCCCATTGGTGGACGCGCCGGGGACGTATCAGCTGACCGTCGCCCGAAACGACAACGGTTGTACCGCCTCGTCGACAGTAACGGTATTGCAAGACATTCAGTCGCCCAACCTGCAAACGGGACCCGATCAGTTGATCTTCTGCACCCAACCGACCGCCCAGCTATCCGTCGGCAGCACTACGGCCGGATTGTCTTTCGCCTGGACGACCGTCGACGGCAATATCCTTTCCGGAGCCAATACGGCCGACCCGACGGTCGGCACGGGCGGCATGTACACCGTAGTGGCCACCAATACGACCAATGGCTGCACCGGCACCGATGAGGTCGGCGTGGAGGAAATTCCACTGCCGGCGTTTGTTCCGGAAGCCGAACAGCCGACCTGCCTGAATCCCGCAGGGCGCATTGATTTTGGGCCGGTGACCGGCGGACTGTCGCCATTCGACTATTCCATCAACAACGGACAATCGTTTTCGGGAAATGCTGCGTATACCAACCTGGCGCCGGGCGTCTATCCGCTGGTGGTGCGCGACGCCCTGGGGTGTCTTGCAGAAGCAGCGGTTACCCTAATGGCGCCCCCGGTAGCGGTGTTGACCATCCAGGACGTCTACCTGCTCCCCCTGGGGGATTCGGTGCAGCTTCAGCCTGCGACCAATCTTTCGCCACCGTCGGCACTCACGTGGAGCTGGACCCCTGCAGACGGGTTGTCGTGCGCCGACTGTCCGGAACCCGTCGCCTCGCCGGCACAAACCACCCGGTACACCGTGATGGTGACCGATGCCGCCGGCTGCAGCGCCCGCGAGGAGGTGCTGATCCGCGTGGATCGCCGCCGCAACCTGTACGCACCCAACGTGATCATGCCGGAATCGGCCACCAACGGCCGTTTTATCCTGTATGGAAAAGGGGTGGACATCATTGAGTCCCTGCAAATATTCGACCGCTGGGGCAACCTGGCTTTTTATGCCACCAACCTGGGCATTGGCGACGAGAACTCGGGGTGGGACGGCACGTTCCAGTCCGAACCCGTAAACCCCGGAGTCTTTGTATGGAAAGCCCGGGTTCGGTTTGTCGACGGTGAATCGGAAGTATTTGCCGGTGATGTCACGGTGATTCGATGAATGGCGGTTTGTACAGCCGAATGGTCACCAGCATTTTTGATCGTTCAATCCGCTGTTTTGACGTACCTTGCCCGTAAAGTGCATGTGATATGGCGACAACAAAAAGCACCGGTGTGTTTGTAGGGCGTTTTCAGGTGATCAGCCTGAACGCCGTGCATGAACGGCTGATCGAAACGCTCCTGAAACGCCATACCCGGGTTTTTATCGTGCTGGGCAACAGCCCGGCGCCCAGCGACCGGAATCCGCTGGATTGGGAGCTCAGGCAGGAAATGTTTTTGGAAAAATACAAAGTGCAGGTAGCGGTTTTCGACATGCCCGACGTACCCGACGACCGCATTTGGAGTCAGGAGCTGGACCGGCGTATCCTCGAACACCGGCCGGAAGGCGCCGTCACTGTGTATGGGACGGAGGCCGCCGTCGCGCATCGATACTCGGGAAAATACAAGACGCAAGCCCTGGAAGCCCTGGATGCGGACGCCTATTCGGAACACACCATTGAGGACATACACAGCGCACGCGATTTCCGGGCAGGGATCATATATGCCCACCTGCGCCGTTTTCCGACGGTTTATCCGACCGTGGACATCGCGGTGTTCCGGAACGACTACCAGGAACTGCTCCTGGCGCGCAAGCCCAATGAGGTGCGTTACCGGTTCCCGGGCGGATTTGTGGACCCGATGGACGACAGTTTCGAGGCCGCCGCCGTTCGGGAGTTGGGCGAGGAGTGTGGCGACCTGGAACTGGATGAACTCACCTACCTGGGCTCCTGCCGGATCGACGACTGGCGCTACCGTGGCTCTTCAGACGTGGTGATGACGCACCTGTACGCCTGCACCCTGGTGGACGGGGAGCCGGAGCCGGACGACGACATTGAAGAACTGCGCTGGTTTGAAGCAGCCAAACTGAGTGAGCATCAGTTTGTGGCCGAGCACGTGCCGTTGCTCCAACTGGTAAAAATGTACCTGGAGGAGGGGACGGATGCCTGAGATCAGGGATAATGGGCCACAAAACATTGACTTTTATAAAATATAAAATACCTAAAATATGAAATCTCCAACACTGCTGACTTTTGTTTTTGCAATTATTTTTTCGGGTTGTAACGAAAATGAAGACCTGCCCACGGCGTCTACGGATTGTACTAATAATTACACCACCCCGGCCAATAATTTAGACAGCAACAATTTTGCGCCACCCTGTCCGATCATTTCATATGAACGTCCCGGTCGTTATGAATATTATGAAGGTTGTTTTAATCCGTTGAATAACAATCAAATTGCATTTGTTCGAGTCGACAAAATCACTTTGCCTTTTAAACTCGAATTGTGCACATTCGACTTCTGCACCGGTGAACTAAAAGTGCTGACCGATAAGTGCAGAGGGCTACCCAGTTGGGGCGCGAAAAACCGGATTGCGTTTTGGGGGCCTGGTAGCCAGATATGGATGATCAAGCCGGATGGAGATAGCCTGACTCAACTGACCAATAATGGTTTGAAGCATACTTATTCTAAATGGAACCCGGAAGGAAATTTGCTGATGTATTGGGAGGGTAATCCCAACCCCTATTTGAACACAGTCATTTCGAACTTGGAAGGTGAGCGCATAGATACTGTTGAAAATATTGGAAGTTCAGTTTTTGACTGGGACGGTAAGTCATATTATAAAATTACTGGCAAAAATGGCATCGGATACGATTTGGTAATCGAAAAATACCAGTTATCAAATTTGGATTACTTACTGATTGATACGTTCTTGAGTAACGAAACTACCTTAAATATTCCAAATATAATTTCCGTAGATCCAAATCAGCAATTGGTATATTGGACCTCCACAAAGGAGCTTGCCGTAACAGATCAGAATCGTAAACGTCGAACTATATCAAAAATGCCCAATGACAATTGGTACTACCATTTAGACGTATCGGGCGATGGCACAACGATTATCGTTGAGCGAATTGACCGCAAAAACCCGCAGCCTTGTGTGGTTGAAGAACTGAATCGGCTTTACTTAATCGACGCTGACGGTAAAAATGAGCGATTGATTGTGTTCCCGGAATAACGAAATATTACCTTTGGGTATTCGAATTTACTTCATGAGTGATGGGCTGGGTAGGATGTTTTCCCAGACTGCTTGACTTTGCACATGTCACCTACTCCACCTCAACACCCACCGGCGCAATCTGCGCCTCCTCTTCCGGCGTATCAATCACGTCGATCTCCACCTTCAGGTTGCCGATGATGAATTCCTGGCGCTCAGGGGTGTTTTTGCCCATGTAGTAGCTGAGCACGTGGTCGAGGTTGGTTTCTTCGGGCAGGTAGACGGGTTCGAGGCGGATGCTCTCTTCGCGGATGAATGCGCCGAATTCATTGGGTGAAATTTCGCCCAGGCCTTTGAACCGGGTGATTTCCGGTTTGCCGCGCAGCTTCCTGATGGCTTCCTGTTTTTCCGTTTCGGAGTAGCAGTAAAAGGTTTGCTGCTTGTCGCGTACCCGGAAAAGGGGTGTATCCAGGATGTACAGGTGTCCGTTGCGCACCAGATCGGGGAAGAACTGGAGGAAAAAGGTAAGCAGGAGCAGGCGGATGTGCATACCGTCGACGTCGGCGTCGGTGGCGATCACCACGCGGTTGTAGCGCAGGTCGTCGAGTGAGTCTTCGATGTTGAGGGCGTGCTGCAGGAGGTTGAACTCCTCGTTTTGGTAGACCACCTTTTTGGTCATGCCGTAGCAGTTCAGCGGTTTGCCGCGGAGGCTGAACACGGCCTGGGAGTCCACGCTGCGGGCTTTGGTGAGGGAGCCGCTGGCCGAGTCGCCCTCGGTGATGAAGATGGTGCTCAGGAGCCGCAATTCCTCCGTGCCTTTTTCATTGAGGTGAAAGCGGCAGTCGCGCAGTTTTTTGTTGTGGATGTTGGCCGCCTTGGCGCGTTGGTTGGCGAGCTTTTTCACGTCGGCGATCTCCTTGCGCTCCCGTTCGCTTTGCTGGATGCGTTTGAGCATCTCTTTGGCCACCTCGGGATTTTTGTGGAGGAAATCGTCGAGGGATTTGGACAGGAAATCGTTCATCCACGTGCGGATGGCCGGCCCGTCGGGCGCGATGCGTTCGGAGCCGAGGCGCGTTTTGGTCTGGCTTTCGAAAACGGGCTCCTCCACGCGCACGCTCACGGCGGCGATGATGCTCTCCCGGATGTCCTTGGCGTCGAACTGTTTTTTGAAGTGGTCGCGCACCACCTTGACGAGCGCCTCGCGGAATGCGTTGAGGTGGGTGCCGCCCTGGGTGGTGTTTTGGCCGTTCACGAAGGAGTAGGTTTGTTCTCCGTAGTGATCGCCGTGGGTCAAGGCGATCTCCACATCTTCTCCTTTAAGGTGGATGATCGGGTAGCGGATGTTTTCGGCGTTGGTTTTTTTCTCCAGCAGGTCGAGCAGGCCGTTTTTGGAGTACAGTATCTTTCCGTTGAAGTTGATCCGGAGGCCGGCGTTCAGGTAGGCGTAGTTCCAGAGTTGGTGCTCGATGTATTCGTTCACCCAGCGGAAGTTGCGAAAAAGCCCGCGGTCGGGTTTGAAGTGCACCAGCGTGCCGTTTTCCTCGGTTGTTTTCTCGAGTTTGCTCTCCTTGTGCAGGTTGCCAAACTGAAATTCGGCCCACTTGGCCTGCCCGTCGCGCACCGCCAGCACCTTGAAGTACTCGGACAGGGCGTTCACGGCTTTCGTGCCCACCCCGTTGAGGCCTACGGATTTTTTGAACGCCCGGCTGTCGTATTTGGCGCCTGTGTTGATCTTGCTGACCACATCGACCACCTTGCCCAGGGGAATGCCGCGGCCATAGTCGCGCACCGTGACGCCCTCTTCGTTGAGGGTCACTTCGACCACTTTGCCGAAGCCCATCGCGTACTCGTCGACCGCGTTGTCCACCACTTCTTTCAGCAGGACGTAGATGCCGTCGTCGGGCGTGGAGCCGTCGCCCAGTTTGCCGATGTACATGCCCGGGCGCAGGCGTATGTGTTCCCGCCAATCGAGCGATTTGATCTCCTCTTCCGTGTACCTGACTTCTGCCATGGGTTTCTCTTCCGGGGCGGGGCCGGCGCTGCGTGGGGCAGTGCCGGGCTTCGCCGCTTTGCGTTTGGTGTCTGTTCTTGCGCCCAAAGATAGGATAGTTTATGCGGTTCGATCACACGGAATGTGCGAACGGCACAAAGGTAAAAACATTTTTTGTTTTAAACAAAATGTTTTTTAACGAAAGGGCGTACTTTTTTCCGGGGGATCAGAACAGCCAGCGCGCGGAGAAAGCGGCGTCGAAACTCGAGAAGTGGTTGTCGTTGATGAACAACCAGGTGGGCGACCAGTCCAACTGGATGCCGATGCGGCGCGCCACCCGCCAGTCGAAGCCAATGATTCCGGCGAGGCCTGTTTTGAATTCATCGGCAAACACCAGCGGCACACCGACACCAAACTGGGCGCACAGGCGGTCCTTGAAACCGATCGGCGCCAGCCTTTCCCAAAAAATATTGGTGGTAAACCCGTCCACTTCATCGTCGAAGCTGTAAGCCAGGTTAACCTCGAAAGCCGACATGTTGGAGCGGTGGTATTTTTTCAGGGTCAGGCCGGTCGAACCACCGAATCGGGCGCCGACACCGAATTCGCCTCCAGGGGTACGATCAACATTTTTTTGTGCCAGGCCGGTCAGCGCGGCGGAAATGCAAATGCCAAAGACCAAAAACGCTTTTTTCATTTAAATCTGAATTTTGGTTACAAAGAAATAGCAATTGACCACATGGAGCATGTAGAATTTCTACTACACAAAAGATTACGGATTGTTATGCTCAGTCACGACCGAAATGAGCCGCAGCCCTGCAAATGTAATGGAACCGTTGATTAAGATGGTTAAAAATCCGACGTCAAAACTGCCTTTCAGCCCCCACTCCAGCAGGTAAGTCAGCACCGGCGACGCGACACAGACCGCCGGCGCCCACTGGTCGCGAATGGACAGCCGCGTGAACAACCCGAACATGTACAACCCCAAAAGCGGCCCGTAGGTGTATCCGGCGATCTTGAAAATGAGGTTGATGACGGCGTCTTTGCTCAACGCTTGCAGCACCAGGATGATCAGGACAAACAACACAGAAAACCCCAGGTGCACCCAAGTGCGCAACCGGCGGTGCCGGGTGGCCATATCTTGTGCGAAGGCGTTTTTTTCTTCCTCGGCAGCGTAGGGGTCGGGGTGGTGGGCTTTTTTCTGAAAATTGAGAAAATCGACACAAAACGACGTGGTCAGGGCCGTCAGTGCGCTGTCTGAACTGGCGTAAGTGCTGGCGATCAGGCCCAGAATAAAAAAGATGCCGGCGCCCAGCCCCAGGTGGTAAAACGCAATTTTGGGGTACAGATAATCGGTTTTGGGCGGTATTTCCAGTCCCAGCCGCCCGGCGTACATATACAGCAGCGCGCCCAGCAGCAAAAACAGCAAGTTGATGACGATCAGGTAGATGCAAAAGACAAACATGTTTTTTTGCGCCTCCCGGATGTTCTTGCACGCCAGGTTTTTTTGCATGAGGTCCTGATCGAGTCCGGTCATGACGACGGCGATCAGGGCCCCGCCGACAAACTGCTTGACGAAGTGGTTGGGGTTGCCGAAAAAGTTGTCGAAGAAAAAAACCTGGCTGTACCCGCTTTGCCGGATGGCCGGCAACAGATCGGCCACACCCAGTTGCAGGGCGTTGGCGATGGTGATCACCGTAAACACCACGGCCGCCAGAAAGAAAGTGGTCATGATGGTATCCGTCCAGATGATCGTTTTCAACCCGCCCCGGAACGTGTACCCGTAAATGAGGGCCAGCATGAACACCACGGTCAGCCAGAACGGCACGTGGAAGGCGTCGAACACAAACGCCTGCAACACCGTGGCGGCCAGGAACATGCGTGCTGCCGAACCCAGGGTGCGCGACAGAAGGAAAAAACCCGCTCCCGTTTTGTAGGACCAAAAACCGAAACGCGTCTCCAGATAACCGTAAATGGACGTGAGGTTGAGGCGGTAATACATCGGCATGAGCACCATACCAATAAAAAGGTATCCGAGCAGATAACCCAACACCACCTGCATGTACGAAAAGGCCATGTTGAGCCCTCCGGCGCCCACCTTGCCGGGAACGGAAATAAAGGTGACGCCGCTGATGCTGGTGCCGATCATGGCGTACGCTACCACGTACCAGGGCACGCGGCGGTTGGCCAGAAAAAAACCTTCGTTCCCGACATTACGCCCGGTGAACCAGGCCACCGCAACCAACATGGCGAAGTACAACAGCAACACCAGCAACACCAAACCAGGCGAAAGTTGTCCAATCATGCGGGCAAATATAGGCTTATTCGCATCCAAACCCGGTCACTCCGCCCGAATTCGTGTTCTTACGCGCCATACTTTATGTAACGGCCGGCGCTATTGCCTCCCTTGCCGGCGCCGGTAGAATTCGCTGAAGGAGATCATCCGTTGCTCCTGCTCGTCCCACAGCTTGTTGAAAATGAAGCGCAGGCTGTCTTTGAACGTCACGGAGGTGATGAGTTGTTCAAAAACCGGGTTTTCCTGATGGCACCGCGCCAGCTCGTAATTGGGGATGAGGGAGTTGAGGTGGTGAATGTGGTGGTAGCCGATGTTGCCGGTCAGCCAGTGGAATACCTTCGGCAGCTTGTAGTACGTGCTGCCCTGGATGGCGGCGCGCACGAAATCCCATTGGGCGATGAGCTGTTTGTAGGTGTTGTCGTGCTGGTGTTGCACGTAAAAAAACCACATGGCGATGACGCTGAAAAAGGCCACGATGGGGAAGTGCACGAGCAGCACAGCCTTCCAGCCGAGCAGCAAGGCCAATACGATGTAGAAAGCGGTGACCCACAAGTTGTGGAACAGCAGGGTCCTGTGCGCCTTCGTCCAGCCCTTGAGGCGGATGAACGGCAGACGCACCACCACGAACACGTACCAACAGCCGCCGATGACGAACAGGATGAACCAATGGCGGTACAGCCGGTACAGGAAGCGCTGCCAGCGGCTCAGGCGGCTGAACTCTTCTACGGTGAGCAGGTTTACGTCGCCCACGTCGCGGTGATCGTCCAGCAGGCCGTTGTGGCCGTGGTGGTAGTGGTGCGACTTTGCCCAATACTTGTACGGTATGATGCTCAGGGTGCTGCACACCAGCCCCAGGAAGTCGTTCAGGCGGCGCGAGGGGGTGAAGGACTGGTGCCCGCAGTCGTGCTGTATGATGAAAATGCGCACCATAAAAAAAGCGTTGACCAGACCCAGCAGCAGCGTGAGCCAGACAGACACATCGATGAGCAGGTACATCGCGACCCACAAGGCTATAAAAGGCAAAAAGGAGGTGATGATCTGGATCGTTGCCTTCCTTACGTTGGGGGTCTGGTAGGATTTGACAATATTGGGCAGCAGTTGCAGGATTTTTTCCTGTGCCGCCGGGGAGAGGTTGACCATGAAGCTTAACTAAAACGGGTTGTTTAACTGAGAACACAAAGGTCGGTCACATTCGGCACATTGTGCGTGTTTGGGTGTTAATTTTGCACTTGCATGACCAACGACGCCTTTCGCCTCTTCTCCCCCACCCTACCCGACGACCCCGGCGTGTACCGCTTCCTCGACGCCGAAGGGGGCATCCTGTACGTCGGCAAGGCCAAAAACCTGCGCAACCGCCTGTCTTCCTATTTCGGGGAAAAAGCCAACCAGACGGCCAAAACAAAGGCGCTGGTGCGCAACGCCGACCGCATCGAGTTCACGCTGGTGGATTCGGAGCACGACGCCCTGCTGCTCGAAAACACGCTGGTGAAAAAACACCAGCCGCGCTACAACGTGATGCTGAAGGACGAAAAATCGCCCCTCATCTACATCTGCATCAAAAACGAGCGCTTCCCCCGCGTGTTTCTCACCCGCAAGGTCATCCGCGACGGCTCCCAGTACTTCGGCCCTTACCTCAATAAACTCCGGGTGGCCCAGATCCTGGAGCTCATCCGCAAGCTCTTCCAGTTGCGCACCTGCAGCCTGGTGCTGTCCGAGGCCAACATCGACAAGGGCAAGTTCAAGCCCTGCCTCGAATACCACATCAAAAACTGCGCGGCGCCCTGCGTCAACCTGGAAACCGAAGCGGCCTACAACGCCAAGATCGACCAGATCAAAAACGTGCTCAGGGGCAATTTCGCGCCCGTCAAGCTCTTTCTGCGCGCCGAAATGCAGCACTACGCCGACAACCTTCAGTTTGAGCTGGCCAACGCCATGAAGGAAAAACTGTCGCTCTTCGAAGACTTCCAGAGCAAAAGCACGGTGGTGAACCCCAACATCCGCGATGTCGACGTGTTTGCCCTGGCCGCCGACGAGAAAGAGGCCTACGTCAACTACCTCAAGGTGGTCAACGGCGCCATCATCAACACCTACACGCTCACGCTGACCAAAAACCTCGATGAAGAGCCGGAGATCCTGCTCGCCTACGCCATTCAAAGCCTGCGCGAGCGGTTCAACAGCATCACCCGCGAACTGGTGGTGCCGTTCGAACTGGTGGTGCCCGGCGAGCCTGACCTCACCGTCACCGTGCCCAAAATCGGCGACAAAAAGAAGCTGCTCGAGCTCTCCGAAAAAAACGTGCAGTACCACCTGCTGCAAAAGAAACGCGAGGCGATGAACTTGACCGGCCGCCAGACGCCTGCCGAGCGCATCCTGCGCACCCTGCAGAACGACCTGCACATGAACGAGGCGCCCCTGCACATCGAGTGTTTCGACAACTCCAACATACACGGCACCAACCCCGTGTCGTCGTGCGTGGTGTTCCGCAATGCCAAGCCTGCCAAGCGCGACTACCGACATTACAACGTGAAAACCGTGGAGGGCCCCAACGACTTCGCCTCCATGGAAGAAGTGGTGTACCGCCGCTACCGCCGCCTGCTCGACGAGGGCCAGTCGCTGCCCCAACTCATCATCATCGACGGCGGCAAGGGCCAGCTCAGCTCGGCCGTCAAAAGCCTCGACACCCTCGGCATCCGCGACCGGCTCACCGTGATCGGCATCGCCAAAAAGCTGGAGGAAATTTACTTCCCCGACGACCCCGTGCCGCTGCACATCAACAAAAAATCAGAGTCGCTCAAACTCATCCAGCAGGCGCGCAACGAGGCCCACCGCTTTGCCATTACCTTTCACCGCGATCAGCGCAGCCGCCATTTCCTGGGCACCGAGCTGACGGAAATACCGGGCATCGGCCCCAAAACGGCGGAGAAACTCCTGCAACACTTCGGTTCGCTGGCCCGGGTGCGCGAGGCCGGGGAGGAGGCGCTGGAGGCTGTGGTGGGCAAGGGGGCGGCGGAGAAGGTTCGGGGGTATTTTGGGTTGGAATAGCTACTATTATTCGGAGGTTTAGGGCGAATTCGTGGTAAAAAATCATTACTTTTGCAGATAGTTAGCTGCTTAAAACATCGTCGTATGACCAGAATCGAAATCATTTCCGCTCATGTTCCTTTTTACTGAATGCCGAGCGTAAGTGTCGGGGTGACTGTCAGTCACCCCGACACTATCAGCCACTTGGGAATATGAGCCAAGTTTTTTTCGGTCGCTTGCATCCTGCGGATTCTTGCGGTTAGCGCCGTTCTTCGTGAAACTGCCCAAAGTGCCACAGCACCCCGGAAGGGTCGTGCAAAAAAAACTCCCTGCCCCAGTCGTTGTCCTTGATCGGCGACAGCCGCACCCCCGGATACTTTTCGGGCAAGGACAACGTCCGGAGGTCAGCCAGACAGCGGTTCACGTCGTCCACTTCCAAAAAGATCATGGTGTTGTTTACCCAGTCGGGCACGTAGGCGTCCTGAAGATAAAAACCCAGGTTGTCGTTTACGTTGAAGTACGACATATTCGGGAAAACAGGAAATTCCGTAAACCCCAGATCGCGGTAAAAGGCGCGGGAGACGGTAAAATCGCGGGCGCCGATAAACGGGCGAATGGAGGCTGCTTGGTGTTGCATGACGGTTGGTGCTGATGCGGGGGTAAAAATAAAACTTTATAAATTAAAATATTCAATTCCCGATTTTTAAAACATAACCCAATGCTTGGCGGCAAAGGTTTTACTGGCCTGCTTGCCCTTTCGCTATCTTTACCACTCAAATCCTGATCAAATTGAGAGTCTGGCTTGGTTTGTTTCTCATTGTAAGTGCTATTTGTCCGTTATCGGCTCAGACGACGGAATCACGTCACTATACATATACGCTGATCAATGACGAAACCCGGGCCAGCTTTGGGGCAGTACATAATCTTTACCAGGATACCCTGGGCAGGCTGTGGCTTGGGCATTACGGCAAAGGACTGGAGTACTTCGATGGCCTCAACATCCACCAGGCAAAGATGGGTATGGACATTTCCTTTGCGGATCAACAACAGGTTTTTGAAGCCGCCCGGGGGAAGTTGTACCTCAATTCCGGCAGGCAGATATATATTTTTGACCCTCTGCAACACCGGGTAACCGATTCCATTGCAGTAGAAGGGCCGGGTACCCTGGGCCATATCGCCGTGGAGGAAGCAACAGGGCATCTTTGGGGTATTCACGCCTTGTCTCCAGCCCCGGACGCTAGGCGCCGACGCTACCAGCTCTATTTCTCCTCCGGAAATGACTCCATAATACAGGTTGCCGGCCTCCCACTACAGACCTACGGCGAGCCGGTTATCAAGCCCTTTAAAGGTGGGTGTATTGTGAAAGATACGGCTGGCCTGGCCTGGCTCGACACCTCCGGGCGGGTGCTCCGGCAACTCAGGCTGCCCGCTTCCCAGCTGGCTTTAATGACCCATAATACCCTGGATATCGACCCGCAAAACCGCCTGTGGGGGTATCGGGAGGGACTCCCCTCCCGAGATTTGGTCGTGTACTACATTGATCTGGCAGATTGGTCGGTTCATGATTTTCTGCAGATACCATACAGCCAAGTGGCCCCCACATTTTGGATCGAAGAGTTTGCTTACCGGAAAGGCGAGGACCGGGGCCCGGTACGCCTGGACCTGATCCGGTCAATTGATCAACAACTTTATCTGGCCGGGGAAACAAACTTTATCCAGATTGATGTCCGCACCAGGCAACAACTTCGGATCAATCAGTACATCAACGACCAAAACCCCAGGGGCGGTGACCTGAGGTATGTGCAAGACATCCTTGTTGACAGAACGGGCGTGCTTTTTGTGGCCATGCAATCGGGACTGGGGAAATGGATGCAACAGCCGGATGCCTTCCACATCATCCCCAGAATCAGCATCAGAGGCTTTGCAGAAGATGAGCAAGGCCGGATTTACGGGGTGAATGGCTTCAAGGTTTACGGCCTCCACACCGGCATTTCCAGGTATGACCCCCGGAAAGATTCCGCAGCGTGGCTTGAGCTTCCGTTTTTCCCCTATTGGTATTCTGCGGTGTATCAAGGAGGCAGGCTGCACTTTGATCTCAAAGCATTGGATTGGGAAACCGGGGCGATTGAACACTTCAAAGGCATTCCCTATTCCGGGAATACCAGGGCTGTGGGCACTACCAACCACTTGCTGGTAGGCGACCAAATATGGACTGCCGGCTGGGGAGACGATCAGATCCATGTGTACGATGCGCAGCGCCTGACCTTCCTGAAGTCGATTCCGATACCGGCCTTGAAGGGCACGCTGGTAGACCTCAATGACATGTACCTGCGCCCATCAGACCAGACCGTTTGGCTGGGTACTTTCGGGCAGGGCGTATTTGTTTTTTCCAAAGATGGAAAGCAGCTCTACCATCTGAATATCCGGCCGGAGAGCAGGGTCGTTTTGCAAAATAATATTGTGTCTTCCTTTTACGAAGACCGGCAAGGCAATATGTGGCTGGGCCACAGCTCCGGCATCAGCAAAGTGGCGCCCGGCTTTGCCGGAATTCAGCATTATACCATCGATGAAAGCCGTCCAGATTACTACATCATCTACGGGATCTTGCCGGAGGAGGATGATCGTTTTCTGTGGCTGAGCACGAATCATGGCCTGTTTCGTTTCGACCAACATACCGGGCTGTTCATGGACTTCCCGCTGAACCCAATGGTCATGGAGGTGGAGTATAACCGCACCTCCTACCTGCGTGCCAAAAACGGCCGCTTGTATTTTGGGGGAACAGACCTGCGGAGCAAGAATGTAGCCTTCTATCCCAAGGAAGTTGTTGAACAGTATCTGGATCCGGGAAAAGGCAAAGCCCCCGTATTTATCAAGCAGTTTTCTAAATACAGCGGCCCTGCTGGTCAATTGACAACTCAAAACCAGGGAGTAGGCAAGATAAAAGAAATTGTCCTTCAGCCCGGTGACCGCTACTTCACGCTGGAGTTTTTGCTTGGCGACCTCAGAAGTCCGGAAAGCCACTATTATTCCTATTATCTGGATCAGTACGAAAATGACTGGAATGAGCCCGGGCGCCACAACAACCTGGTGAAGTACGAAAACCTGTCGCCGGGGAAGTACACCTTGAAAATGCGGGCTGCGCTTATGCGCGACCACCTGCCACTCAATGAATACGCGGTAAAGGTAACGGTATTGCCCTACTGGTACCAAACCTGGCTGGCGAAAGCCCTGTTCGGGCTGCTGTTGGCGGGGGGCATCTACCAGGTGATCCGGTTTGGGCTCAGGCGGCAAATGGAGCAACGGGAAGCCTTGCGCCTGCGGGAGTTGGACCAGTTCAAAACCCGGTTGTACAACAACATCACGCATGAGTTCCGCACCCCGCTCACCGTGATACGGGGGATGAACAACCACATTCAGGGGTTCCAGAAAGAGCGGGATTTGATCCAGCGCAATACCGATAGCCTACTGCGACTCGTCAATCAAATGCTCGACCTTTCCAAACTGGATGCCGGCAACCTCCGGCTCAGGAATACCAAGGGGAATATGATTGCTTATATTAAGTACCTGGCAGATTCCTTCCATTCACTGGCGTTGGACAAGAATATCACCCTGGAAACGCAGTACGCCACGCCGGAGGTCATTATGGATTTCGATGAAGAGAAGATGCAGTATGTTTTTTACAACCTCCTGTCCAATGCCATTAAGTTCACCCCTGCTGGAGGAAACGTCGCCTTGAGGGTCAACACGTCCGGCGGCAAGCTGGTCATTGAAGTGAAAGATACGGGTAAAGGCATACCGGAAGCGGCCATTCCGCATATTTTTGACCGTTTTTACCAGGTACCGGACCAATCCGGCGAGGGAGGAGGTACCGGTATCGGGCTGGCCCTGACGAAGGAGTTGATCGAGATGATCGGCGGAAGCATCCAGGTAAAGAGCGAGTCGGGCAAGGGCAGCACTTTCACGGTGCTTATCCCCATTATCGACGACAAAGCAACGCCGCCCGGTACGCTATCGCCCGAATGGGCCGCTACCCCTGTCAAAGCGGAAGTACAGCCTTCCTACGAGCAGGCAGAAGGAACGGAACGGCCTGAAGTGCTCATCATAGAAGATACGAAGGCGGTAGCCGATTACCTGAGGCTCTTGCTGGCGCAGGATTACCAATTAAGGTTTGCAGCCGATGGGCAGGAGGGCATAGCACAAGCGCTGGAGCACATTCCGGATTTGATCATTACCGATGTGATGATGCCGGAGAAGGACGGTTTTCAGGTCTGCCAGGAATTGAAGGAAGACGAGCGCACCAGTCATATCCCCATCATTATGCTGACGGCTAAGGCCGATATAGAATCAAAAGTCAAAGGCTTGGAGTTTGGCGCAGACGCTTATCTTTCCAAACCCTTCGAAAAACAGGAGTTGCTCGTTCGCCTGAGAAAGCTGCTTGAACTCAAGGCCTTGTTGCAGGCCAAGTACCAGTCGTACACCAGCAGTCCGTCTGTGCTCTCGCCCACTACGGATGCCACCCCCAAAGAGGACCTGGAACAAGTTTTCCTCCAAAAGCTCATCCAAGCCATAGAGGAGCGGCTGAGCGATGCCGACTTGATGGTGCCCGAGCTTAGCCGGAAATTGGCGATGAGCGACACCCAGTTGTACCGCAAGTTGAAAGCCATTACCGGCAAAACCCCCTCGCAGTTTGTGCGCACCGTGCGCCTGCAAAAGGCCATGGCCCTGCTCAAGGGCTCCGGGCTCAACGTCTCGGAGATTGCCTACGAGGTAGGATTTGCGAGTCCGCAGTACTTCAGCAGGATGTTCAAGGAGGAGTTTGGCTACCCACCCAGTGATTTAAGAGCAGACTAGATGTTTGCAACCTATTGAAATTCAGCTAAATAAGTTGGTTGCAAGATAAGTGTAAGTCTTTGCAAGATAAGTATAAGTCCTCTGGCGGGACCGGGGTGATCTTTGTAAAAAATCAGGAAAAAAATGAAATACTTAATCTATGCCGCCATTTTGGGTTATTCGTGTTGGATTGGTTCCGAGGTGGCAGAAATTGCCCATGGCGGCTACAATGCAACCGTCTATTATCTGACCGCCGCCTTCCACCTCTTTGCCGGATTGGGGATATGGGGGTTGCACTTCTTGCAAAACCGACCCAGAAACACCCTGAGCGCAGTCGGTACGGTGATGATTTCTTTGTCTTATTTTGCTTTAACCTATCTCCCCATTCAGGTGATGCATTCCGGGTTATCCAATGTAGCATTTGTGGAAGCAAATCCTGTTTATAAGATCCCGGCGATGATCAACGTGGTCGGGATGATCGTATTTGGCATTGCGGTTATCAGAGCAAAATGCTTTCCTGCCTGGACCGGTTTAATCATCATTTTGGGGATTATCATTTTTGTAGCAGCGATGACGCAAGGGTTGCATTTGGTCGCGAATATTAATAACATCCTTCTTTCATCGACAATCATTTACATGTGCATCCTGGGCTACCGGAGGTTACAACATCAAGATGCTGTCAGCGCACAACCTGCCTGACTACCACCAGCGAGCATCATTTTTTTATTATAAAATTCAACAACATGAAAATGCACCATTTCCTGTTCATCTTGCTTTTGCCCATGACTTCGTTCGCCTTATCGGCGCAATCTATGGTGGGCACGTGGACCTATCAAGACATTACCCCTGACGGCACGGAAGTGACCAATACCATGACCATGCACGAAGACGACACCTTTACCGTTGACTTTGCCAGCGACGGCAAGGTGGAGGTACTCGGAACCTACACCATTGAGGGCTCAACAATAACCATCCGCGACACGCCCAAAGAGAGCCCCTGCTATGGGAAAGATGGGGTGTACAACTTCCAACTCGAAGGCGATGCCCTGACCATCACCCTGATTGAAGATCCGTGCGAAATTCGACGCAGAGACCACCCCTGGACCATTACGCGGAAGCGGTAAGCCCGTCAAATGGCGCCGCAATTTTTCCATTCATCAAAGGTTTCGGCGCCAGATTTTTATTCATCAACAAAACCCTGTTGACATGAATCAGAAAAATATTTTCACAGTCCTGGCCGCCTTCGGTTTGGTATGGTCTATCGCCACCTACACCATGGGCGAGCAAATTGCCAACGACTCCTTCGAGGGGCTGGATGAAAAAGGCGTATTCGCGGTAGCTATTGCCAACCAACTGGTTGCCGCGGTCAACCTCATCGTTGTTCTCGCCTTGTTTGCCACCCGGAACCATTCGAATGTCGCCTGGGCTTTTGCGCTCGGTTTATTGATCATGGGAATTGGTTCGCTCAAACACCTGCTTCTGGATGGCGTCCATGTGCCCATTATCGGCATTGCTATGCAGTTTGTATTCGCTGCCCTTTGCGGATACTTATGGCTAAAGGAACGCCAAATCACCGCGCCAACCTCCTGAAAAAACAAACAAAACGGCCGGAGCATTTATCCGCGCCCGGTTCAACCTTCTCAACATACATCAATGTTTTCAATCATGAAGACCATGCCTTCTATCAGCTTAAGCACTTTTCTCCTCGCTGCCGTTATCTTTTTTTGCAGCGCCTGGGTACCATCTGCCCCTTCTCCGGCAGAGGGCATCTATTTCCTGAAAGCCCGCCACAGCGGCAAGTACGTTAGTGTCAAGAATGCTGGACAGGAAAATGGCAGCATTCTTTGGCAGTGGGATTTTCACGGCAAAGCCCAGCAACAATTTGAGCTCAAAAGTGCCGGCAGCGGTTTTTTCTACATCAAGGCAGTGCACAGCGGCAAGTACGTCAGCGTTAAGGATGCCGGCCAGGAAAATGGCACTCCGGTATGGCAGTGGGATTTTCACGGCAAAACCCAGCAGCAATTTACACTCGAACCAGCCGAAGGCAATTTCTACTTCATCAAAGCCCGGCACAGCGGGAAGTACCTGTCCATCAAAGATGCCGGTAAGGAGAATGAAGCGATTCTGTGGCAGTGGGAGTTTCACGGAAAAGCCCAACAGCAATTTGAACTGGTCTCCGTGCCATCTGGCGGCAGTAGCGATGACCTCCTGCCCGCCAATGTCCGCCCTGCCCAGCCCCAATACTACACCTTCACGGTGACCAATAAAAGTATGTGGGATGTCACCTTCCGGGTGTGGTTTTCCGGCGCCAGGGAGTGGACGAGTTGGACAGACGTAAAGGCCGGATTGAATGCTTCCTCCAGCCATCTTACAGGCGGGGCCAACCAACCGATACAAAACTACGAAATTCAATGGAAGGACATGATGGCTTGGAAAAATTTTCCCGGTGGTCTGCCCATCATACCGGATAATTCAAGTATGAATCTGACCGTCTCCGGGAATACCCTTACGGGGATTAAAATCGATTGAGATACACTACACCGCTGAAACAAGTCGTGGACTTGTCAAGACATGCCTTCGGTGAACTACGTGTATAGTTTGTTAACCACTCTACAGCAATACACCATGATGAATTCCATTTTCAAAATATTTGTCCTGCTCCTGGGCAGCTTCCTGATGCATCATCAAATGCATGCCCAAGCCAATGTCGCTTTAAATAAAAAAGCTTCTCAGTCGAGTAATCATATAAGCAATGCGGGCGGCCCTGCCAATGCCATTGATGGCAAAACAGATGGGCGCTGGCAGAATGGCTCCGTTACCCATACGATTAGCCAGGGTGAAAACAACCCCTGGTGGACCGTAGATCTGGGTGAAGTTTATGAAATATCCAAGATACGGATATGGAACAGAACCGATTGCTGCGCTGAACGCCTGGACAATTTTAAGATATTGGTAAAAAGCTTGCCTAGCGGGGAGTCGTGGCGTGGTTTCGTTCCCGGTACACAGCGCTATATCGGCAGCAATCCACTCGTCTTTGAGGGTAACGCTCAAGGCCGGTATGTGATGATCCAATTGGCCAATCCCAAAGGCATTTTATCGCTGGCGGAAGTCGAGGTGTATGGTACCAAAACCCAGTCCGCCCAGCCCCCGGCAGCAACCCCACCGGCAGAAAAATATTTTAATTCCGGTACCGAAGTGGCGATCAAGGTAGACCTGGGCCTTTGGGTATCGAGGTGCGTAGATTGCCAGACTATGCGTCCTTACGTAAGAAATACCGCATCCGCTCACATGAAAGATATTTATCCCCGTAATACCGAAACCTTTACCTGGTTAAATTATGGGGATAAGGTAGCCTTGAAAGCGGACAATGGATTTTACCTTAAAAGCTGTTACAACTGCGCAGCTGAAAATCCGAATTCAGTCATTTCCATAGAACCGCTTCCTGATGGCCAAACAGAGCCGAGCGGGCCTTACCTGTTTACCGTAAAGCGGCTGGCCAATGGAAAATTCACCTTCCAGTCGGACAATGGCAGATACTGGACGCGGTATTACCGAGGTGGCGGTGCTAAACATATTATCGCTACCTACCGGCCTAGCACAGACATCGGATCGGCAGAATTCGAGGTATCGAAGCTGAGAAATGTCCAAATTCCCATTCAGGAGGATGAAAAAAACCATGTCTTGAAAGATGTCAAAAAAACGATGTTTGACAATTTCAATACCAAACGGGAACCACTCAATCGCTTTGATTACAATCAGGCTTCCTGGCATAACACCAGTATAAGTGAGGTAAACGCCATCAATTATCATCAAGACAAGTTGGTAATTGGGAGAGACGATCATGTTAATGCCATGACCATGACCAAGTCCGGAAGAATTGTTTTTGACTGTTCCAGGATACATTCTGGAAACGCGAATGAAGGAGGGGCAATAATTTATTCTTCCCAGGGGCCAACGACTGATCTAAACAGAGAAGACTGGACGGTAAATACGTCCGTCTATCCGGGGAAACTGGGCAGTACGGGTTCACATATCTATAATGATAGAATGCAGGCGGTGGGTGAAATACTAATGATTTCAGGGACGGATGGTAAAACCAAGTTCTACAAAATACAAAGCAATAATACACTCACTCCACTGGATCATTTAAGCAATAATTTGAATGGAAAAACATTTGTCTCTATGAGATGGTCTAATTTTTCCGCACACAAAACTCTCTTAAATTTGTGTCAAGATGGAAAAGCAAACAAAGATCAAAATGGCGCGCCGGAAGTACGACGAAGGCTTCAAAACCGAAGCGTTGCGAATGGTCAACACAGGT
>JBGSTG010000027.1:0-3724 GCA_041736625.1 Saprospiraceae bacterium | reverse complement strand
AGATTACCGATAGCTTCGTATGCTTGCGAGCATCCCGTTCGCGCTTACGCAGCTTCTTTAATTTTTCTCTCGTTTCGGTATCCAAGTGAATCATGCTGCAAAATTACGAATTTGTCGCAATCCAATCACGTTTGAGTATATATACAGCGGCGCCGTCGCGCTGGGCTGTGTTGTTTTCAAAAATGCAGTTGCGAAACAGCGGGTAAGCGATGCTGTTGGCCCCGTCTATGTACACCGCCGCGCCGGAGACCCCGGGTTGGCCGTTGGCCGCCCCGCTTTCGTTGGCCAGGGCGTTTCGGAGCACGAAACCGTCGATCAGCGTGGTGCTGTCCGGGTGGTACAGGTACATCAGGTTGAAGCTGTTGTCGGTGCTGTCGCCCGGCACGCCGATGTCGCCATCCAGCACGGAGCGCCCATCGGGCGGGCGTTGGGACACTGCATTTTCGCCTCCCGCAAAACCGCCGAAAAGCCGCACCCCGCTCGCCGGCTCGAAACGGAGTTTGCGGTTGCCGGTTTCGGAGGGCCGGTAAACGCCTTGCGCCACCCATACCTCGTCGCCGTCCTTGGCGGCTACAAGCGCATCGTGTAGGTTGGTGAAGGCGTCGGTCCAGCTGAGGCCGGTATTTTGGCCGGTTGCGCCTGCGTTTGCGTACCAGCGGGTGTTCTGGGCGCAAAGGGAAAGGGGCAGCAAAAAAAGGGGGATGAAGATTTTCATGAGCGGGTGTTTGTGTGTGTGGAATTGTGTTTACCCATACGATGGCTTGAAGCCATCGTATGGGTAACCTGGTGCACCGGTATTTCTTTACATCCGGTGGATAACCGCAAAGGGCACAAAGCGCACCCCCAGCGGGGTTTGCACCCGAAGGGTGTAGGCGCCCGGCTGAAGTCGCGGCCAGGCGTCGGTGTCCACCACGGTGTCGCCGCCCGTAAACGAGCGTTGTTCGCGGTGCAAAACAGCACCTTGCTGGTCGATGAGTTCGAGGGTTGCCCCGCCGTTTTCGGGCGCCGTGACGGTCAGTCGGAAGCGACCGGTATTGGGGTTGGGATACAGCACGGCGTTCCACAGGGGCGTTTCCTCGGGTTTGGCGGCCTCGGGTTTGGGACGCAGTTGGTCGGGGTGTCCCTTTTCCAGCAGGAGCGACCGCACTTGCCCATCCACCGTATACGCTTCTGCGGGCAACACGCGCTCGTCAATCCGGAGCACCGGGGTTGCGGGTTGGCCGTTCGGCTCCAGGTCGAGGTAAAACAAGGGCTCGCCCTCGCTGTAGGTGTAGGCGTCGCGTTCCGCGTCAAACCACAACACGCGCAGCTCGCCGGGCGCCGGCGCGTGCCAACCAAAATGCAGGGGGCCGGGCAGCTCGGGGCCGACAGGCCGTACGTCTTTTACCACATAATCCGCCGGATAGCGGAGCGTCAGTTGCCAGGCATTGGCGCGCAGGGGTTGTTGGGCTGCGACGGCAATTGTCGTAATGTGGTTTTGTTCATCCGCCTTTTTTTCCATGGGAGCCCACAGCAGGTTGGCGACGGCTTGTTCCGGCCGGCCGTAGAAGGCGCTTTCATTGACGTCGCCCACTTTAAGGGCGATGAAGTGCCCGTCGACGCCGAAAGGAGGAATTTTGAATGTTTTTTCTTCTGGAAAAGGCGTTTGAAACGGGTTGTTCAGATTGGGGAACTGAAAAGATTTGTCCACAAAACGCCACGAGGTATTGTTCGGCAATGTGTCATAGACACCCAAGATCAATTTTCGGAACTCCACAATGTCGAATGTGGTAACTTTGTTAAACCTATCTGCATCAGCAGCAATCATTTGGTAAGGATTATCAAAAGGGTCTAATCCCAGAATGTGTCTGCTGATGAGCACCAGATCGTAGGTGGACACGCCATTCAGCGGATTGTCGTCTTTGACCGGTGTAAAAACCTGTGTCGAGTCCGGCGCCTGGCACAAACACAAGGCGCCCATCCCGGTGGCCGATATGCCTGCAAACGTACACCCTTGCGGCAGGCCGCCGCTCAATGTATAGGCTACATCCGCCACCGCCTCTCCCGGCTTCCACCAGGGCTCAAAACTGAAGGGGAAGTTCCCCGCGCACAGATCGTCCATGTCGGCGTCTTCATCCGGGTTGAAGGCCGATTGCGCTTGAGGAAGGCAGTCTTCCTGGGCGCCTTTTTGTCGCAACACGGCGTCATAAACCGTCACGCCGGTTATGCAGCCACCGGCGCCGCTAAATCCCAGTCGAGCCAGTGAAATGGCGCCCGCCGACCCTACGCCAAGGATCATATTGGCAGCGATATCGATGGTTATCCGCAGTATGGGCAAGCCGGGTATGGCTGTGCTCGTGATGCATACCGAAGGAGTGCAATAACTGGATGCACTCAGCGAAGTATCCCAGGCGAGCGAACCGGTGTAGTGCACATCCAGGGTTACCACCGCTGATTCGAGCGTGTCGCTTTGGGTGGACTCCAGGTTCACCTGAAACAACAACTGGGTGCAGGAATTGGCGGGCGACAACGGCGAGTCCTCCACCCTGGCGGTGATGAATGAACAGTTTGTCGGGCAATTGCTGCCGTTCCACGACAACTGTCGGATGGTATCCCCTGTCATCGGTTTACAACACACGCCGTTTATTTGCATACGCCGCCCCTGGGTGAGCATCGCATCCGTAATCGCGCAATCGGAAGCCAGCATTGGACCGTTGAACACCAGATAGAACAGGGTGTTGTCCGGATTGGGGGTGTTGGTTGCGCTGGTGGTAATCTGCACCTGTTTCCCTTCAGCGTACACGCGCCGGTCCATGCTGCTGTTGAATGGCGGTTCTTCATACAGATCCGTCACCACCGCCGCATTTACAATTTGCGAAAACACCTCGCCATTGAGTTGCTGGGAGTTGATGGCCATCAAAAAATCGAGCGATTCTATGGTGTATGTGGTCGGCAAAGCATCCCCCGACGACATAAATACGGCAACGCGCTTGCGGTTGGGAAAATCCGGGTCGTTTACGTTCTCCACACTGCCTAAGCGCAGCGAAAGGGAGGGTGGCGCGCACGCTGCCGGAAGGTTCACCGATTTATTGGAAGCGTACCCTACCGGCGGCGGCGGAATGCACGCCGATTGACCGGGATGAACCAGGGTGGTGGATGTGACATTCAGGTTGACCGCTTCGCCCGGAAATGCGTCTACGGCAATGACACACAGCAATTTTCTGCCGTACACTGAAAGGCTGGTGGTCTCCCCCGCAGCGCCCAGAAATGCCAGGGAAAACGTATTATTGGTATCTACGCTGAAATCAAATGCGTTCGGATTGAACGGATCGTTGATGGGAATTTGGGAGCCGGTGCAAATGGTGGATCCCTTCACATTCAGTTTGCTCAGTATTTTACCGGTATAGGTGCTTGCGGTAGCCGTCAGCACTCCGGTTATAGATAATTTTGCAATATTCAAGGCGTAAGGGCAACCCACACCGGTACAATTTTGGTCGCCGTTGCGCTCCACATAAACGTAAAAATAAACCGGCGCACAGGCATCCTGATCGGTACAAGCGGCGGGCAATGGCGGGTCATTGGGCGAGACAGAAGGTTGTGGCTGGTTGTAGATGACAAAATTCCAGTTGCAATCGTCAGTGGACTGGGCCGACACCCACACCGAGAAAAGACAGCAGACGATCAACGGAAAAAGCCCGCCGGGCCTGGAGCGGTGGTTCAAGAGTTTAACCATTGGCCCCCCCCC
>JBGSTG010000020.1:0-68917 GCA_041736625.1 Saprospiraceae bacterium | reverse complement strand
TAGAGACTGTTCAAAATTTTGTGTCAGGTGAAAAAAGTACGATCTTTTCACCAAATTTACGCAGCACACAATGAAATCCAAGAAGAAAGAAGATTTCGACTACCAGAGTTTTGAGCAGGCAGCGCTTAAAGCCATGTATGAAGGCAAGCCTTTGGAGCAGGTCCTTGGGCCATTGCTAAAACGGCTTGTCGAAGCCGGTTTGCAAGGCGAGATGCAGGCACATCTTGAAGAAGAGAAGGCCGGTGGGGCTAAAAATCGACGCAATGGGAAGACCGAAAAGTCGGTTCGCAGCCGCTTTGGCGAGTTGGCTATCGAGACTCCACGGGACCGGGCCGGCACATATGAACCGATGCTGGTACCCAAGCATGATCGCAAGCTGGGCAACAGTGTGGAGCAGAAAATCCTGAGCCTTTACAGCATGGGATTGAGCTATCGGCAGATCCAGTCGCACCTGCAGGAATTGTATTCCGTCGAGCTCAGCGAAGCCCAGTTGACGAACATCACGGACAAGATTTTACCGGTGATTGAGGAGTGGCGCAACCGGCCGTTGGAGTCACTTTACGCCATTGTTTGGCTTGATGCCATCCACTACAAAGTGCGCCATGAAGGACGGATTGTCAACCGTGCTGTTTACAGCATCATTGGGGTCAACATGGAAGGCAAAAAGGATGTTCTTGGGCTGTATACCTCTGAAAATGAGGGCGCTAAGTTCTGGCTTCAAGTGCTTACCCAAATGCAGCAACGCGGTGTTCAGGATATTTTGATCTCCTGTATCGACAACCTCAAAGGCTTTGCCGAAGCCATCGAAACGATCTTCCCAAAAACGGAAGTGCAACTGTGCGTGGTGCATCAAATACGCAACTCGCTTAAGTACGTGGGCAGCAAACACCAGAAGGAATTTATGCGCGACCTCAAGCCTGTTTACCAGGCACCGGACGAGTCGCTGGCACGCGTTAAACTGGCGGCGCTGAAGGAAAAATGGGGCAAACTTTACCCTGTTGTGATAGAATCCTGGGAGAACAACTGGGACCGGCTGACGCGCTATTTTCAATATCCAGCAGCCATCCGACGCATCATTTACACCACCAATACGGTTGAAGGATTCCACCGACAGTTGCGCAAAATAACAAAGACCAAATCGGCCTTCACCAGCGATAATGCTTTGATGAAACTGCTGTACCTGGCCATCGAAAACATCACGGAAAAATGGACCTCTCCCTTGCAAAACTGGTCGTTAACCTTCTCTCAATTGGACATCTACTTCCGAGACCGAATACGACCGCACCTCCGACCATGAGCCCTTTGTCGACCATCAAAGTCCTGCTACGCCTCCGTAAACTTTGGCTCGCTTGGACGTTTGATGGTCGACAAAGAGGCCTAAAAAACAACCCTGACACAGAAATCTGAACACACCCCCAACGCCCAAAAAATAGACACGATCCAAAAAACCGATCGCACCCTCCAAAAACCCGTAACTTTACCCCATGCGCATCGCTAACCCACTATACGATTACGCCTTCAAGTACCTGATGTCCAACGAGCGATTGGCCCGCAAGGTGCTGTCGGTTATTCTGGACAAAGAGGTGTTGGCCCTGGCGCTTTCCCAACAGGAGATCGTGATGGAAGACGAAGAGCGGCAGTTCACCCTGTACCGGCTGGACTTCAAAGCGCAGATCCGCGACCACAGCGGAAAAGAGGAAACGGTGCTCATCGAACTTCAAAAATCCAAACTGCCCACCAACGAACTGCGCTTCCGCAGTTACCTGGGCCATGCCTACCTGCAACGAAAAAATCAATCTACACCCGACGGAGCCGGTCACGAGGTGGCCCTGCCGATCATTTCCATATACATACTGGGCTACAATCTGGCGGACATTCCCCTGATGGCCGTCCGGGTCGATCAGCGCATCACGGACCTGTCCAGCCAACAGCTGGTGGAACTGGAAAGCGACTTCATTTCCCTGCTCACGCACGACTGCTACATCCTCCAGGTGCGCCGCCTGCCCCCGCAGCGCCGCAGCCGGATCGAGCGTTTCATGACGCTGTTCAACCAGGCCTGGGTGCGGGAAGCGAACTACATCCTGGACCTGGAGGAGGTGCCGGAAGAGTTCAAAGACATCGCCGAATACCTCCAGGCGCCCCTGCTGAACGAGGAAATGCGCCGAAAACTGCAAACGGAACAAGAAATGGAAGATTATTTGGTTGATCAGGAAACCCGGATCAAACTCCTGGAGGAACAGAAAGAAATCGCAGAAGCCCAGGTAGAGGAGGAGCGTCAGAAGAAAGAAGCAGCGGAACAGGACTTGATCAAAATGGTTGAGCTGCTGCTCCAATCCGGCAAAACGCTCGAAGATATCGCGGCGTGGACAGGTAGAACAGTGGAAGAGTTGAAAAGACTGATTGGCTAACGCAAAAGCCGGACACGATCCAAAAAACCGATCGCACCCTCCGCTTCCGCTACAACGCGATGCAAGAACGGGTGGCCAAATACAACAAGCCCAACAGCAGCCATGCCGAAAAGCGCAGCCCAACAACCCGCACTTGCCCGATACCAGCCGTTACCCTATCTTTAAAGGCAAAAGGCGTTACGAATTGACGAACCTCTCCGAAATATAACCAAAGTCCAACAATGCCCAAAAAGCCGTAACTTTATTTCATACGTATCGCCAACCACTTTACGATTACGCCTTAAATTTTCGTATTGTCACTAGTCATGAGAGTGTCCTGCCCCCCGGCCCAAACCCACATTTACAACCCCGCAATCTCCTCTTCCGTAAGCCCGGTGTACCGCCGAATTTTGTCCGCTGGCTCTCCGTCTGCCTTCATTTGCCGGGCGATTTCGAGGTTTCGCTCTTGCATCCCTTCTATTTTTCCCTCCTCCCGTCCTTCCATGTACGACGTATCAATCACATTTTTCAAATCCCGGTAATATTTCAGGCTCTGTTCGTAGCCCTGCCGCTCTTCCGGGGTAAATTTGGCAATTTCCGCCACCGAGAACAGTTTCTCAAACACGCGCTCTTGCAGTACCTGCGGGCGGCGCTCCAGATCGGGCAGGTGCTTAAGCACGTACATCCATTTGTCGAATGTCGTTTCCAGTTCCGCTTCCGTTTTGGTGAAATTCGGCATTTCCAGATAGATGAAGGTGAGTTTATCGTAAAAAACGCGGCATTGCTGGTCTTTTAGTTGTACCTCATGGCGCACCTGCGTTTTCTCTTGGTCTTCGTCGAACACAAAATCGAGTATGCCAACCGTGTACACTTCAGAGAGCTGAAAGTCCCAGCCGCCCCTTTGCCCTTGCTCCTGAATGGGGAAGGATGCGTAGTAAACGCAACGGTCTTTGAAATAGTTCTGCTTTGCCTTTTGCATCTCCACGATGAAGCGTTCGCCGTTTTCGCCGATGCAATACAGGTCGAAAATAGCCTTTCGGTCCAGGTCCGTTTGGCCAAGGTGCTCATGTTTGGCATAGGTGAGATCGCGAATCCGGCGTTGGGACGGCAATACCTGGTTCAGAAAATCGATGAGCAAGTCTTTGTTGGGTTCGGAACCAAACAGTTTTTTGAAACCAAAGTCGGTGAAGGGGTTGATGTACTTGTCTTGCAAGGCCATGACAAAGATGGTTTGTGCAAAGATACGCTTTTTTATACAAATTGTGTTGATACGGGCAAAAAAATATCTATACCCTGGCAGCCGTGATCGCCTTTTCGCACACCGCTGCAACCCAAAACTGCTACGTTCGCCTCGACGACGCCTCGGGCTACACCCCACAGCCGGCCAACCGGCAAAACCGGAAGCCGCTGCCTGCCGCCTGATCGGCTGCCTGCCGGCGGCGTTTCAGGATTCGTTCAAGGAAGGGTAAATTCGTTCGATTGGCGGCAAAAAGGTGATTATGGAGATTTCTTCGATTTTACCGAAGAGGATGTACTACCGTTAGTCGAGCCGGTACGTGCCCTTATTGATGCGGTAGGAAAGATGTAGTGGCTCGGATGGTTGCAGCCCAACAATGCCCAAAAAGCCGAAACTTTATTTCATACGCATTGCCAACCCAATGTACGATTACGCCTTATATCGTCACTAATCATGACAGGCGCACGTACTACATCCGCGATGCGCAGGGCAACACCCTGGCCACTTACAGCGGCTGGGTGCAAAACAGCGGCAGCGGAGTGACCTGGGACTCCTTCAAACTCGCCGAACAACACCTCTACGGCTCAAGCCGCGTGGGCTACCTGCAGCCGGATGTGAAGTTGTACCCCGACGCGCCCAAAAATCCGCACTTGCCCGATACCAGCCGTTACCCTATCTTTGAAGGCAAAAAGCGTTACGAATTGACGAACCTCTTCGAAATATAACCAAAGTCCAACAATGCCCGCATCAAAAGACATACGCGCTGCGATCCTTCTGAAAATAAAGGAACTCGTAAAAGCGATTGATCCCGAAGCAGAAGTGATTCTTTTTGGCTCGCGGGCAAGGGGCGACGCCCGGGATGATTCAGACTGGGACATCTTGATTTTGACGCCCAGGACAGTCAATCTGAAGGTGGAACAAGTCTTCCGTCATCAATTGTTTGAAGTGGAACTGGCGTATGGACAGGCCATTTCAACCTTTGTTTATTCCAAGGCGGACTGGTACGGTAAGCACCGTGCCACGCCGTTTTTCCATAACGTTGAAGAAGAGGGCATTCTGATATGACACCTACAGATCGGGATTTATATTCCCAATATCGCATGGAAAAGGCAGAAGAGTCATATCAAGCAGCTGTACTGCTTATCGCTAATAGCCAATGGAATGCGGCGGTGAACCGGTTGTACTACGCAGCCTACTATGCTATCAGTGGACTCATGGTAAAATCAGGCATTGAAACCAAAACACATGCCGGTGTTAAGACCCAATTTCTACTGCATTTTGTAAAAACAGGGCGGATCGATATGAAATCAGGCAAGCTTTATGCTGACCTTTTCGATTGGCGGCAAAAAGGTGATTATGGAGACTTCTTCGATTTTACCGAGGAAGATGTACTATCGTTAGTCGAGCCGGTACGTGCCCTGATTGATGCGGTAAGAAAGATGTAGTTGCTCGGATGGTTGCAAGCCAACCACACCCCAAAAACCCGTAACTTTACCCCATGCGCATCGCCAACCCACTATACGATTACGCCTTCAAGTACCTGATGTCCAACGAGCGATTGGCCCGCAAGGTGCTGTCGGTTATTCTGGACAAGGAGGTGTTAGCCCTGGCACTTTCCCAACAGGAGATCGTGATGGAAGATGAAGAGCGGCAGTTCAATCTGGCGGACATTCCCCTGATGGCCGTGCGGGTCGATCAGCGCATCACGGATCTGTCCAGCCAACAGCTGGTAGAACTGGAAAGCGACTTCATTTCGCTGCTCACGCACGACTGCTACATCCTCCAGGTGCGCCGCCTGCCCCCGCAGCGCCGCAGCCGGATCGAGCGTTTCATGACGCTGTTCAACCAGGCCTGGGTGCGGGAAGCGAACTACATCCTGGACCTGGAGGAGGTTCCGGAAGAGTTCAAGGACATCGCCGAATACCTCCAGGCGCCCCTGCTGAACGAGGAAATGCGCCGAAAACTGCAAACGGAACAAGAAATGGAAGATTATTTGGTTGATCAGGAGACCCGGATCAAACTCCTGGAGGAACAGAAAGAAATCGCAGAAGCCCAGGTAGAGGAGGAGCGTCAGCAAAAAGAAGCAGCCCAGGTGCAGGCAGAAGCAGCGCGCCAAAGCAAAGAAAAAGCGGAACAGGACTTGATCAAAATGGTTGAGCTGCTGCTCCAATCCGGCAAAACGCTCGAAGATATCGCGGCGTGGACAGGTAGAACAGTGGAAGAGTTGAAAAGACTGATTGGGTAAAGCAAAAGCCGGACACGATCCAAAAAACCGATCGCACCCTCCGCTTCCGCTACAATGCGATGCAAGAACGGGTGGCCAAGTACAGCAAGCCCAACAGCAGCCATGCCGAAAAGCGCAGCCCAACAATCCGCACTTGCCCGATACCAGCCGTTACGCTGTCTTTGAAGGCAAAAAGCGTTACGAATTGACGAACCTCTCCGAAATATAAGCGCCCTAAAAACTGTACAAGCGAGCCCCCGGCCAACGCTTCCTCGAACCCCCTAACTCTTTTCAACCAATTCCGAAACCGTTTTTCCATAACGTCGAAGAAGAGGGCATTCTGATATGACACCTAACAGATTGATGCGGTAGGAAAGATGTAGTGGCTCCGATGGTTGCAATTGAAGCTACAAGCTCTTTTCCAAAATCTGGCGCACCACTGCAGGGGTAATATCCGCATGTTCGCCATAGTTCATGCCCTTGGCTTCAAGCCTTTCCACAATTTTATCAATCGTGTCATGGCCTAAACCGTACGCGGAGATTTTGGTAGGGATTCCCAGAGATTCATAAAATTCATTGGTTTTCTGAATCGCCGCATCTACCAGGGCATCATCCGAATCACGAATATGCCACACATGTTCGGCATATTGAATCAACTTTTTGCGTTTGGAATCCTTTTTTATTTCCAGCAAATGCGGCAGAATGGTTGCCAGCGTTCGGGCATGGTCTATGCCATGCAAGGCCGTGAGTTCAACGGCAATTTGATGGGTGGCCCAGTCGGTAGGTACGCCTGTCGACAGCAAGCCATTCAGTGCAATCGTGGCGGCCCACATGATGTTGGCAGCAGCGTCGTAATCGCCGGGATTTTCCATCCATTTTGGCCCTTCCTCGGTCAGTGCAAGCATGACCGCTTCGGCCATGACATCGGTGGTGACGGCATGTACCGGATAGGTCATGTATTGTTCAATGGCATGCGTAAAAGCATCTGCAATGCCATTGGCAATTTGCCGCTGCGGCAGGGAAAAGGTGGTCTGCGGGTCAAGAATGGAAAACTTCGGGAAAAGCAAGGGGTTGCCCGTCCCCACTTTTTCCTGCGTATCCTGCCGACTAATCACGGCGTAGGCATTCATTTCAGACCCTGTAGCAGGGATGGTCAGTACCGTACCGATGGGCAGGGCGGTCGTGTAATCATTTTGATGCACAATCACATTCCACGCATCCCCTGAGCAGGGGATGGCAGCCGCAATAAACTTGGTGCCGTCAATCACGGATCCGCCTCCTACCGCCAGCAAAAAATCAATATTTTCTGCACGACCGAGTTCAACCGCTTTCATAAGTGTTTCGTAGCTCGGGTTCGGTTCGATCCCGCCAAATTCCACGATGTGGTACCCCTGTAAAGCCGCTGTTACCTGGTCGTACACCCCATTTTTGAAAATGCTGCCCCTGCCGTAGGTGAGCAGGATGCGGGCATCTTTCGGAATCTGGTTGGCAAGCTCAGCGATTTGACCTTTGCCAAAAATGATTTTGACCGGATTGTAAAACTGAAAATTGTTCATGTTTAAGCCGATATACCCCCCAAAACCGCTTCGAGCTGCATTTCTTTCAACACCCTGTCCTGAATGGATTGTGTCAGGTCATTGATTTCATCCACGCCCCAGGTGATACCCACTACGGTTCTTGTCGGACGGCTACCAAATGGCATTTCTGCCAGTTTCAAATAAGCATCTACCACCCATTGCGGGTCAGGTGCGCCGTCGCTTTGCAGCATTTGCGCAAAGTTTTCGCCCATGGCAGACGGAACACCTGCCAATTGACCATAGGTTTCCAACACTTCGCTGTGGGCAGGTGCTTGACCCGATGCCAATAACCCTGTGCCGAAGGGGCCGGGTTCTACCATGACGATATCCACCCCAAAAGGCGAAACTTCATAGCGCAGCGCTTGTGCGTAGCCTTCGAGGGCGTGTTTGGTGGCGGAATAGGTGCCAAAAAACGGTGGCGACATACGGCCTACCAGCGAAGAGGTATTGATGATTAAGCCAGCACCTGCCTTACGCATGGAAGGCAAAACCGCTTGCATGACCCTGATCGCACCATAATAATTGGTTTCCATCTGCTGGTGCGCCTGAGCCACACTAAAAGCCTCTGTAATGCCCAGATACATAATCCCGGCATTGTTGATGAGGACGTCAATGCTTCCTGCTGCAGCAAGGATATTCTCCATCGCTTCTTTTACAGACGCATCGCTGGCAACATCCATATCAACCACTTTGATGTGGGCAGAATGGGCTTCCAATTCGGCTTTTGCGGCTGCATTTTTTCCGTCAGGGTTGCGCATGGTGGCAAAAACCTGATAGCCTTGATCGGCAAAGTCTTTGGCGGCCTTGAATCCGAATCCGTTGCTGCTGCCGGTGATGATGATATTTTTCATTATTTTATTGTTTTAAAACTTGTTAAAAATGTACTATCAATTAGCAGCAGCGGTAAAAGCCAGATAATTCAGTACAGTGGATGCGAGCCAGAAAGGAACAAACACGATACCTACATTTCGACCATTTCTGGATACTTTCGGGTGGTGACCCAATAAGGGAATACCGGCATGATTGGCATTGACTAATGTAAACAAAGCCGACATCACCATTAATAAGAAATGCAGCGTAGCACGCTCATCCAAGGGCAATTGAAACCCATAAACGATACCGGCTATAACCGCCCATAAAGCCAGAGAATTTTGGCGTTGTTCAAAAAGCAGGAGAAATATATAATCTTTCGCTGCTGTTTTCTGCTCTTCTGGCACAGTTGCAATGGCTGCATCCAGCATCGCCGTCTGCTCATGAGCAGTCATTTGATGCTTACCCTTAGGCAAGCCCGGTTCAAACAATGGAAGTACATAATTGACAATCAAACGAGCCAACATGGGAAAAGCTACTTCCAATGAGTGCAGAATGCCTGGTATCATACACAGTACCAAAGCGAGTGTTGAAATTGAATTTTCAGTCATGAATGATGTTTTTTTTGTAGTGAATGAGGGCGCAAACCAAATTGTCGAAGCCTGTTCTGGAAATGGGGCTTTACACGGTCACTTATTGGAATCGAAACGACCTTGAAGCGACATTTTGGTTTGCGCCCGTACATGGTCTTTGTCAGAACCCTCCGAACATGCCATTGGTGTTCGCCAATCCTGTGGTAGGGACAGGCTGGATCACATCCCAGTGCTCTACAATTTTTCCACCTTTCATGCGGAATAAGTCGTAAAAAACTTGTGATTTACCGCTCCATTCGCCTTCACTCACCGTAAGCACGAAGTTGCCTTCACCCAACACCTTGTGGATTTTGTTGTACTTGAACATGTTGTTTTGAGCAGTGAGGTACTGTACGGCTTCTACAATGCCACTCAAACCATCGTTTATTCCCGGGTTGTGCTGGTCGTATTGTTCTTCACTGATGTATTCGGTGATCTTTCCCGGGTTTTTACCCATCAATACATCTTCAATGAGGGCAACGGCCAATGCTTTGTTGGCTTCGGTTTTGTCTAAGTCCTCCACGGCAACAGGCCCGTCGGTTTGGGATCTTCCGCTGGCGGTTTCTTTTACCAGTGCGGTCATGGCGTCCCAGTGCTCCGCTACCTTGCCGTTTTCATCGACACGAATAATGTCAAAGGCCACCATTTCATCGGCCCCAAAAGGTGTGGCGTTTTTCCAGATGTTGTGCATGAAAACATAGTTTCCATCTTGAAACATCCGCACGTTTTCGGCATAAGTACCGTGTTCTTTCAACATGGGCAGCATTCCGATGAATGGCTCAAGTCCGGTGGGCACAAAGGGGTTATGCTGAATGTAATCGGCATTGGCCCATTCGCGCATGGTTGTGGTGTCCTGTTTTGACACCGCACCTAAAAAGGTGCCTACGATTTCTTTGTTGTTCATTTTATTGGATTTTGATTCATTTTTCGCGCTTGTTGATGTTGTTTGATTGCTGCCACAGGAAGCGAGCATACCTGTAATCAGAATACTTGTCAAGACTTGTTTCATACCTGAAAATGTTTTACTTTTGTTCCGCAAGCAAAAGTACAGCATAACTTTCACTTTGCAAGTAAATTCGGAAAAACTTTTATTTTGCAAGCAATATTTAACAAGCGCTTAACATATGAGACCCGATTTCAGGTGCAATTGTCCCTTTACCTCAGCCCTTGACGTCTTAGGCGACAAGTGGATATTGGTCATCGTAAAGCAAATGCTCATCGAGGGCAAGGAAACCTTTAAAGACTTTACGGAAAGTGAGGAGGCCATTGCGACCAATATTCTATCGGCCAAACTCAAACTGCTGGAAGAACTGGGGATCATCATCAAAACCAAACGACCTGACAATAAAAAAAATAATCTCTATCTATTGACCGATAAGGGATTAGCATTGACGCCTGTACTTGTAGAACTGGCAATCTGGAGCGATAGTAACCTTAGGGACATCCATCCGACCATTGTAAATGGTGAAGCAATGGCATTCTTGAGGGCTGACAAAGTAGCTTTTGCGCGTGCATTGGAGGGAAAATACAGGGAAAAACTGGCTGTAACAATCCATCAAACCCGTTAACTTAGCGCCTGTTCATGTTTGTTTTCTGTCCAGTGAACGGGGGAATACCACCATGCGGCAGTCGGTGGTGGCGCAACCTGACCATGAAATACACTACGCCACTGCTATTCCTCGCCTGTTTGTTGTTGCCACCATCAAACACGCTCCTTGCCCAATGCAACCCCCAAGCGTGTGCCACCCCTGTTCCGTCGGTATCGGTTCAGGATGCCTGTATTCTACCCTCTCCGGATGCCTTGCGTTGTTATGTTGGGCAAACGCTTACGGATCCGCCCGTATCCCTTCCACCGTATTGGTGTTCAAGCGTTGAAAACAATCAATTTTTTGGGTTCATAGCCGACTCTACAGAAGTGACGCTCACCATCGGGTGTGGCGAATGCTCCTTTGGGAGCGGGGTGCAGGCGGCGATATTGCGCACAAGTGATTGCATCAATTTCGACTTTGTATCCTATTGCCTGGCCGACATAAGCACCGGAAGCGAACAGGCAATAACCGCCACCGGCCTTACGCCTGGTCAGGTTTACTACCTCATGATAGACGGCCTGGGCGGCGCCTTGTGTTCGTACACCATAAACCGACCCAACATCAGGCCAACAGGCCCGACTACGGCCTGCATACCCGGCCCGGCGGTGGCGTACACGTCGGCTGCCCCGGTCATCTGGAGCATTTTCCCGCCGGATATGGGCATCATTGCAGGAAGCAGCGAGGGCAAATCGATTGACGTGATATGGGCCCAAACCGGCATGGCCGAGGTGTGCGTCAGCAGTGTTGCTGGTCCGAATGCCCCGGATACCTGCATAACCGTTCATGTTGGAGACGCCGTATTCACCACCGACACCGTGCAACTGTGCCCGGGCAACACTATTGTGTGTGCAGGGGTGGCTTTCGGTTGTGCGGGCACTTTTCCCGTTACACTGAACAACAGCCTGGGCTGCGACAGTGTCGTAAGCTGTGTGGTCAACATCCTTCCGGCCGCTACCCCCGACACCACTACCTTGCCCCCGGTGTTCATTTGCGCGGAGGGCGGCTACCACAAGCTGGTCTCCGGCGTGTACGTGACCCAGCCGGGAACGTACACTACCGTGTTGCCGTCGGTTATTCCTTGCACCGACAGCATCGTGCTGGAAACCGTGGCCCTTGCTCCCGCCATCGTCAAAGATTTCGGCGATGTGCTGCTGTGTCCCGACGCATGTTTCCAGGTTTGCAACGATACCTTTTGCACGCCGGGCAGCAAACAGGCCAGGTGTACGGCTTCACCGTTCTGCGACAGCACGGTTGTGTTTAACGCAATACAGCTTGCCCTGCCGCAAAGAGGCGTTGTTTACGCCGATGCAAACGCCAACGGTGTTCGGGATATCCAGGAACCGGGCATCCCCGGTCTGGTTGTTTTTACCAGTACGGGCTTCACCGATACAACCGACGCGTTGGGGGCCTTTGCTTTTGATGTGCTGAACACCGGCGACACGCTGTTTTTAATGCCGCAGCCCGGCGACAGTGCGCTGCATTTTGTGGTGTACGACGCCGCTCAACCCGTTTGCTACGACCTGGGCATCAACGCCCGCCCGGGAATGGTATCCACATCGCATCTCCTGTTGTCCAACAAACACTTGAAGGTGTACCCCAACCCAACCCGTGATCGGCTGTATATCGAATGGACGACGCCATCGAAAGCGGGTGACCGACTGCAATTGTATGACGCACAGGGACGACTGATTAAATCCCAACCGGTAGCGGTGCAAACGAAAGCCATGGAATGGAACATCGGCGGCGTGCCGCCAGGCGCATATATGGTGGTGTTGCACACAGCAACGGGATCGTTGCGCAAGTGGTTGGTGGTGCAGTAGCTGCATCATGACGACCTGCACAAAGCCCCTTACCGCCGTCTGCGGCGGTTGTTGTTGTTTCCGCCCGACGCCCGGCGAGGCGCCTCCGCTTTCGGCGCCGGTGGCGCCGGCAGCGACAGGTCGGCCACGAAAGGATGTTCTTCCACCACCGGCACCGTTTGGCCGGTCAGTTTCTGGATGCTTTTCAGGAAGGGCAGTTCTTCGGCTTCGCAGAACGACAGGGCGATGCCGCTGGCGCCGGCGCGGCCGGTGCGGCCGATGCGGTGCACGTAGGTTTCCGGTACGTTGGGCAGTTCGTAGTTGACGACGTACGACAGCTCGTCGATATCGATGCCCCGGGCGGCGATGTCGGTGGCGATGAGCACACGGATTTTCCCGTTTTTAAAGTTGCTCAGGGCGTTCTGGCGGGCGTTCTGCGACTTGTTGCCGTGGATGGCTTCGGCGTAGGTGCCCGACTTGCTCACGAATTCGGCGAGTTTGTTGGCGCCGTGTTTGGTGCGGGTGAACACGAGCACCGAGCGGATCTCGGGGTTTTCGAGCAGGTGCACGAGCAGGCGTTTCTTGTCCTGTTTGTCGACGAAATACACGGCTTGCGCCACTTTTTCGGCGGTGGTAGCCGGCGGGGTAACCTCTACCCGCACGGGGTTGCGCAGGATGGAATCGGCCAGGTTGGCAATTTCGGGCGGCATGGTGGCGGAGAAAAAGAGCGTTTGTCGCTGTTTGGGCAGCTTGGCAATCACTTTTTTCACATCGTGGATGAAGCCCATGTCGAGCATCCGGTCGGCCTCGTCGAGCACAAAAATCTCGATGTTGCTCAGGGAGATAAAGCCCTGCTGCATGAGGTCGAGCAGTCGACCCGGGGTGGCCACCAGGATTTGCGGTCCGCGGGCCAGGGCCTGTGTTTGGGCGTGCTGCGACACCCCGCCGAAGATGACCAGGTGTTTCAGCGGCAGGTAGCGCCCGTAGGCTTCGATGCTTTCGTTGATCTGGATGGCCAGTTCACGCGTGGGGGTGAGGATCAGGCAGCGGATGCCCTCTTTTTTGCCGGCCTCAAAGAGGTTTTGCAGGATGGGCAGGGAAAAGGCGGCGGTTTTGCCGGTGCCGGTCTGGGCGCAACCCAGGAGGTCGCGGCCTTCGAGGCACACGGGAATGGCCTGTGCCTGGATGGGAGTGGGGTGCTCATAGCCTTCAGCGGCAACAGCGCGTTGCAGGGGCTCGATGAGCGACAAATCTTTGAATGTCATGTAAAATGTTTTCCCGGTCTCGTACGCGTGGCGCTCCGTAAAGGTTTCGCGCCGTCAATGGTCAAGGGGAGCTGTGGGAGGAGTCCCAAAAACGTCAATGTCCAGGGCGGACAAATACCGGGTTGGTAAATGTTGGCACAAAGGTACGGGCTTTTCCCAACAGTTACCGATTTTTTTAATTCAGTGAAAACTGCACCTGCACACCCGAGTTCAGCGTGGTGATCGGGAACGACTGCGACGTTTTGGGCACCGTGCGCCGGTAATCGGCGAACAGGCGGAGTTTGAGCCGCCGGTTGAGCGAGTAGTCGAGCGATGGGTTGATGGCGATGGTTCGCTGGCCGCGCGTGGGCACGGCCACGTCCAGCTGGTCGAGGCGGTGGTTGACCGTGATGTCGTCGCGCAGGTCGAAGTCGAACTTCAGCACCAGGTCGCGCGACTGGTTTCCGCCGCCACCGCTGCCGAAGATGTTGGACATGGGGTCTTTTTTCTTGGATTTGGAGCTTTTTTTGCCGCCTTTCTCGCCGGTTAAAAAGGCGATGTTCACGTTTTTCCACCGGTAGCCCATGCCAAATGTGTACCCGGTGGACTGCGTTTCGGCGAGCTGGTAGTCGACGAACGACATGGCCAGGGTGCGCGCCTTTTTGAAGTCGAGCCGCATGGTGAGGTCGGTTTTGGTGCGCACGTCAATGCCCAACAAGGGTGCAAACGATTCGTTGATGACCACCTGCGGAATCTCGAATCGGGCAATGTAGTTGAAGTTGAGCTCATCGATCTGGTAGGGCACGGCCGGATCGTAGAAGATGTCGGTGTTGTAGGAGTTCACCGTCAGGGTGTTCTTGTACCCGTGCTTGATGGAAATGCTCGAGAAGATGTTTTTGAGCTTGCCCACTTTGGAGAGCCCGTTGTAGTTCAGGTTCCAGTTGACGGCCGGGCGGGTTTTGAATACGTCCAGTTGTACGCTCGACGGGTCTTTTTCCGTGTAAGCGGCGATGAAGGCGGGCAACAGGACTTCTTGCTGGATGCGGCCGTATCCGTAGGCGTATTCGGCGCCGTCTTCCTCGTGCGGATTGGTGTTGCCGGCCATGGTGCCGAGGCGTTGCGATATGACGGGCCGGTAGTTTTTGAAGCGCGCAAACAGCTCGTCGATATCGGTTCCAAAAAGTGTGTTCATGGAGAAATACGAGATCGTGTAGCTGCCGAAGTCGCGTTGGGCGCGGTGCTGGAAGTCCACCGAGTCGGGGCTGAGGTTGAAGGATTGGTCTTTGTACAGTTCGGTGCTGTTTCGGCCGTACTGTTTATTCAGGGTGAGTTCAATGCGGAATTCCTTGAACGGTTCTATGGAGAGTCCGGCGTCGAAATTCTGCGTGTAGTTTCGGTTCACCTGCTGGTTCAATTCCGGCCGATGGGTGATCCACCCTTTTCGGCCGGCATCGTCGAGCCAGCCTTTATCGGGCTGCTCACCCAGCAGGGCGTATCCCCACCCGGGCGCGTCGAACCCCTGGCTCATACCGAGGAAGGCGGTTTCCGGTGTGAAGCCCGGCACCATGGAGGCGTAGTTTTCAGAGTAGCTGAAGCGGCCTTTGCGCACCATCATGAGGGTTCGGAACACTACCTGCTCGGCAGCAGAGGGTGTGGCGTTTTTCTTTTCTTTCTCTTTATCGGCCTTGGACTTGTCTTTGTCCTTCGGGTTCTTGCCGTCCTTGCCGTCGTCTGCGCCTGCGTTGGCCGGTTTTTCTTCTTTTTGAAGGTCATCGCGTCCGGGTGCGCCGCGCCCGGGTTTTCCGCCGGGCTGGCTGCCGGTGTTGTTTCGGGGCGGTGAAGCGGGGGTTCCCTTGTTGATTTTTGACAGGTACTTGCTTTTGTTGTAGAGCGATTCGAAGCTAAAGTCGCCGGTTAGTTGCCGCACGTTGTTGTTCTGAATGACGTTGCCCAGGTTGCGGGAGTTGAGGTATTGCTGGTACTGGGCGGCATCGAGGTTTTGCAGCTTGAGGGATTGAGCGGCCCAGATGTAGCTGGTGGTGTAGGAGAAGCGGGAGGTGACCCAGTCCAGCGCATAAAACTGGCGGAAGGGCAGCGTCCAGGTAAGCGACATGTTCTGGGTGAACCCCTTGGGTCGCCCGAAATCGAGGATGTTGTTCCAGATGGAGTCTCTGCGTTCGCTTTGGCTGACTTGGTTGCCGTTCTCGTCGTACTGCAAGGGTTCGTCGATGAGGTTGCGGCTGACGGCGTTGTAGTTAAAACGCAGGTTTCGCGTGATGTCCCAGCCCAGGTCAAAGTTGCGATCCCAGGTAAATCGCCGGTTGTAGTAGGTGTTTCGGGCGGGATCTTCGCCGGCAAACCGCCAGATGGTTTGTTGCTGCACGCGTTCCAGCACCGTGTTGAAGCCGTAGGTGTTGGGAATGGGATTGAAGTTGAACTCGTTGATGAACTTGAGGTGCTTGTTGCCGGGGAACAGTTTTTTGAACGGCTCGATGGGCTTGACGCCGAGTGCGTAGCGGTAGTCGAACCCGCCTTTCCACTGGTCCACCTCATCATTGATGATGAAGGGGGTGCGGCGTTTCATCTCGTTGAACGCGTAGGAGAAGCTGAAGTTGGAAATATCCCAGGGCATGGGGAACTTTTTGCTGCCGCGTCGTTCCTTTCGGACATTGGTGAAGTTGTAGCCGCGCACCACGGTCACATCCTGGGCATTGCGGCGAATAGAGTCGCGGTCGGCCGGATCGGCGGCGTCGAGCTTGTCCTTGAGCTTGATGTCGAGGTCGTAGGGGTCGTATTCCGGGTTTCGGGTGATGTTGGAGTACTGCGCGTAGAAAGGGATGCGCAGACCGGTGCGTTCCGGGAAAAACTTGCCGAGTTCGAGGTTGGTCGACAGGTCGTACTGAAATACCTCTTCCAGCTGGCGCTGGATGACCTTCTGGTCGATGGCGCCCCAGCCGATGCTGGTGTACAGACCGGCGAGAGATATGTTGCCGAAGTCGGCCAGCTTCATGTCCACGCGACCCTGTGCTGCGTAGCCGCCGCGTTCGTTGAAGCCGTTGAGACGCAGCTCGTTGATCCAGACCTCTACGCAGTGTTTTTGTTTTTCGAGGGTGTCAACGTTTCGGACGCCGACCATGACACCTTTGACGTAACCCAGGTTGGGGTTGCCCACCACTTTGATCTTGTTCTTGCCCCGGGGGTCGTTGGGGTCAACGATTTCAAATACCTGCCCGAGGTTGGGATCCGCTTGTGCGTTTCGTTGTTTTTTGACCTCGGAGAGCAGCTCCAGGGGGAAGTCGAAGTTGTTTTCCGGTCGCCACACTTCCTCTTTGTACTCCCGGCTGTCGGGGTTGGTGTTGCCCATGAGACGGGCTACGTCCGACGGCGTCAGCGGCACTTCGTACTCGTAGTAGTTGTTCACGTAATCGGAGCCCAGGCGCATGAATACGCTGAGGTCGGTGGAGTCGAGCGGATAGAGGATGCTGTCTACGGACTCCGCGTGCACGAACATTTTGATGCGTTCAAATTGGCGCAGGTCCATATTCAGCGGCTTGAACACGGCGCGGGCGTCGCAGAAGGGCAGATCGCAGATGGAAATGGACAGCGCCTGTTCGTTCTGCAGGATATCGGGAAATGCGCCTACCGACTGTTCGCGGGTGATGCCGGGCGGGATGGTGTAGTTAAACGGTGTTCGGGTGGAGTTGCGTTCGATACTCACCGCGTTCACATCAAACGGAATCTGGTTCAGGCTGCCCTCGCAGGAAAGGGTTTGGGTAAAACGCCGCCATTGGTTGCGGCCCAGTTCAAGGGTGGCGAAGCGGAAGGTGGTGCGGTCGGTGAACCCCTTCCAAAACATGCGAATGAAACGGATGGACCGGAAGTCCTGGATGCCGCCCAGCTGCTCGCGGCGCTGCCAGTCCAGCGGCAGCTTGAACCGGTACCAGATCATGGGCTCCTCATTGGGGCTGTATTGCACCACCACCGTGTCGGTAATCAGCTCGGCAAGCGCGGGGTCGGTGAGGTCGAGCACCTCGCGTCCGTCGGGGTTAATGGTTTTCCGCATGGGTATGCGGTATCGGAAATAGGCTTCGGCCTCGTTCAGGGTGTTGTCCCGGTTGAGGTCTTCCATGTCCGGTATGTTGGTGGCCGAAGGGTTCAGGTTGTTGGTGTTGTTCACCGGCGAGTTGCCCTGGGTGTTGTTGAAGTAGCGGTAGCGCTCCAGCACGCCGGGGTCGGTGACTTCATACCTCGGGTCGAGGTAATAGACAAAGTTGTCGTTGGAGGGGTCGGCCATGATGGCATCCTTGGCGTTTTGGCCGAGGGAGGAGGCCATGATGGCGTTGAGCCATTCGACGTAAAAGTTGCGTTCGCCGTCGTCGTCGAGCCCGTCGAGGCCGATGTCCTGGCTTTCGCGGCGCGCGGGGTCGTTGTCGAATGCGTTGACGACAGGCGGCAGCACGGGAATGCGGCCCCACCGGGTGTTTACGCTGGCGCCCGTGCCGGGTTCGGTGGGGATGGCGTTTTCGAAAAACTGGCGCGAGTCGCGCAGGATGTCCTCTGAAATGGTGCCCAGGTCGATAAACATATCGCCATCGTCCGAAATGTTCGTGCCGTCCTGCTTGTCCATGTAGGGGTTGAGCATCCAGAATTCGACAAACTCAATGTTGGCAGCTTCGAAGTCATTGGTATTCAGGCCTTTCATAAAACCGCCCCAGCGGGTATCGGGCATGTTCAGCTCACCGAGGGTGGTCAGGCCCTCGGAGATGCCGGGGTAACCGTTGGGCAACTCAAAGTTGTAGGGTCCTCGATCACGCGGGTAGAAGGTGACGTCGAGGGGGCGCAGGTTCGACTGTTCGAGCGGGGTGAGTTGCCGGTTCGGGAAGATGTCCTGGTACTGCACCAGCCGGGTGTAGGGGTTGGTGGCGTCCACGCCGTCGCGGGCGATGGGGTCGGCGATGTACCAGGTCAGACCGGCGCGGTTGGCGCCCTGGGCGATGGTGTCGAACAGCACGGATTCGGGAAAGAGTATGGAGTCGCCCTGGGGTACGGATGCGATGAACCAGGTATTGGCCGGGTTGGCCAGCGGCAGGTTGGCGGTGCTGCCCTCGAAGTCGTCGATGTAAACGGTGCCGCCTTTATCGTCGCCCAGGTTCACGGCCTTGCTGTGGCCGGGCTGCAAGGCCGCCACCTCGCCCTGTGCGGTGATGCTCGACGCGGCTTTGGTGCTGATGAGGGGAATCTTGTCGACCAGGCGGGTGAGCCAGGGCGCGTCCTTGCTGAGGTTGACGTCGAGCCCGTATACCCGGTTGTTGATGGGGTCGTCGCCGAAGTTGACTTTTTGGGTGAGTGGCCTTTCGTACAAACGCATGTAGGTGGCGCCCACCACGAGGTCTTTGCTGAACTCGTAATCAAAACGTGCGCCGAGCATGGTTCGGTTCTGGAAGCCGAACAGGGTTTGGTCCTCGAAACTTACGCTTACGTTTTGGCCCGACTGGAGAATGGCGTCGTTGAGCACGCGAAGCCTGCCGATGTTGTAGTCGATGGTATAGTCGACCCCTTCCACCAGTTGGCGACCGCCGGCAGTTACGCGCACCGAGCCACGGGGCAGGTTAAAAGCGCCGAGCGAGATTTCGGATGAAACGGAGGACTTGTACTGGCCTTTAAGGGTGAAGCGGTTGAGCTGCTGAAATTCCCGGGCCCGGAAGAGGGTAGAGTCGTAGAGTTGGGGGTACACGTACCGTTCGACCACGGCCGGGTCGGCGCCGGCGTCGGCGAGCTTTTTCGCCAGGTGCTGACCGAAGGGTTCGAGGACGGGGAACATGACCCTGCCGGAGCGCATGTTGATGGTGAGCCCGGGGATAAAGTCGAAGATCCCGTCGGGTCCGGGGTCGGCCTGCAGGTTGAGGTTGTCGAGGTTGAAGAGTTGGAGCAGGGGGATGCCGTTCACCTGGGCCGGTACATCGTCTTCGTCGAGGAATCGTTTTTGGCCCTTTCCCGGGTCTTCATAGTAAATATCGAAGCGAAATTCCTTCGGATCGACGTTGGCGGCGCCTACGGCGTACACGTTTTTCATCATCAGATCCCAAATGGGCAGCTGTACGTTCGGCGTTGTGCTTTTGAGCATTTTGACGAACAGGACGTTCTGGTTGAGGCTGTCGCCCTGCGAAACGTCGCTCGTGAATTCACCAATCTTGTATGGCTGGCCGTTGTAGGTGTACTCCATGGCTACGCCCACCACCTGGTCGGGTTGTACGTTCAGGTTGATGCTGATGAACCCGAGTTGCTCGTCGTACGAATACTCGCTGGGGCTGAGCAGGCGCGCCCGCACTTTTTCAAAGTCGACGATCTGCCTGAGGCCGTAGCCGGTGGTCAGGCGCTGAATGACGCGGTCGGTACGCCGGAAGGAGGAGTCGTTCGACAGGTCGTCCAAAATACGCGGATACAGTTGGTTGTTGTTGTTGGTGGGCAAGGCTTTGCCGGTGATGTCGAGGTCCGGCGGCATGGGCAACTTGAGGTCGTCGCGGATGGAGTCGGGCTCCGCCAGATCACCCAAAGCCACCACATCGCGGATGTTTTCGGTGAGGAGCCGGTCGTTGGTGATCCATACCTCCATACGCGTGACGGTGAATAGCGTTTGGGGTACCGGCAGGCAGCTCATGGCCGGCTCGAACTGGTTGCGGTTCCAGTGGCTGACGAAAAAGTGGCGGAACTCGTCGTATTCGTCAATGGGTTTTTCAAACACTTGCACCTGCGAGCCGCCCTGGAAGCTCAGGGTCTGCTGCCGGGACCGCTGCTGGCTGACCACAAACGTGGTGCGCAGGTGGCCGAACTTCATCTCTGTTTTGAGGCCGAACAGGTTCTGCACGCCCCGGATGAGGTTGGAGCGCAGGGGCATGGATACGTTGCCGGCTTCGATGTTTTGCAGAATCTCGTCCTCGGAGAAATTTTTAGGGTCGTACTGGATCTTGAGCTGGTTGTCGAAATCGAACGTACCCTGGCTGTTGTAATTAAAGGCCAGGTTGAGTTTTTCACCGACCTTTCCCGTGGCGTTGATGTTGATGCCCATGTCGAAGTCGAAGTTCGTCACCTGCTGCTGGCGCAGGGTCAGCACCGGGTTTTGCACCTTCTGGTAGTTTACGCCAAAGGTGAGGTTGATCTGTCCCTGGGGCTTGATTTCCACCGTAGAGCCGCCGAACAGGCGGTCGATCAGGCTGTTGCCGATTTTGTACTGGGCGATGGGGTCACCCAGGCTGGAGGCGGATTTTCCGGCGGACGTCACGCCCTGCAGCCGGTCAAAATACTGCTGTTGCTGCTGCTCTTCGCGCCAGTTCAGGTACTCCTCGAAGGTCATGTAGGTGGGCATGCGGTAGTACTCCTCACCGATTTTTTCGGTGACGATGTACATATTCGTTGCCGGATCGTATTCCACCTGCTTGTCGATGGCCGATGGGTCGTTCAGGTCGATCTGGTTGGGGTTGCCGTCGTTCAGGAAATCATCGTACCGGTCCCGCAGGGGAGGCGTGGTGTCCCGGGCTGCGGGTGCCGGAGCCGTCGGGTTTTCCTCCTGGGGCATAAAAATGGTCACGGCGCGGCCACCCCAACCATTGGAGCCGGCCAGCGCATACAGGGCAACTGAGCCAATGGTCACAGACGCTGCCAGGAGCAGACTCTTCTTCGTCATCTTCGGAAAAGCAGGTAATGTTGGTCGGTTTGGATTGAAACGAATGGTTGGATGACGCCGATGCCCCTGCCCCGGTTGCCTGAAATGCCCCTTTTTCAAAGAAAACAACCGGCAGTATACATTTTATCGCCTCCCGGCGTTTTTTAGGGAAAACACCATAACCATGAAAAAATACCTGATTAGTGCATGGGTCGCTCTGACGTTCGGGCCCCAGTCATACGCCCAGGTAATGGGCAACTACGGAGAACAACAACAGACGTACCAGAATGTGCAGTTCAACGCCCAATTCCGGGCCGTGCCCAAGTCGGCCCAACTGGTGGACAAAAACGTCATCGAACTGGGCATCAACGCCCTGTTCAACAAAAAAGCCGACAACTACACCGCTATTTTTAGTTGCCTGCAAACGGGCAAAACCGCCGAGGAAACCGATAATCTGCTCGGTGCCCGCATCAACGGACTCCTCGCCGATCTGCAGGGACTGGGTATCCCGCGATCCGATATCTACGTCGACATGGTCAACTTCCTGCCCCGTTACGAGTACGATGTCAACAAAAAACTGTTCTCCAAAAAAACCTATACGGAGATCCCCAAAGGCTTCGAACTCCAAAAAAACGTTCACGTGCGCTACAACGACCCCGCCCTGCTCGACCGGATCGTGACCGCCGCCGCCAAACAGGAGATTTACGACATCGTGAAGGTCGATTACTTCATCAAGGAACCCCAGGCGGTGTACGCTCAGTTGCGCGCCGCCACATTCGCTTACCTGAACGACGTGGAAAAGGCCTACCAAAACATCGGCATCGAATTCGACTCTGCCTACATGATCACCGCCGAAAACGCCTGGGTGGCCTACCCCATCAACCGCTACGAAAGCTACCGGGCCTTCAGCACCCAGAGCCTTGATCTGGAACGCACGGACAAGGGCGTGGTGGTCAACAGCGCCGACAAGCCGGTGGCCCGCTTCTACAACGCCGTGCCCGCCAACGACTACGACATCGTGATCAACGCCGAGATACTGGAACCTGCCGTGCAATTCTCGTACAACCTCATCGTGCGCTATACCTTGCCCGAACGGAAAGTAGAGCGGCCGGCCAAACCGGTAAAAGAGGTGTTCCTGATCGCGCCGAACGGGGAGCTGAAGCCGATCAAGCTGGATTAATACAATCCGGCAAACCGCAGCGCTTACCCTTCATCCCCGTTGCTGTCGCAGTGGTAATACTGCTTCTCCCGGCCCGGTTTGGGCGTGGCGGCGCCGGTTTTTTTCTCCGTCAGCATTTTTTGCACCAGCCGTGCCCGCTCGGACTGCACCTGTACGCGGAGTTCGGCGTCGCGCACCAGGTCGAAGTACAGCACCCCGTCTACCCAGGTTTTTTCGGCGCGGGCGTACACGGCCAACGGGTGGTTGTTCCACAGCACCAGGTCGGCATCCTTGCCGGCGCGTATGCTGCCCACCCGGTCGTCGACGTGCAGCAGTTTGGCTGGATTAAGGGTCACCATTTTCCAGGCATCCTCCTCCGAAGCGCCGCCGTAAGCCACGGCTTTGGCGGCCTCCTGGTTGAGGCGACGGGCCATCTCGGCGTCGTCAGAGTTGATGGCCACGGTCACGCCGCGGTCGTGCATCATTTTGGCATTGTAGGGGATGGCTTCCTGCACCTCCATTTTGTAATTCCACCAGTCGCTGAAGGTGCTGCCGCCGGCGCCGTGGGCGGCCATTTTGTCGGCCACTTTGTACCCTTCGAGGATGTGGGTGAAGGTGTTCACCGTAAACCCGAATTGTTCGGCTACGCGCATGAGCATCACGATCTCGCTCTGCACGTAGGAGTGGCAGGTGATGAAGCGCTTCTTCTCCAGTATTTCCTGCAAGGCGTCGAGTTCCAGGTCCTGGCGATAGGGTTTACCCGATTTTTTTGTGTCGGCGTACGCCCGGGCGCGGGTGAAGTAGTCGATGAACACCTGCTCGACGCCCATGCGTGTCTGGGGATACCGCGTGCGGTTGTTGTCGCCCCAGTTGCTCTGTTTCACATTTTCTCCCAGCGCGAACTTGATCTGTCCGGGCCAGCGGTCGAACTTGAGCGCTTCCGGCGCAGCGCCCCAGCGCAGCTTGATGAGCTGGGTTTGGCCGCCGATGGGGTTGGCCGAGCCGTGCAGCAGGTGGCTGGCAGTGACGCCCCCGGCGAGCTGGCGGTAGATGTCGATGTCTTCGGAATCCAGCACATCGCCGATACGCACTTCTGCGGAGGACTCCTGGGTGCCTTCGTTCACGCTGCGCGCCACAGCGATGTGCGCGTGCTCGTCGATGATGCCGGCAGTGAGGTGTTTGCCCGTGCCGTCGACCTCGGTGGCGCCGGCAGGCGCTGGCAGGCCCTTGCCTACCTGGCTGATTTTGCCGTCGCGGATGAGCACGTCGGTATTCGGCAGGATGCCGTCTTTTTCGTTGGTCCAGACGGTGGCGTTTCGGATGAGTACGGTTTGGGGTGTTGGCTTCTCCGTCCAGCCAAAGGCGGTGAACGGATAAACAGGCGAAGCGGAGACGGGCTGGTCGGGCGATGGGCTCGAAACGGGTTTGGCATCCGATCCGCCGGTGTTCCCGGTGCGCGTGGCGGTCCACGATGTCCAGGTTCCGTCGGGCAATGCTGCCTGGCCGCTCCAGACGCTGTCCTGAACCTCGCCGCGCAAGGCCACGATCGCTTTGGTTGTGGTATCCGGCGCGAAGGTCAGCAGCAACAGCCCATTTTGATACTGCAGGTCGGCCTTTATCTTGTTGCTGTCGGCGCGCAACAGGGTGGCTTCCGGCGCATCGGGTTTGCCCCCCACCGTCAGGTCGTAGCGATCGGAACCTATAAGCAAGAGGTACCGGCCGCGGAGGTGGGCGCCTTGCCAGGGTTCGGGTTCGGCGTCGTAGGCTTTGCCGAGCACCCAGGTTTGGCGTATGCGCGTTTTTTCGTCGAAAATATTGCCGGAGGCGACGATGAAGTTGGCCAACCGCCCGGGTTCGAGGCTTCCAGCGAGGTTTTCCGCCCCGATTAATCGCGCGGGTTCGGCGGTGAGGGCACGCAGGGCCTGCCCTTCGGAAAGACCCTGGAGGATGGCTTTTCGAAGGTTGGGGAAAAATTGTTTGGCGTCTTTGAGTCCGTGCGCAGTGAGTGCGAAAGGTATGCCAGCCTTTTCCAGACGTGCGGGGTTGGTGGGCGCCTGTTCCCAATGCATGAGTTCATGAAGGGCCACTTGCCGGGCGGCGTAGGGGTCTTTCAGGTCGTAGGCTTCCGGAAAATCGACCGGCACGATCAGCGGGAAACCGGTTGCTTTGACGGCGTCGAGGCGCTGGTACTCATCGCCCTGGGTTTTCACGATGTAGCGCAGGTTGAACTCCCGGGCGATCTGGTGGATGCGCAGGATGTCCAGCCTGTCTTCCGCTTCAAACAGCTGGGGCAGGGCCTGCACATTGTTCCAGGCTTCGAGCGACAGGTTGCGCTCTTCGAATCGGCCGGTGGCGGCGTACCAGCGTCCGTCGAGGCAGGTCTGACGGATCAGGGCGATGCAACCCATGAGCGAGGAAGGGTAGTTTTGGGTGCTGGCTCCTTTTCGGAAGGAGAGTACGTGTGCCGCCCGAGGAGTCAGCAGGGTTTCCGCCTCCCGCTTGTCGGACAAAGCGACCAGGGCGGCCGTGCCGCGGGAGATGCCGTCGGCCTGGTGGGTGAGCGCGGTGGTAAAGCCCAGTTTGCGCAGCCCTTCGGCCGTTTTAAGGTTGTTCGAAAAATGTTCGGCAGCGCTGTACTCGGGTTTAAGGGCCTCGTTCCAGGCGAAAGCGCCTTTTTTATTGCTCATCATCTGCGGCTGCTGCTGGGGCCGTATCCCGGCGGGCTTGGGCTCCGGCAACCCATAACCGGCGGCGTAGAGGTCGATAAAACCGGGATAAATGGTTTTTCCGGTGCAGTCCGTCACCACCGCGTCGGACGGAACGGAAATGCCGATGCCGCAAGCCTCCACTTTGCCGTTCCGGATGAGCAGGGTTGCGTCGTCCAGTTTCAGGTTCCAGGCCTTGTAAATGGTGGCGTGGGTGAAAGCGAAAGCGCCCGAACGCGGGTCGGAGGGCGCCGGCTGCGGGTAGGTTCCCTGGGCGTAAGCGGAAAAGGATGCGAAGACGGACAGGGCGACGAGTACGCCGCAGTGCAGAAGTTTCATACGTAAACAGGTTGTGTTTTTACAACAAGAGGCTGTCTCAAACCGCGCAGGTTGAGACAGCCTCGTTGTGCAGGTGCCCGGGACTGTCTATCGGCCACCAAAAATGTTGCCCAGCAGGTCGCCCAGTCCGCCTGCTTGTTGCGGCTGCTGCGGTTGCGGACGCCCGCCGCCGAGCAGGGTGCCGGCGAGGTCGCCGAGCATGCCGGTCATCTGCGGGTTTTGCGCCAGACCGCCGACGGCGTCCATGAGTAGGTCCGAAAGTCCGTTTTGGTCTACGTTGCCCTGAGAGCGGGTGCGGGAGAGCACGCCCAGCAAAATGGGCGCGAGCGCCGGCATGAGCTTCATCACCTGACCCATGCTCAGGCCGGTGGATTGGCTGATCTGGTTGGCCGTTGACTCGTGCCGGTCACCCAGGATTTGGCCGATCAGGCCCATGCCGGCCTGGCCGCCCTGGCCGCTGAGCGCGCCGCCCATCATCTCCATCACATCATCCAGAATGCTGCCGTCGCCGTCGCGATCCAGCATTTGCAGCAAGGAGTTCATGCCGTTCTCAGAACCGGCCTGGTTGGCCATGCCACCCAGCAGAGAGGCAAAAATGCCGTTGGCAGCCTGAGCGGTCTGTTCTTTGTCTGCACCGATTTGTTCGCTGATGTGGCCCAGCACGCTTTCGTTGAGCTGGCCCTGAAGTACGTCCATTAAATTCATAATCAATTGAATTTTTGGTTGTTACAAGTTGATTTTTGTGTTGTGGAAAAAAATTTTCCCTGAACAAAGATCGTAAATTTTCTGCTATGCCAAATTCACGACCTTGATTTTTTACCATTACTTCATAAAGAACTTACTTTTGCAGGAAAAAAAACGTTTTGTTCAGTGAAACTAATAAACAAATGAACGTCTAAAAAAACCGTCATCTATGCGGGTGTCTTCATCTGCATTCCGAACATCGTTACATGAATTATCGCGCTGCCAAACAATACATCGTAAAACGCTTGAGCAAGGAATTGTCCGGGCAGTTGCATTACCATGGGCTGCATCACACCCTCGACGTGTTGCGCATGGCCACGGTGTTGTGCGACAGCGAAGGGATTTTTGGCAAGGACGTCCTTCTGGTAAAAACGGCTGCGTTGTTCCATGACGCCGGTTTCGTCACCAATGTGCATTCCGGTCACGAGGCGGAAGGCTGTCGGATGGTGCAATCCATCCTGCCCGATTTTGGATATACACAGCAGGAAATTGACCAGATCAAAGGCATGATCATGGCTACCAAGATTCCGCAGACGCCCGGCAACCTGCTGGAAGAGATCATTTGTGATGCCGACCTCGACTACCTGGGCCGCGCCGATTATTACAACATCGCAAATTCGCTCTTCGAAGAACTCAAGGCGTACAGCATCCTGAAGGACGAACGCGCCTGGAACCAGCTCCAGATCACGTTTCTGAACAACCATCGCTTTCATACGCGTACCAACCTGGCGCACCGGGAGCCCGTGAAGAACATGTACCTGAAAAAGCTGCGGGAAAAGGAATTGTCCGACCAGACGGAAGACCGTTGAGCGCTCTGCGCCCTTACTCCTTCACCTCTTCATATTCCACGTACTCTCCGTCTTCTTCGGCATGGCGACGCACCCGTACGGCGCCTTCTGCCCGCTCCTTGGGCGTAGATGCAGGCGATGGGGGCAACGAGAACATACGGCGCAGCCGGCTGTACACCCACCACACCGCCAGGCCTGTTATGATCCATTTTAACAACATATTTTTTTTCAGGATGCCGTCTGCTCGACGGGCGTTTTTTTCTCCAGCCACCACTTAATAAAAGGGTGGCTGAATACGGCAATTAAAATAATGGCTACGCCTGTGTAAAATCCGGGACTCAACTCCTTGTCCTCCCGGAAAATAAGCGCTGCAAGCATAACACCATAAACGGGTTCAAGGTTGATGCTCAGGTTGGTGGAAAACGCTGTGAGGTGTCGCATGGCCAGCAAGGAAAGGTAGTACGTCCACACCGTGCATACCCAGGCCAGCACCAGCATCCAGACCCAGTCGATCCCCTGCGGTAAAAAAACAAACCCGGGATCGCTCGCCCAGGCAAACGGCAGGGCAACGGTGCACACCGACCAGGCAGCAAACAACTCCACAAAACTGATGGCCAGCGGGGGCGGGGGCGCCGGGGCGTCGAGTACTTTCTTGTTGTACGCCGTGAAGACAGCGGCTAAAAAGGCGCCGACCACACCGACCGCAAAACCCAGTTTGTACGACCAGTTGATGTTGCCCACCAACAACGCCATTCCAGGCAGGATGAATATACCCAGGGCCAGCTCGTATCGCTTGACGCGTTTTTTCAGGATCAGGGGCTCGGTCAGCGCAGAAAAAAAGGAGGCCGTGGCCATGGTGGCTACCGCAACCGATGCGTTCGACAGCTTGATGGCGCCGTAAAAACAAAGCCAATGCACGCCAACCAACACGCCGATGAAAAACAGTTGCTTGAACTGATTCCGGGTCATGGCGCGCAGCGGCGTCTTCGGTAAAATCAAAAACAGGGTCAGGGCGCTGATGAATACCCGCCACCACACCAACGGCAAGGCCTGAAGGGAAATCAGTTTGCCCAAAATGGCCGTGAACCCCCAAAGGAATACACACAAATGCAGGTAAAGATACGCGCGGAGTTTGTCGGACATGGGCAAATGGATGCAAACGCAAAGGTACATCCATTTGCGGGAGTGCACCGGCAGGCTTGCCAACTTGTTTAGATATTATCCAAATTACAGGAAACCACGTCGGTTTACATCGATATGACAATGCCGGCAGGGCGCAACCCTACTTTTGTGCCACACCTAAGATTTCTATTTCTTCCGTAATTCGGATTTGATCATGTTGGACGGATTTCATGTGTTGACGCTTACCCACAAACAGGTTCCGCTGGTTTCCATCGGAGAGGCCATGGTGGATAATGGAGTGGAAAATGAGGCCCTGCAGGGATTGCAGCGCCTTTTCGGATGGGATGAATTGTATTATCTGTCGACGTGCAACCGGGTGATGTACCTGTTTTATTCCCAACAGGCCGTTCCGGAAAATTTGCCGGACATGCTGCTGGAGGCGCTGCACCCCGAATGGCCCGGCGAGCGTGTTTGTTCGGCTGCCCGATCGCTGATGGTACTACACGGCCCGGAAGCGGTTCGCCACCTGATGGAAGTGGCTTCATCTATGGATAGCCTGGTGGTGGGCGAACGCGAGATCATCCGCCAGTTGCGGAGCGCCTTCGACCGCTGCCGGGAGATGGGCCTCACGGGCGACCACCTCCGATTGCTTATGCGATACACCATTGAAACCGCAAAAGCGGTGTACACAGAAACGCGCATCGGCGAAAAAGCCCTTTCGGTAGTTGCCCTGGCGTTTCAGGCCATGCAGGCACAGGGCGTGGGTCGCGACGCACGGATACTGATGATTGGCGCTGGCCAAACCAACGCCCTTTTCGCCAAGTTTCTGCTCAAATACGGATACCAAAATGTTTGTGTATTCAATCGGACCCTGGCCAACGCGGAGGCCGTTGCCGAATACGTCGGCGGTCGCGCTTACCCACTTGAAGCGCTGACCCGTTACAGCGGCGGATTCGACGTTCTGGTGGTTGCCACCGGCGCAACGGAACCCCTTGTCACAGAGGCGATCTACCGCCAACTGCTCGCGAACGAAGCGGGTCGCAAGGTGGCCATTGACTTGTCGGTGCCCAACAACGTAGATCCTTCCCTGGCCGACCATTACCCGCTGCACATGATCGACATTGAGGGGTTGCGCGCCCGCGCAACGGAAAACCTCGCCCACCGGGAACAGGAGCGTGTGCACGCCGCCCTGCTCATCGAACAACGCGTGTATGCGTTCCGCGAGGTGTGGCACGAACGTCAGGTAGAACGAAGCCTGAGCAGCATACCGGCCGACGTGCGCCGGTACAAGGAACGCGCGCTGAACGAGGTGTTCGGTAAAGAACTGGCGCAACTCGACGGACAAACGCTGGATCTCATTGGCCGCATGATGGATTATATGGAGAAAAAAGCCGTTGTTGTGCCCATGAAAACGGTGAAAGCCATCTCGATTGGAAGGCATAAGAAGCAACTGAGCTCCTAAAGGGACACAGGGAATTTTACCTTTGTGTCATGCACATCTACGGCATCCGCCACCATGGCCCCGGCTCCGCCCGCACCCTGCTCAAGGCCCTCGAGGCAAGGGCTCCGGATGTGCTGCTCGTGGAAGCACCTGCCGACGCCGAATCGTGCGCTCTGTCCATAGACCCCGACCAGTTGAAGCCGCCCGTTGCCCTGCTGCTGTTCAACGCCAAAAACCACCAGCACGCCACCTTTTACCCCTTTGCCGAGTATTCCCCCGAATGGCAGGCCCTGTGTTGGGCCCGACGGAAGGGCGTTCCGGTGCGGTTTATGGATCTGCCGTTTTCCCGAACGTTGAACAAGGCGACCCCGATGGAAGAAGCGGCGGAATATGCCTTGCGGCATGCCAACTCCGGCGATCCGCTTACGGCCATTGCCCTGCTAGACGGGTACGCCGACCCCGAGCGCTGGTGGGAGGCGCGGATCGAACGCGCGGGTGATTGCCCGCCTTTGGAGGCTTTCGACACGGTGATGACGCTGATGCGCGCGCTGCGCGAAGCTCGTCCGGACGCATCGACAGAAACCCTGGTGCGCGAAGCATGGATGCGGCAGACCATCCGACAGGCGCAAAAAGACGGATTCGGTAGCATCGCCGTGGTTTGCGGCGCCTGGCACGGGCCGGCGCTGGCGCAGGTGGCCGCGATCCGCGCCAAAGACGACGAGGCGCTGCTCAAACCACTCGCCCGCGTCTCCACCGAGTGCTTGTGGGTGCCCTGGTCTTTTGAGCGACTGGCCCGGCAAAGCGGGTATGGCGCCGGCGTCACGGCTCCCGCCTGGTATCGGTTGTTATGGCAGTATCCGGACAACGCTTCCGTGCATTGGATGGCCCGTGCCGCCCGGCTGCTGCACGCGCACGACCTCAGCGCCTCGGCAGCCCAGGTGCTCGACGCCGGCCGGCTGGCCGACACGCTGGCGGCCCTGCGCAACACCGCCCAACCCGGCATCGAGGAACTGCGCGAAGCGGCCACCGCTGTGCTTGGCGACGGCAGTGAACCCCTGCTCGCCCTGCTCGACGCGGAGCTGGTGATCGGTACCGCACTCGGAGAAGTGCCGGATCAGGCAGGCAAGCTGCCCCTGGTCGCCGATTTTGAAGCCCGGATCAAAAGCCTGCGCCTGAAGCAGGAAACCGAAAAAAAGACCCTGAAACTCGACCTCCGCCAGGACGCTCACCTGCAAAAAAGCCGTTTTCTACACCGCACGAGCATACTGAATGTACCCTGGGCACAGGAGGCCGACGCCGGAGGTCGGCAGCACGGCGGATTTCACGAACACTGGGAAATGCAATGGAGACCCGATTACCTGCTGTCGCTCATGGAGGCCGCCGCCTGGGGCAACTCCGTGGAAGCCGCTGCGCGCGCCCGCATGCAGCACCGGCTGCAAGGCGCCGATTCGGTGCCGGTACTCGTCCAGCACCTGCGGCAAGTGCTCACGGCCGAGCTGCCCGGGCTCTTGCCCGGACTGCTCCAGCAACTACAGGGCCTGAGCGCACAAGCGACAGACGCCTTGCTGCTGGCCGACGCCCTGCCGCCTCTGGTGTCTGCCCTGCGCTACGGTTCGGCGCGCAACCTCAACCTCGACGTGCTGCATGCGCTGATCGCCGATTGGGTGCCGCGAACCTGCGTGTTGTTGCCAACGGCTTGCCAACACCTGTCCGACGAACACGCCGACCAGGTGAGGCCCCGCCTGCTGGCTCTACACCACAGCATCGATATCCTGCAAAACCGGGACTTCACGACCTTCTGGCACGAAGCCCTGCAACACATCGCCGAAACCCCGGACTCGGCACGCGCGCTGGCAGGATTGTGCTGCCGGCTGTTGTTTGACCGCGGCGTGTACAACGCCGCCGACGCCGGACGCATGCTGCAATTCGAGTGCTCGGGGCCACCCCGCGAAACGGCCGGCTGGCTTTCCGGGCTCCTGCACGGCAGTGCGCTGCTGTTGCTGCACCACCCCGCTTTGTGGCGCATCCTGGACGGTTGGGTGCGTACCCTGGATGCAGACGCATTTGGCGAACTCCTGCCCTTGTTGAGGCGGTCGTTCAGCACTTTCAGCGGTCCGGAGCGGCAGAAATTGCTTGGACTGGCGCTTTTCCGCCCGGAAAAGGAGTCCGACAGAACGCTTTACACCTGGGATCCGGACCTGATCAGCGAAGTGGAGCCTGTGCTGCAAAGCATTCTGGGTTTGAAGAAAACATGAAGTTTCACAGGCCGTTTGGTTGGAACCAACCATTTCCCCATTTTTCGGCCGAAATAATGTCGAAATAGCATGACCATTGCCAAAACCCTCCTGGTCGCCGCTTGCGTGGCCACGCTCCCGGCCTGTCACCAAGCCTTCTACTCGGTACACCCCGTCCTGGAAACCGACCCGGTAGCCAACTTCAACGACGCGGCAGACGACCCCGCGATCTTCATACACCCCGCCGATCCGTCCAAAAATGCGGTGATCGGCACCGATAAGCAACAGGGTCTGGTCGTGTACGATGCAAAAGGAAAAACCGTGCACAACTACCCCTTCGGTAAAATAAACAACGTCGACCTGCGGCAGTCTGTCCCGTGGAACAGCGAGCAGATCACCCTCGTGGGAGGCAGCAACCGTACGGACAACAGCATCGTTTTTTATCGCCTGAACGAGGCCTCCCTGGAACTGACACCCCTCCACAGTGAAACAATCCGTTCCGGGGTCGACGAGGTGTACGGTTTTTGCCTCTACAAAGCCGATAAAACCTATGCTTTTGTTGTGGGCAAAAACGGCGTGGTCGAACAATGGGCACTATCGCCCGGCGCGAACCAACAGCTCCTTGCCGAAAGGGTGCGTTCGTTTGACGTGGGCGGACAGTCGGAAGGCATGGTGGCCGACGACGAACTTCATTTCCTGTACGTGGCCGAGGAAGACATGGGCATCTGGAAATACGGCGCCAAGCCCACCGACGGACAGGCGCGCACCAAAGTGGCCCTCGTGGGCGAAAACAAAGCCCTGAAGGACGATATCGAAGGGTTGACCCTCTACTACGGCGTACAGGGGAGCGGATACCTGATCGCTTCCAGCCAGGGCAACAATTCCTATGCCTTGTTCGGCCGCACTGGCGCCAACGCGTATCTCGGCAGTTTTCGCATCAAGCCGTCGGGAAACCTGGGCGGCACCAAAGAAACCGACGGGATAGACGTGAGCCACCGGAGCTTTTCTCCGGAATGCCCTAATGGCGTTTTTATCGCCCAAGACGGTAAAAACGGAAAACGACCCCAGAATTTTAAACTCGTGGACTGGCGGGAGATTGAAAAGGGCCTGCAGATGCAGGCGAAAAAGCAATGACTTGCGGGTGCAATCGACGAAACTTAACCATTACTTAAAGCTGCCTTTATCCGGGATTGGCTGTCGTATGACTTAATTTGTGAGTTGACCTTTCCAAATCCAATCCACCTGGTGGATTCGATTTTTTTGAACACACCATTGTTAACTTGTTAACCCAATTTATTATGAACAAGCTTTTACCCCTTGCTGTATGCGCGGTTTGCCTCCTCGCCGGTTTTACAGCCCAGTCGCAGAACCTGCGTTTGTCCAGAACCATTCAGGTTACGGATACCATCACCGACGACAACGGCTTGCGATTCCCGGTTTCCTCTGATGATGCGGAACAAGAAAATAACGCGATCGACGCGCTTTACGACGACGACCTCGACGCCGGCTGGGAAGGCGAACCCGGTGACCAGAACATCCTGACTACCGGCCTGCGCTTTCGCCAGGTATTTATCCCCAAAGGCGCGGTGATCGACTCTGCTTTCATCGTCGTGTACTCCCACGAGTCCAAAACAGCCAGTGACGTAGCGCGCATCACCATCACCGGCGAGGCGACAGACAACGCGCAGACGTTCACCGATGATGTGCTGATCACCGACCGGCCGCGCACCGGCGCATCTCTGCTCTGGGTTGTCGACCAACCCTGGGGCTTGTGGACGGCTGAGCGCACGCCCGACCTGCGCGCCATCGTGCAGGAAATCGTGAACCGCCCCAACTGGGAGCCCGGCAACGCCCTCGCCTTGATTCTCCAGGGGGAAAATCAGGGCCCCAGCGAAGACGAAAATGCCCGCGAGTTCGAATCGTTTGAAAACATCGCCGATCCGGAAGACGGCGGCGACGGCCAGAACCACCCGGAGCGCGTGCCCGAACTCGTGATTTATTACTCCGTCAAGTCCGGCAGAATTGAAATCCCCATCGCCGTAACCGATACCATCACCGACGACAACGGCCTGCGATTCCCCGTTTCTTCCGATGATGCGGAACAGGAAAACAACGAGATTGACGCCCTGTTCGACGACGACCTCGACGCCGGCTGGGAAGGCGAGCCCGGCGATCAAAACATCCTGACTGCGGGCGTTCGCTTCCGCAACATCCCGCTGCCTAAAGGCGCGGTGATCGACTCCGCCTTCATCCAGGTGGTGTCCCACGAATCCAAAACAAGCGCCGACGTCGCGCGCATCACCATCGTAGGCGAAGCGGCCGACAGTGCAGCCACCTACACCGAAACGGCCCTGATCACCGATCGCCCGCGCACGACGGCATCCCTCCTGTGGGTCGTGGATCAACCGTGGGGTCTGTGGACGACGGAGCGGACACCCGACCTGCGCGCCATCGTGCAGGAGGTGATCAACCGACCGGGCTGGAAAGCTGAAAATGCCATTGCATTTACCCTGCTGGGCGAAAACCAGGGCCCCAGTGAAGACGAAAATGCCCGCGAGTTCGAATCATACGAGAACATCGCCGATCCGGAAGACGGCGGCGACGGCCAGAACCACCCCGAGCGCGTGCCGCGACTGATCGTTTACTACACCTCGCCCAACCTGTCGGTATCCACTTTTTCGCCGCTGAACCCGGACGTAAAAGAACTGACGGTTTACCCCAACCCCACGCACAGCATCGCCACCCTCGAACTGGAATCCGAAAATGCAGCCGATGTGTTTGTTTACGACAACCAGGGTCGCATGGTCGTGCACCTGCGCCACGCATACGGCCGCACGATCCAACTGAACACGGCGGGTATGCAGGTCGGTTCGTATTTCATCCAGGTTTTGCAGGACGGTGTTCGTTACAGCCAGCAATTGATCGTTAAATAAGGTCCGCAAGGTCTATCATAAATCGCCATGACCACTTTTTCTGCCCTTCGGCGCGGCTTTTTGCTGCTCTTTATGTCCTGTTTTGCCGCATGGACCCTTCAAGCCCAAACTACCCTGAGCGGTACCGTTCTGGATGCGGATGGCGGCGCCCCGCTGGTCGGGGTCACCATCCGGGTGGAAGGCAGCAACAACGGAGCCACTACCGACGCCGAAGGGCAGTTTAAGTTGTACGATCTGCCGGCGGACAAGGTTGTGCTCACCTGCTCGTATTACGGCTACGAGACCCGGCAGGTGACGCACATGCCGGCCTCGGGCGACGAGATCGTCATCCGCATGGGGAGTTCCGGCGTAAACCTCACCGAGGTGGTCGTCGAGGGCATTGCCGAAGGGCAGATCAAGGCCATGGTCGACATGAGAAAGGCCGATAACATCAAAAACATCGTTTCGGCCGAGCAGATCAAGACCTTTCCGGACATGAACGCCGCCGAGGTCATGCAACGCATCCCGGGCATCACCCTCCAGCGCGACCAGGGCGAAGGCCGGTTCGTGCAACTGCGCGGCACCCCTCCCGAACTGACCAATTTCAACATCAACGGCGAGCAGGTACCTTCTCCGGAGGGCAACTTTCGTTATGTGGGCATGGACATCATCCCCTCCGACCAGATCGAGGCCATTGAGGTGACCAAGGTGATGACGCCCGACATGGATGCCGACGGCATCGGCGGCTCCGTCAACATCAAAACCAAAGAAGCGCAAAGCGAGCAACCGGAAGTGCGCGCAACCTTCGCCGCCGGGTACAATAACCTGCGGCAAACGCCCAACTACAACGCACAGTTTTCGTACGGCCAACGGTACAACAAGTTTGGCTTTCAAATCAACTCCAGCTATTTTCAAAACAACCAGGGTTCCGACAACATCGAGTACAATTTTGTCAAGGGCCCGTTTTTCAACACCGGCGGGCAGGAAGAGGGCAAAGACAATTTTTTCGTCCATTACCGGGAAGCGCAATACCGCTACTACGACATCACCCGAACGCGCGTCAGCGTCAGCCCAACCCTGGATTACAAATTCGACAAAAACAACCGGATCTACCTCCAGGGCATGTACAACAGCTTCACCGATGACGAAACCCGGCGACGGCTGATCTACGAACTCGACGATCCCGTGAGCGCCACGTATTACCTGTATGGCGGTGTGGTGCACGACGTAAAAGACCGCGTCAAACGCCAACAATTGAACACCGTGGCGCTGGGAGGCGAACACCGGATCGGCACGGTGGACATCGATTATCAGTTGTTTGTCGCCGGCGCCCGCGAGTCGGAACCCAACCGCCTGGAGGCCAGCTTCGAAAGCGCCGGACAGGCCATCACCATCGCGTTTGACGTGTCGGACCCCGATTACCCGCGCGCAACCTTCCCCAACCCGAGCAATGCGGGTAACGTTACCGATTACGAGAATTACGATCTCGAGAATATGCTGCTGGAAACCAGCGAAACCAAAGAGACCCTGCTGACGCCCCGGGTGAACGTGAAAATACCTTACGCGTTCGCCAACCGGCAAAGTGGTTACGTCAAATTCGGCGGCAAAATCCGCTCCCGGGTCAAAACCAGGGATGTACGCTCCCAAACCTTCAGCGCCTATTTCCCAACTTCAACCATCTATCCAGGCACCGGCGCCCCGCTCAATCTGGAGACCATTTCCGACGGTTTTCGGGAAGACGACCTGTTGAACAAAGGATACGTGCTGGAGTACATGCCCAATGCCGACTACCTGCGCGACTTCTACGAATTCTATCCGCAATATTTTATTTTTGACCGCAACGCCAGCCGCCAAAACTCCTACAATCAGGATTACACCTACAAAGAAGACATCTACGCCGCCTACGGCATGGTGCACCACGACATCGGCAAGTTGATGGTGCTCGCCGGCCTGCGGTTCGAGCAAACCAACATGCGGGAAAACCAGGCTTACGGCGTCATCCTCGACGGCAACAAGTTCATCGGCATAGACACCTTCAACACCAGCCGCACACAGTCCTTCCTGTTGCCCCAGGTGCAGTTCAAATACGCCCTGTCGCCCAAAATCAACCTGCGCGCTGCGCTCACGTACACCTACTCCCGGCCCAATTACGTGGACCTCATCCCGTCGCGAGAGGAAGATCGCAACGAGGTGAGCATCGGGAACCCGGACCTCAACTTCCCCCGGTCTACCAACGTGGATCTGATGGCGGAGCGCTATTTCAACCGAAGCATAGTGTCCGGAGGGCTGTTTTACAAGCAGATCGACGATTTTGTGTTCTCCTACAAACGTTTCGGCCGTGAGGGAGACCCCGGGTCGGGCAATTATCCGGTTTTTGAATTTACAAAACCCCTCAACGGACAGGATGCCCAGGTATGGGGCGCGGAATTCCAGGCACAGTTCAAGTTCGACTTTTTCCAGGGCTTTTTCAGCGACTTCGGTATTTTCAGCAACTATACCTACACCTACTCGAAAGCTTACATTCCCAAACGCGTGCCGGCCAACTACGCAGAGGCCATCATCATCGACCCTGAAGAAGACGACCTCAGCCAGTTTTTCGACGAAGGAGACACGGAAGCGATATCCTTGCCCGGCCAATCGAAAAACAACGCCAACGTAGGTCTCTTTTACGATGCCAGGCGATTTTTCATCCGGCTTACCGCCAACTATCAGGATGCTTTCCTGCTGGAGATCGGCGCCGATCCGGACCTGGATGTGTACTACGATGAAGCGCTGCGCCTGGACATGACGATGAACTACCAGCTGAACCGACACGTGAATTTTTTCGGCGACTGGATCAACCTGACCGATACGCCGCTTCGACTGTATCTTGGTACGCCCGACGTGATCAAACAGCAGGAGTACTACTCCTGGTGGTTCCGGGTAGGCGCCCGGTTGAAGTTCTGAGTGCGTTTTAGGGCTGATCCATCAGGTACACCAGGGCAGCCATGGCCGCTGCGCCCAGTTCGAGTTCCCGCTTGTTCACAGCCTCAAACACGTCGGCTGCCGTGTGGTGGTAGTCGAAGTACCGCTGCGAGTCGGGTCGGTAGCCGCAGAGGAGTCCGCCGAGCGGTTTGAGCGGGCCAATGTCGGCCCCCGACCCGCCTTTTTCCCAATCGTGCAATCCGTAGCGCTCCAGATATGGGGCGAACGATTGGACTAACTCAAACTGTTCGGTAAGCACGGCTTCTTCGGCGTCGAATGAAAACCCGCGCGGCGTGAATCCGCCGGCGTCGCTCTCGATGGCCAGCAAGTGTTTTTCGCCCTTCCGGATGGCCTCCTCTGCGTAAGTGCGGCCGCCACGCAGCCCGTTTTCTTCGTTCATGAACAACACACAGCGCACGGTGTGGCGGGGCCGATAACCCGATTGCCGAAAGGTGCGCAACACCTCCATGCTCTGCACGCAGCCAGCGCCGTCGTCGTGGGCGCCGTGGCCCACATCCCAGGAGTCGAGGTGTCCGCCGACCAGGATCACTTCCTCCGGTTTCTCCGAGCCGCGAATCTCGCCGATCACGTTGTAGGAGCGCGTGTCGGGCAGGGTTCGACAGTTTAATTTGATGAAAAGGGTGGCTTTGCCCTCCAGTCGAAGCACTTCGTGCAGTTGTTCGGCTGCGCGGGTGCTGATGGCGGCGGCCGGGATGAGCGCATGCGCAGAGTCGTAGCGCAGGCTTCCGGTGTGGGGATAGTCGTCGATGCGCAAGCCCATGCTGCGCACCAGCATGGCCACCGCGCCATATCGGGATGCGCGGGATGCGCCGGCCACCCGCTGGTCTACCGCACCGCCGTAGGCCCGGAACGTGTGCACATGGGTGCATTCCATCGGTCGGTTCAGAAACGCAATTTTGCCTTTCAGCGCGCCCGCCGCCCCCAAAGAATCGAGCGCCTCCCAGGTTTTTACCTCGACCACTTCTGCCTGAATGCCCGCCTCCGGGGTCGCCACCGAACCGCCCAGGGCCAACGCCGGCAGGTTGAGCGGTGCGCCCCGGCGGAGCAGCCGCACCAGTTCGGGCGCGCCACGCTCCCAGTGCGGCACCATGACCGGTTGAAGCCACACCGAGTCGAGCCCCAGGGTGTCCATCACGCTTTTTGCCCAGGTGACGGCTTTTTCGGCGCCGGAGCTGCCGCTGAGCCGGTGTCCAACCCGAAAACAGAGCGACTCCAGCCAGGCGTAACAACGACCGTCCTGCAACGTTTGGTCGAAAATATGCCCGACGGCCTTCATTTTTTCCGCGTCAGGTTCGGTCCGAAAACCGGTTTGTGCCGGTAACGCAGCAGTGGTTGTCAAAAACAAGAAAAAACAAAAATTGGCTTTAATGCTTTTTGATAGCAAAAATGGCCTGGAAAAATTGCCTTTTCCCCAAATGTCAGAATAATACATCGTAAACAAAAATTTGTAATTTTAACAAAATAAGCGTTGGATACTCGGTGTTTCCAGCCGATGCATTTGTTTTCATTGTTTTTTGGCGAAAAAATTTTTCAAATATTTTTTGGCTGGTTCTTGTATGAATTACACCAAGTGACGTACCTTTGCCGCACAACGCACCGACGACGCTTCGGCGCGAATGATTAATTTGGTTTTATTTGGTTAGGGCTGAGGTGGTGCTGTGGTGGCGCCGCCTCATTTTTTTTCTTGTTGTACATTCGCACCGGAACAATTCCGGCAAATATGAAAAAAACCTTCGTCCTCTTCCTGTTTTTTTGCGCCCACACCACCTTTGCCCAGCCACAGCAGGGCAAAGCCATCAGCATGTCCGATGCCATCCTCAAAGGTCGCAGCGCCCTGGCGCCCGCCCGGCTGGGGCAATTGCAATGGATTCCGGGCACAGACGTGTTTTCGCATACCGTTGCCGGCAACCGGTTGGTTCGGGTGCACGCGCCCGACTTGCGGGTGGATACCCTGGACGTGATGCCGGCCATCAACGCGGCACTGGCCGCCCGAGGCGCCGACACCCTTCCGGGCTTGCCGCCGGTGGCCTGGCTCGACGACCGCTCCTTTTGGTTTCACACCGACAAGGACGTGTTTGTATGGGACGCCAGGAAGGGCGTAGCATGGAAAAACGCCATTCCGGAAAAGGCCGAAAACGTCGATTTTCACGAAGACACTTACCATGCCGCCTACACGGTGGGCGATGAACTGCGGTTGAGCATCGGCGGCGCGGAACAAACGGTCGCCCGGAGCGAAGCCGAGGGCATCGTGTACGGCAAGAGCGTGCACCGGGAAGAGTTTGGCATTTTCAAAGGCACTTTTTGGAGTGCCAAAGGCGACAAGCTGGCGTTTTACCGCATGGATGAAAGCATGGTCACGCCGTATGCCATTTATGTGCTCGACTCCATGCCCGCCCAAACGCGCAGCATCCGGTACCCTTATGCTGGCGCCAGCAGCCACCACGTGACCATCGGAATCTACGACACCCAAACCCGGAAAACCCTTTACCTGCAAACGGGCGAACCGGCCGAACAGTATCTCACCAATGTGGCCTGGACGCCCGACGACCGCCATCTGCTGGTGGCGGTCGTCAACCGCGCACAGGACCACTGTTGGCTCAAGCTGTTCGACGCCCGGACCGGCGCTTTTGTGCGCACCATCCTCGAAGAGACCAACCCGCAATGGGTGGAGCCGGAGAATCCGCCAGCTTTTGTGCCGGGTTCGGACGATTTGTTCATCTGGCAAAGCGAGCGGGAAGGGTATAACCGGCTGTATTTGTACGATCTAAACGGCAAACTACACCAGACCATAGGCGCAGGAGCGGAACCCATTGTGCGTTTTCTGGGATTTGACAAAAGCGGAAAACACTGTTTTTACGAACAAACCGACCTGTACGGTCTGGAGCGTTACGGCACAACCACCGAATTGCGCAAGCCCAATGGCGCTTTCCGCCTCAACCCCCAGGGGGGGACCCAGTCTACCCTGGTCCATGAATCGGGGAAATGGGTGCTCACCAGCCTGACCAACCTGAACACACCGCTGGAGGTGTACGTTACGCCGGTCAAAGAACCCCAAAAACGCAAGCTCTACTACAGCGCCCCCAACCCGGTAAAAGACTACGCCCTGGGCGAAACGCGCATGGTCAACATCATCGGCCCGGACGGTACGCCACTGAATGCGCGCATCATCCTGCCCACCCACTTCGATCCTGCCAAAAGCTACCCGGCCATCGTGTACGTGTACAACGGCCCGCACGTGCAACTCGTGACCAACACCTGGCTGTCCGGCGGCGAACTGTGGATGCACCGCATGGCCCAACAGGGTTACGTCGTGTTCACCCTCGACGGGCGCGGCTCCGCAAACCGGGGTTTCGCCTTCGAAAGCGCCATTCACCGCCGCCTGGGCGACGCCGAAGTGGCCGATCAGCTGGCCGGCGTGGCTTTTTTGAAGGGCCAGCCATTTGTAGACTCTACCCGCCTGGGTGTATTCGGCTGGAGCTACGGCGGCTTCATGACCACCTCGCTGATGTCGCGACCCGAATCGGCCGGCGCCTTCAAATGTGGCGTGGCGGGCGGACCGGTGATCGACTGGCGGATGTACGAAATCATGTACACCGAACGCTACATGGACACCCCGCAGGAGAACCCGGAAGGGTATGACGCCAACAGCCTGTTCAAGTACGTTGACAACCTGACAGGCCGGCTCCTCATGATTCATGGCAGCTCCGACGACGTGGTGCTGTGGCAGCACTCCATGCGGTACATACGCGAATGCGTTCGGCGCGGAAAACAAATTGACTATTTCGTGTACCCCGAACACAAGCATAATGTGATTGGCCGCGACCGGGTGCATCTCTTTGAAAAGATTGAGCGGTTTTTCCTGGAGAATCTTTAGGGGCCAAGGGGGTGCGTTTTAATAAAATAAACCGCAGCGGGGCGCAGAGTACATCTCCTCTGTGTGCCTCTGTGAAACCTCCGCGTCCTCTGTGGTTCATTTAAAAAATAAACCGCAGCGTTACTTAGAACATTGTTTTTCCGGTGGAATCGGGAGCCCCCGTGCACGAACCGGGATTCTTATCAAAAACTTAACCTGCGTTTTAGCGCAGAAACTTGTCAGGATTTTATTCCTTTGCATGCATCGGGTTTTTGGATTTTACCGGAAACGTCAAATTTTCACAACCAAGGGCTCCCTTTTTCGATCAAGCACACGAAAACATGAAAACAAATTATATTCTGACCCTCGCCGTGGCGACGCTGGCAGCCTGCGGTCCATCGGATCATAAAGGTGGAAACGATAACCAGGGCGCGCGCTCCAGCATTAAAGTGACCGGAAGCACGACGGTCGGCCCGTTGATTACCAAAGCCGCCGAGGCTTTCGAAAAGGAGAATGCCGAATTAAAGATAACGATCAGCGAAGGCGGCTCGGGCGTAGGCATTGCCAACCTGATCGACGAAACGACCGACCTCGCCATGTCTTCACGCCCTATGAAGGAGTCGGAAAAAGAAAAAATGCGGGAGAAAAGCCACAACGTGACGGAAACCATCGTTGCCTTGGACGCCCTGGCGATTGTGGTACATCCGGGCAATCCCATCAAGGAGTTGAGCAAGGAACAGCTTAACAAAATATTCAAAGGCGAGATTAAGAATTTTAGCGAAGTGGGCGGCCCGAACCTGGAGATCGTGCCGGTATCCCGAGAATCCAGTTCCGGCACCTTCGAGTTTTTCAAAGAAGCCGTATTGGAAGAATCGGAGGTAGCCGCCAATGCGCTGTCGCAAAGCTCCAACGGGGGCGTGGAGCAGACGATTTCCCAAACGCCGGGCGCCATTGGGTACATTGGGCTTGGTTTCATGAGCGAACGGGTTAAATCCGTCAATGTGTCGTGGGAAGCAGGCGAGATATCGGTTCCGACTATGGAAAATGCCAAAGCGGGCGGCTATCCGCTTACCCGGCCGCTCTACTTGTACCACACGGAAAAGACCGCTGCAACGGTCAGACCATTCCTGGATTTTCTGTTGTCGGCAGCAGGTCAACAATATGCCGTCGAGGCGGGGTTCATCCCGGTCAAGTGATCCAATCCAACTGCTATGGGAAAACCCGTTTCTGAAATCATCATTGAAGCGCTCATCAAGGCCAGCGGCGCCATCACCACCGTTGTGGTGCTGCTGATCGTTATTTACCTGTTCAAGGAAGGCTTTGGCCTGTTCAGCAAACCGGAAATAGAAGACGGATACGTGGTGGTGGTCAGCCCCCAGAACCCGGTGAGCCGCCTGAGCGCCCAGGAGATCCGCAAGATCTACGCCGGCAACGACGACGATCCGAAAAAAACGAAGGTGACGAACTGGAAAGACCTGGGCGGCAACGACCAGAAGATCTTGCCGGTCACGCTGGACAAGCTCGAAAAATTTTATCGCGTTAAATTGCGTGAAGCGCCCATTCCTGCGGAGGAGAAAGTGATTCGGTTGATGCGCGACTCCAGCCACGTGATCGCCGTCCTGCCAACGCGCTACGCCCAGTACGGAAAGAAGCTGGAGGTGCAGAACATGTCGTTTTTCGATTTTCTGTTCGGGCGCTACTGGTACCCTACGTCCAACCCCGCACCCCGGTTTGGCGTTTGGCCCATTGTGGTGGCCACGCTTTGGGTCACGTTTGTTTCTTTGCTCATCGCCATTCCCGTGGGGTTGGTTGTGGCTATTTTTATGACGGAGATCGGTGGGGAGCGCATCCGAAGCATACTCAAACCGCTGGTTGAGCTGCTGGCGGGGGTGCCTTCTGTGGTGTACGGTTTTTTTGGCCTGGTGGTGGTGGTGCCGATCATTCAGGAGGCGTTTAACCTGTCGAGCGGCGCCACGGCCCTGGCGGGAGCGATTCTGCTCGGGATCATTTCGCTGCCGACGATCATCACGTTGTCGGACGACGCCATTCGCGCCGTGCCGCGGGAGATGCGCGAGGCCAGCCTGGCGCTGGGCGCCAGCAAGTTGCAGACGATCTTCCGGGTGGTCATGCCCTACGCCTTGTCCGGCATCACCTCGGCATCCATCCTCGGCGTAGGTCGTGCGATCGGCGAAACCATGACCGTGCTCATGGTCACGGGCAACAGCGCCCAAATGCCCGACGGGCTGTTGAGTTCGGTGCGCACCATAACGGCCACCATCGCCCTCGAGCTGGGCGAGGCGCCCAAAGGCGGCAACCACTATCAGGCGTTGTTTGTGCTGGGCTGCGTGGTGTTTGTGCTCACGCTCGTGATAAACCTGATCGCGGAGTACATCGCGTCAAAAAAACAAGTAGTGTAAGCCATGACCGCCAAACACCTCACCCAAGCCATCGTTTTCGGCATTTTTGCGGCGGTTTCTGCGCTGGTGGTCGCCGTCATTTCTTTCTTGCTTTACTATATTTTTTCCAACGGGCTGTCTTCCGTCAGTTGGGAATTTCTGACCAGCCCGCCGGAGCAAGACGGCCTGAAAGGGGGCATCATGTTGTCCATTGCCGGCACCTTGTTGCTGGTTTTTTTCAGCGTTTTGTTTGCCTTCCCCATTGGGGTGTTGTCGGGCATTTACATGAATGAATATTCCCGGGAAAACGCCTGGAAAAAGATGGTGCGGCTCATGACCAACAACCTGGCGGGTATCCCCTCCATCGTGTTTGGCTTGTTCGGCCTGGCCCTTTTTGTGAAAGCGGCCAATTTTGGCGCCAGCATCCTGGCCGGCTCGCTCACGTTGGCCGCCATGATCCTGCCTATCCTGATACGCACCACGGAGGAGTCGCTCAAACAAATTCCCGGTGATTACCGGGCCGCCAGCCTGGCCCTCGGCGCCACCAAATGGTACACCATCCGGCATGTGGTGCTGCCCTCGGCCTTTCCCAACATCATCTCGGGACTAATCCTCGGCGTCGGCCGTATTGCGGGCGAAACGGCGCCGATCATATTCACGGTGGCGGCTTCGTACCTGACCCAGTTCCCCCAGTCGATCTTCAGTCAGGTGATGGCCCTTCCCTTTACCATCTACTACATGGCCTCCAGCCACCCCAATCTGCTCGAAGCCCGTCCGATCGCTTACGGGGCCGCGGTGGTGCTGCTGGCCATCGTGCTGTCGCTGAACCTGCTGTCGCGCCTGGCCGTCACCCAAGACAAGCTTGGGGCGGTCCGCTACTTTTTGTCCATTGTTTTTCCGCCGCTCGGCATTGCCCTTTGGGCACAATACCGGACGCGGAAACCGGTTGTCGCCAACGATTGCATTTTCGCGGCCGGTGTCGGCGGCGGATTGTACACCCTCCTTTTATTCATTCAATACCTGCTGTAAAGGCAATTCACTGAAAACCTCGATCGTATGTTCGCCAAAGGCATCAGCATAAAGGAACTCCAACTGTGGTACGGCGATTTTCATGCCGTGAAAGGCGTCTCCATGGAGATCGACCCCAAGGCCGTTACGGCCTATATCGGCCCCTCTGGCTGCGGAAAATCCACCGTATTGCGGTGTCTCAACCGCATGAACGACCTGATTGAAAATGTGCGCATCGAAGGAGAGGTGACCATTGACCAGCAAAATATTTACGCGCCCCAAGTCGACGTGTACGCCCTGCGCAAAAAAGTGGGTATGGTGTTTCAAAAGCCCAGCCCGTTTCCCAAGTCCATTTTTGAAAACGTCGCCTACGGTCTGCGCGTGAACGGCATGCGCAACAAGACGGAGATCGCCGACATTGTAGAAAAGTCGCTCAAAGGGGCCGCCTTGTGGAACGAAGTCAAGGACAAACTCAAACAGTCGGCCCTCGGCCTCTCCGGCGGCCAACAACAGCGCCTGTGCATCGCCCGGGCCATCGCCCCCAACCCGGAAGTGGTGCTCATGGATGAACCAACTTCTGCGCTCGACCCGATCTCTACCGTGCAGGTGGAAGAGCTGATGTCCGACCTGAAGAAACACTACACGATTGTTATCGTGACCCACAACATGCAGCAAGCCCAGCGTATCGCCGATAAAACGGCCTTTTTCTACGTAGGTTATCTGATCGAGTACACCGATACCCAATCGCTGTTCAACAACCCGAAAGAGGAAAAAACGCAGAAGTACATTTCGGGCGATTTCAGCTAAGCGGTTTGCCGCTCTCCAGGGGCAATCGGATCCAAAAGCGGCTTCCCTTTCCTTCGGCGCTCTCCAGACCGATCTGTCCTCTGTGTTTGCGCACTACCCAGGAAACGTAATGCAGCCCCAGCCCGTGCCCTTTGACGCCGGCGTGATGGGGCACCCTGAACAGTTTGTCAAAAACGTATGGCTGATGCTCGGGCGCAATACCCATGCCGTTGTCGTGTACGGTGAGCAGGGCGTGGTCGACGTCTTTTTGGAGGGTAATGACAATCCTGGGGGTGGACGAAGTGTATTTCAGGGCGTTATCCAGCAGGTTTACCACCGCATTGGTGAGGTGCATGCGGTCTCCGTGCAGGCGTAATTCGCGTATTTGCACATCAACATGGATGTCGGCGTTGCGTTTTTGGGCTTGCAACTGTACGGATTGGAGTGCCTGATGAACCACTTTTTCCAGATTCAGGGGTTGGATCTGAATGGCGGAGCCGGGTTCGTCGTAATTGAACAGACGCAAGGTATTTTCCACCATCCGGGTGAGTCGCTCCAGCTCCAGTTGGGAGATGTCCAGGTACTCGTTTGCCAGTACCGGATCGCGGCGGGTGGTCTCGTCCCGAAGACCTTCCAGCCCGATGGTGACTGCGGTGAGGGGCGATTTCAGCTCGTGCACGAAGTGGTTGATGCGGTTGCGCAGGCGGTTTTTTTGTCGTTGCAGTGCGTACACACGCCGGAGGAGGATGAAGGCCAGGGACAGGGACAGGGCAGCGGCCGACACGAGGTAAAACCAGTTGACGGGTACTTTCGTTACCCGGGCGATCACGATCAGCGGAGCGGCATGCAACAGCAGCAATGCGGCGGCCATCAGAGCCAGGGTTCGGAGGGTCATCGGGTTTTTCATGGTGTGTTCGGTTGATGCCGGCTACCCGGAGGATTGTTGCCATTCCAAAAACGCCCGCTCCACTTCCGGCTGATCCCATACCTGATCAATATCCGGGCGGCTGGTGAGGTTGTCGAAAAAGGCGTTTTGCCGGTCGTCTTCCCGCAAGGCCAGGTGATAGGGGGTGTTGCTGAAGGTAACCAGGGAGTAGGAGGGTAAGAATTCGGGGTGTTTTTCATGCAGGCGGGCGGTAATCTTCTTGCGCAGCAAAAACCGCGGGTCGGCCACCTTGTCGCGCATTTCCACAAAGTTGCGCAAAGCCAGTTCGGCGATGGCTTTGCCGTCGGCTTCTCGCCGTCGGGCAAATTCGGGAATGGCTTTGTGAAAATCGCCTCCCATTTCGTCGACTATTTCGTCGAGAATGGTGCAATCTTCAAAGCCGGCGTTCATGCCCTGTCCGTAAAAAGGCACAATGGCGTGCGCCGAGTCGCCGAGCAGCACGATCCGGTTTTGCCATTGCCAGGGGCTGCACCGCACGGTCACCAGGGAGCTGGTGGGGTTGGCCCTGAAGTCGGCCAGCAGATCGGGCATCAGGGGCAGGGTATCGGCGAAATACGTTCTAAAAAACGCCGTGATGTCAACGTCCGTTTGCAAATGTTCAAAAGAAACGGCGCCTTCGAAGGGCAGGAAAAGGGTGCAGGTGAACGTGCCGTCGGCATTGGGCAGGGCGATGAGCATAAAGTTGCCGCGGGGCCAGATGTGCAGGGCGTTGGGGTCCAGGCGGTGCGAGCCGTCGGCGGCGGGCGGGATGCGCAGTTCTTTGTAGCCGTGGTCCAGGTATTGCTGTTCGTAGTTGAAGCGGTCGGTTTTTTGCAGGGCATACCGCACGGCGGAGAAGGCGCCGTCGCAGGCGAAGATGAGCGGCGTGTCTACGTACCGCTGCCGGCCGGTGGTCATGTCTTCGAAAAGGATGCGTGGCTGCTCCAGATCGACCTCTACGCAGCGGTGTTCAAAGAAAAACTCGACGTTTTCAAAGGCGTCGGCGATGTTGAGCAGTTCCAGGTTCAGCCCGCCGCGGGACACGGAGTAGATGGCCTGACCGGTGGTCCCGTAAGGTTGGTAGGTGAGCGCCCCGTCTGTGGCGTGCATCATGCGCCCCGGCATGGCAATCGCCACCTTGCGGATGGCCTCCAGGATGCCCGCCTGCTCCACGGCCTTCCATCCGCGTTCGCTCATGGCCAGGTTGATGGAGCGCCCGCCCCGGTAACCGGCGGAGCGCATATCGCCTCGGCGTTCGAAAACCTGTACGTGGTAGCCGCGGCGTGCCAGAAATACGGCCCAAAGCGAACCAACCAAACCTGCGCCGACAATTACGGCGCTGCGCTGCGATGATACATTCATTGTAAGTGATTTATAAAGTGCGAATATACACCGTCACAATTGACCGGCAAGCAGTTTGAGTTGAACTTCGGCTTGTTTGAGGCGGAACAGCAGGAGATTGCGGCGAACGAGCGCCTGCTCAAAAGTGCTTTGTGCCTGTTGCACCTCCAGGGAGTTGGTTTGCCCAAGCCGGAAACGCTCGGTGCTGATGTTCAGGCTCTCCCGCGCGTTGACCACGTTTTCTTCCTCAAAAACCAGGATCTGTTGTTGGGTGGCCACCTCGGAGAGTTGGTTGTCCAGGCGCGTTTCCAGATCAAGCTGGTTGGCCTCTTTGGTCAGCGCGGCGCGTTGGGCGTCGAGCTGGGCGATTTTTACCCTGCTTTTGAGGAGCCCACCGTCGTAAATCGGAAGGGTGAAAGCGAGGCCCAGGGTCAGACCCGCCTGGGTGTTGTTGAGCAGGAAGCCGGAGGTGTTGTCGGTCCGCAAGGCGTTGAGCTGGCTGTTGGTACTGATGCGCGGCTTGCGCACGGCCTCGGCTTCGTCGACTTGCACGGCGGCGATTTGTTCGTTCAGCAGGGCGGCCAGCAATTCCGGATTGGCCGTCTGTAGTCCTTCGAGCAAGGCTGTGCGCTCGGGTACATACACGTTTTCCAGGTTTTCATCCACCGAAAAGGGCGTCAATGGGTCGCGGGCGAGGAGCAGGTTGAGGTTTCTTTTGGTGGCCAGGGTGGTATTTTGCTGGGCCAGGAGGTCCCCACGGCGTTGGTTGAGGTCGATGCGGGCCTGTAATGCGTCGTTTTGGGTGGCAAAACCGGCGGCCAGCCTGGCTTCAGCGATGCGCAAACGCTCCTCGTTGAGCGCGATCACCTCTTCGAGGGATTGCTCCTGGAGGCGGCTGGCGGCAATGCCGTAATAGGTTTGCAGCACGGCGGCGGTGGTGCGTTGCACGGCTCCTCGAAGGTTCATATCGCCCAGCGCTTCCTGTAGTTCCAGCCTGTCTTTGGCGCGGTACATGCGCCGACCGTCGTACAGCGTCCATCCCAGCTGAACGCCAGCGTTGATGGTGTTGAACGTGGCGCCCAGGTCGTTGAACTCGTTGCCGTTGGCCAGTTGTTGCTGGAATGCGCTGACGGTAAAATTGTCGTTCGCCACCAGGTTCACGGTGGGCAATATGCCGGCATTGGCCTTGGTGTTGTTCAGCCGGGCCACCTCGGCGTCTGTCTGGCTGATGCGAATGGCGAAATTGTTTTCCAGGGCAATTTCGACCGCCTGGTCGGCACGCAGCAGGGTATCCTGTGCCAGCAAGGCGCCGGGAAGCAGGGTCAGGAAGAAGATTTTCAAATGTGTCATATTGCTTAATCCGGTTGCGGAGTTGACAGGCAGGTGCGATAAATGTCTTGAACTACAAACCAAATATTGATTATCGGGTTTAGTTATCCACGGATCTTTGATCCGTATGGTTGCGAATCCGGAGCCCACATTCACAAAATTAGACCATCTGCATGGCCTTTCTTCCGCTGTTTCCGTTAAATCTTGTCGCCTTTCCGGGGGAAACGGTGAACCTGCACATTTTTGAACCCCGGTACCGCCAATTGATCGGCGAATGCCTCGAAGACGACACCACCTTCGGCACACCGGTGTTCATGAACAACCGCATCCCCGGCTACGGAACAGAAATGAAGGTGATCGAACTGGTGCAAAGGTACGACGACGGACGGCTGGACATCCGCACGCAAGGTATACGTCCCTTCCGAATCCTGGAGTTCGAAAACCCGGCTCCCGGCCGTTTGTACGCGCACGGAAAGGTACAACTGTTCCCGGCCCCCGGGCCCGACTCCGAAATTGACCCCGGGTTAAGCGCCGCAATCGAACGCCTGTGCAGGCTGCTTTCCGAAAAAATGGAGGTGCACAACCAACAGCAGCCGTACTCTTTTCAAATTGGACACCATGTCGGCCTGCCCATCGAAGGGGAATACGAGCTGCTGACCCTGGAGACGGAAGCCCAACGGCAGGCGTTCATCCTCGAACACCTGAACGAGGCGCTTCCGGTGCTGGAACGCATGGAAAAAGTGAAGGAGCGCATTCAGATGAACGGACATTTCCGGGAGTTTGACAAACTGGATTTCTGATTAGCCGCAACAAAAGGAAGCCTTACTCTGCGGGCAGCCGTTTCAGCAGGCGTTTGTTGGAAACGAAAGGTGCTAATTCGCTGTACGGGATCAGCACCTGACTTCTTCCGTACACCGGGTGAAAAGGCGTGCTCACCACCAGCCCGCCCGATGTCGGCACACGAAGCGGGAAGCCGCCCGTCCGGATCCATGCCTCAAACGATTTGTCTGTGGTGGTACGCGGCCACTTTTTCCAGGATTCAGCCGCCCGGTTGGCTAAAAATGCTTCCCATTCCGCACCCGTTTTGAAAAGTGCCTCTTCCGTGAGCACCTTTTTTTTCTGCAAATCGAAGGAAAATGCGTGACCGGCAGGGATGCTGTCGCCGGAAGCCGTCAAAAAAAGAAATCCGCTGATGAACGGGTCTTCCCAGCAAACGATATCCACCCAGCCGGATGCCCGACGTCGGTTGCGTTCGGCAGGGACGGCGGTATGGTCATCAGCAGATAAGCGGCGGCGCCAGGCAGATCGTTTTTTGTCAAACCATTTGTTGCATTCCGGACAGGCGGTCACCGGATACAGGAGGTCCCACGACGACTCGAAGTCGGCCCACACATCCGATGCCACCAAAAAGCTGCCGGCAGGTTTGAAGGTGAGCTCGCCCCGTTCTCCTGCGCCATTCCACGTCATGCCGAGGTCTTTGCCCGGCTGGTAGATCCCGTCGAGGCGGATCGCCGACCGGGACAGGGGGTCGACAGTCCGGAGCGCAAGCAGGGAATCCGCTTCCATGCGTCCGTACAGTTTGTAGGGGCGATCGGTGCGCTCCAGAAACAGGGTGGCGGCGATTTGCCGGCCGTAGGATTGTGCGATCACGAGGGTTGCTTTCCGGCCTTGCCATTGGCCGGTGTACCGTAGGTAGTGCGGCATGCGGTCGTTCAGGGTGGGGGTTTGCAGCGGGTGGGGCGATTCTTCCGCTTCGGCAAACGCGCCACTGGATTGATCCAGGCTGCGCCATTCCGCCTCCAGATTGCCGTTTTTGATCTCGCCCTGCCAGGTGCCGCAAGGCGCGTTTCCGGCGTCGAATTCCACGAGGCGCAACTGGTTTTTGATCACCGAGCCTTTCAGCCGTATGCGGGTCCGGCTCTTTGGATAGCGCAGGTAACCCTGGCACAAATCGCCGTCGGCAGCCAGGGAGAATTCAACCACATGCACGCCGTCAATGGTCCCCCGGTAATACCGCTGCCACAACAACACCTTGCCGGGATCGAACAGCCGAACCACGGCAGTGTCGGGCTGCCGGCTATTGGTTGTCTGTTGGGCATTGCCCGGTAGCGGCAGGCACAGGGCAAAAATGGCGGCGGTGAATACATCCTGTAATCGCATGCGTTGCCGGTTGCTACAGGATGGTGATGGCGTTGAGTACTTCGCGCAGCAGGGTATCGGCGCTTACCTGCTCCGCCTCCGCCTCATAGCTCAGGCCGATGCGGTGCCGCATGACGTCGGGCGCCACAGCGCGCACATCTTCCGGGATCACGTACCCGCGCCCCTGGAGGAATGCAGTCGCCCGGGCCGAGTGGGCCATGGCTACGGCTGCCCGTGGCGAGGCGCCGAACTCCAGCAAGGGCGCCAGTTGGGGCAGCTGGTAGCGGGCCGGATAGCGGGTTGCGCCGACGATATCCAGGATATACGATTCTATTTTTTCATCTACATACACCAGGCGAACGGCCTGGCGCGCCTGCAACAGCGTTTGTATGGACACCACGGGCCGGATTTCGGGCTCTTCGGCAGCCAGGTTGCGGCGAATGATCTCCCGCTCTTCGGAGCGCTCGGGATAATCGACCAGCACTTTCATCAGAAACCGGTCCAGTTGGGCTTCGGGCAAGGGGTATGTGCCTTCCTGCTCAATGGGGTTTTGGGTGGCCAGCACCAGAAAAGGTTCTTCGAGCCGGAAGCTTTCGTTGCCGATGGTCACCTGCCGTTCCTGCATGGCTTCCAGCAGGGCGCTTTGCACCTTGGCGGGCGCGCGGTTGATCTCGTCTGCCAGCACAAAGTGGGCAAAAACGGGGCCTTTGCGCACGGAGAAGGTTGCGTTCGACGGGTTGTACACCTGCGTGCCGATCAGGTCGGCTGGCAGCAGGTCCGGCGTAAACTGGATGCGGCTGAAGTGGGCGTCGAACGCCTGGGCCAGGGTTTTGATGGCCAGGGTTTTGGCCAGCCCGGGCATGCCCTCCAGCAGGACATGACCCTTGCACAGCAGGCCAATCAGGAGGCGTTCCATCATGCGCTCCTGTCCAACCAGCACTTTGGCCGTTTCGGCGCGCAGGGGCTCGAGGAAAGCCGCTTCGCGCCGGATCTGTTCATTCAACGCCGCAATGTCTGTGGGTGCCTGCATACATCGTTGGGTTTACCGCCGTTTGCTTTTCCGGGGACGTTCGCGCGTGGCGGGCGACGCGTCGTCTACCCGCACGGCCCGGTCTTTGACCGCAAATTTGGGAAGCTCGCTTCGAACGATAGTTGCATATTCCGGGTCAATGTCGAAGTGAATGTGCGTACGTTTCAGATCAATGTTGGATATGGCCGTTGGCGGAATGCCCAGGGCGCGATGCAGGTGCGTCACAAATGAGCTCTCGGTCACGCCGTCCATTTGCCCGATGTTGACGAACAGCCTGTCTTTGCTACCGTCGGAGGCCGGAGGCGGTCGTCTGGTCTCCCCTTCGGTCGCGACGGGCGTACCGGGTGGCGTGGCAGCGGGTTCGGGTGTGTCGATGACATTCAGATCGGTTTCGCGCGCGGCTTTTTCGCTGATGCGCCTGTACTCCGTAGTGGCAATCAGTTGAATAATTTCTGCCTTGGTAAGCTTGTTGAAGTTTTTCACCGACTCCGCCATCAGGTGCTCCGGCACATCCACGGGCTCCGGGTTAAAATAGCGCTCCATCGCTCTGCGGTATCGCGCCTCCGTCAGCGTTTCCGGCGTAGGAATCATCGTGCGTTCCAGGTGTACATTCACCTGGTGACTTACGTCAATGAGGTCTGCTTCGAATTTGGGGGTGATGATGGCGGCGGCGTACGCGGGTTCGGCGTCCGTGTCGGACAGTAAGCGGCAGCGTTGGTAGTACACCTCGGGGACCGACGGAATGCCGTAGTGGATGATGGCGGGCACCGGTGGCAGTTGCAGGCTGCGCACCGCAACATCGGTCATGATCAGCCAGCGGCATTGCCCGCTGGTGAACTGGTCGATGAGGTGGTTGTACTCATCGGCAGAGACCTCGCTGTCTATAAACCTCGCCGTCAGGCCGGTAAGGCTGAGTTTTTCTGCGATCTCGCGCCCGTCGTTGCGCGTCAGGCAAATGATGTACCCTCGCCAGCGGTACTCCACGCTCAGCAGGCGCTTGAGGGCGGGGAGCCGGAGCGGGTTGCGGCACAGGTAGTACTGGTGCACGATGTTTCGACCGGCGAGGCTCACGTCGTGAATGGTGATCTCGCGCGCCTGGGGCGCGAAGCGCCGGATGATATCCCGCACCTCGTCGGTCACCGATGCGGTGAGCATCCAGGTGGCGCGGCGATGCTCGGCGGCCATAAACAAAATGTCGATGGCCTCGCGCATGCCTGCGTTCAGCAACTCGTCGGCGCCGTGCAGCACCAGGTGGCTCACCTCATGCAGGTTGATGGCGCCGTGTGTCAGCAGGTCGACCAGCCGCCCCGGATAGGCGACCACCACCTGCACGCCCCGCACCTGCTCGGCCTGTTCCTCAATGGACGTGCTGCCCGGCAGCGCAAGAATGCGCAGGTCCGGTATGGCGGTAGCCAGTTTGCTCAGATCGGCCGCCACCTGGTTGCATTGTTCACGGGTATTGCACAGGACTATGCCCTGTAAACTCGCCTTCTGCGCATCCATCCCGTTGAGCAAGGATAGCCCGTAGACGTCGTGGTAAACAGATTCGCCTTTCAGGACAGCAATAATGTTGCTGTCATTTCGGGATGCGGCGGGAATAAATTGTGTTTGTGCGTAAGTAGGGTGTTCGATCCCCATTTCGGCAAGGCCCTGAACAAACGGTTTGTTCAGACCCAGCAACTGGTAAGCAGTCATGCAGTAGAAGAAAAAGGTTAAACCCGGTAACGGTTTGCATGTTTCCCTCCCCTCGCCTGTTTTTTCCACAGAAGGCGTTGCGTTATTGGCATTGGTAAATGATTTTTGACTATCCCAATTCCCGTATGTCAATTTCCGCGTTGAGGCATGCGTCAACCATTCGGCCCTGCAAAGGTACAACATACAAACATATAAAAAAAGAACCGGCAACAAGCATTTGTTCAGACATCTATAATGTCCTCTATCGCATGCTGTTGCCGGTTGATGGATTATAAAGGTTGCCTGTTTTAAACCAGTATGTGCACAAAATGCGTGTTTTGAGCACACCATGAAGATTATGGGTAAAAACGGTTTAGTGCTTTTAAAACAAGCCGACAAGGGTGATGAATGTGCCGGCTTTATAAGGACTCGGTTTAGTTGTCGAAAAAAACAGGAGCCGTCCGCGCCACACCTGCCAGTGTGGCTACTTGCTGCCACCACGTTTGGTTGCTTAACCAAGGCGAACAAGCCCCTATTAGAATTACTACCACTCTTTTGCGAAAACCTGTAAAGCGGGTGAAGTTGCTTCACGCGTACTTTTAGAGGTAACAAATTCGTACCAAATACCCATTGGTAAGCAGCAGTTGTGGAATTTTAATCATAAGTAATTAAATTTTAATAATTTATAATAAAAAATTCTTCTGATTTTGCTGTCGTACAAGCATTTTAAAAGCAAAATATTGTAGAAAAAATTCTACACAATGGGGTGCAATGTGGGATAAAATACCCGAAAATGGAGGTAACAAAACAGGGGTTCAACTGTGTCTGGGAAGATGGATGCTGAAAGCGGCGCCCATACCGGGTTCGGAATGCACTTCGAGGCGGCCGCCGTGCGATTGCACGATGTTTTGGGCGGTGGCGAGCCCCAGCCCCATGCCGTTGGGCTTTCCGGAATAGTAGGGTTCAAAAATACGGGGCAGGTGTTCGGGTGTGATGCCCTTTCCATTGTCCCGCACCTGCAACAGGCATTCGTGCTCCTGACAGACGGCGCTCACCCACAACATTCCCGAGCCTTCATCCACCGCTTCGATGCCGTTGAGCAGCAAGTTGAGTACGGCCATGACCATTTTGTCCATGTCGACCGAAACCATTCCGAGCGGTGTTTCGTAAGCGCGCTCTATCTGTATGCCCTTGAGCGCGATGCGGTCTTTGGCTCGTTCCAGGGCGCCTTCCAGAATTTGTTCCGGCGTGCAGGGTTTTCGTTCCACGTAGGAGGGGCTGGATGTCTGCAGCAGGTAGCTGAGCAGTTGGCCTATGCGTTGGCTGTTTCGCAGAATGATGTCGAAGTACAATTCGTGGTCCGGATTTGGCGCTTCAGCCTGCATTTGTTCAACCGCAAGGGTAATATTGGTCAGGGGGTTTCGGATCTCATGTCCGAGCATGCGTACAAACCTGCCGGATGCGGCGAGTTGCTCGGCGATGCGCAGGGCTTGCTCTGCTTTTTTTCGCTGGGTGATGTCGTGTATGAAACCCTGGAAAAGCGGCTCTTTTTGGCTCGACGGGGAGTGCAGAGAGCAGGTGATGAGCACATCGCGCAATTCGCCGGACGGCAGTTGCAACCGGGTTTCAAAATTGGAGAGTTCGGTTTGTTCCAGCAGCGCGCCGAGGAATACGATACGGGCATTTTCATCCGCGAAATAGCCGGCCAGGGTCAGTTTGGGCAAGGTGTCCCGCGAAAGCCCCAGCAAACGGAGGGCGGAAGGGTTGGCATCCACGAACCGGCTCCTGACGTCGATGAGGTAAATGGCATCGATGGAGCTTTCGTACATGCTTCTGAACTTGCGTTCGCTTTCCGAGAGCGCTTTGAGCACGGTTGCGCGTTCGATGGCATAGCGTATGCTGCGCTCCACGATTTCGGGTTGCAGGTCGCTTTTTACCAGGTAATCGGTGGCGCCGAGGCGCATGGCTTCCTGATCCACTTTCAGGTCTCCCTTGCCGGTCAGCAGGATAAGGGGGGTGGTTAACTGCATGTCGCGGGCGGCACGGAGCAACTCGTGTCCGGTATGTGCGCCCAGCCGGTAGTCGATGAAGCATATGTCGAACGACGCATCACTCACCCTTTTCAGGGCCTCCTCGTATGTTTGTGCCCAGGTGAGCTCGAACGTTTGGCTTTTAATCGCCTTGAGGATGGCGGAGAACAGGAGGTAGTCGTCCTCGTCATCTTCCACCAGTAAGAGGGCAATGTTGCGTTTCATGTATTGCTTTCGGTTGCCGGCACGGCCGGCAGGTCAATAAAAAAGGTGGCGCCCTCGTTCTCCTGGCCGTCGGCCCACAGGGCGCCGCCCAGAGCCTCCACCCGTTTGCGGGCGATGGCCAGCCCCATGCCCGCGCCCGGATAGGCGCTAACGCCATGTAAACGTTCAAACAGTTGAAATATGCGTTCTGCATGGGCGGGATCAAACCCGATCCCGTTGTCGCGCACGGCAATGGTGTGCCGGTCGCCGGTCCGGGTCGCCGATACCGATACGCGCAGGGGCCTGTCCGGCGCTTTGAATTTGACGGCGTTTTGGAACAGCAGGAGAAACACCGGGTGCAGGGCGCCTGCGTGGTGCGCCGCTGCGGGCAGGCTGTCCGGCGGCAAGTCGAGCGTTGCCTCGTGGGTCTGCGGACGAACGGCCTGCCAGGCGGCGCGGGCAGCATCATCCAGTGACGGGTACGGGTGTTCGTGGACCACATGGGCGGCCCGGCTGTAGTCCAGCAGCCCGTCGAGCATGGCCTGCATGCGCGCGGTGGCGGCCTGCATGCGCTCGATGAACAGGGCGCCGTCGCCCTGCAACTGGCTTTGGTACGCTGCGCTCAGGCGTTCGCCGAAAGCATTGATTTTGCGCAGCGGCTCCTGCAGGTCGTGAGCGGCTTTGTAGGCAAACGCATCCACCTCCTGCCTGAGCCGGTCTTCGAGCCAGCTGCCGGAGTCGATCAGCGTAACGGTGAGCGCGCCGTCGGGAGCGGGGGCCACCGAGCCGAGCAGGCGCCGGCGGCGGCATTTCCAGGTGAACACGTCGTGGCTGAGCCAGTCTTCGGGCAGGAGCGCCGAGGCCGGTTGGCCAACGGCGTTTTCAAAACCGGGCCAGGGCGGGTCGGGGAGTACCGCTTCCCGGCACAGGGCATCGTTTTGCCGGGCAGGAAAGAGCAGGCGGGCGAAATCGAGGGCCTGACTATTCAATATTGTATTGTTTTAGCTTGTTATACAGCGTTTTACGGTCGATACCCAGCAATCTTGCTGTTTTGCTTTTGTTGAAACGGGTTTCCTTCAGGGTGCGCAGAATAACGTCGAACTCGGCGGTGTGCGCGGCATTTTTCAGGGCCGAAATTTCTGCGGGCCCTGTTGTGTCGGCGCCGGCGGGGGGCATCCGGTCGTCCATTTCAGCGATGCCGGTTTTGTCGAAATGGATGATCTCGAAAGGGAGGGCTTTGGCTTGCACGAGCGGCCCGTCGGTGAGCAGGGTTGCGCGCTTGACCACGTTCCGCATTTCACGCACGTTGCCGTACCAGGGGTATCGGAGGAAAATGCGTTCCACTTCCGGTTCGAAGTCGAGCACGTCCTTGTGCAGTTCCGCTGCGGTTTGTTTGAGAAAGAACCGGGCAAACAGCATGATGTCTTCCCTGCGCGCACGCAAGGGCGGCACCTCCAGGCTGAACTCATTGAACCGGTGGTAGAGGTCTTCGCGAAAGCGTCCGCTGCGGCAGGCATCGGAAAGGCGTTCGTTGGAAGCGACGATGATCCGTACGTCGATCTCAATCTCGCGCGCGCCGCCGATGCGCCGCAGGTTGCGCTCCTGCACCACGCGCAGCAACGCCACCTGCACATCGTAAGGCAGGTTGGCCACTTCGTCGAGCAGCAGGGTGCCACCGTTGGCCATTTCAAAATGACCGATTTTGGTCTGCATGGCGCCGGTAAACGAGCCTTTTTCGTGGCCGAAGAGCTCGCTGTTGGCCAGCTCTTTGGAAATGGCCCCGCAGTCCATGGCCACAAACGGTTTGTTCCGTCGCGGACTTTTGTCGTGAATGAGCCGCGCGACCGACTCTTTGCCCGAGCCGCTCTCGCCGTAAATGATCACGCTGAAAGTGGTGGGCGCCACCAGGTCTATTTGCCGAAAAAACTCACGCGCACTGGCGCTGACCCCCATGATGTAGCGCTCCTGCCCGGGCCCCTCGAGCTGGGGTGTGCGCCCGATGGGCCGGGCGGGCCGTTCGGACTTCAGCCCGCGGGAGAGCAAGGCCTTGTCGATGGTCAGCACAATCTCGTCGGGCAGGATGGGCTTGGTAATGTAGTCAAAAGCCCCTTGTTTCATGACGTTTACGGCAACCCGGATGTCCGAATACCCTGTAATGATGAGCACGGGCACTTCCGGAAGCTTCTCTTTGATGCGCTGCAGTACCTCGCTGCCCTCCATGTCGCCCAGCCGGAAGTCCGTCATGACCAAATCGGGGCGTTCCCGTTCCAGCAGGGTCAACCCACCCTGGCCCGTGTGCGCCGTCGTCACTACGTGTCCTTTACGTGTTAAAAATCGATCCAGGAGCAGGCAAATGTCCGTATCGTCATCAATTATAAGTATTTTGGCCATTGATTTGCCTTGAAAATCGGATGAGGGCCGAAATATAGTGAAGTTATTGGATTTGTGGAGAAAAATCCACACTTTGTCGTTTCGAATTTAAACCATTTCGGTTATGCGGAAGGAGTTTCTAATATGGCTGTACCCGATACTCGTCGGGGTGGCGCTGGTGTTGTTTTTGTTGGTACTGACGTCTTTTTTGAATTTGCGCGAGTTGGTTCAATACGCCGACCGGTTGGAACAAACCAATAAATTTTTATTTAAAACCGAATCGCTCATTTCCAACCTGAAAGACGCCGAAAGCGCCCAAAGGGGTTTTTTGATCACCAAAAGCGCGTATTTTCTGCAACCTTACTTCCGGGCTTCCGATGAAAGGGCAAAGGCCATCAACGAACTGGAAAGCCTCACCGCCGTCAAGCCGGAATACGAAACCCAGATCAATCAACTGATTCAGCTGGTGGAGTTGCGGTACACGCTGATGGACAGCACTTCGCCGCTTTCGTGGGCGGTGTCGCTCACGAATGACACCCTTATCGGCGTCTTGCAGTCCGAAAAAGTGGTGATGGACAGCGCCCGGCAAGTGGTTGACGACATAAAAAAGGCGGAAACACGGCTGCTTTCCCGCCATGAATACTATATGAACTCGCTGACGCGGGAGACGCCCCGATACCTCTTTCTGTTGTCGACCCTGGCGGTTATCATGTTTGGGGCCACCTTTTTCATGATTTTTCGCGAGTTGCGGGTGCGGCAGAAATACCAGACTTTCCTGGAGCGAAAAATCGAGGAGTTGAAGTTGTCGAACCAGGAACTCGAGCAGTTCGCCTACGTCGCCTCGCATGACCTGCAGGAGCCGTTGCGCAAACTGCGCACGTTCGGCGACCGGTTGCAGCACAAGTACAGCGCCGAATTGCCCGAGGACGCCCGGTTTATCGTGGAGCGGATGCAACATTCGGCGGGACACATGCAGACGCTGATCGATGACCTCCTGAGCTTTTCCCGCCTCATCAGCCGCGGCGAAGAGCAGCCGTTCGTACCCGTCAACCTGCGCAGGGTGCTCGACGGGGTGCTCGACGAATACTCCGATGCCATTCGCCGCCAGGCGGCGCTGGTGCGCCTGCCCAAGTCGCTGCCCAAAGTGAAGGGCCGGCCTACGCAGCTCCACCAGGTGTTCGCCAATTTGTTGAGCAACAGCCTGAAATTCGCGCGGCCGGGCCAAATTCCCGTGGTCGACGTGCGTTTCAAGGTCGTAAAAGGGCGAACCTTTCAGCCGGCCCGGAAAGGCGACGCCGAAAAGGATTTCTGTTGCATCGAATTTGCCGACAACGGCGTCGGCTTCGATATGACGTATAAAGACAAAATTTTCACCATCTTCCAGCGGCTGCACAACAAAAGCGAATACGAGGGGTCCGGAATAGGCCTGTCTATTTGCAAAAAAATTGTGGAACGCCACGACGGCTACCTTGAAGCCTGGAGTGAGCCGGGTAAAGGCAGCGCATTCTACGTATATTTGCCCATCTTCAATGAACAATCTTGATGTCTAACACCAAGGACAATCCCATCTTGCTGGTCGCCGACGACGACGCCGACGACCGCTTCCTGCTCCGCTCGGCCTTTGAGGAAAGCGGCATCAAAGGGCGTATTTTGTTTGTAGAAGACGGCCTCGACCTGCTTGCGTTTCTCGCCAAAACCGGACGGCACAGCGGGCAACACCAACTGCCGGGCGTCATTCTGCTGGACTTGAACATGCCCAAAAAGGACGGAAAGTCGGTTCTGGCCGAAATCAAAGCCGATTCCGTCTTCCAGCCCATTCCGGTTGTTGTGTTCTCTACCAGCAAATCGCCCGACGAAATCCGCGAGTTGTACCGGCTGGGCGCCAACTCCTTCATCGTCAAACCTTCCTCTTTCGAACAACTGCTCGAGGTCATGCGCCGGATTGGCTTGTACTGGATGGACACCGTGGTGTTGCCCTGATGGCCGGGTATAACCCACATGGTGTAGAATATTTTTCCCATAAAGGTGTTAATAAAATCAAAAAGTAGGCCTTTTGCCATTTATGCCATATGATTTTTCGGGTTGGCACGTTTTTTTCGGTGTAGTGTTTGCTTGTGAAGCTTGACTAATCTGGACACCATGCCGAAAAAAACCAACAACACCTTGCTTATTGTAGACGATGAGCCCGACGTGTGCCTGCTCCTGAAACGCGCGCTTTCTGCGCAGTATGCGCAAATTGACTGCGCCTACTCCCTCGCAGAAGGCATGGAGATGGCCGCCCGCCTGTCGCCCGACCTGATTGTGCTGGACAACAACCTGCCCGACGGTTACGGCATCAACCAGATCCGGTCGTTCAAAAACACCGCAAGGTCGGCCAAGGTGGTCATGATCAGTGCCATGGACGTTGAAGAGGATGCCATGGCTGCCGGCGCCGACGACTTCCTCGAAAAACCGGTCTCTTTAAGCCGACTTCGATCCGTTATCTAAAAAATACACCTTGGAGGGAATTTGGCACGATATTTTGTCGTTCTTCCGACAGTACAGCAGTAAACGATCAGTCGCCTATGAAAACGTTGTTTTTAACAGGCGTATGTGGCTTGGCTTTAGCCGGTTCTCTTGGGAAATTCCCGCTTAATAATCCGGTTTTACCCCCCATATCCGCCCAAACCGATTTGGCATCACCCAACTTGTGGACGTACAGCGATACCCTGTACCAAGGTGATGCGCTCGACCTCTATTTCAACACACCGCATGGTGCTTGTATGGGTGTCGTGAACCCTTCAGGTCAATTCTTTTACGTCATCTACCCGCGTACCTCGGCAGTCGGCAAGCTGGCTCCGCTCATGGACGCGGGCGCCTTCACCGGTTGCGCCCGGCTGCGCGTCAGCACCTTAAAATTGAAGGCTGACCCCTACACGTACGGTGTGTACGAAAACCAGCCCGTTTTTACCCAAAGCGGCCGCTACCGCATCCTGATTGGCGACAACCTGCACATCGACGACCCGGCGCTGTTGCAAACCCTCGACGTGCAGTACATCCACAAGCCCAAGCCGAAAAAAACCTCGGCCTGATTAGAGCTTGTTCGGATTTTGATGCAATCAAAATCCGAACAAGCTCTTACTCCCTTGCAGTCGTTTGGCGGGCGATGGTGCTGCCGAAAAACACGGCGTTGGCCAGCAGCCGCTCCGTGCCCCGCCAAAAACCCCGGAAGCAGGGACTGACCGGGAAAAAGATCACCCTGCCGGCATCCACGCCGTACACCAGCGCTGCCGCCGACCCGCCCGCCTGCGGCAGCTGCTCCGGGTGGACGTAACCCGAAAGCAACGGTTCATCCGCCAGCACCAGCGGCGTGGCATAAGGGTTGTCCGCAGGTTCGTAAAAAGCATTTCCCTGCATGAACACGGCCAGGGTGTCCTGCGGCAAGCCATAACACAGCGGGTGCGTCCGGTCGGCCGTTGCCCTGAAAATAGCGCCGGTAAGTGCCCGAGCCCTGTTGTCTTCTTCCTGACGGGCGTACGGCCGGCGTTCATCGTTTGCTCCCGACACGCTGTAGCGAGGTTTTGGTTGCAGGAAATCCAGTATCCGAACACCGCCTCCCAACGCAATGATCGTATTTCCGCGTCCGGCGAAATCGCGCAACAGCTGGCTGGTCAGTCCCGCCGGGCGTCCTTCAGCCAATATCAACACGTTGTATCTGCTTAGCACCTGTTCATTGATCCGGTCGGATTCGATGAGGCTAACGGGCATGCGCAGCCGAACGTCGAGGTAATGCCATATTTCGCCTACGGCGTAGGCGTCCATCCCCTTGCCGGTCACCAGCAGCACTTTCGGCACAGCCAATGGGCGCAGGCTGTTGCTGCCCAGGTCGGGGCCCGCCTCGCTTTGCCCTTGTTGGAGGGCCGCCATGGAGACGCCTAGGGCCGCAGCCGAGTCGCGAAGGGCCTGGAGCGCGCCGCCGGGGATGTCTGCCACAGGAATCATCACCGTGCCGGGCTTTAGTGCATGGCCGTCGATGGTAAGCGGTTTGGAGAGCACTTTCATGCGGACGCCCAGCCGGTGTCCGGAGGCGATCAGGGTCGGAAGTGCCGGGTGGTCGGCGGGCGCGGCATACGCGTACCCGGCCTCGGCCCGTTCGGGCAGCGGTACGGCGGGCGCGGATGTTATCCGTGTGCCCAGCATCCGGGGTGTAAATTCATTCCGGGGCACGGCGCTCCACGGCACGCCGAGCGCGTCGGGCAGCGTCCAGGCCGATATGTCGTAAAAAATGCTGTCCCGGAAACGGGTCTGCCGTTCAAAAATGACGCGCACCATGCGGTATTGCGCCTGTCCGGTGGGCACCAAAAACGCTTCGCCCGGGAGGAAGACGTCCGATTCGGTTCGCACCGTTTCGTTCAGGGCGTGCACCTCCACCCGGTGAAGCTGCAACAGCCGGAGCAATTCGCCGGTTTGCACCGGGGTGTTACGGTCGCCGAATACGTAGGCTTCGGCCGGGTCGTTCAGCGACTCCCGGGCGGCTTCGGTGTAGAAATCGCGCAGGTAGGTGTTCAGCTCCGGTCGGAGTTCGCCAACAGCTTCCAGCGTTGATAGCGAAGCGATGACCTGGTTTCGAATGGTGAAGGGGAAAGTGAGCAACCCGTTTTCGGTCTCCTGCGCTGAGCCCCGGCTGCTGGCCTGTTCAAACAGGATGCCCATGCAGCCGTTGGCGTCCGGGTACGTGGAGCCCTTGCCGTAATAGTAGTCGTCGTAGTTTTCTTTTGAAAAAAAGGCAATGTTTTTGGCGGAGAGGGCGCGGGCGTGGTAGCGGCCGATGGCGGTGGTCAATTCCTGGTTCCGGGGCGGCGTGATGGGGTTTACCCTGGAGGGCACGCCGGGCTGGAAGAAAAAGGTGCTGTTGGAGCCCATCTCGTGGTGGTCGGTGAGCACGTTGGGGCGCCAGTGGTGAAAAAGAGCGACCCGCCCCGGGGTTTCCGGCTGTTGGGCCACCAGCCAGTCGCGGTTCAGGTCGAACCAGTAGTGGTTGGTGCGCCCGCCGGGCCAGGGCTCGTTGAACTCGTCGCCCGCCGGGTCGGGCGATCCGTTGCGGGCCCGGCGGCTGTTCACCCAGGTGCTGAAACGCTGCAGCCCGTCGGGGTTGAAGCAGGGATCGAGCAGAATGACCGTATTGTCCAGTTGCTCGGTCACCTCCGGGCTTTGGGCGGCGGCCAGGTAGTAGGCCACCAGGAGAGCGGCGTTGCTGCCGGAAGCCTCGTTGCCGTGAATGGAATAGCCCATGTACACCACCGCCGGCTCTTGAGCGGGGTCTGCAGACGCGCTCCGGGAAGGGTCGCACAGCAACAACCGGTTTTTCCGAATAAAATCTATGCGCTTGTGGTTGGCCGGCGCCGTGATGATCAGGCAGACCAGCGGCCTTTCCTCGTGGCTGCGCCCGTATTCGACCAATTGGATGCGGTCGCTGGCCTGATCCAGCGCGCGCATGTACCCCAGCAGCTGGTCGTGCGATACGTGGCGGGCGCCGACCGGGTACCCCAACCACGATGCCGGTGTGGGCACGGAAGGGTTGTAGGAAACTTCGGGAAGATACCACCCAATCGATTGCTGGGCGTGCAGGAAAAGGGGGCAGAGCAGGAAAAACAGCAGATGTTTCATGCTGCGAAAATAAAGAATTGGTTTGGACGAACAGGATTTCTGGCATGGGCCCCAATCCTGTCCGTCCGTCCACTATAAACAACCGCAATCAGAAGCGGACGCGCAAGCCTGCGTTGGCGTAGAAGAGGTTGTTGCGCGCGCTGGAGTCGACGTCTTCGAACACCTCGGACAGGCCGAACTGGTACCCCAGATCCAAAAACAGGATGGAGATGAAGTCGAGCCCCAATCCGGCATTCCAGCCGAAAATGGTATTTTTGACGTAGTCGTCCACATTCTCCAGGTCGGAGTTGGTGCCCAGGTTGAAGCCAAAGTTGGGGCCGGTGAACGCCCGGATGCCAAAGGTGCTTTCGGCGTCGGCAAAGTTGTAGCCCACCATAACCGGGATGCGCATGTAGGTTCGTTTGAAATCTTCCTCATCGCCGCCCTGGGGGTCGATGGGGTTGCTGAGAAACTCGAACTGCAGGCCTGGTTGCACATAAAATTTGTTGCCAATCTGCAGGTCGGCGCCTACCTGATAGCCAATTTTATCGGCGAAAGATGCAGATGCAGAGTCTTGTACCAGATCCTCAGACAGCGAGGAAGAGTTAATGCCCACATAAGGGCGTAGCATGAGTTGTGCCGACGCGGTACCCAACAGGACAAGTGCGAAAACAACAGTAGCTAGGGTCTTTTTCATTTTTTGAAATTGTTTGATGAAAATGGGTGCAAGTACAAGCCGCAAATATACAGGGTGGCGCTATAAAGACGTATGGCTATTGGCTATAAATTTTGAACGACAGCCGGCGCTTATCGCAAAATGAGGGTCAGCAGGCGCTCCAGGTGTTCTATGGCGCCGGTGAAGTCCAAAGGGCTATATGACGTTTGCTTTCGGTTCATAAACACCACATCGTGTTCGAATGCCATGGTCACGTCCAACAGCGTTTCGGCAACGACCGCCGAGGGCTGTTTCGGAAAGGAAAAGTGATTCTCTGCAACCCCTCTTTTCAGCAGCGCGGTGAGAAAGTCCGTCGATTTTTTGTGCAATTCCTTGTTCAACTCCCGGAACACCGGCTCCAGTTCGCCCACTTTTTCAGGGGAGATGTCGGTCAGGTCAATTATCTGTTCGTACCGGCGTATGCGTTCCGTCAGGTAAAACCGCACCTGGCGGCGTACGTCCGGAATGGCCAGTGTTTTGGCTTCCAGCTCGGCGTTGAAGGCTTTGGTCTCCAGGAGTACGACCTCCAGAAAGAGGTCGTCTTTGTTTTTAAAATAGTAATAAAGGCTTGCCTTGTTCAGATTTACGGCCTTGCCTATGTCGTCCAGGGACGTTTTTTCATAACCAAACCGCGAAAAGATTTCTCCGGCTACTTTCAGTATGGTGTCTCTTTTTCGGCTTTTTTTGTCGAGCATGACGCTAAGGTACGGCAATCTGCCGGTCTTTTTTCAAAAAAAAATACAAACAGCCGCACATGCATGTAAATTTGCGTCGACGGGGAAAGCGTTTTTCCCGGCGTCGCATTCACCATTGACCAATCGTATTCTTATGATTTTTGACCTAAAGATGATCCGGGCGTTTTATGCCAACTTCCCGGCCCAAGTGGACGCCGCAAAGGCAAAGCTCAAACGTCCGCTCACCCTCTCCGAAAAAATTCTGTACGCCCACCTGCACCCCGATTCGCCGCTTCAGGAATACAAACGTGGCTCTGACTACGTTTTTTTCCAGGTTGACCGCGTGGCCATGCAAGATGCCACCGCGCAGATGGCGTTGTTGCAGTTTATGACCTGTGGCCGGAAAAAGGTGGCGGTTCCTTCAACCGTGCACTGCGACCACCTGATCACGGCACAGGATGGCGCGGCGGCCGATATGACGGCGGCGCTGGACAAAAACAAAGAGGTGTTCGACTTTCTCTCTTCGGTCAGCCAGAAATACGGCATCGGGTTCTGGAAACCCGGGGCGGGCATCATCCACCAGATTGTGCTGGAAAACTACGCGTTTCCCGGCGGCATGATGATCGGCACCGACTCCCACACCGTCAATGCCGGCGGCCTGGGTATGGTGGCCATTGGCGTGGGTGGCGCCGACGCCGTTGACGCGATGGTCGGCATGGGTTGGGAGCTCCAGATGCCCAAGCTGATCGGCGTGCGCCTCACCGGCAAGTTGCGCGGATGGAGCTCTCCCAAAGACGTCATCCTCGCCGTAGCCGGCATCCTCACCGTTAATGGCGGCACGGGCGCCATCGTCGAGTACTTTGGCCCCGGCGCCCAAAGCATCAGCGCCACCGGCAAGGGCACTATTTGCAACATGGGCGCCGAGATCGGCGCAACCACGTCCACTTTCGGATACGACAAAAGCATGTTCCGCTACCTGAAGGCCACCGGCCGCAACAAGGTGGCCCTGATGTGCAACAAGGTGGCGCCCTACCTCACCGGCGACCCCGAATGCTACGCCAACCCGCACCAATACTTTGATCAGGTCATCGACATCGACCTGAGCAAGCTCGAACCGCACATCAACGGCCCCTTCACGCCCGATCTGGCGTGGCCCCTGTCCAAATTCGCCGCTGCGGTCAAGAAAAACAAGTACCCGTCCAAACTCGAGGTGGGCCTGATCGGCTCCTGCACCAACTCCTCCTACGAAGACCTGACGCGCGCCGCCTCGGTGGCCCGGCAGGCGAAGGAAAAAAACCTGGAGGTGAAAGCCGAATTCACCATCACCCCCGGCTCGGAGCAGATCCGCTACACGGCCGAGCGCGACGGCATCCTCAACGACTTTTCCGAGATCGGCGGGGTGGTGCTGGCCAACGCCTGCGGCCCCTGCATCGGTCAATGGAGCCGCCACATGGACAACGCCAACCGCCCGAACGCCATCATGACCTCCTTCAACCGGAATTTCACCGGGCGCAACGACGGCAACCCCAACACCCACGCTTTTGTGGCCTCGCCCGAGATCGTGACCGCCTTTGCCATCGCCGGCGACCTGTCGTTCAACCCCAAGCGCGGCACCCTCGTCAACCGGAATGGCGAAACGGTCAAGCTCGACCCGCCCAAAGGCATCGAGCTGCCCAAAGCCGGCTTCGCTGTGGAAGACGCCGGATTTGTGCCGCCGGCCAAAAAAAGCGGCGCCGTCAAGGTGACGGTCGAGAAAAATTCGCAACGCATTCAATTGCTCAAGCCGTTTGCGCCCATCAGCAGCCAGGAAATCCAGAACATGCGCGTGCTCATCAAGGCCAAAGGGAAATGCACCACCGACCACATCTCCATGGCCGGTCCGTGGCTCAAGTTCCGGGGTCACCTGGAGAACATCTCCGGCAACCTGCTCATCGGCGCCACCAACTTTTTCAACGACGAACGCAATAAGGTGCTCAACCTGGTGACCAACGAATACACCGGGGTGCCCGACAGCGCGCGCATCTACCAGAAAAAAGGCATCGGAACCATCGTGTTCGGTGAAGAAAATTACGGTGAAGGCTCCAGCCGCGAACACGCTGCCATGGAACCCCGTTACCTGGGCGTGAAGGCCGTGGTCGTGAAGTCGTTCGCCCGCATCCACCAGACCAACCTGAAAAAACAGGGTATGCTGGCCCTCACCTTCGCCAACCCGGCCGACTACGACAAGATCCGGCAGGACGACCACGTGAGCATCCTCGGGTTCGAATCTTTTGCGCCCGGCAAACCCCTGAAAATCCGCCTCGACCACGTCGACGGCTCCAGCGAAACCTTCGAGGTGAACCACACCTACAACGAACAACAGATCGACTGGGTGCGCGCCGGAAGTGCGTTGAACAAGATCCGGGAAGAAATGAAAAAGTAAAACCCTCCCGGGTCAAAGCGCGAAAACGAACAAAACCGGGGTCAAACCGGTTTTTATAAGATGGAAAATACGCGAGACGAGAGCAGCATCATCCAGCAGGTGTTGACTATTTTTTCTGCTCACCTGGAAAACAACGGACTGCGCAAAACGCCCGAACGCTTCGCTATTCTGGAGGAGATCTACCGGAGGAACGACCACTTCGACGCCGAAGCGCTGTACATCCACATGAAAAACCGCAACTACAGGGTAAGCCGGGCAACCGTGTACAATACCCTGGAGTTGCTGGTTACCTGCGATCTGGTGAAAAAACACCAATTCGGGAAAAATCTCGCACAGTACGAAAAATCCTACGGGTTCAAGCAACACGACCACATCATCTGCGCCAACTGCGGTAAAGTGGTGGAGTTCTGCGACCCCCGCGTGCAACAGATCAAAAATATGGTGGGGGAAATGCTCAATTTCCGGATCACCCACCACGCACTCAACCTGTACGGGATTTGCGGCACCTGCCAAAAAGAAATGGAACTGGGCATTGTGCGCAAACACCCGAAGGTGGTGGAGGAAGAACCGGGATGGGGAGATTAGGAATGCGGAATTTGGAATGCGGAATGCGGAATAAAAGGGCGCTTGGACAAAACGTAAGACCAAGCGCCCTCGCATTCCGCACTCCGCATTCCGCATTCGGTGTTCCGCACGCCGCATTCGATGCGTTCTGTATCTTTGCGCCTTTATTTGGTAAAAATGATGATCAACGCTGTTTCGCGACCCCCGTTCCGGCCTTCCGGTTTTTTTCATTTCTCCTGCCTTC
>JBGSTG010000005.1:0-15435 GCA_041736625.1 Saprospiraceae bacterium | reverse complement strand
CTGGTCGATGTTTTACAGCAACGACAAGGATAATCCCAACATGTATTCCTTTGATATCGACTATTCCGCCATCAGTTTGGCCGGCCCACTGGGCCCTCCAGGGTCTTTTCAGGCATTTGGTGACAACATGATTTACAAGGTGGAGCCTGGTTTTGTGGACTCCTCCGGAGGCGACTTCCGGCTACTGCCCTGCTCGCCACTGCGCAATGCAGGCAACAACGATGTCGCCGAAAACCTCGGCATACTGACCGACCTGGATGGCGCCCCCCGCATACAGTTCGATACGGTGGATTTGGGGGCTTTTGAGATACAGGATACGTGTGCTATCGTGCACACAAACGATCTGAGCGGGCAGAGCGCGTTCAGGACGCTGGATATCTGGAACAACCCATCCGGCACGGGTTACTTGGTTTTCCGGAATCCGGTTGGCCCGTATGAGTCCGCTGTGCTGTCGGTTTATAGCGCGGGCGCCGTGAAGGTACTGGAAACCACCATTCGGTTGGAAGAAACGAATTCCATTTACCTGGGCGAGTTGCAAAGCGGGTATTACACCGTCAGGTTGCAATCGGGGGCAGCGGTGTTTACCGGTAAGTTCATCCTCCTGGACTAAACCGGAGCCTTCTACTTCCGAAACCGGTACGAGTACAAATCCGGTTCACCCATGTAGTACCCATCCAGCGAAATGTTGCTGTAAGCATTTTTGATGGCCTCAATCGCTTCACCCATGGTGTGGATGCGGTTGCCGTTTACGCTGGTAAGCACAAATCCGGGCTGCACATTGGTTTCGTACACCACGCTGCCGCGGCGAACGCTGGACACCACGGCGCCACTGAGCCGGTGCTCCTCCGTTTCGTCCTTGGACAGGTTTCGGAGGGTCAGCCCCAGGGAAGCGTCCAACTCATCGCCCCGGTATTTGTGCTGCGCAACCCGCTCGTATTCGGTTTCCACGTTTTTCAGGGTCACCCGGCTGCGGAAACGCTTGCCCTCGCGCATGTACTCCACCGTCACCTGGTCACCCGGACTGAAACGCCCGACGTACTCCTGCAACTCCGGCGTTCTGCGGATCTGTACGTAGTTCAGGCCGGTGATCACGTCTCCGCTGCGCAGTCCGGCCTGTTCGGCGGCGCCCCCGGGTTGCACGCGGGTGACATACACGCCGTCGGCGTTGGGCAATCCCACGGCGCGGGCCCGCTCGCTGTCCAGGTCCTCAATGTTGATGCCCAGGAAGGCGCGTTGCACCACGCCGAATTCGCGCAGGTCGCGGATCACCTTCTGCACCAGGTTGGCCGGCACGGCAAACGAATAACCTTCGTAGTTGCCCGATTCGGTGATGATCGCCGTATTGATACCGATCAGCTCTCCGACGGTGTTCACCAGTGCGCCGCCGCTGTTGCCGGGATTCACCGCCGCGTCGGTCTGGATGAACGACTCGATGCTCGAGCCCCCGCCCAGGATGTTGATGTTGCGGCCTTTGGCGCTGATGATGCCCGCCGTCACCGTGCTCTCCAGGTTGAACGGGTTGCCGACCGCCAGCACCCACTCGCCGATGCGAACAGAGTCGCTGTTTCCAAAAACCATAAACGGCAGGTCGGTTTCTTCAATTTTGATCAGGGCAATGTCGGTCGACGGGTCAGCGCCCACCAGAACGGCTTTGTACTCGCGCTTATCGGCCATGGTCACCCGGATGTCGGTGCTGTTTTCCACCACGTGGTGATTGGTCACCACATAACCGTCGGGCGACATGATGACCCCGGAGCCGGAAGAGCCGCTCAGGGCGCCCCCTCGCCAGATGCCGCCGCCAATCTCGATCAGCGCGCGTATGTTAACCACTGCCGGCGTGGCCAATTCGGCGGCGGTGATAAAATCGGTGGGCGCAGCGGAGTGAAACAGGCTGTTGTTGCGCGCATCGAACAGCTTGTCGACCAAACCGGCGTAACGAACCTCACCGTCCGTATCGTTCCAGATGATGTGCCGCTCCGGTTCAAAATACCGGTAAATGGATACGGCGAAAAAGGCGCTGAACAGGGAGACAAAGAGCAACGGCGTGTACTTCTTCATAAGAATGTGGACATCTTCAGGTAGGAACAGAAAACGCAGGAGGATGACGGATTATTCTATTTAGACAAATATACACCGGAAATGTTTATTTTTGTACGTACAGCCAACACGTTATTGGCGCATATTTGCACAAAACAACCAACTACAGGCATGCGGTTCTACAAATACCACGGCGCCGGAAACGATTTTATCCTGGTGGATCAGCGAAACGAGCGCCCGTTGGCCAAAGACCACACCGGCGTGATCGCCCGGCTATGCGAGCGCCGTTTTGGCATCGGGGCCGACGGATTGATCCTGCTGCAACAAAAACAGGGATATGACTTTGAAATGGTCTATTTCAACGCCGACGGGCGCGAGAGTTCCATGTGCGGAAACGGCGGGCGTTGTATCGCCGCATTTGCCCAACAGCTCGGCATAGTCGAGCAAAAATGCCGCTTCTGGGCCATCGACGGCGAACATGAAGCCGTCGTTGCGCCGGACGGACAGTGGGTGGAGCTGCACATGGGCGACGTACGCGACATGGATTTCGACCAGAATGCCTGCATTCTGGACACCGGATCGCCGCACTATGTGGTGTTTCGAAGCATGGTGGATCAGATCGACGTCAGGCAGGAAGGCGCAGCCATCCGTTTTAATGCGCGCTATCGCAAAACGGGCATCAACGTCAATTTTGTACAAAGCCTTGGCGACGCCCTGCTCGTGCGAACATACGAACGGGGCGTGGAAGACGAAACGCTGGCCTGCGGAACGGGCGTCACCGCCGCCGCTCTGGCCCACCACCGGGAGGCACGTATGCCCGCGGGAGTCCACGAAACAACCGTGCGCGCCCGCGGCGGCGTCCTGAAAGTCCGGTATACCGCCCATGCCGACGGCCATTTCACTGATGTGTGGCTTTGCGGCCCGGCCCGGTTCGTTTACGAAGGCGTCGTTCGTCTGGAACTAGAACCCTCGATCCCCCACTCCGAAATATGACCCACCCACCTTTCGACTGGATTTCGGACCTCCAGCCGGCCCACCTTATGGCCGAGACCTGGCAACGCGGCGAATACCTCGACCCGGCGGTCGTACATGTCACCTACGATCACAGCGGTCCCTTCTCCATTTCCTGTGGCGCCGGGCTGCTGGCCGAACATGTCCGCCGTTTCCGTTTCACACCGGAGATCATCAGCCGCCTCGGCCAAACGACAGACCCTATGGGTCGCTGCGTTTTTAACGAGAGCTTCCTCAACTTTTTGCAGCGGCTGCGTTTGCGGGTCGACATTGTCGCCGCGCCCGAAGGCAGCGTGCTGCTGCCCGAGGAACCCGTGCTCATCGCCCGCGGCCCCCTCGCCCACCTGCAGTTGCTGGAGTCGGCCTTTCATCATCTCATTTGGGAAAGCACCCATTGGGCCACCCAGGCAGCCCTGGAGCGGTGGCATTCCGGAAACCTGCACGAAGAAGAAACCCCTCCGGCGCCCGAAGCCGGCGATTACCCGCAGGCCTGGCAGGCGCGCGCAGCCTTTATCGGTGGCGCCACACCAGATGGCCCTAACCCGTCGTCAGTATTCGGCGACGCCCCGCAACCGCCCGATGTGTCGTATGAGGTGATCGCGAACCCTTCCGGTGACCCGCTCGTTCAGATTCGGCGGCTCTACCGCGACAGCATCGCACTCGGAGATGCCTGGCTGACCGAAAAAACAGAAACGGCGGCGAGCGTCAGCCGCAGCACCTGCGCCTTCGTGAACATGCGCAACGGCAAAGAAATCAGCCTGCATTTTACCCGGTTCAAAAACCTGTACGAACCCCTGCTCGCCAAAGGCCATCCGGTGTTGTACAGTCCCCATCCCGGATACTTCCGACAACGCACCCTGCAGCACCTGAGCGCCTTAAAAGAAATCGGGCCAAATGATTACCCGTACGGATGGATGTAAATCAGGTCGCCTTCGTAGATTGCCAGGAAACCAAACGCCACTTGCCGGCCTTCTTCCGGTAAACAGCCGTGTACCAAAGGGACACCTGAAAAGGCGTGCCCTCGTACAGCCCGCCAACCCCTACCCTACCCTGCACCAGAGCTGTTTTCCCCCAGACAAACCACTCCGGCTCGATCGCTTCTTCAAAACGTTCATATACAATTTTTCGACTGGAAACCGTTTGAACATGTGTTTTCAAATTTTCAACCAAACCGTTTGAATGTATGTAACGCAGGCGCGGATCGAGGTACGCCGTTAATACGGCAGTGTCCGCTTGTACCATGGCCTCAAAACGGGCCTGGTGATCGGAGCGCAGGGTTGCGTTTTTCTGGGCAAAGCCGGCATTGGCCCAAAGCAACAAGGCCAGTACCGAAAAAAAGTGCCGAAAACGGAAAGCCGGAATGTTTTTCATGCCTGTCTGCAAGGTGTTGAACAACGAAAAGGCAAATGTTGGAAAATAAATCTGTTAACGCGTCACAGCCACTCGCTGCTGCATTAAATTTGTATGCATCGCCATGCCCCGACACCTCAGCATTCAGGATTACACCTACCCCCTGCCCGATGACCGCATCGCCTTGCACCCGTCGGCCCGGCGCGACGACGCCAGATTGCTCGTTTACCGCGACGGGCGCATCGCCGACGACGTTTTTCGACACGCGGAAAACCACCTGCCCGCCGAAACGATGCTGGTCGTCAACAACACCCGCGTGGTGGAGGCCCGGCTGCTGTTTACCACCCGGGCCGGCGCTCCGGTTGAACTTTTCTACCTCGAACCGGCCGACGCCCTCGACCAGGCCCGCGCCATGGCCCGCACCGGCACGCTCACGATCAACTGTTTCATCGGGAAGGCCCGCAAATGGAAGCCCGATGAAATACTGGTGCACGAACGCGGAAACAGTCCGTTTCGCCTCCAGGCCCGGTTGATGGACAAGTCCGGCGACCATTACATCGTTCGGCTGGACTGGACGCCCGAGGACATCCCCTTTGCCGAGGTGCTACACGAAGCCGGCCAGATCCCCCTGCCCCCCTACATCCGCCGCAAAGCAGAAGCCGCCGACGCAGAACGCTACCAAACGGTGTACGCGCAGCACCACGGCTCGGTGGCGGCCCCTACCGCCGGGCTCCATTTCACGGAAGCGGTGCTGTCCGGCATTGCCCGGAAAGGCATACGCACCGCCGAAGTCACCCTGCACGTGGGCGCCGGCACGTTCAAACCCGTGCAGGCCGCCACGATGGCCGGCCACGCCATGCACGGCGAGTTCATCGACGTAAGCGTTTCGCTCCTGCGCGAACTGGCCGCCCACCTGCCCCAACCGGTGGTGGCCGTCGGAACCACCTCCCTGCGCACGCTCGAGTCTCTGTATTGGCTGGGCGTGCAGGCGCTGCGTGCAACGCCTGCGGTCAGGGACGACGTGTGGGAAGTCGGGCAGTTCGAACCCTATGACCAACCGTCGGACATACCGACAGGGCAAGCCTTGCACGCATTGGCGGACGCACTGGAAAAGGCGGGCCGCACCCGGCTCCTGGCCCGCACGCACCTGCTCATTGCCCCGGGGTACCGGTTTCGGCTGGCAGAGGGGCTGTTCACCAATTTTCACCAGCCGCAAAGCACGTTGCTCCTGCTGGTTGCCGCCTTCATCGGGCCGGACTGGCGTCGCGTGTACGAGCACGCACTCGCCCACGAATATCGTTTCCTGAGCTACGGAGACAGCAGCCTGTTGTGGAAAGCAAAGTGATTGCCGTACCTTTATAGCCTTAAAACGTCTGCCATGCATTACCACCACCTCGGCCAGCTTCCGCCCAAACGCCACACCCAGTTCCGCAAGCCCAATGGCGCCCTTTACCACGAGGAACTCTTCAGCACCGAAGGGTTCAGCGACAACTACGGCCTGCTGTACCACTGCAACGCCCCGACCCAGATCATTCAGGTCGGCGAGCCGTACAGCGTAGCCGCCAAGACGGTGCACGACAAACAGCTCAAGCACCGCTGTCTCAAAGGGTTCCACGTGCCGGCGGAAGACGACTACCTCCAGTCGCGCAAACCTGTGCTCGTCAACAACGATTGCCAGATCATCCTGGCCGCGCCGCGCAAAAGCATGCACGACTATTTCTTCAAAAATGCTGACGCCGACGAAGTCATTTTCATCCACCAGGGCTCGGGCGCCCTGCACACCATGTACGGTACGCTCGATTTTGAATACGGCGACTATGTGGTTGTGCCCCGCGGCACCACCTACCAGTTGCATTTCAATACGCCCGACAACCGCCTGTTCATCGTGGAAAGTTACGGGCCCATCACTACGCCCAAGCGCTATCGGAACGAGTTTGGACAGCTGCTGGAACACTCCCCTTTTTGCGAACGCGACATCCGCAAGCCCAACCGACTGGAGACCCGCGACGAAAAGGGCGAATTCCTGTTTTACATCAAAAAACAGGACATGATCTATCCGTACCAGTACATGAACCACCCGTTTGATGTGATCGGCTGGGACGGATACGTGTACCCATACGCCTTTTCGATCCACAATTTTGAACCCATCACCGGCCGCATACACATGCCGCCGCCCATCCACCAGACTTTTGACGGACGCAATTTCGTGATCTGCTCTTTTGTCCCCAGGCTGTTCGACTACCACCCGCTGGCGGTACCCGCGCCATACAACCACTCCAATATCGACTCGGACGAGGTGCTGTATTACGTCGACGGCGACTTCATGAGTCGAAAACACGTAGAAAAAGGCATGATCACCCTGCACCCCGGCGGCATTCCCCACGGACCGCATCCCGGAACGGTGGAAAAAAGCATCGGCGCCAAGGAGACCCACGAACTCGCGGTCATGGTAGACACGTTCAGGCCACTGCTGATGACCGAGCACGCCGTAGCGGTGGAAGAGCCCAACTACTACCGGAGCTGGGTTTAATTCACATCGTGTATCTGGGGCCATTCTGTGGCCATCAGCATGGGCACACCCGGAAGGGTGAAATTCGCCGTGGCGCCCGTCATGGTAGGCGACCAGTACACCAGCCGTTCCTTTCCGTCCTTTTTTCGGAAAGACATGATGCGCACGTTCGGGCTGGTCAGCGACTTATCCGTTTCGTATTGCGTCTCCGAAAGGGCTTCGATCAGGTCGGTCAGGGTGATGTACGAAGGTTTGGGTGAAAACGGCACAGGATGGCCGAAACCATACATCATGCCGCTGCTCTGGTATAATCCACCGTTGGGAGCATTTTCTTCGTCAATGGCGTTGAACATGAATAGATTGTCCACACCGTAGCGTATGTACTCCAGATAGTCGCGGGCGAGCCACTGGGCCTGCAATTCTTCGGAGCTGAATCCGCCGCGAGGTGGAGAGTACATCCAGGAGGGGGAGCGGGTGTCGGAACCGAATTCTGTGACCCATATCTGTTTATTGCGGTCTTTGGCGAACTGAACCACACCGGCCACCAGGGGGAAAGCGAGATCTGCCTCAGGGCATATTGCGCCGTTATCCTGCCAGCTGGGCGGCCAGCGGGTGGGGAGGTTGCCGATGTTGCTGTAGTGGTGTGTATTGATAATGTCGGCCGCAAAGAGCTGGTCGGCCCGGTTGGCTTTAAACCACTGGTCCATACGTTCCAGATAGGGCAGATCGTGTCCGGAAAGGCCCGACATAATGACCACCATACTGGGGTCGGCCGCCTTGATGGAGTCGTAGCAAATGGACAGCATGGCCGCATATTCTTCGGGCTCCATGTAAATGTCGGCCTCCGGGCCGCCGAGTTTCCACCATTTATCGGGCTCGTTCCACACTTCCACGAACCTGATCAGGTCGAGTCCGGTCTTGGGCACGTTGGGCGGGTCGTTTGTCCACCGCGGCGTGGAATCGACCCGCAGGCGGCTGAGCGGGTGCGACACCCTGCCGTACCGGGCCGTGAACTGCCACCAGAACTCGGCGTAGTCCTCATAAGAAGCCGGGTCGGTCCGCGAAAGCCCCGGCTTGATGGGCGGATAGTCATTGGATCCGATGCCCTGGCTAACGCCGGCGTACCAGTCGGGCGTTTGATGAATGGCGGGCAGGATAACCAGATCCTGATCCTTGGCGGAAGCGAAGTAAGAGTCGTAGCCGGGTATCATGGGTCCGGCCTGGTACAACGGTTCCACAAAAAGTCCATCGGGTCGCCACAACCATCCGCCGGATATGTAGAGCCGCACCATCTTGAACGGCTGAAGTTTGTCCAGGGGTACCCAGTGAAAACCACACAGGTTTATCTTATCTGCTTCGCCCCGGACGCGGACCGTGTCGGGCGGATCCACCGGAACACTGGCGGTGTCCCCTTCCAGGATGGCGATCTCGGTGATCTGCCGGTCGCCGTAAGGCTGCACCATGGTCAGGTAGAGGTATCGCAATTCCTTTTTGATGGGTATGAGGCGCCAGGTTTGAAACGCGTTGAGCACGGTTCGGTGCGCAAACTTGGGCTCTTCCTGGAGGTCGTTTGCGTAAAAAACGTAAAAATCAGGCGAGCTGAAGGCGTCGTAGACCAAAAGCGAATCTACAAAATAGGATTTGCCTAAATCTACCTGGCAACGCGCGGGGTAGTCGTTCGCATTCCAGCCCGGGAACCAGGGGGTGTCGAGGTCGCCATCGACCAGCGCCGCAGCACTCTGCGTCCCACCCGTGAGCTGGGTCACCATGGCAGGCGTTATCGGAATTATTTTGGAGGAAGACTGGGCATTGGCGTGTCCGCAGGACAACAAACCGGTCAAAACCGCAATAAAGGCGGATTGGAAAAGGGACTTGACTATTTTCATTTCGGTGAGATTTTGATGATTAGCAGGTTATCCTTGAAAGGATGACTATCCTAGAAAACGAAGGAGGGTATATTTGTTTGCAAATATACCCCCTTCATTTTAATTCAGTCTTGTAAAATCACCGGATTAAGTTAAATAATCGATTGATAACAATCGAATTATCTGCAATTGTAAAATTTCCGGCATTTGTGCAGAATTAACAGTTCACGCCGGATTTTCGCGTAACAGCCTGTCAGGCCATCGTATGTTCCTCGGCGTATGCTTCGATGGGCGGGCAGGTGCACACCAGGTTGCGGTCGCCGTAGGCTTGGTCGATGCGTCCGACTGTAGGCCAGAACTTAAAACCTTCCCGGAGGTAAGGCAACGGCCAGGCCGCTTTCTCCCGGGAATACGCGTGGCGCCAGTTGTCGGCGGTGAGTACATCCACGGTATGCGGCGCGTTGTGCAGCACATTGTCTTCCAGGGGGTACTCTCCCGTTTCCAGTTCGTAAATCTCCTGGCGAACGGCCAGCAGGGCCTCACAGAAACGATCCAGTTCAGCCTTGCTTTCGCTTTCGGTGGGTTCGATCATGATGGTGCCCGCCACCGGGAAGGACAAGGTAGGCGCGTGGAATCCGTAATCCATGAGTCGTTTGGCCACATCTTCGGCGCTCACCCATTGTTTGAGCGGGCGCAGGTCAACGATCAACTCATGCGCTGAACGGCCATATTCCCCCAGATACAGGATCGGAAATTCCTTTTCGATGCGCGATTTGATGTAATTAGCGTTCAAAATGGCATATCGGGTAGCATCGGTGAGGCCCTCTGCGCCGAGCATCCGGATGTAGGCGTAGGAAATGAGCAAAATAGACGCGCTACCCCATGGCGCCGCGCTGACGGCGGTAACGCCTTCTTTACCACCCGTTTCCACCAGCGGGTGTTTGGGCAGGTAAGGCGCCAGGCTGTTGTTGCAGCAGATGGGCCCCATACCGGGCCCGCCGCCGCCGTGGGGAATGGCGAATGTTTTGTGCAGGTTGAGGTGGCAAACATCGGCGCCAATGGCTGCCGGGCTGGTCAGCCCCACCTGCGCATTCATGTTGGCGCCGTCCATGTACACCTTGCCGCCGTATTGGTGTATGGTGTCGCAGATCTCTTTGATGGCCGTTTCAAATACGCCGTGGGTGCTCGGGTAGGTAACCATCAGGCAGGACAACTTGTCTGCGTGTTGCTGCGCTTTGCTTTTCAGATCGTCCAGGTCGATGTTGCCGCGCTCGTCGCATCCGACCACCACCACCTGCATGCCGGCCATCACCGCGCTGGCCGGGTTGGTGCCATGGGCTGATGAAGGGATCAGCGCTACCGTCCGGTGATGGTTGCCGTGCGCCTCGTGGTAGGCGCGTATGATCATCAGACCCGCATATTCCCCCTGAGCGCCGGAGTTGGGTTGCAGAGAACAAGCGTCAAAACCGGTAATTTCACAAAGGTACTGCTCCAGTTCACCAATCATACGGGCGTACCCCCTGGTTTGGGTTGCGGGCATGAACGGGTGCATATTGGCCCAGTTTTCCCAGCTGACCGGGATAAGCTCGGTGGCTGCGTTGAGTTTCATCGTACAGGAACCGAGGGAAATCATGGAGTGCATCAGCGACAGATCCTTATTTTCCAGGCGCTTCATGTAGCGCATCATGTCGGATTCTGTATGGTAGCGGTTGAACACCGGGTGGGTGAGAAATGGCGTATCCCGCTTCAACGCCCCGGGAATGTGCCCCCTGGCTTCCGCTATGAACACCGCGCCGAACAGGGCTGCCATTTCCTGAAGATCCGATTCTGTGGTGGTTTCGTCGAGATTGATCTGCACCGTGTGGTCGTCATAATAGAAGTTGAAACCGGCAGCCTCGGCGCGCAGACGCAAGGCCTCGCGCGCATCGGCATCCACGACGAGTCGCAGCGTGTCGAAAAAGGACTCGTTGGTTTGAACAATCCCGGCTTTTTCCAAAGCCGCCGATAGCGCGGAAGCCATGGTGTGCACCCGGGCGGCAATACCGCGAATGCCTTCCGGGCCGTGGTAAACGGCGTACATAGCGGCCATATTGGCCAGGAGCGCCTGCGCTGTGCAGATGTTGGACGTCGCTTTTTCACGGCGAATGTGCTGCTCTCGGGTTTGCAAAGCCATGCGCAGGGCCCTGCGACCGTGCTTGTCTACCGATACGCCGATGATGCGGCCCGGGATCTGGCGTTTGAAGTCTTCCGTAGTGGCAAAAAAAGCGGCGTGCGGACCGCCGAAACCCATCGGCACTCCAAACCGCTGCGTGTTCCCCACCGCGCAATCGGCGCCCCACTCGCCGGGTGGCTTGAGTAAAGCCAGGCTCAGGAGATCGGCTGCAACAACCACAAACGTTCCATTGGCCCTGGCTTTTTCGGTGAACGCCCGGTAGTCTTCGATGCGTCCCTGCCGGTTGGGGTACTGGAGCAACACGGCGAACGTTTTGTCGGTAAACACGTATTCGCGCCAGTTGCCAACCACCAGTTGAATGCCTTGGGGCAGCGCACGGGTGCGCAATACGGCAATGGTCTGCGGAAACACCTGCTCGTCTATGAAAAACACGTTGGCCTCCTCGCCTTCACCGGCGCGTTTGTTTTTCTCGGCGTAAAACATGTGCATGGCTTCGGCCACGGCTGTTCCTTCGTCGAGCAAACTGGCGTTAGCGATTGGCAATCCGGTCAGGTCGCTGATCATCGTTTGAAAATTCAGCAGACTCTCGAGGCGACCCTGCGCGATCTCCGCCTGGTACGGCGTATATTGCGTGTACCAACCGGGGTTCTGGAACAGGTTGCGGGCGATGACCGAGGGCGTGATCGTACCGTGGTAACCCAGGCCGATGTAATTGCGCATCACCTTGTTTTGCAAGGCGAGTTGTTTGAGCTCCTGAAGGTATTCAAATTCAGATTGAGCGGCAGGCAGCTGCAAGGGCTTTTGGAGGCGGATGCTGTCGGGCACGGTCTGGCGGATCAGCTCGTCCAGCGAGTTTACGCCAATGGCCTCCAGCATGGCCTGGGTTTCAGACGCGCTGGGGCCGACGTGGCGGCGTACAAAATGATCGGGGTGCGTAAATGCGTTCATAAATGTTGTTTCTCCTTCTGATTGACGTTCGCAAAACAGCGCGAAGGTACGGATTGTTGCGGTGTGTTACCTTTGCAGAACATGCGATATTATCCAGGTAAAATGTTGCTGTTCGGAGAATACGTGCTGCTGCTCGGCGCACCCGCCCTGGCCGTGCCGGTTCCGGCTTTCTGTGGCAGGTGGCTGCACGACGACTCCCTGCCTTTTGGCGACGACCTTTTGTGCTTTGCCCGAAGTGAGCGACTCCGCGAAATCGATGAAATAGACGCCAAAACCTTCGAAAAACACGTCCTCAATGGTCTTCGCTTTCAATCCAACATCCCGCTGGGTTACGGATTGGGCAGTTCCGGCGCGCTCATCGCCGGCGTGTACGACCGCTTTGCCCTGAAAAAAATTGACGATCCGGCGGCGTTGCGCCTGTTGCTGGGAAAAATGGAGGGCCATTTTCACGGACAAAGTTCCGGACTCGATCCTTTGACCAGCTACCTGAACGCGCCCTTGTTGATCCGCGACCAGGAAGTACTTACCATCCGCCCGTCCGAACGCTGGACCACTACCCCACCCCTCGTTTTCCTCCTGGATACCGGCATACCTCGAAAAACGGCGCCGCTGGTCTCCCGATTCCTGGAACAATGCGCCCAACCCGCTTTTCGCCGCGCGGTAGATGCCGAATGGATGCCGGAAAATGACCGCGCCCTGCACGGGTGGATGCAGGCCGAAAACGACCTGTTTTGGCCAGCTTTGAAGCGCATCTCTGAAATTCAGTTCAGCCTGATGAAACACGCGATTCCGGATAATTTTGAAAAAATTTGGAAGAAAACTTTGACGGAGGAAAATTTAACATTGAAATTGTGTGGCGCCGGCGGCGGTGGATTCTTGCTGGGTTTTGCGCGTTCGGAAGCGGACGTGGCGGTACTGGCCGACGCCTGCCGGGTGGTTTATCCCAAACAAAATAGCGATGTGGAAGCGGAATAGTCGTCGGATCGCCTGGTGCTGGTTGGTATGGGTGTTCGCGCTGGCTTTGTTCCGGGATCTGGCGAGCAACGACCGGCCGTTGTACTGCCGGATAGACGGGCGGGCGTATGCCCCTGCGCTACGGGCGATGTTCATCGGCCCGAAAGGAGTGTATGGCATACCGATCCTGGATTCACTTCGCCTACAGGAATCATGGAAATCAGCCCGGTACGAATACAGTCTTTTTGCACCCATACCCTTTCGATCCGGTGAATGGAGTACCCGGGCACAAGCCAGCCGGTTGCCGCCCGGTTCGCCCGATCCGGAGTATGGCCCGCGGTTCTATCATTGGCTGGGCACCGACGCCCGGGGCCGCGACGTTGCTGCCGGGCTGGTCGGCGGCGCCCGCACCGCGCTGATTACCGGGTTGCTGGGGGCTGGACTCGCGCTGCTTATTGGCGCAGGGTTGGGCAGCCTGGCCGGGTTTTGGGGCGACCGCAGGCTACGGATATCGCGTGCCTGGATCGCAGCGGGTATGCTGTTTACGGTACTGAGCGTGGTGTTTTTCAGCGCGTGGCGGCATACCTTTCAAGTACAAGGCTGGCGATACGGTAACTGGCTGTTGGGGATGGCCGTCGCAACCGGATGCTTCGGCTGGTTGGCCAGGCGCTTCTACTGGGGCGCTAAAAAAGTCGTTGTGCAGCTTGACCTCATCATCATGCGAACGGCAGAAGTGTTGGAATCGGTGCCTCGGCTCGTGCTGATCATTGCACTGGCATCCTTGTTTGCCGGACAATCGATATGGATTCTGATTGGCCTGATCGGCTTGTTGAGCTGGACCGGCGTAGCCCAACTGCTCCGGGCCGAACTGATCCGAATCCGAGAACTGGGTTATGTGCAGGCGGCGGAAGCCGCCGGACTTTCGCCACTTCCCATCCTGCTTCGCCATGCCCTGCCCAACGCCCTGCCGGTGTTGGCCGTGGTGGCATCGTTTAGCGTCGCCTCCGCCATATTGATGGAAGCGTCGCTGGCTTTTCTGGGTTATTCGAGTGGGGCACACGGCGATTTATCCTGGGGCGGCCTGTTGAGTGAGGCCCGAAAGCACCCGACAGACTGGTGGGTTTCCATATTCCCCGGGCTGATGATCGCCTTTACCCTCTTCAGCTTGTATCGGCTAGGCGATCAACACGGGAGAGGATAAACGCCCATTTTGACTTTAACATTCCGGGAAAATGGAAATTTCAAAAAGCGATTTACTTTTAGCCGATCAAATCATTTTTCACAACCAAAACTCTCTTCTATGGGAACACTTAGATTTTTCCTGATGGTGACCGTCGCCGCACTTTTTGGAACCCTGCAGGCCCAAACAGAAAAGGGCCACTGGCTTGTCGGCGGGGTAGCCGGTTTCAACAGTACGAACCTGGATGATATTAATGTTACCCAGTTTGAGTTGTCGCCCAACGGCGGTTATTTCATTCAGGATATACTCAACGTCAAGTGGTTTGCAAAAACTCATAGCTGAGTTCCCACAACCCGGAAATTGAGTGTGATGAGTGATTTTAATTCCATTTCCCATGTTGAAATATTTTCAAAAAAGTCAAAAACACCTCGTCGAAACTCCCCTATCGTATCATAATAGTAAGAGTTGATGGCCTGCTTTTTCATGAACTTCCAAAGCCGCTCAATAGGGTTTAGATTAGGGGAGTAAGGTGGTAAAAACCTAACGGTTGTACTTGGGTGAGCGTCCAACCATTCTTTGATGACGCTTGATTTATAGTAAGCTGCATTATCACAAAAATGTATGATTTGCTTGTCGGGATGCTTCTCTTCAATCTCCTCCCAAACCAATATGGTGCTTTGTGAGTTGACCATTTCCTGTTCTACAACAACCACTTCGGTCGGCTCCTCTGCATTTACTGCTCCGGTGATGTTAAGCCGATTACGGCCAGGATTCGAGGGCATCTCATACTCTTTTCCTTTGCGTATCCAGGCATACTCTGAGCGCGTATTGTGTTGTGGATGTACACCGTCGTTAAAAAAAACAAGCGTATCGACGGGTTTATTCGCCATTAGGGCTTCAAAATCCTTAATGTGGGCTTCTTGCTTTGCGGCATCAGCCTTGGCCGGAACCAGTTTCGTCTTTTTGTAGCTAAAGCCCAATCGGTCCAATAATCTGGCTACAGCACTGGGAGACAACTGAATGGAATAAGTGTCTTGAATCCACCTCGAAACCTGCTTGGCTGTGAGGTAAAAGTTGGCTTCCACTTCAGCGGCAAGTGCTGCTTTTTGCGCCTCATTCAGCTTGCCTTGGTACGCAACATAGAAATCCGAAAGATATTGCTCTAGTGGATTGCTGTTGTAGGCTTCAGCGTAACGGTATATGGTCGAGTCATCTAAATCAAAAATGGCCGCTACTTCACTAAAAGATAAACCTCGATCCAAATTTAAGATTACCGATAGCTTCGTATGCTTGCGAGCATCCCGTTCGCGCTTACGCAGCTTCTTTAATTTTTCTCTCGTTTCGGTATCCAAGTGAATCATGCTGCAAAATTACGAATTTGTCGCAATCCAATCACGTTTGAGTATAC
>JBGSTG010000084.1:0-22964 GCA_041736625.1 Saprospiraceae bacterium | reverse complement strand
TCTGCCGAAGAATTTATGCAAATCCGTTCGCTCATCAGCACCGCTGTCAAACAAGCCGCTTGTCCCCTTCAAACACTGGTACAGGTATTTGTCGACGGCAATTCCGAATTTATGCGGCTGGCTAACCCTGACTAGTTACCTTTTTTGAAATGAAAGATTAACGGCTGCCAAGGCAAAGCAACCCATGAAAATATTCGTCGAAACCCAAAGACTGATCATGCGGGAAGTCCTGGAGTCGGATGCTCCGGGTTTTTTTGCGCTGGACTCCGACCCGGAAGTGCACCGCTACCTGGGCAACCAGCCGGTAAAAACCCTGGAGGAATCAGAAGCGGTCATCCGGCACATTCGGAAACAATACGCAGAAAACGGCATTGGCCGCTGGGCCGTGATCGATAAAGCGACGAACGACTTCATCGGCTGGTCCGGACTCAAATACGAAACAAACGCCAGAACCAACACCCGATATTACGACCTGGGCTACCGTTTGCGCCGCAAGTACTGGGGCCAAGGTCTGGCGACCGAAACCGCGATCGAGTCGTTGAAATACGGATTCATCCACCTGAACTTACCGGAAATAGCCGCTGCGGCGCACACTGAAAACGCCGCTTCCAACAGGATACTCACCAAAATTGGGTTTGCGCTGGTCGATGCTTTCCTGTTGGATGGCGAGGTGCACAATTGGTATAAACTGGAAAAACCGACCTGGCTGGAGATGCAGGCAATATGAGCGCCCTGCCGAACATTTAAGAATTTGTACAACCACTCACCCAATATGCTACTATGAAAAAAATTCTCTTTCTCGCTTTCGCACTTTTTTCGGCCGGCTTTCTCCATGCCCAGGATGATTTTGAGCCCAAATGGATTCTCGGAGGTTCCGTTCAATTTTACCATTCGAACAATTTTTTCGGTTATTACGGAGTATTAAATCCGGGGCTTGGCCTGCCCATTCAATCTGGCGATCAAACGTCCACCACCTTCGATTTTGTACCTTATGTTGGAAAGGAAATCAACGAGCATTGGATTGCTGGTGTGCAGGTGGGATACGGTTACAACAAATCTGAGTCCACCTCGTCTGTTATTTTTTTTCCGGATACCATTGTTATCGACCGTGTATCAGAAACCCAAGAGCACGGGTTTTCGGCAGGTCTTTTTGGCCGCTATACGGTGAATCCACAACGAAGCATTCAATTTTTCCTTCAGCCGGCAATAAGTTTCGGGCAACAAAACAGCAAACAGACCGATTCCTTTGCAGGTACTCAAAACGAAACAGAACAAAAGCTAATGACCAACTATTTCAACACATCGGTCAGCCCGGGTGTCGCCTGGAACCCCAATAATCGTCTACGCATACTGGGCAGGCTCGGCTTCTTGTCATACGTAACCGGAAAATACGCGTTTGATCCGGAGGATTCCAGATATGAAGACAGTTTTTCCAGTTTTCAGGCCAATTTTAGCCTGAGCACCTTTGTTTTCAGTTTGGAATTCCGATTGTAGGGCATCCTTCAGCGACCCATACCGCTTCCCCATCGGGTGTTGGGTTGCCGAGTAAAACGGATACCAGGGTGTTTACATCACCCAGGGCCTCCGTTCCTTCAATCTTCACATAATTATCCGTAAACCCGCTCACCTTGCCCGCTTCCCGGTGCGCCTCCAGCAGCACCGGCCGCCGGCTGCCAAGCTGGGTCTGATAAAAATGCCGGCGCTTCATGTCCGACAAGCCGCGCAGGGCCTGGTTGCGGCGTTTGCGCTCCTCCATGGGCACGGCGCCGGGCATGTCGGCGGCCGGTGTGTTGGCGCGCTCGGAGTAGGTGAACACGTGGAGGTACGACACGTCGAGCGACTGGATAAACCGGTAGGTTTCCAAAAAGTCATCTTCCGTTTCGCCGGGGAAGCCCACGATCACGTCGCAGCCGATGCAGGCGTGGGGCATCACGCGTTTGATGTGTTCCACGCGGGCGGCGTACAGGTCGCGCCGGTAGCGGCGGCGCATGTCGCGGAGTTGTTTGTCGTTGCCCGACTGCAGGTGAAAGCAGGGCTTCTTTTTGAGGTCAAAGTCCTTACAAAACTATACAGAAAATAGTTTGGGTAGGCAGCCTGCGACCCTCAAGTATTTTTCGTTTTCTGAAACTTTATCGAAATGAAAAGGGTGTAATGGCGCAACAATCTCTCAATTTATTTGCAAAATTATATTTTTTGCCTGTTTTATACAAAAGACCTTTTTGCTGAAATTTGTATCTGTAGATGCGATACTTTTGATTATTGTTTTACCCTTAAAATTAAAAATTATGTTCACCTCACCTCACCTCACCTCACCTCACCTCACCTCACCTCACCTCACCTCACCTCACCTCACCTCACCTCATCTCACCTCATCTCACCTCAGGATTTTATTCCTGTTAACGTTCTTTGCCTGTTCGAATATGCTATGGGCTCAAAGTCCTCCCTCGCAGGAAATAATCTGCTACGAGGATCCTTTGGGCAATCCGCCTCCTCCACCCGTTGTTGACCCGTGTGAATCGTTGAACCTGTTTATCCCAACAACTGAGACGCCAGTCAAAGTAGTAAAAATGGCATTCCACATCATGCAGCGGGAAGACCCCAATCCAAACGACGGGATTGATGCGCCGAAAGAAAATTTTGATGAAAACAATCCGGTACATGTGGATTATGTGAACCAGATTTTTAACCGTCTGAACGAGTTATATAGTTATTGCAACGTCATGTTTTGCAATTGCAGTTACCAAAACCAGTTAAACTACATACGGGACTCACGCATTCGATTTGAATTAGTCGGGATTTACTATCATAGAGACGATATCGGGTATATTAACGGCGATGGTACTTATTATAATTCTTATTGTTATCAAAACTATGCCATTTGTAAAGATGAAGTTTTGAACGTCTTTTTTTGTCAGACATTGGGCAGTACAAGTGGATATGGCCCACCCAGCCACATTATGATGCTTAATCAATACAGCGAATATCAGCAAAACCCAACGGGCTACTGGGGCGCCGGGAACTTGTTGGGGCATGAGGCGGGGCACGTTTTCAGTTTGCTTCACTCATGGGAAACAAAAACTGTCTACGACGATATTTGCCAATCTGAGTACAATACGCACAACTTCTGTCTTTCCCCGGAAGGAGATTGTAAGTGCGTCAATAACATGATGAGTTATGCCAGGATTAGCGATTTTATCTCTCCCAAGCAAATGGCCGCGATGCATCGCGCACTTACGTTTAACAGTGTTTCAAAATATCTGAAGACAGACTTTGATCCGGCACAAAATGTCGTTATCACTCAACCGACGGTGTGGGACACGCCCCGCATTGTTCGAGGTGACGTATCCGTAATGCCGGGCGCCTCCTTAACCATTACCTGTAAAACGATCATGGCCCAAAACACCCGCATCATCGTTCGGCGCGGCGCAAAACTCATTGTAGATGGCGCTACCATAACCACGAAGGGCCCGACGCAAACTACTTGCAACGGGCAGAATTCGCTTCCCCGCTGGACAGGCATAGAGGTGTGGGGCAATTCCACCGATGCCACAACGGATATGGTGGATGAGTCGTACCCCTTGCAGTCCACCGACCCGGGCCTTGTGGTGCTAAAAGGCGGCGCTCGAATCATGAATGCACAGGTGGGCGTATTCGCCCAACAGCGCGGAACGCCCTGGAGCGAGCAACTGCAACACTTTGGCGGGCTGATTCTGGCCACGGATGCCGAATTCATCAATTGCCGGAAAGCCGTAGAATATATTGCCCATTTCCCGCTGACCATACCGGCTTCGTTCTCCGATACGCGGTTTGCCCAGACGTTTCAACTGTTCACGCCGCTGCAGGTAAGCACCAAAGCCATCTATGAAGGTGTCACTTCATGGCAGGTTAGCGGACTTCAGTTCCAGGAAAATTGTCGTTTCGACAGCCTGGAGCGGGGGGTAGTCCTGGGCAATGCAACAGCCACCGTGCTTGGCTCTTCCTTCACCAAGGTAAAATGGGGCGTCGAGATGGGCATGACCTCCCCGATGGCAAGCAAGCAAACGTACGTCGGCGGCTCAGGCGCCGGCGCCGGCAATACGTTTGTACATTGCAAATACCCGGTGTACGCCACCTCGTATGGCTTTATGTTTATTTACAACAACCGTTTCGACAACTGTTACCACGGTGTGAATGTACAGGGCGCAAGCCTTTCGCACATTTGGGAAAACAAGTTCATTGAATCGGGTACAGGCAACCCCACCTTTGTGGCGGGCATTTCGCTGTTCCAGTCCGGTGCGGCCTTTCCGAACAGTATTCAGTGCAACAAATACGACGCCACCGGGCAGCTCATCAACCAGGGCATTTACGCCGTAGGCGAAAACGGCGGCACTTCTTTTTTGTCCAACCGGTTTGATTGCGAGCAGGATGTGTACCTGATCAACGCCACCTCGAACGGCGTGCTGCTGGCCCAGGGACATTTCCCGGATCAAGGCGCCCCGGGCAGCCCACGGTTCAACGAGTTTACCCTGTACAATTTAAACAACAACAACCCGGACTCCGCCTCCACCGGGCACAAGGCCGACATTCACACGCCGCCGCCGCCGCCGCCCGGTACACCGCCCAGCGCCCCGGGCCCCTGGACGTTTCCATTTAGATATTACCCGCCTACCGATAATTGCCTTTCCCGTCTCTTGCCCCGCTGCCCGGTACAGGGTACCTGCGCCTCAGCTTGTACCGATAATGTATATCATTTTACGAATGATGATGACCCGTCAAATGACTTCCCCTCTTGTTCCTTTGGCCCCATCGACGGTTTGCTCCAGCCGGAAGACTGCCGCACCCGCGAGTGCCTGGAAGCGTATTACGCCCAGTTGGCTACCTGGGACTCCCTGATTGCGCTCAACGACGATTATCAGCTCCGGCAAGAGCGTCTGGCGGTGAACAACCGTAAAATGGCGCTGCTGCACCACCTGGCCGATTCGCTCTTTTCCGGAGGGGAGGTGGAAGCAGCGGCTCAGTTGTGGGCTGCCGACACAGACCCTTACAGCCGGGAAGTGCTGGTGGGGCTGCGCCTGCAAACGCGTAATTACGCCGCTGCCGCCCAACTGCTGGACAACTACCCGACACAAAAACCGGAAGACGCAGAATTCAAGCTTATTCAGTCGGTATTCTTGGATTATCTGCTGTCTGCCGACAGTTTTGCGTTGGCGGCGCCCGATTCTGTTGCCCTCTTCGACATTGCCGAGAGTTACTCCATACAGTCCGGCTACGCCCAAACCCTGCTGAAAGTGCTGTGCGATGCCCGCTTCGAGCCTGAATACGAAACGGAGGGCGAAGGCGGCGAACGCAGTGTAATCGTGGAAGCGATGCCGGAAAAAGCGCTTTTTACGGTGTATCCCAATCCTGCCGGGGCGCTGTTGAACATTGAGGTTGCTGTTGACCCTACCGCCGAAAACCGGCTGCTGGTACACAATTTGTTCGGCGTACTGGTAACCGATCACCGGTTTGTCGGCAACCAGAGTCGGATACCGATTGGCTCCCTTGCACCCGGTAGCTACTTAGCCACCTTGATGGCAGGGAACGGCGCTCAACAAACCATTCGGTTTATTAAATCCGGAAACTGATTTATTCACCTGTGTTATCCACCGCCTTACAGCCTCATGACTGTGAGGCGGTGGGTAATATTGCAAGAACCGATGGTATGCAAAAGGTTTTACACATTATTTTCTGCCTGAGTTATCTGTTGACATTCACTCCATTGTCTCAGGCACAAAACACCTGGTTCAGGTTTTATGACTTTTACCCGGAGGCAGTAGGCCAGGATCCTTACTTTGCAAAAACATACAAGGGGTTTGTTTACTTTGAGTTATTTGCACAATATGATTCCCCCCCTACAACCCGGAGCAGAATCATCAAATTAGACAGTTCAGGGAATGTAGTCTGGAATAGTCCGATTAAATATCCGCCCGGCAGTTACACCAATAATTATGTATTATTTGGTCATGATTTGCAAGTTGCCAAAGACGGATCGGTGTATTATTGCACCCGCGACATCACCCTGGACGATGCGAAGCCTCAGTTTCTGGTCAATAAATTCGATTCGAACGGCAACTTGCTGTGGTGGAAGATGTATCCGGGCGATGGAGGCGGTGTAAGTAGCACTTACCGCGGGCTTACCCTGGCCAACGACAGTCTGGGTATTTATTTGGCGGGACGCAACGATGGCGCGAGTAAATACCTCTTGTACAAAATCGACTCCTCCGGCGCCATAGTATGGAAAAACACTTTTCCGGTGCCGGTTACCGGTAATAACGGATTCGGCCTCAGTCTGCCCATTGTAGTCATGCCGGACAACTCGATCATCGGGGCCTACGACAACAACTACATCAGCGACCGGATCGACTACGTGTTTCGCACCGACAGCACGGGCAACCCGGTGCAATTTCGCGTCAGCCCGTTTTGGGGCGAGTTGCCCCGCGATATGAAGCTGCACCCAAACGGTCATGCGGTGTACCTGTCGGAGGAAGAAATTTCACACATAATAGGGGTATACCCAGGTACCAGGGTATCTATGCTCACGCCGGATCTGGACACGGTGTGGACGTATTATTTCTACGACGTGGAACTGCCCTGTGTTGCGTTTGGGCAGGGTACCTCAAACCTGTCCATACACCCCGACGGGCGCATCCTTGGGTCGGTATTCGGCGCCCCAACCTGCCAGACCCTGTTCTGCCTGTCGGCGGAGGGCAAGCTCTTGTGGCAGCGCGATATCTCCTTGCGGGAGGTGTATCCCTTCGGACCTGACATCGCGAACTATCTGGGGTCGAGCCACGGTGCGGAATGGACCTCCGACGGTGGTATCATCTCTTACGGGTATTTATACGGGGGCACACCATTCTACGAAGCGAGGCCATATGTCATGAAATTAGACAGTTCAGGTTGTCTGGAGTCGGGTTGTCAGATCACCATCGTGACGGATGTGGAGGATGGGCCGGCTGCGTTGCCTGTGGAAGAGTGCTTTGTGTTGGCGCCCAACCCGTCGGATGGCCGTATGGTGCTGGATGTGGCGGCGGGCTGCAGTTTGCCGGCGCCCGACCGTTTGGAGCTTACCGATGCGTTGGGTAGCGTAATGTGGGAGCACAAAGGAACTATTCTGTGGCCACTTGTGATTAATCCCGGCGGTCGTTTGCCTGGTGGCTTGTATGTTCTGAGGGGTTGGTCAAAAGGGCAGCAAGTGGTGTTGAAAAAAGTGTTGATTAGATAGCCTTAAAAACACTTTTCATTTTCAACTTCTGGTGCCGGTTGTCCGCAGCAAGCATAAACACACTTTTGCTCGTTTTCGCCTCGGCACCGAATGCTATGCAGGCTCTTGAACGCACACCAACACAACCTCCCCGTCCGCCGACATAACCTGAAGGTGTGCCATTTGTATATCGTTCACATTACCTAAGCTTTCCGGTGCCTCAATCTTCACATAATTATCCGTAAACCCGCTCACCTTGCCCGCTTCCCGGTGCGCCTCCAGCAGCACCGGCCGCCGGCTGCCAAGCTGGGTCTGATAAAAATGCCGGCGCTTCATGTCCGACAGGCCGCGCAGGGCCTGGTTGCGGCGTTTGCGCTCTTCCATGGGCACGGCGCCGGGCATGTCGGCGGCCGGCGTGTTGGCGCGCTCGGAGTAGGTGAACACGTGGAGGTACGACACGTCGAGCGACTGAATAAACCGGTAGGTTTCCAAAAAGTCGTCCTCCGTTTCGCCGGGGAAGCCCACGATCACGTCGCAGCCGATGCAGGCATGCGGCATCACGCGTTTGATGTGTTCGACGCGGGCGGCGTACAGGTCGCGCCGGTAGCGGCGGCGCATGTCGCGGAGTTGTTTGTCGTTGCCCGACTGCAGGGGCACGTGGAAGTGGGGCATGAAGCGTTCGGAGGAGCCGACAAATTCGATCACCTCGTTGGTGAGCAGGTTGGGCTCGATGCTGCTGATGCGGAAGCGCGCCACCTCCAGCACCCGGTCCAGTTCGCGGATCAGGTCAATGAACAGGGCTTCTTTTTGGGCGCGTAGGCCCTCGATGACTTCGGTGCCGTTGCCGAAGTCGCCGAGGTTGACCCCCGTGAGCACGATTTCGCGGGCGCCGATGGCGCCGATGGCGCGCGCGTTGGCCACGGCATTTTCTACCGTGTCCGAGCGGCTGGCGCCCCGGGCCTGGGGGATGGTGCAAAAGGAGCACTTGTAGTCGCAGCCGTCCTGCACCTTCAGGAAACTGCGCGTGCGGTCGCCAAAAGAAAAGGAGGAATGAAACGTATTGACTTCGCGCACCTCGCCGGCGCGCACCATGCCCTTGCCCTGCGCTTTGGTCAGGCCGTCGACGTACTCCAGGATGCGGAATTTCTCGCCGGCGCCCAGTACCAGGTCAACACCCGGGATGTCGGCAATCTCCTGTGGCTTGAGCTGAGCGTAACAGCCGGTAACCACCACGACCGCGTCGGGCTGCCGACGCATCAGGCGCCGTACGATGCTGCGGCATTCCTTGTCCGCCTGTTCGGTAACGGAGCAGGTGTTCAGCACGTACACGTCGGCCGCGTCTTCAAAACGCACGGCGCCATACCCCTGGTCTTCGAACAGGCGGGCCAGGGCCGAAGTCTCCGAAAAATTGAGCTTGCAGCCAAGGGTGTGAAAAGCAACGGTACGCGGTGTGGACATGGCGCCGGAAATTGGCCCGCAAAGATACGGGTAATTCCGGACATAGGGCGGTCGCAGCTTGTCATTCGGTACCGCGCCAACCACTTTTACCCTATCTTTGCGCCTCACATACGCTAAAAGGCCGTTAACCGTTTTTGGAATGGTTGCAGCCACCCCCTATCAAGCGTTTTATTACCATGAGCATTCGTACCATCCTCCTTGCCACAAGCACCGTTATTTGTTGCTTGTTGACGCCGATCCTTGTATTCGCCCAGTCTTCGAACCTGGAAGTCACCCGCTGCAAGTCTATCGACCGCGGCCAGCCCATCAAAAACCTGTGGGTCGACAACGCCGGTGTCAAGTGGGCTGCCAACCCGCTGGGCGTCTTCAAAATACAGTCTTGCGAACTGGGGCAGCCGATCCCGTTCAACGCCGGCGAAACCTCCGCACTTGCATTCCCTTACGGTAACGTGGACTTTCGCTGGGCCAAAACAGACATGGACGCAGCCCTGGGTGGCCCCCAGGAGATCACCGCCGCGTATTTCGACGAAGCCAAAAAACAACTCTGGATCGGTACCCGCACCAACGGCGCCTACGTGCTAAACACCAGCCCTAAGCTACAGGTCGCCGACCAGTTCACCCTCAAAAACACCAAACTGCGCAGCAACTACATCACCTACCTCGGCAAAGACAGCTACAACCGCTTCTGGGTGGGCACCGAAGAGGGCGTAATCATCGGTACCCCCGGCAAGTGGAAAGACGACCTCGAAGGGTACGCCTTCCAGCGCATGCGCTCCTACAACAACGACGTGTACGCCCTGGCCGATGGCGAACTCTGGATCCTAGAACAGGGCGAAAAATGGCGCGCCATCAACATCAACGAACGCGCGCTGGAAGGCGACCCCTTCGATTTCGACATCGGGCCCGACGGCACCCTGTGGCTCCTCTCCCGCATCGTGGCCCGCTACGACCTGAACACCGACGAATTCGACACCTACAGTGGAACCGAATATTACACCAGTGAATACGGCCGCTTCATCGGCGTGGATGCCGACGGCGCCGCCTGGATAGCCACCACCGATAAGGGCTTGTTCGCCATCCAGGAATCCTCGGCCATAGCCGTGACCATCCTGACCGACAAGCCGGTTTCCTGCACCGGAAACGGACAGGACGGCGTCCTCAAAGTCCGCATCGACGGCGGTAAAGCACCCTACCAATACGCCTGGAGCACAACTACGTTGGTGGGCGAGGCCCCGGCGAACGTCCCTCCCGGCGAATACAGCCTGACGGTCACCGACGCCAACGGCAAAACCAAATCGGCCAAAACCACGCTCGAAGACCCGCGCATCACCGTGGTGGTCGAACTCAAAAAAGCCGAAAGCGCGCCCGGCGCCACCGACGGACGCGCCGACACCCGGGTGAACGGGGGAAAACCCAATTTCACCTACCGATGGGACAACGGTGAGACCGCCGCCAACGCCGTCAAGCTCGCCGAAGGCCAGCACACAGTGACGGTGACCGACAGCAAGGGTTGCTCCACCACCGGCGCCGTGAACGTTTCCCAAAAACTCGCGCCCCTCAACCTGGAACTCAGCCTGGCCTCCTCCATCCCCTGCCAGGGCGGTACCACTTCACTGGTAGCCCTCACCACAGGCGGCAAACCGCCCTTTACCTTCAACTGGAACAACGCCAGCATGCAGGGCGACCGGCCCGAAAACCTCAAAGCCGGCACCTACAACCTCACCGTCACCGACGCCGCCGGCAACACCGCCCGGGCCCTGTTCACCATCCCCGAACCCGACCGCATCACCGGAACCATCCAGATGCTGCAGCCGGCTTCCACCGGCGCCGCCGACGGACGGGCTACCGTGACGCCCCAGGGCGGCAGCGGCGGGTTCACCTATCTGTGGGATTCAGGCGAGACCACGCCCACCGCCGCCAAACTCGGGCCCGGCACCCACACCGTTACCATTACCGACAAAAACGGTTGCACCGGTACTGCTACCTTTACCGTTACCGAAAATGTGCTGCCCATGTCGGTCGTCCTGGAAAAATCCGACTTCATCAAGTGCCACACGGGCACTACGGACCTGAAAGCAACCGTAAACGGGGGTAAACCGCCCTACCGCTTCAAATGGAACAAGGCGGAGTTGACCACCGAAAACCCCACCAACCTGGCAGCCGGTTTTTATGAAATCACCGTCACCGACGCCAAAGGGCAAACGGCCACCGCCGGATTCAACCTCCAGCAACCCGAGCCCATGGCCGCTGTCGCACAGGCACAGGGGCCTGCCTCTATCGGCGGAAGCGACGGCAAGGCGGCGGTGACGGCCTCCGGCGGAAACGGCAATTTCACGTACAAGTGGGACAGCGGAGAGGCAGCCGCCAACGCCACCCGGCTCTCCGCAGGTAAGCACACCGTAACGGTCACCGATTTTAAAGGCTGCACTGCCACGGCATCAGTCGACATAACAGAGAACATCCTTCCCCTCGGCGTTATGTTTGCCGAAACCAATACCATCAATTGCGCCGGGGGTACAACGGGCCTTAACCTCACCGTAAACGGCGGCAAAGGCCCGTTCCAGTACAAATGGAGCAACCCGGCCTTCCAGGGGGATAAACCAACCAACGTGCCTGCGGGCAACTACACCGTCACCGTCACCGACGCTGTCGGTAAAACCCTGGTTGCCCCCATCTTTGTCCTGCAACCAGAGCCGGTGAACGCCACCGTGCAAGTGCAGGCGCCCGCTTCCACAGGCAACGCCGACGGCAAGGCACTGGCCTCCGCCTCCGGCGGCAACGGCGGGTTCACCTTTAAGTGGGACAACGGCGAGACCGCCGCCAACGCCGTCAAGCTTGGCCCGGGCAAACACACCGTGACCGTCACCGATGCCAAAGGCTGCACCGGCACGGCATCGGTCGACATCACCGAAAACATCCTGCCTCTGGGCATCGCGGTGGCCGAAACGGCAACCATCAACTGCAATGGCGGCGCCACTTCCCTCGGCGCCACCGTGAGCGGCGGCAAAGGGCCGTTCAAGTACGCGTGGAGCGCGCCCGCCCTCACGGGTGAAAAGCCCGCCAACGTACCCGCAGGCAACTACACGGTGACCGTCACCGACGCCACCGGCAAAACGGCCACCGTCACCTTCGCCGTCAAACAGCCCGACGCAGTGAGCGCCACCGTACAAGTGCAGGCGCCCGCCTCCACGGACAACAGCGACGGCAAGGCCCTGGCCTCCGCCACCGGTGGCAACGGCGGGTTCAGCTTTAAGTGGGACAACGGCGAGACCGCCGCCAACGCCGTCAAGCTCGGCCCGGGCAAACACACCGTGACCGTCACCGATACCAAAGGCTGCACCGCCACGGCATCGGTCGACATCACCGAAAACATTCTGCCCCTGGGCATCGCGGTGGCCGAAACGGCAACCATCAACTGCAATGGCGGCGCCACTTCCCTCGGCGCTACCGTGAGCGGCGGCAAAGGACCGTTCAAGTACGCGTGGAGCGCGCCCGCCCTCACGGGTGAAAAGCCCGCCAACGTACCCGCAGGCAACTACACCGTAACGGTAACCGACGCCACCGGCAAAACGGCCACCGCCACCTTCGCCGTCAAACAACCCGACGCGGTAAGCGCCACTGTGGAAGTGCAGGCGCCCGCTTCTACGGGCAACGCCGACGGCAAGGCCCTGGCCTCCGCCTCCGGCGGCAACAGCGGGTTCAGCTTTAAGTGGGACAACGGCGAGACCGCCGCCAACGCCGTCAAGCTCGGCCCGGGCAAACACACCGTGACCGTCACCGATGCCAAAGGCTGCACCGGCACAGCGTCGGTCGACATCACCGAAAACATCCTGCCCCTGGAAGTGGAAATAGTGGAGACCCAGACCATCAAGTGCGCAGGCGAAACCTCCGCGTTAAAAGCAAACGTCAAAGGCGGAAAGCCGCCTTACAGCTACAAGTGGGACAACCCGGCGCTCACCGGCCCGGAAGCCACTCAGGTAAAGGCAGGTACGTACACGTTGCAGGTGACCGACGCCAAAGGCGGCACACAAAAGGCGGTGGTGACCGTGAAAGCGCCCGACGGGCTCAAGCTGGAACTGGCCAAGAAAACAGGCGCCACAACCGAGCGCACCGACGACGGCCGGGCCACGATAGGGGTAAAGGGCGGTGTGCCGCCGTACACCGTCGCCTGGGACAACGGCGAAAACCAGTACGAGGCGCGCAAGCTGACCCTGGGGCTGCACCGCGTGACCGTCAGCGACGCCTCCGGTTGCAGCACGTCCATCACCATAGACATCAACAAACGCACCCTGCCCGACCTGACCCCGGGCATGCTCAGCAGCGGCCAGACCATCCGCATGGAGCAGTTGCGTTTCGACGGCGACAGCTCCAACATCAAGTCGGACTTCTATCCAACCCTCGACGAGCTCTACGAGTTCATGCTGGAAAACGGCAGGATCGTCATTGAGATCGGCGGACACACCAACAACATCCCGCCCGATGAATACTGCGACCGCCTGTCTTCCGCCCGCGCCAAGGCGGTCGCCGACTACCTCGTCGGCAAGGGCATCGATCCGAAGCGCGTACTGTCCAAAGGGTATGGAAAACGCAAGCCCGTGGCCACCAACACCACCCCCGAGGGCAGGGCGCTGAACCAACGAGTGGAGATCAAGATATTGTCTCTGGGCGGGTAGCGCCACCCAAACCGCCAGTTGCCGCTCATGTACATCCTCGCCATCGACCAGGGCACCACGTCCACCCGAACCATCGCTTTCGACCGCGCCGGGCGCATCGTTGCGCAGGCCCAGGAAGCATTTAACCAGTATTTTCCGCAGCCGGGCTGGGTGGAGCACGATCCGGAGGAGATCCTGCGGAGCGTGCGCGCCACCCTGACACAGGTGCTGGATGCGGTTGGGCCCCACCAGGTGGCTGCGGTCGGCATCACCAATCAGCGCGAGACTACCGTGGTGTGGGACCGGCGCGACGGGCGCCCCGTGCACCGGGCCATCGTTTGGCAGAGCCGCCAGTCGGCTGCCATTTGCGAGCAGCTCAAAGCGGATGGGTTGGAAGGGGACGTGCGCGCCAGAACCGGATTGCTGATCGACGCCTATTTTTCCGCTACCAAGATTCGGTGGATTCTCGACCAGGCGCCCGGCGCACAGGCGCTGGCCGACGCGGGACACCTGCTGTTCGGCACCATCGACGCCTGGCTGATCTGGAACCTCACACAGGAGCAGGTACACGCCACCGATTACTCCAATGCCTCGCGCACCATGCTGTTTAACATACACGGGCTGGAATGGGATGAAGACCTGTGTCGCGTGCTGAACATTCCCCGGTCTTTGTTGCCCGAGGTGCGCGACAGCGCCGGCACTTTCGGTACCCTGCGCGCCGACCTGGGCGGCGGCGCAACCATACCCCTGGCCGGATGTGCGGGCGACCAGCAGGCCGCACTTTTTGGACAGTCCTGTTTTCACCCCGGTATGGTAAAAAACACCTACGGCACCGGCTGTTTTATGCTGATGAATACGGGTACGACGGCGCACCGCTCTGAATTCGGCCTGCTCACCACCATTGCCTGGGGGCTGAACGGGCAGGTAGCATATGCGCTGGAAGGCGCTGTGTTCGTGGCCGGCGCTGCTGTGAAGTGGATGCGCGATACCGTGGAGTGGGTAGGGGAGGCGGCGGAAACCGAACGCTACGCCATGAGCCTGCCTTCCTCTGAGGGTGTGTACGTGGTGCCGGCATTCGTCGGGCTGGGCACACCTTATTGGGATACCGACGTGCGCGGCGCCATTTTCGGACTCACCAGGAGCAGCACCCGCGCCCACCTGATCCGCGCTACCCTGGAGAGCGTGGCCTTTCAGGTGCGCGACGTGCTGGACGCCATGTCGGCCGACGCCAAACTCACTATTCCTGCCCTGCGCGTCGACGGCGGTATGGTGCAAAACAACTTTCTCTTGCAGTTCCAGAGCGATTTGCTGCGCACCACGGTGGAGCGGTCGAGGGTGCAGGAAACAACCGCTTTGGGAGCAGCCTACCTGGCTGGCCTCGCGACCGGGTATTGGGAAGACCAGGACGACGTCGCCCAAAATGCGGGCGTAGATCGCGTGTTTACGCCGGAAATGACTCATCAAGAGGCAGAACACCTGTATGCCGGATGGAAGCGGGCGGTGGCGGCGGCAAGAAATTTTTGAATCCGGGGCCGGTGGTGTCATCGGATGGATTCTGGGAAAAGTGTAAGAGAGGTTGCAAGTCATCGGACAGATGTAAATCAATTTGTTTTAAAATGGACCAGGCAGAAGCTTCTTTGTCTTTTTTCGGTAAAAAAAATTTAAATTTCAAAGAAGCGGCGGCAGGGATGGATTTCAAAACCCACCCTGCCGTTTTTTAACATTAATTTAATTTGCTTTTCGATTTTCCAAATTAAATTTATCTGGAAGCCTCCAAACAATAAATTTTTTTTAAAAAAAATCATTTGTAGCTTGGAAGACAAAATAATATGCTATATCTTTGTAACCCCTGTGTTTGAGAACGCCTTCTGGCCGGTTTTTTGAAGCAATTAGCCGGCTTCCCTTCATTAGGCGACGTACCCTCGATTTTGTGGACCTATATGGAACTTCAATACGGCTCTTTTGCGCTTATTGGAGTAGTGCGTTTGACGCCTTTTTGAAAAGCAAACAATTCAGGCGCAAGTTCTGCTTGCGCTACCATACGAATCAGTAAACAGCAGCATAATGATCACCTCTTCGTCCCTCAAACTTATTTTCAAAGGGCGGCTGGAATTCGGCAACCAGCGGTCTTTTGATATGGTATTGCGCCATTGGGAAAACCGTTTTGAAACGTATTTCAAGACAGACATCCTGTTCAAGCCCGAACAGGTGTTTGATGCTGCGTTGTTTACCCTTACGGTGCCTACGGGCTCTTTGATGGGCACGGAAAAGCAATGGAGGAGCACGACTGCCCTCCTGTATGAGTTGTCGCAATTTGCAGTGGCGGGGTCCATCAGCGCCTGGTGTCTGGACAACGGGCACCTGATCTCATCGCTACTCATAGAGCCGGTATCCGACAAGGCGGCCGTTGCCGAGTTTCGCCGCGGCTGTGCCCTCGCCGTGCAGGCCGGTCAGGAAAGCGAAGCCACAGAAGCCCTTTCGCGCGCCATCCAAAAATACGAAAAACACGCGCTGGCGTACGAACGCCGAGGATACATCAACTACAAGTTGAAAAATTTCAACGACGCGTTGTACGATTTTGACCGGAGCATCGGCCTGAATCCGGACAATCCGGAGCCTTATTACAGCCGGGGCAAGGTCAAAATGATCAAAAACGACTGGGAGGGCGCGGGCCTGGACTTCGAGCAGGCCATCAAACGCTCGCTGGCCCTCCAGCCGGTCTACTGGCTGGCTCGTCTGAAAAAAGGCGAGTGCCTGTTTTACCTCAAACAGCACGCCGAGGCGATCAAAGAGCTGCAAATGTTTGTTCGCCGCTCTTTCGACCCCCAGGATCCCAACTTCCGCCGCCGCCATCGCGCTTACATACAAATCGGCAAGTCCATGCTGGCATTGAACGATGTGGACGGCGCGCTCGAAGCGTTTCGCATCGCTCATTCTATGAAGGCCGACTGCGATTTGTCGCCTCGGGAGTCTGTGTTGCTTGACCGGGTCGAAAATCCCGATTTCGCCCGCTGCCTCGCCCAGCCGTCGGTCCTGGAGAGCGAGATTTTTGCCTGATGCCCACTTTGGGCAGCTTTCCAGCGACCCCAAACGTTATATACACAGAGCCATCCGCATGCAGGGTGGCTCTGTTTGTTTATTTTTGCGTCCTGAATTCATTATTCCGCATATGCCTGGTTCGCCGGGCGCATCATGACCGTTTTTTGTATGGAGAACCGCGATAACCTGATTGAAGTGTTGCGAAGTGTGTACCGCTGGCGAAAGGCCATCGTCAATACCTGCCTGCTGGTCGCCGCCATCAGTATCGGCGCATCCCTGATGATGAAAAATTATTATCGGGCTACCACGATTTTTTACCCGACCAGCCCGCAGTTGTCCAACCCGGAGCTCATTTTCGGCTACACCGGACAGGTGACCGAGTACTACGGTAGCGACCGCGACCTGGACCGGCTGGCCGAGGTGGCCAACAGCAGTGAGTTGGTGGACTATATGGTCTCCAGGTTCCGGCTCTACGAGCATTACGGAATCGACTCAACGGCCAAGCTTGGCGCTTACAAGGTGCGCAAGCGTTTTCTGAAGCTGTTTGCGGCCGAAAAAAACAAAAACGACGCTCTGGAGATCAGCGTTGAGGATACCGATCCGAAAATGGCCGCTCTGATGGCCAACGAGGCGCGCGAGCACGTCAACGAGATCGCCCAGCGCCTGGGCAAAGGCAGCCAGTCTAAACTGATGGCCGCTTTTGAAGACAACATGACGCACAAACGGGCCGAACTGGACATGTTGGCCGACAGCATCCGCAAACTGCAAACGGAGAACAATATTTACGATCCCGGCGCCATCAGCGGCGCGCTGTCCGGGCAATTGGCCAACGCCGAAATGGAGATCACCCGTACCAAGGCGCGTCTCGACGTGCTGAGCGCCAACCCGCTGATCCCGCTCGACACCATCGCCTACATACGGGCCAACCTGAAGGCGTACGAAGAGCAACGCCGCACCTTGAAAACGGAGGACCCCGGCAGCGATCGCATCTCCCTCAAAAAAGTGAATGAGATGATCCCCAAGATGTCCTTGCTTCAGGATTTGCACTTTCAGGCGCGCAAGCAGCTCACCTACGACCTGGAGCGCTACAACCAGATTCGGTCGGCGTTCAACACCGACATTCCGGCCCTGGTGGTGGTCGAGCGCGCCGAAGTGCCGTTGCTGAAGAGCAGACCCCGCCGCAGCGTCATCGTGATCGCCTCGGTGCTCGGCGCGCTCCTGTTTGCGGTGCTGGGCGCTTTGCTGGCCGAGTCGGTCCGCGCATTGGATTGGAAGACCATCACCCGGCCCTGACGCATGCGTACGGCGTTTGAACGGTTGTGGCGGTTCCCGGGTAGCCCCCGGACTTACGGACTGTACGTGCTGCTGGCGACGCTGGCGACGGCTTCGGCCGCAGCAGCGGCCCTCACGGATCAATTTTGGATGTTGGGCCTGCCCCTGGTTTTTTTGTTGGTATGGCTGACGGTGATTGACTTCCGCGCCACTTTTTTCCTGATGATCGCCTGCTTGCCGTTGTCCGTAGAGGTTGAGTTGCCGGGTGGTTTGGCGACCGACTTTGTATCCGAGCCGCTGATGTGGCTGCTGACCCTGGTTTCGGTTGTCTGGTTTGCCCGTCATTGGCGGGGGGCAGACGCCGGGTTTTTCGTTCATCCGATCACCCTGGCGCTGTTCGCCCACCTGGCCTGGATCAGCGTCACGGTTGTCACGGCGCAACTGCCGGTGGTGTCGCTCAAATTTCTGCTGGCCAAGGGGTGGTACGTGGTGGTTTTTTACGCCTTGGCTTACCGGCTTTTGGACAACCGGAAGGCCTTCCTCGCCCTGATCTGGAGTTTTTTCATCCCCCTGGCGGTCACCGTCATCATCGTGTTGGCGCGGCATGCGGCCGTGGGGTTTGCGTTTGACGGAACGAACTACGTCATGGGACCTTTTTACCGCAACCACGTGATTTATGCCTGTGTACAAGCCGTTTTTTTGCCTTTCCTCTGGTACGGCACGTATTTCTACAGGCGTTGGTCGGCGCCCTGGTGGGTGCTGACATCGGGCATTGTGTTGTTGCTGGTGGGCATCAACTTTGCCTATACGCGGGCGGCCTACGTGGCTTTGCTGGCCGCCGTGGGGCTGTACTGGGTGATCCGCTGGCGGCTGATGAAGCTTGTGCTGGTGCTTGGGTTTGCGCTGATGATGTCGTTTTACGCGTTGTTGAGCCGGGGGGACAACTGGCTGCTTTTTGCGCCCGACTACGAACGCACGGTCACCCATTCGCGCTTCGACAACTTGCTGGAAGCTACTACCAAACTGGAAGACATATCCATTATGGAGCGCGTGTACCGGTGGGTGGCGGCCTCGTACATGATCCAGGACAAGCCGCTGACCGGTTTCGGTCCCGGCTCCTTTTATTTCTTTTACCAAAAATATACCGTTTCCAGCTTTAAGACCTACGTGAGCAAAAACCCCGAACGCTCGGGCCTGCACAACTACTACCTGATGACTACGGTAGAGCAGGGATTGCCCGGTCTGCTCTTTTTTCTGCTGATGGTGAGTACGGTTCTGTTATACGGCGAATATCGCTACCACCGGACGCCCGATGTGGACAATCGCCGCATGCTGCTCGCCGCACTCCTCAGTTTTGCGCTGATCAACCTGCTCATGCTGATGAACGATTTTGTGGAAACGGACAAGATCGGCTCGTTCTTTTTTATCTGTATGGCGCTGATCGTGCGGGTATTCCGATAGCCAATTAAACCGGGAAAAAGGAAGCCTTGCCCATATCTTTCCAGTTGAACACGGCTCCGTCGCGACGCACCTGCTCCAACAGCCCAAAGTCCAGCGCCTGCACCAGCCAGCCGGGCGTTTGGGGCGCCATACGCGCCACGACGCCGTCTTCGGGCAAACCGGTGTCCGGCGGTGCGTAACAGGCGGCATAACCGAAATTCAGGTCCACTGCCGGCGACCAGGGCGCTTCCCCGACCGTTTGGGATACGAGCACGTAGCACTGGTTTTCCAGTGCCCGGGCCCGTGCGCCGATGTGCACCCGGGAAGCGCCGTGAACCGTCTCCGTGCAGCTGGGCGCCAGGATCAGCCGGGCGCCTTGGGCGCACAAGGCCTGGGCGCCGAAGGGGAATTCCACGTCGTAACAAATCTGAATACCCATTGGCCCCCAGCGGGTCTCAAACAGGACGGGAGGCGCCTTTCGGCCGCTGATGCCCCACAGCTCGTCTTCAAAACGCGTCATGAAGTACTTGTCCTGGGCGCCCAGGATGCGCCCCTGGTCGGCGACATAGACCCGGTTGAACACACTCCCGGACTCCAGCACCGGAACGCTTGGGGTGGCAATGAGGAGGTTATGCCTGGCCGACAGTTCACAGAAAGTATCGACAAATGCGTCCAAAAAGTCCTGCATGGCCGCGATCTGTCCGTGCAGGTCTGCCTGGCGTGCTGGTGCGAGCAAGCTGGCGAGTTCCATGGCGCCGTACTCCGGGAAGAGCAGTACGTCGGCGCCGGAGTTTGCCGCCTCGCTCACCCAGCGGGCGGTGTGTGTCTGCCAATCGGCAAATGTCTCGAAAGGAGAGATGGGATACTGCGCGGCGGCTACGGTGAGGGGCATGTCAGTCCCAGCTTTTGGTCCAGTAGATCATGTCTTTCGGTGAGGGTTCCAGTTCCTGCAGGTCGGGCCATACGAACACGCTAGTGAGGGCCGGTTCCTTGCGGTATCCGCGTTTTTGCCAGAACGGGTCGAGCGGCTTGTAATCGGCGGGGCGCAGCGGGTGGTTTGCCGGGCGGTCGACGGCGCAGAAGCAGGTCGTGTGGTAGTCGCCGAACCGAAGGGCGTGTTGCTCGCGTTCATCGAAAAAGCGATTGCCCAATCCGCGGCCCCTGTACGGGGGGAGCAGAATGCTTTCACCGAAGTAAAAAGTGGACGAGCGGTCGAAGTTGGCCCGGACGAACGGCGCCTGCACCGCATCCGTTTCGTCGGCGAGCGGAATGGCGGTGGTGGCGCCCACCATTTGGTCGCCGTCGTGTACACAGAACAGCAGGGCGCGTTCGGAGCGCGCGTACACGCCCAGGTACTCGCGTTCATAGTCGGTGTTGCCGTCGTACAGGTAGGGAAAATCGCGAAAAACGGCGATGCGCAGGCGGGCCAGCGGCTCAAACAAATTGGCGATGGCGGCGCCGGAATGGCGTGTAAAATGCAGGGACATGGGTATCGGTGTTCAAAACGGCACGTCTTCGTCGTTCATCCGGGAGGGCCGGGCGATGACGGTGGTGGGGTTGAACCCCGGGCTGGGCACGGTGCTGAAAATGGGGTCGTTGAGGTTGACGAACTTGGCAAACTGGTCGATGAACTTGAGGCGGACGGTGTCGGTGGCGCCGTGGCGGTGTTTGGCGATGATGATCTCGGCAATACCTTTGTTGCTTTGGCCGGACTCGTCCTCGAGAATGCCGTAATACTCCGGTCTGTATATAAACGACACGATGTCTGCGTCTTGTTCGATGCTTCCGCTTTCCCTCAAATCGCTCAGTTGCGGGCGCTTGCTGCCCCCGCGCACCTCTACTGCCCGGCTGAGCTGCGACAGGGCGATGACCGGCACCTGCAGTTCTTTGGCCATGCTTTTCAGGGCCCGCGAGATGCCGGCGATCTCCTGTTCGCGGTTGGCGTTGCGGTTGTTTTCCGACACGCCGGACATCAGTTGGAGATAATCGATGATGACGAGCTGGATGTCGTGCTGCATTTTCAGGCGGCGGCATTTGGCGCGCAGTTCGAAGATGTTGATACCGGCCGTGTCGTCGATAAAAATGGGCACGTGGTTGAGCCTTTCTACGGCGGACTGCAGCATTTGCCACTCGTACTCTTCTAGTTTGCCGCTCCGCATTTTGGAGCCGACGATCTCGCTGTCCAGGGAGATGAGGCGTTGCACCAGCTGGGCTGCGGCCATTTCGAGGGAGAAAAGGGCTACACCCTTGCGGAAGTCGCGCGCTGCGTTCAGGGCGGTAGCCAGCACGAAGGAGGTTTTGCCCATACCCGGGCGGGCGGCGATGATGACCAGGTCGGAGGGTTGCCAGCCCGAAGTGATCTTGTCCAGGTCGGTGAATCCGGAGGGAACGCCAGTGAGTCCGTCCTGTTGATTGGAAAGTTCTTCGAGTTGTTTGAGGACGCCGGCCGACAGGTCGCTCATACTGGCGAAGGTGCGGCTCAGGTTTTTTTGCGTGATTTCGAACAGGCCGCGCTCGGCGTCGTCGAGCAGGTTGAACACGTCCACCGTGTCGTCGTAGGCGTCGCGAATGACGCCGGTGCTCACGCGGATGAGCTCGCGCTGGATGTGTTTCTGGGCAATGATGCGCGCGTGGTACTCCACGTTGGCGGCCGAAGCGACGCGGTTGCTCAACTCGACGAGGTAATACGCGCCGCCAGCCCTTTCCAGGTCTCCGCTTTTCCGCAACTCTTCGGTTACGGTCAGGATGTCGACCGGGTGGGTGCGTTCAAACAGGCGGATAATGGCGCGGTAAATGAGTTGGTGCGCCTCCAGGTAATAGCTGTCGGGTCGCAAAATATCCATCACCATCGGCAGGGCATCGCGGTCCAGCATCAGGGCGCCAAGGACGGCTTCCTCCAGCGGCAGCGCCTGGGGTTGTACCTTTCCAAACACGTACGTTGACAGACCCTCGCCCGACTTGGTTGTTTTGCTGGTCTTCCCGGTTTTCAAACCGGCTTCTCTTTGGGGTGTTTGATCGGTGTTCATGTCTCAAGGTAATTTTGCGGAGAGCAAACCTAACAGCAAAACAGGCTTTCAGGGCATTCCAAACAAACCGTATGATGTGCATAACTGTGGAAAAGCGGCTCTGCCGGTGTGGAAAATATCGGCTATTTCCAACTTTATCCACAAGGCCAAGGGGTTTTCCACATTGTTAATTGCCTCACATTCCCGTTTTCCTACATTTTAAAAAGCTCTTTTTTAAAAAATTACCCCCTGCGCTTTCCCTCATATCTACGGGGTGATATGAAGCAAATGTTAACCCGGCGTTAAATCCGCCTGCTCCAAAGGGTGTGAAAAAATTGTTCTGACAAACTTTCCACATACAAATGTACACACATTTTGTGTCTTTTTTGAAAAAAAATAAGTTTTAAAACGGCATTTTCGGCCAGGGGGGGGTGTGGGCGCATTCGTCCTACGAGTATATTCGTAGGACGAATTTTTTGCGCGGTAGAGACGTTGCATGCAACGTCTCTACGCTATCCATGACACACCGGTAGAGACGTTGCATGCAACGTCTCTACGGAGGGTTTTGCGGTTTGCTGTTACAAATGTTCGACCTCTCCGAGGTCGACATAACGTTGATGCTGCACGATGCTACAAAGGTTTGACCTCTCCGAGGTCATTCCGCCGGGGTTGTTTCCGACAACCTTTGCTGCACCTCGGAGAGGTACAACATTTGTAGCACCTCGGAGAGGTGCAGCATTTGGTGTGCCGGGCATGTCATCATTCACAGAGGTGCAAAGGTGCGAACCTTTTAGTCCTTTGGGAGCCGTTGTGACCGGAATCTCATAGTCAAAGGCAAGGGTGTCGCTCGCGAGGGCGGATCTGAAGGAAGCCGGC
>JBGSTG010000101.1:0-34763 GCA_041736625.1 Saprospiraceae bacterium | reverse complement strand
TGCGCTGGGCGCAGCCCTCGGCGCCATGGTGGCCAACCTCAGCGCCCACAAGCGCGGCTGGGACGACCGCTGGGCCGAGTTCAGCGCCTGGGCACAAACGGGGCAGCGGCTGAAAGACCGCCTCCTCCGCCTGGTCGATGAAGACACCGCCGCCTTCGACCGCGTCATGGCCGCTTTTGCCCTGCCCAAAGACACCGACGCCGAAAAAGCCGCCCGCAGCGCCGCCATCCAGGCAGCCACCAAAGGCGCCATTGAGGTGCCCGTGCAGGTGGTGCAAACGGCCCTGGAAGCCTTTCCGCTCCTGCGCGACATGGTGGAGCAGGGCAACCCGAACTCCATCACCGACGCCGGCGTGGGCGCCCTGTGCATCCGCACTTGCGTGCTGGGGGCAGCGCTGAACGTGCGGGTGAATGCGGCAAGTTTGAAGGATAAGGATTATGCCGGCCAGGTGATCGCCTTTGTGCAAACGGCTGTGGAAGAAGCTGTGAGACAGGAAGGGGAGATTTTGGCGCTGGTGGAAAAGGGAATGGGGTAGGGGGAATGCGGAATGCGGAATGCGGAATGTGGGGGTACGGTGGGTTTCCCGGTAAGGTTCGTTGTTTCCGTTCCGAATATAAGCGCATAAAAAGATCAGGGGGATGCATTTGGTTTCGACCTCGGAGAGGTCGTGCCTTTGCATTTTGTCCGAACGTAGCACCAATGCGCGACCTCTCCGAGGTCGAAAATGGATGGATCGATCTACAAATGTTTGACCTCTCCGAGGTCAATACAAAAAGGGGATTGATTGCGTTTCTTTGAAAAATGTTCGGTAGTGTGGTTGCGGCCTAGATGTTTTCTTGATCTGGGGGAGATGGGTTGATGTGATCGTCATTTGAATTTTATGTGGAAACCGTTTTCCTCTGATTTGTAACGGAAAACGGTTGGCCATCTAAGGGGCGTTAAAGTCTTCGCAATTCTAACAAATTTATGATATATGAGATTTATGTATGATTTCATTTTTATAAAAAATCTAATATTATTGACTTTATGTTGAACGATTTTATTGATTGATGTAGTAGACAAACACTACCCCACAAAGAAAAACCATCACCCATTCCCAACCGGCAACCGGCAATGGTCTTTCTCTGTAGGTAGCCTTTACCTGACTTGATCGTTTCTAGCTCTTCACCTCTTCAAACTCCACATCCTGTGCGCCTTCGCTGCCCGACCCTGAAGCGGCCGGCCCGGCCCCGTCGCCATTATCGGCGGCGGACTGTTGGGTGGCCTGGTAGATGTCCTGGCTGGCGGCATTCCACGCTTCGGTGAGCGCTTTGGTGGCGTTGTCGATGCGGTTGAGGTCTTCCGACTTGTGGGCTTCGCGCAGGTCGCCGAGCGCTTTTTCGATGTTTTCCTTGTGGTGTGCCGGCACTTTGTCGCCGTATTCGCTGAGTTGTTTTTCCGTTTGGAAGATGAGCGAGTCGGCGGTGTTGAGCTTTTCGGCGCGTTCGCGGGCCTGTTTATCGGTCTCGGCGTTGGCGGCCGCTTCCGCTTTCATGCGTTCCACCTCTTCTTTGGAGAGTCCGGTGCTGGCTTCGATGCGGATGTTTTGTTTGCGGCCGGTGCCTTTGTCCATGGCGGTGACGGAGAGGATACCGTTGGCGTCGATGTCGAAGATCACTTCCACCTGCGGCACGCCGCGCGGAGCGGGCGGGATGCCGTCGAGGATGAAGCGGCCTACCGAGCGGTTGTCGCGGGCCATGGGGCGTTCGCCTTGCAGGATGTGGATTTCCACCTGAGGCTGGTTGTCGGCGGCCGTGGAGTACACCTTCGATTTTTTGGTCGGTATGGTGGTGTTGGACTCGATGACCACGTCGTAGATGTTGCCCATGGTTTCGATGCCGAGCGAGAGGGGGGTCACGTCGAGCAGGAGCACGTCGCTCACCGCGCCGCTGAGCACACCGCCCTGGATGGCGGCGCCCACGGCGACTACCTCATCGGGGTTCACGCTGCGGTTGGGTTTTTTGCCGAAGAACTTTTCTACCTCCTCCTGGATGCGCGGGATGCGGGTGGAGCCGCCCACGAGGATCACTTCGTCGATCTCGGAAGCCTTGAGGCCGGCGTCTTTAAGGGCCAGGCGACAGGGCTCGAGGGTGCGCTGCACCAGCGTGTCGACCATTTGTTCGAAGCGGGCGCGGCTGAGTTTTTTCACCAGGTGCTTGGGCACGCCGTCGATGGCGGTGATGTAGGGCAGGTTGATCTCGGTTTCCTGACCTGCGGAGAGTTCGATCTTGGCCTTCTCGGCGGCCTCTTTGAGGCGCTGGAGGGCCATGGGGTCCTTGCGCAGGTCTACTTTTTCTTCACGCTGGAACTCGTCGGCCAGCCAGGTGATGATCACCTGATCGAAGTCGTCGCCACCCAGGTGGGTGTCGCCGTTGGTGGATTTCACTTCGAACACGCCGCCGCCAAGCTCGAGCACCGAGATGTCGAAGGTGCCACCGCCGAGGTCATACACGGCGATTTTCATGTCCCGGTCGCGCTTGTCCAACCCGTACGCCAGTGCGGCGGCGGTGGGTTCATTGACGATGCGCTTGACGTCGAGACCGGCCACGGCGCCGGCCTCTTTGGTGGCCTGGCGCTGGGAGTCGTTGAAGTAGGCGGGCACGGTGATGACGGCCTCGGTAACGGGTTCGCCGAGGTAGTCCTCCGCCACTTTTTTCATTTTTTGGAGCACCATGGCGGAAATCTCCTGCGGGGTATAGAGTCGGCCGTCGATGTCCACCCGGCACGTATCGTTGTCGCCTTTGACCACTTTATAGGGCACGCGGGTAGCCTCTTCGGCGCGCTCGGTGAAGCGCATGCCCATGAAGCGTTTAATGGACGATACGGTGCGTTGGGGGTTGGTGATGGCCTGCCGTTTGGCGGGGGCGCCCACTTTGCGTTCGCCGTTATCGAGGAAGGCGACCACAGAAGGGGTGGTGCGGGCGCCCTCGTCGTTCGGGATAACCACGGGTTCGTTCCCCACCATGACGGACACGCAGGAGTTTGTGGTACCCAAGTCTATGCCGATGATTTTTCCCATGTTATTGGATGTTTTTTGCTGTATTTTGGTGAATGATCGATCGAACTTCATCAATAGGTGTGCCACGGAGGCATATCTGACTAAATGGCAGTGCGACTGTTCCTTTTGCTCTTTATTTGGCAGCCCGTGTTTGGTTTTCTGCCAGAAACGGGCATTTGCTCGATGGAATCCCGACCTTTGCCGATCATTTGGGCACGCCAATTTTAAATCCCCGTGTTTTGTAACTATTAAACCTAATTGTTATTCCATGCGCTACATTTTTTCGCTACTGACGATCATGATAACCGCAGCCCTGATGATTACCGGCGTGGTGTACGTACTCGCCCGCGCCCTTTCTCCTGTTTTGAGTGCCAGCAGCAGCAAAGCCTGGCAGGGCATGCTGAAAAACTTGCGTGAGCACCTCGACAAACGCTACAAAAACCTGGTGCCCTGGGACAAGGAGATGCTGGGCCTGCTCTCCACCAACCGGCAGGAAGAGAAGAAATCCGGATGGTGGGACGCCATTTCGTCCGGCGTGTTCAGCACCATTTACCATGAACCAGTGCTGGCCTACGCCCGACTGAATAGCGGCAAAAACGCGGTCACGCTGGCCCGGATCAGCGACCGCGAGTTTGTGTTCCGGCACAAGCAAACGGAAACGGAGATATGGCTCAACCAGCAACCGTTCGGGTTGTACATAGACGGCAAGCTGATTTCTGCCGGCCGCGGTGGCAAGCTGGTGGGTACGCTGGAAATCAACAAAGAAGAGGCCGCTTTTCCGGTGGTGCTGGGTGAGGCGACGGCCGCGACGTTGACCAACCCGAAGATCATCACCAGCCCCAATCCGCGCGCGATGACCCTGTACCGGGAGGTGGGCGCCGAAGAGGAAAACGCGCTGCTGGCCCTGGCCATTTTGAACTTGACAGGGCAGGCTTAGGTTATACCGCAATGTCCGAATCCAAATCCGTCAAACCGCCCAGTTTTTTCGATCAGTTCCGGTCGCTGGACAACGTACCGCGTTTTCTGCGCAACATCTGGGAGGTTTCGCCCCAGTTGAGTTTGCTCAACATGCTGCTCCGCCTGGTACAGGCGGCCATGCCGGTTGCCATGCTCTACACGGGAAAGGAAATCATCGATGCCGTTGTCGAATGGATGGAACGGGGCGGCGGTGGCATCCCCGATTGGGGGCACCCGGTGTGGTTCTGGGTGGGTGTAGAGTTTGGCCTGGCGGTGGTCAACAACCTGCTGTCCAGGGCCATTGCGGTGGTGGATAGCCTGCTGGGCGATCTGATGGCCAACGACAGCAGTATTCGCATCATGCAGCACGCAGCCACGCTGGACCTTTACCAGTTTGAAAATCCGGCTTTTTACGATAAGCTCGAACGGGCGCGTTCCTCCACCAGCGGGCGTACCATGCTGATGAGCCTGGTGTTGTCGCAATTGCAAGACCTGATCTCTATCGTCTTTCTGCTGGGCGGGTTGGTGGCCTTTAACCCCTGGCTGATCGCCCTGCTGGTGGTGGCCGTCATCCCCTCTTTTCTGGGGGAGTCGCATTTTAACCGCCGATCTTACTCCCTCACCCATTCGTGGACGCCCGAGCGGCGCGAGCTGGACTACCTTCGGTACATCGGCGCCAGCGACCAGACGGCCAAGGAGGTGAAAATTTTTGGCCTTGAAACGTTCATTATCAATCGTTTTCGGGACATCTCCAATCGGTATTTTCTGGCCAACCGGAAAATTACCCTGGCGCGTGCCGGGTGGGGCAGCCTGTTCACCTTTTTGGGCACTACGGCCTACTACGGCGCGTATGGCTACATTGTTTTCCAAGCGCTGAAAGGCATGATCACCCTCGGCATGCTCACGTTTTTGGCTGGCTCCTTTCAGCGTATGCAGGGCTTGCTGCAGGGAATCCTGAGCCGCTTCTCCCGCGTATCGGAAATGGCGCTTTACCTGCGCGACTTTTTCAGCTTTCTCAGCCTGCAACCGCTGTCCGGAAAGCATGATGGCCGGTTGCCCATTCCGCAACCCATCCGGGAGGGTTTCGTTTTCGAAAACGTGAGCTTCCGGTATCCCAATACAGAACGCTGGGCCGTCCGAAACCTCAGTTTTACGCTGAACGCAGGCGAAAAACTGGCGTTGGTGGGCGAAAACGGCGCCGGCAAGACGACCATCGTCAAACTGCTGGCCCACCTGTACGAACCGACCGAAGGCCGCATTTTGCTCGACGGCGTGCCCCTGTGCGACTACCACCCCGAGTTACTCCGGCGCGCCATCGGGGTGATTTTTCAGGACTATTACCGTTATGCCCTCACCGCTTCGGAAAATATTGCGGTGGGTAACATTGAGTTGCGCCACAACCATGCGGAAATTGTTTCCGCCGCAGAAAAAAGCCTCGCCCACGAAGTGGTGGATCAGCTGCCCAATCGGTACGACCAGATGCTCGGCAAGCGATTTGACGACGGCGTGGACCTGAGCGGCGGCCAATGGCAAAAAATAGCCCTCGCACGGGCCTACATGCGCAACGCCCAATTGGTGATCCTCGACGAGCCCACCGCAGCCCTCGACGCCCGTGCAGAACACGAGGTGTTTCTGCGGTTTGCTGAGCTCATTCAGGGCAAAACCGGCGTGCTGATCAGTCACCGGTTTTCCACCGTGCGCATGGCAGACCGCATTTTGTTTCTGGAAAACGGGCAATTGCTGGAATTGGGTAGCCACCATGAATTGCTCGCCAAAGGCGGTAAATACGCCGAGTTGTTTCACTTGCAGGCCAAAGGATACATTTAAACGATTGGGGCTTCACACAAACTTTAAATAACCGGTAGGGTAGAAACGATACCTTTGGGCCGCCGGCAAGGAATGCCCGGCGGAACGTATTATAAAAAAACGCGTGTGCTAGGCTGGATTTTATACAAACCCACAGAAGAGTTGCTCAAGCAGGAGGATTACGAGGTGAGGCGATTTGGCAGTCAGGCCCCCGCATACGGCATTGACCTGCAAATTATTAATCCAGAGCACATTGAGCTGATCGTTACGCGGGAAGGGCGTAAAAGCATCCTGGTGAACAACTCGGAGATTGCCGTGCCGGATTTCGTGATTCCGCGGATGGGCGCGCACACCAACTATTTCACCCTGGCGGTAATTCGACACCTGGAGCGCCTCGGCGTATATATGGTAAACAATGCCCAGAGCATAGAGACCGTAAAAGATAAATTGTACACCCTGCAGATATTGGCCCGCCACGACTTGCCAATCCCGAAAACCATCCTTGCCCGGTTTCCGGTAGACAGCGAGGTGATCGGCAAGCAACTCCGGTTTCCGGTGATCGTCAAAACGCTCAGCGGATCCCAAGGGAGCGGCGTTTTCCTGAGTACGGATAAAAATTCGTTTGAAGACCTGATGCAGTTGATCCAGGTGACCAACAAAAACGCCAACATCATCCTGCAAGAGTTTATCAAAAAAAGCAAAGGGCGCGACCTTCGGGTGTTTACCGTTGGGGGGAAGGCCATCGCTGCGATGGAACGCAAGGCGACAGACGGCAGTTTTAAGGCCAACTTCAGCCGCGGCGGGAAGGTGAAACAATTTCCCATCAACAAGGAACTGGAATGGCTGGCGCTGGAGATATCCAAAATACTGAATCTGGACGTGGCGGGCATCGATTTTTTGTTCGATGAGTCCGGTTTTCGGATATGCGAGGTAAATTCATCTCCCGGTTTCATGGGCCTGGAGTCCTGCTGCGAGGTGGATGTTGCCAAGGAAGTATTTGAATTTATCAAAGTGCGTCTGGGACATTCCCGCGATTGAGCAGAATGTTTCGTAAGTTTGCCCTGACCCTGTTGACAACGACTCTTACTATTAAATCCATATTGAAATGAGCATTATCAGCGAAATTTTGGCCCGGGAGATTCTTGATTCCCGTGGCAACCCAACCGTGGAAGTGGAAGTATGGACCGAAACCGGATTTATTGGCCGCGCAGCCGTACCCAGCGGCGCCAGCACCGGTGTTCATGAAGCGACAGAGCTGCGCGACGATGACGAAGGCCGCTACCTTGGCAAAGGGGTGCGGCAGGCCGTTCGGAACGTGGAAAATGTCTTGCGTAAAGAGCTGATTGGCTGCGAGGTGACCGATCAGATCAAGATCGACCGAATCATGTTGGCCAAAGACGGTACCCGGAACAAAAGCAAACTGGGCGCCAATGCCATACTGGCCGTTTCGCTCGCCGTGGCCAAAGCGGCGGCAGAAGAATTGGGCCAGCCCCTGTACCGGTACCTCGGCGGCGTCAATGCCCACGTGCTGCCGGTACCCATGATGAACATCCTGAACGGCGGCGCACACGCCGATAACGGAATTGACTTTCAGGAATTTATGGTTATGCCCATCGGCGCCGAAACGTTCAGCGAGGGCTTGCGCATGGGCGTCGAAATTTTTCACCACCTGAAAAAGGTGCTGAAGCATAAAGGGTACTCTACCAACGTGGGCGACGAGGGCGGCTTCGCTCCCGGCATCAAAAACAACGAAGAGGCGATTCAACTGGTCATGGTCGCCATCGAAGCTGCCGGTTACCGCCCTTTCGATGATGTGCGTATCGCCTTGGACCCTGCCGCTTCGGAGTTTTATGATGCGGAAAAAGGCGAATATGTGTTTAAAAAATCAACCGGCGACCGGCTATCCCGCGCCGATATGGTCGCCTACTGGAAAGAATGGTGCAACAAGTACCCGATTGTCTCCATCGAAGACGGATGCGCCGAAGACGACTGGGACGGCTGGAAGCTGCTCACCGAATCCATTGGACACCGGATACAGCTGGTGGGCGACGATCTGTTTGTCACCAACGTGGAACGCCTCCAACGGGGTATCGACGAGCAGATCGCCAACTCCATCCTGATCAAAGTCAACCAGATCGGCTCGCTGACCGAAACCATTGAAGCGGTGAGTCTGGCGACACGACATGCCTACACTTCAGTGATCAGCCACCGTTCCGGCGAAACGGAGGATACCACCATTGCCGATCTTGCCGTGGCGCTGAATACCGGACAAATCAAAACCGGTTCGGCCAGTCGCTCGGATCGGATTGCCAAGTATAACCAATTGCTGCGTATTGAGGAGGAACTGGGCGAGGCGGCGGTGTATCCGGGTCGGTCGCTTTTCGCGCTGTAGCAGACCTGTCAGGTTAGCAATCCCTGTATCCGAAACCCACCCGGTTGACGCCTTGCGTCAACCGGGTGGGTTTCGGATACAGGGATTGCTAACCTGACAGGTCCGTCACTCGCCTTCCCAACCCGCAACCGCATCGTCATCCACCGCTCGGCCCAACTCGTGCCAGGCCCTGAACCCCGCAACCCCGCCAAAGCGAGCCAACACCGCCTCCCGCTGGAGCCGTGTTGGCTCGGTGCAAAGCATGGCGTGATACGACGAGTACTTCCAAGTGCGAAAATCATCCACCAGCCCATGGTACTGGGGGTTCCAATGGATGTACCGAACCAATCGCTTGAAATATTCGGGCGTGTCTACTTCCTTTCGTTGAAAAGGACGTTTGAACAGGTTGCCGTCCCTGCGCCTGTATTTGTTCGTGGTGCGCGTGTACGAATTAAACCAATTGGAAAACTGATCGGAAACGTAATCCTCGACCGAACGGATTGTTTTTTTTCGGTTGACATCCTTGTGGAGTAATCCCGGCATCAACTCCTGTCGCGAACGGATGCGGATCAGCATGTGAAAATGGTTGGGCAACAAGCAGTAAGCGTATACCTCCGCCACCGGATCCACAAATCTGGGGCAGCGCATCAAAAAGAGCCTGTAATCCCAGTCCTGAAAAAACACGTCCTGCCGGTTGTTGCCCCGGTTGAATAAATGGTAATAGGAATCGGGCACCAAGGACCCAAAGGAATAGTCTGACATAAAAGCGCGTATTGGATGATGTGCAAATATATAGTATTGCTTCCCTGTTTGGCAGTTTTGATATCCTGCAAGAAAAGAAAAAATGCCGAATGCGCATTTTATTACTGGCAAACCACCCTGACCGGAACGGAAGCGCAGGCACAATACCTCGACAGCCTGTATTGCAAAGCGTTGTTCGTTAAAGTATTGGATATTGGAAAGGATGAATTTACCGGAGTCATCAGGCCTTATGCGCTCCTGGAAGTTTTGGATACCCGGCTGTTGAACAACAGGGAATGGGTTCCTTGTGTGTTCATCACTAACGAAGTATTTGAGGGCATATCGACGGAAAAAAACGGTTGGCTGGCGGAACGAACACTGATGGCCGTGGAGGACATAGCCCGGAGAATGCCGGCGCCATACCGGGAATTGCAAATCGATTGCGACTGGACCAACGGAACCCGCGACGCTTTTTTTTTATATTTGAAAGCATTGGGCCATCGCTTGGACACGGGTATCGAACTTTCCGCGACCATCCGCCTGCACCAGTATAAGTTTCCAGACAGAACCGGTGTTCCCCCCGTTGACCGCGGCGTATTGATGGCGTACAATACAGGCGATATCGTGCATTTTGAACGAGAAAACTCCATTTATAGCCCACAGGATGCAGAAAAATACTGGCATGGGCGCAAATCAACCTATCCCCTTCCCCTGGATCTCGCGTTGCCCTTGTTTTCCTGGACGTTGCTTTACAGGGACTCGGTGCTGCACAAGATCATCCCCGGCATCCCTTGGCACGAACTTGCCGACACTTTTCGTTTTGAACTGCTCGGAGCGCTTCCGGATGCAAGCAGATATCAAGTGGTGCACGAAACATTTCTCAGCGGGCACTATCTTCGCCCGGGTGATCTGTTGCGTACGGAGGAAATTTCGCCCGAGTTGTTGGAAAAGATCGTTCGGCAAGCGCGCATCAACCCTGAGCAAAGGGTGGCTTTTTTCCATCTGGACACAGCCGTGATCAACCGCTTCCCACCCAATCTAATCAAGTATATATGCGCACCTTTCCTTCAGGCGCACTGATGGTGTTGCTGTTTTTTGTTGTCTCTGCATTTTACCCTTATGCCGCTGATGCGCCTGCCGGATCGGAGCAGGGGAACTGTAACCCGTACCGCAAACCTGTTTTTTCGTATTCCTTTCTATATCCGGAAGTGGTGGACAAAAAAGCCGCCTATGCCCCCTTTTTCATCCGTTGGAGCAAGTATTACGACGATATTTATTTCAAAAAAGACATCCAAAAAAAGGAAAACATAGACGAGTGGATCCAGCGTTTTTGCGGTCAGCCCTTTGAAGAAGATGTGGAGTATGTGGTCTATAAAGCTGGCGAGCAGGAGATCATGGAGTTGCGCGAGCTTTCCGGTCTGCCCAACGTCAAAAGGTTCTTCCCCAGGAGCCTGATTGGCAATACGTTTGCCGAAATGCTCGTAGAAAACGCATGCACGGATGTCATCGACTACCTGCTTTTCGCCAAGCGCTGCGAGCCGTATGTGGCGCATTCAGGCGACGGCTGGACTGTTCCGGAGCGCGATACTGCCGCCATGCAGCAATTGATTCGGGAGGGGTTGGCCTGGTTTGCACAAACAGAGTCGCATTTCATCAAGATGCGGTACGCGTATCAGGTCATTCGCCTGGCGCATTACAGCGGGCGTTGGAGACAGACGATTTCCTTGTTTAATTCGCTGATGCCCAAGGTCGACCGCCGAAAACCCAGCATCATTTATTTCTGGGCGCTCGGGCACCTGGCTGGCGCACTGCAAAAACAAGGCGATTTTGCGGAGGCCGCTTACCGGTATTCGGTGGTTTTTCGCCACAGCCCATCCAAACGCATTGCCGCTTTCAACAGCTTCCGCATCCGGAACGACGCCGACTGGGAGAAAGCGCTGCGCCTGTGCCAAAACGACTCGGAAAAAGCCACCCTGCTCATTCTCCGCTCCGGCGTGTCGCAAAGCTATACGGTGGGCAACCTCAGGAGCATATACGCCCTTGATCCTGCCCATCCCCAACTGGAATTGTTGTTGCTTAGTGCAGTGCATGACATCGAGCAGATCTTTTTGCGGACTCAGGTAATCGACCTGAAATACGGCCCCGACCCGTTTGACCGCAAAGAGCGCACGGCCTCCCAACAACTCCTCGATTTGCAAAAATTCACCCGCGATGGCATCAATGAAGGCAAAGTCGCCAATCCAAAATTGTGGGAAGGACTGGCAGGCTACCTCGAGTTGCTTGCCGGCGACCAATATGCCGCCACGCAGCGGTTCAAGCGATTGCGCAAATCCCTGAACCGGCGCTACGCGTACGACCGGGAGTTGCTGCGGCAGTTGGATACCTGGGAGGTGGTGCTGGCGATTCTGGCGCTCGACTCCCGCTCTCCCTACCTCGACGACCAGGCGTTCCGGGTACGCAGCTTTGATGCTTTCAACAAAGACCCATACCTCGAACCGTTTCTGCTCGATGTGCTGGCAGACCGGTACGCCGATGGTAATCACCCCGGGAAAGCTGTCGTGACAGCCTTCCCTCCCAAATACCTGGGATACAATCCTAAACTGGCTGAACTGGACGACCTGTTGCGTGAATCGCAAAAAACCGACCCGGAATTTTTGGAAAAGGTGTTCAAGATAGACACTAACCCCGATCAAATCCGGGCGATACTGCTGGAAATGAAAGGCGTACATTTGTTCTCAATGGGTCAGCCGGAAGCGGCACTGGTTACGTTTCGGGGTATTACCGAAACAGAGCGGGCTCGCATGACCCGCTTCAAACCCTTCAGGGAAGTATTCGATGAACGCATTCACCGCCCGGTGGCCGATTCGCTGCTGCTCACCCGCCCCGAAATTGTGGATCGTATACTGGAATACGATTTGCGCGCGCGGGGGGCAGAAGCCGTCCGGGACCCCGAAGCGGCCCTGTACTACTACCTGAATGGGCTGGCTTATTACAACATGTCGTATTTCGGTTATGAGTGGCATGCCATGGACTATTTCCGAAGTGGCGGCAACTGGGAGCGATTGTCCCGCGGGCCCGTGTTTTCTCATCCCGGCTCACCTGCGGGCAACCGGGAAAACATAGATGTTTCCAAAGCGCTGTTTTATTTTGAAAAAGCCTATGAAACCGCTCAGAACCGGGAACTGGCTGCCCGCGCGGCGTTTATGGTGGCTCGGTGCCGGCAAAAACAGTGGTTTACCAGTCCGGATTGCCCGTACAGACCCGGCAGCCGGCAGGTTCCGGTGTTGCCCGAAACCCACACCGGTTATTATCGGTTGTTGCACAAACACTTTTCGGATACCGAATTTTATAATGAAATTATCCAGGAGTGTAAGTGGTTGAAATACTACCGCTGACGGCTCAGGTTTCGCGGTCAAGCAAGGTGCTTACGGCTTCCCGAAGGGCTGTTTTGCGTTGAATGGACGCGGAAACAGCGTCCAGGCGGTCGAAGGCCAGTTGCCGGAATTGCTCCTTTTCCGCTTCGATCATGTCGGCAATCCCGTTCCGGTCGAAGAGGCGGCGCACGGCGGCAATTTTTTCCGCAGGGTCGTCCGTAGGCGTATCTAGCCATTGCTGCAACTCCAAACGATCGGCTTCCGGCGCGACTTCCTGTGTTTTGAGCACCAAGAGGGTTTTTTTATTTTGCACAATATCGCCTCCGACCTGTTTGCCAAATTTGGCGGGGTCGCCGTAGGTGTCGAGCAGATCATCCTGGATCTGGAAGGCAATGCCTGCCAGGCACCCGAATTCGTACAAGGCGGCAGCATCTTCGTTGGAAGCGCGCGCGCACAGCGCGCCCATTTCCAAGGCCCCACCCAGGAGAACCGCCGTTTTCAATTCAATCATGTGCAGGTATTCGTTCACGCTCACATCAGGCCGTTGCTCGAAGTTAAGGTCGAGTTGCTGCCCTTCACACACGCCAATGGCTATCCGGTTGAAGGTGTCCAGCAACTTGGGAATCGCGGGCTCATCGGCAAAGGAGGCCAGCTGGCGATAGGCCTGAATGAGCAATGCATCGCCGCTAAGTATGGCCGTTGAGGTGTTCCAGCGCGCATGCACGGTTGGCTGACCGCGGCGCAAGGGTGCGGCATCCATGATGTCGTCGTGCATCAGCGAAAAATTGTGGAACAGCTCCACCGCCCAAGCGACGGGCAAGGCAACGTCCACGTCGTCGCCAAACAACTCATAGGCCATCAGCGTCAGCGCCGGACGGAGTCGCTTGCCACCTAGCCCAAGAATATAGCTGCAGGGCTCGTAGAGTTCAGCAGGATCCTGGGGCAACGGTTGCGCGTCGGCGTAGGCCTGTATGCGGTTCAGAAGGTCGGATAGGGTAGACATGGCGTCTGACTGGTTTTTCTCCGCAAATTTCGGAAAGAAATAACCCTCTGCCAAACTTTAAGCGCCATCCATCCAATCAGGCGTCATTTTTTTCCTGAAAAATAATCGAAAAAAACTTGACATACATACCAACTGGTATGTATCTTTGTGCCATGCAAGAATTGGACACCCGCCAACGCATACTGAACCATCTTTTTCTGGACATCCGCCGCAATGGGTTCCAGGGCCTGCGTGCCGATAAAGTACTGGCTGATTTGGACGTTACAAAAGGCGCCCTGTATTATTATTTTCCCAACAAGCAAGCCATCGGGATGGCCGTTATTGACGAAGTGATCCGCCCGGCGTATCTGACTTTTTTTACGCAATTGTCGGCAAATGACGACCTCAACCCGCTTGATGCGCTACAAGACCACTTGCGGAACCTGTCGGACAAGGCAACGGACGAAGAGATTGCGCTCGGGTGCCCGCTGAACAACCTGGTACAGGAGATGAGTCCGCTCAACGAAGAATTCCGGCTAAGCATGAAATCCATTGCCGATACCATGGTGCAACACATGGCCGTGGCGATCCGCCGCGGTCAGGAGCAAGGCTCCGTGCGTTCGGATGCCAACCCTGAAGCGACTGCCCAATTCCTCTGGGCCGGTATTGAGGGCGCGTACAGCCTGGCCAAAGTGCGCAAAGACGCGCAAACCTTTCGGACCAACGCGTCTGTACTCATTCAATATCTGGACGGCTTGCGTCCATGATTTTTTTTACCCACGCACATACCAACCAGTATGTATGTTTGTGTAAAAACCAAATTGAAACCCACTGGAATTGAGTCACCACCTTTTTTCATAAAACAATAAACAACATGTACGTCATCACTGGAGCAACCGGTCACACCGGTCATTACATTACTGAAGGCCTTTTGGCTGCGGGCCAATCTGTACGGGTCATTGGGCGCAGTGCGGAGCGCCTGCAGTCCTTAACTGCCCTGGGCGCCGAGCCGGCGGTAGGTGATCTGGCCGATCAGGCCTTTTTGACCCGTGCCTTTGCCGGCGCGAGGGCGGTTTATCTGGTCATTCCGCCGAAATGGGATGTCACCGACTGGCGCACCTTTCAGCGTAGCCTCATTGCGTCATATACGGCGGCACTCACGGCGAACAAAGTGGAAAAGGCAGTTGTGCTCAGTTCCGTCGGTGCGCATATGCTGGAGGGGGCTGGGCCGGTGAGTGGGCTGGCGGAGTTGGAAAAGGCACTTGAGAAGGTGCCGGGTCTGGATGTGCTGAATTTGCGGGCCGGTTTTTTCATGGAAAATTTTCTGGGGAACATCGGCATCATCAAAGCTATGGGCATTTTCGGGTATCCCGTCAACCCGGAAGTAAAGATGCCCATGGTGCACACCCACGACATTGCGCAGGTGGCATTGCGGCATTTGCTGGCCCTCGATTTCAAGGGGCATTCGCATGTATTTGTGAGTGGCCCGGCCGACCTGACCATGCCGGAAGTCGCGGCTATTCTGGGCCAGGCCATAGGAAAGCCTGATCTGGCGTTTGTCTCCTTTCCGCCGGCCGACGCAAAGGCGGGCATGATGCAGTCCGGTTTGCCGGAGACCATAGCCGACGGGTACGTTGAGCTGTTTCAGGCGCTGAACGGCGGCGAATACCTGGCGGGTCATGTGCGAAATGCCGACAACACCACCCCCACGACCCTGTCCTGGTTTGCCGAAACGGAGTTCAAGCCGGCATTCGGGTAAGCGGGACTAATCCATTCGGCGCACTTCCACCCTCCGGTTCCGCGCCCTGCCCGTTTCCGTTTGGTTGTCGGCTAACGGGTATCGGTCGCCAAACCCTTTCCAGATGATTTGGGCAGGCGGTACTCCTTTTTCCACCAGCCAGTCGTAAACCGAACGGGCCCGCGCTTCGGATAGCGTGAAGTTGTCATCCGGATTGCCGCTGCTGTCTGAATGGCCGCCAATTTCAACCCGGAGCCCGGAGTCGGCGGCGAGCAACTCGTAAACGGGTTGTAAAGTCGCCAGCCCGTCGGGCTTCAGGGCAGCGCTGCCGACGTCGAACAGTACGGCGGCTTCGAGTACAATGCCCTTTTGCTCGTAGAACTGCCGGACAGGATCTTCGGGAGCAACTTCCAAAACGGCAAAATTGTCGAGCAGGTAATAGGACACCCGGTGCCGTCTTGGCCCGGGTGTTTTTTTATACAGCACGTTTTTTTTGTCGAAATCTTCCCGCTCTTCGGGCGACATGGGTATGGGCGTCACGGCGTCTGATTGAAAATTGCCGAACAGAAAATACCGGTATGGCCGGTCGGCGACGAAGGTAAATTGCAGTTTCCGCCATTCGCCTTCCGGCGTAGTGAAAATGTCCTTGCGGAACAATTGCGGGGTGAGCGGGTACAGTTCCTGACTGCGCATGAAATCCTCGTTTGGATTGATCGCGTTTTCCGAAAAGAAAAAACCCAGGTTTCCGCAGGGCAGCGGCACGATGGCGCGCGGGTTGCCGTAAACGGCGCCCAGGTGACGTCGGGCGAGGTCGCTGTTGTGCTGTACCCAAACGCTTACCCGGTATAGTTTTCCCACTTCCAGTGGTCGCACAAGTGTACCTTGCACAAATTCATGGTAGTCGGTTTCGAACTGGTTGTCGTAAAACGGGTGGTACAGGATTAGTCCCGCCATACCCCGACCCCGGTAGGGCGCCGGAAAATCCACGCATCCGGCGTAGGAAGAGTCCTGAATCAGCACATCGGGCGTCTGGGCAAAAAAGGTCTGCCAGGCTTCCAGGTCTTTGTTCACCGATGCGGAAGAGGAGGCGAAGGAACACGGCTCCCACAGCCGGCGTTTTTCTGCGTCGGGCTTCAGTCGTTCGAACCCGCCGTTGGCCACAAAATTCTGGCCTTCGATTATCAGCGGGAGCAGCAGCAGCAGTTTGGTGAGCAGGTGAACAAAAACAGAAGGCCGCGTGAAAAGAACGAGAATTCTCATAATAAAATATTATATTTGTAAGTATTTGTTTTTCAATTAATTGACGGAGAATGAAACCTTTAATTTTCCTGGCTTTTTTGTTGGTAAAAACCAATTTTTTATCGTATCTTTGCATCCCTATGAAAGATTTGAAGGACAAGACAGAAGACATTGAAAATCAAGGAGCTGTAAACGGAAGCGGCGATTATGGCGCCAGCAGTATTACGGCACTGGAAGGATTGGAGGCTGTGCGCAAACGGCCGGGCATGTACATCGGCAGTACAGACGGCAAGGGGCTGCATCATTTGGTTTGGGAGGTGATCGACAACTCCATTGATGAGCACCTTGCGGGTCATTGTTCGCACATCCTGGTTACCATTCACGAAGGCAACCGCTTGACGGTAAAAGACAATGGTCGGGGTATTCCCACCGGTATACACCCCAAGCTGAAAAAGTCGGCGCTCGAAGTGGTCATGACGGTGTTGCACGCTGGCGGCAAGTTCGACAAGAACACCTACAAAGTCTCCGGCGGTCTGCACGGGGTGGGTGTTTCCTGTGTGAATGCTTTGTCGGATCATCTGCACGCGGTTGTCCATCGCGAAGGTAAAGTCTTTGAGCAGGAATACAAACGGGGAAAACCGCAGTACGATGTGCGCATGATCGGCGACACGCAGGACAGGGGCACCATCGTGACCTTTCACCCCGATCCGGAGATTTTTGAAACCACGGACTTCAAGTTTGAGACCCTGGCGCACCGCATGCGCGAGTTATCGTATTTGAACAGCGGGCTTCATCTCAAACTGGTTGACGAAAGGGAGCCCGATAATGGCAGCTTTCGCACCGAGGAGTTCCTCTCTGAGGGGGGGCTTCAAGAGTTTGTACTATGGCTCGACGAAAGCAAGCAAGCCCTCATCGAAAAACCCATCCACATCAAGGATGTTGAGGAAGGGGTGGACGTAGAGGTGGCCATGATGTACAACACTTCCTATTCCGAGAATCTCCTCTCCTTTGTAAACAACATCAGTACTCGCGACGGCGGCACCCACGTGAGCGGCTTTCGCCGCGCCATCACGCGCGAATTCAAGAAATACGGAGACGACAACGGCCATTTCAAAAAACTGAATTTCACCGTTTCGGGTGAGGATTTCATGGAAGGCCTCACGGCTATTGTGTCTGTAAAGGTGCCCGAGCCTCAGTTCAAAGGCCAAACCAAAGGCGAGTTGGGCAATTCAGAAGTGACCGGTATCGTGAGCCGAGCTGTGGGCGACGCGCTTAAGGTGTTTCTGGAGGAAAATCCCGGACAAGCCAGGCGCATCATCGAAAAGGTGGTGTTGGCGGCCACCGCGCGCAACGCAGCCCGCAAAGCGCGGGAAATGGTGCAGCGCAAGGGCGCGCTGACAGGCGGCGGGCTTCCCGGCAAACTGGCCGACTGTGGCAGCCGAAACCCCGTGGACAGCGAAGTGTTTCTGGTGGAGGGCGATTCCGCAGGGGGTACCGCCAAGCAGGGACGTGACCGTCACACCCAGGCTATTCTCCCTTTGCGCGGTAAGATCCTCAACGTCGAAAAAGCCATGGAGCACAAAATTTACGAAAACGAGGAGATCAAAAACATGTTCACGGCGCTCGGTGTCAGCGTCGGCGAAAACGAGGAAGGACACCGGATGCTGGTAACCGAAAAGCTCCGGTACCACAAGATCGTCATCATGTGCGACGCCGACATCGACGGCAGCCACATCACCACGCTTATCCTGACCTTTTTCTTTCGCTACATGCGCGAACTGGTCGAAAAAGGCCACGTGTATATTGCTCAGCCCCCGCTTTACCTCGTAAAAAAAGGGAAAAACCAGCGCTACTGCTGGAATGACGAACAGCGCAAAGCAGCTACCCTGGATTTTTCAGGAGGCAAAGAGGGCGACGACTCGGTAAAAGTGCAGCGCTACAAAGGTCTGGGTGAAATGAACGCCGAGCAACTGTGGGAAACAACCATGGACCCCACCTCGCGCATTCTCAAGCAGGTTAATATTGATGACGCCGCTGAGGCAGATCGCATGTTCAGCATGCTGATGGGCGACGAGGTGCCTCCGCGCCGCGCCTTCATTGAGGCCAACGCTAAATACGCCAGAATTGACGTTTGACGGACTAACAAGAAGAACTGACTTGTGATCAGGTCAGTTCTTCTACCAGTTCTGAAATCTGGGCCAGCCGGTTCTTATTCAATGAATAGTAGATAAACTTCCCGTTCCGGGTAGTCAATACTATTCCGGCCCTGCGTAGAATGGCCAGGTGCTGGCTGGCAACACTCTGTTCGAGCCGCATTTTAATGTAGATGTCCGTTACCGTCAGGCTGTTGTTTTCCTCCAACAACTCGATGATCCGTTGCCGTAGTTTGTGGTTGATGGCCCGCAACACCAATACGGCTTTTTTTAGTTCCTGGTAATCCAGTTTGACCATGTCTTCGGCCTTGTTCATGGCCGGTTCTGCTTTTTGCCTTCCCATACAATATGTTTTAATGTGGATCTGGGGGAATAGAAAAAAAGGGTATTCCAATAAGGCAGGCAACCGGTTACCCCGTACACCGGGCAAAACGTTCAAGCGGATTAAATTAATCGTTTATTTTGATCTGCGAAAATAGCCCCTTTTCTAATTATATAAAAATTTTTGAATGTTATTTTTTGTTAAAAAATTTGACGGGTAGAAATTGTTATATTTGGATTTTTCATATAAAAAGGTTCAAAGTATGTTATATTCTCAAAACCACTGTTTTTAAGTTTTAATTCGGCAATGGGGAGCAAGTCGCTGGCGGAACAGCGTTGTTGAGGCGCAAGCGTTGATCGCTCAAAGAAAGCGACGGATTTTGCTTTGAAAGCGCCGTTCCCTGTCAGAACGATCTTTTCACTATTGAAAAAGGCGGCTACGCCGGCAATGAAAGGGTTACACAAATTGTTTTCAAAAACAACGGCTTGTGCGGGAATCAATTCCTGACCATTCCGGTCGAACAACGCGCCCCAAACTTCTGCCCGGCGCGCATCCAGCATGGCCAGTACACCGGTTCCGGGCGACATTCCTTCTGCGGCTTTAATAGCCAAAGCCTGCAGGGTATCCACGGCGATCAGTGGGATAGCGAGCGCGTAACAGAGTCCTTTTGCCGTTGCGGTGCCCACACGCAGGGAAGTGTACGATCCGGGGCCGCGGCTGATGGCTACGGCATCGAGCTGGTTCAGGGGCAGGTTGGCAGCTGCGCTACATTGTTGGATTTGACCGGCGAGCAAAGCCGTATGCCTGTTATCCGCCAGGTTTTCGGCCTGTGCGACTACCTCGCCCTGGATGGCGATGGCAACAGAGCACACCTCGGTGGCCGTTTCAATGAGCAGCAGGTTCGCCATGGTGTGATGCAGGGTGACCGGTCAGGCTGCTGGCCATGATGATGCCGCCGCCCACCAGGTCGTCACCTTCAAAAAAAACGGCGCTTTGTCCGGGGGCAACGCCTTTTACATTCGCGTGGAAAAGCACTTCCACGTCGGCGCCTACAGGGTGAATATGGCTCACGGTGCCGGCGTCGCGGTACCGGACTTTCGACACCACCTCCAGACCGCTTTCGGGTAATTGATTGTATTTCATCAGATTGACTTTGCCGACCATCATGCCGTTGCGCACCAGATCGCTTTCGCGGCCCAGCACCACGGTGTTGGTTTCCGGCCTGATTTCGGTGACGAACATGGGCTCACCCAAAGCGATGCCAAGTCCTTTTCGTTGCCCGATGGTAAAAAACGGATAACCTTCGTGAGTGCCAAGTATTTTGCCGGAAGCGTCGATAAAGACACCTCCTTTAACTTGCTCTTCCAGGCCGTCGACATGGCGCTTCAGGAAGCCGCGGTAGTCGTTGTCGGGCACAAAGCAAATTTCGTAACTCTCCGGTTTGTTGCTGAGCTCGAGAAATCCGCGTTCGGCGGCCATGGCACGCACTTCGGGCTTGGTAAGCGTTCCAAGCGGCATGCGGGTGCGCGCCAGGCATTGCTGGCTCAGCCCCCAGAGTACGTACGACTGGTCTTTTTGCCGGTCGCGTGCCCGGGTAATGTAATAACGGCCGTCCATCTGGTTGATGATGCCGTAATGGCCGGTTGCGATGAATTCGCAGTCCAGCATGTCGGCCCGGCGGAGCAGGCTGTTCCATTTGATGTGGGTGTTGCACAACACACAAGGGTTGGGCGTACGCCCTGCCAGGTACTCATCGACAAAGTTATCGATCACGTAGTCCCCAAATTCTTCGCGAATGTCCACAATGAAATGGTGGAATCCCAGTTTGACGGCTACTGCGCGCGCATCGTTGATACTGTCCAACGAACAACAGCCCGTTTCTTTAGTCGATCCGCCGGAGGTAGCGTAGTCCCAGGTTTTCATGGTAATGCCTACCACCTCCCAGCCCTCCTCGTGCAGCATAACGGCAGTCATCGTACTGTCGATGCCGCCGGACATGGCTACGAGTGCTTTTCCCTTTTTAGACATAACAAACGATAACAAAAACGGGGTGGGTTTGGTTTCCTGGTCCGCCAAATTCGCGTCAAATTCGTCCTACGAGTATACTCGTAGGACGAATATTTTGGTGTTGCGGCCAAAGTTGTCCTACGAGTAAACTCGTAGGACGAATAATTTAGTAGCAATACTTGTTTATGTGATTCTATTGCCATTATATTTATGGCCAATATTCGTCCTACGAGTATACTCGTAGGACGAATTGAAACGCTTCATTTCATCCAAACACGCTTTTTTTTATGCAATTTGTTGAAAACCAACTGTTCCACGTATATAATCGTGGCAATAACCGCCAGGCCATATTTTTCCAGGAAGACAATTATTACTTCTTCATGGAGAAAATGCGAACCCACCTCCTACCGGTAAGCGATCTGCTAGCGTATTGTTTGATGCCCAACCACTTTCACCTGTTGATCCGGGCAGACGAACGCACCATCACCCACGTGGCCAAAAATCAGCACGACCTGGCCGTTACTGCTTTCAGCAAGGGTATGCGCATAATGCTGAGCAGTTATGCCAAAGCCATTCACAAACAGGAAGGCCGTACGGGATCCCTGTTTCAACAAAAAACCAAGTCCAAGCAAGTCAGTAGTTTATGGTCATGGGAAGATTATTCCACGGTATGCCTCCGGTATATCCTGCAGAATCCGGTAAAGGCCGGCTTGGCTGAACGGCCCGAGGACTGGCCATTCTCCAATTTCAGGGATTTGGCTGGATTACGAAAAGGTTCGCTTTGTAACCATACCCTGCTGGAACAAGAACTAGGGCTCTCCAGGGCCCGGATTTTGGAAAGTGTGCATGACCCCATAGACCCATTACTGGAAAAGAAAATTTGGTAATAAAATTCGTCCTACGACTATACTCGTAGGACGAATTAAACACGCTTCAACCTATGCTCGTCAAAACATTCGCCGGCGCCGTACACGGCGTCAACGCCCAGACCATCACCATCGAGGTCAACACAGGTGGCAATATGGGCAACACCGACAAGCCCGCCTATTATATTGTCGGGCTGCCCGACAGCGCCGTGCGCGAAGGGCAAGCCCGCATTGAGGCCGCCCTGAAAAATGCCGGCATCCGGCTTCCCAGGCTGAAAACCATCGTCAACCTCGCCCCGGCCGACGTCCGAAAGGAGGGCTCCGCGTACGACCTGCCCATCGCCGTGGGCATGCTCGCGGGCGCCGGTATCATTCCGCCCGAACCACTCGAGCAGTTTTTCATCATGGGGGAGCTTTCTCTCGACGGCAGCCTCCGACCCATACAGGGCGCCTTACCCATCGCCATCCAGGCGCGCGCCCAAAAGTTCAAAGGGTTCATTCTGCCGAAGGCCAATGCCCGCGAGGCGGCTATTGTCGACAACCTGCATGTTTACGGCGTCGAATCCATCAGCGAGGCCCTCGAAGTGCTCGCCGGAGAAGCCTCCATTCGCCCAACCGTGGTCAATACCCGGGAGGAATTCGCCGCCCAGCTCAACCACTACGAGGTGGACTTCAGCGATGTGCGCGGCCAGGAAAATATTAAACGCGCTCTCGAACTGGCGGCGGCCGGCGGGCACAACGTCATCCTCATCGGCCCGCCCGGCGCCGGAAAAACCATGCTCGCCCGAAGACTGCCCACCATCCTGCCCCCATTGAGCCTTCAGGAGGCGCTGGAAACCACAAAAATACACTCTGTGGCAGGCGTGCTGCCGGACCACGCTGCATTGGTCAGCACGCGCCCGTTTCGATCTCCACACCACACCATCAGCGACGTAGCGCTGGTGGGCGGCGGCTCCAATCCCATGCCTGGGGAGATCAGTTTGGCGCATAACGGGGTGTTGTTTCTCGATGAATTACCCGAGTTCAAGCGCACCGTGCTGGAAGTCATGCGTCAACCCATGGAGGAACGCCGAGTGACCATCAGCCGCGCCAAGGTGAGTGTCGACTATCCCGCGAGCTTCATGCTGGTCGCCAGCATGAACCCGTGCCCCTGCGGCTTCCACAACCACCCCGACAAAGAGTGCTCGTGCGGGACGGCCGTGGTCAAACGCTATGTTTCGCGTATCTCGGGTCCCCTGCTCGATCGCATTGACCTCCACGTCGAAGTAACGCCGGTCAGCTACGCCGAACTCAGCAGCACCGAACGCCCCAAGATCAGCAGCGCCGATATACGGGAACGGGTACTGCTTGCCCGAAACATACAAGCCCAACGATTTGAAGGCCGCACCGATATCTTCTGCAATGCCCACATGACCAGCCGTATGGTGCGCGATGTATGCCGGCTCACCGATGCCGGACTCACCCTGCTGCGCACCGCTATGGAGCGACTCCAGCTGTCGGCCCGTGCGTACGACCGCATCCTCAAGGTAGCACGCACGGCTGCCGACCTGTCGGGTAGCGCAGATATCCGGATCGAAGACCTGGCAGAGGCCATCCACTACCGCAGCCTGGATCGCGATGGGTGGGCCGGATAGTATCCCGATTGGCTTCGCCCCATCCCAATGGGTCTGTTACCGCCTCTTAACCCAAAAAACGGGTAAAAAAAACTGGTCAGCCGCCATTACATGCACCACGTACCCACCCGGGGTCAAGGCGCGCACATCCAGAGGGGCGCCATGGAATGTCTGCTCCAACAACAGGCGGCCGGTGAGGTCAAATACCCGCACCTGGCTGTTTACAGGTGCATCCAGCCGGATGTATTCGTCGCCGGGGTTGGGAAAAACGGAAAAACAACCGGTCTTGCGGGGTTCGTGGGTGGCTACGGTTTGCCGGACGGTATTGTTCGAGGAAATGATCCACAAATCAGGGTCGATGGCCACCGAGTCCGGAGTGAAGGAGATCAGCATAGACGCTCCGGCGTTTGGTTGCATCACCAACGTTGTATCCAGGCCGGTCGCGTACAGGCGCACCGGCACCGGAATGTCGAAAAATGGCACGGAGGCCGGCATACTTGTTGACTTTTGGCTTAAAAAGCCGCTCCACAGACCCTCATCGGTCACGCTCCAGATGAGCTCATAGGAGGGATAGCCCTCCCCAAACACCCACTGGTCAAAAAACGCATCCAGTTGCCGGCCGGAGGATGCTTCCAAGTGCGCGATCAAGTCTGCCGTACGGGCGTAACCATAGCGCAGTCGTGGATCGTTCATGTAATTGCGTATGCCGTCGAAAAACGCCGCATCTCCCAGCACAAAACGCAGCATGTGCAGCACGTAGGCGCCCTTGTTGTAGCTCAGGCGCCCGCTGAAAATGCGGTAAATATCGGTGGTGTCGGTGCAGTACACCGAGCCTCCGGGTTGGCTGACGATGCCGTTTAGCTTGGCGCGTTTCCAGTTGTACCAATCCTGGGTGGTGAAAAAAGCCTCGCGGGTGAGTCCCTCGAAGTATGTGGCAAATCCCTCATTGAGCCAAATGTCCTGCCAGGAGGCGCAGGTGACGCCGTCGCCGAACCACTGGTGTGCTGCCTCGTGCGCCATAAGACCGTAGTCGAAATTGTACATAAAACTCATGGTCTGGTGCTCCATACCTCCGCCGAAACCAAACTGCGCATGGCCGTATTTTTCCTGTATGAACGGGTAGGTGCCGGCTTTTTGGGTGAAAAGTTGCAGGATTTCAGCGATCCGATGCGAATTTTGAACGGATTCCTGCAAGTGCTCAGGGTACACATAGTTGAGCACCTCCAGGGTGTCGCCGCCACCCAGATCCACGAGGTCGCTGTATGCAGCGTAATTGGTCACGCCGATGGCCACCAGATAGGCGGCGATGGGGTACCTTGTTTTCCAGTGGTGAATGCGCTCCGCACCGGCGTTGGAGACCGATTGCAGCAGCCCGTTACCGGCCACACGGTAGGTGGCAGGGGTGCGCACGAGCACGTCGAGTGAGTCGATCTTGTCCGACAGGTTTTGCTTGCAGGGCCACCATTCTTTGGCGCCATAGGGTTCGCTCAGCGTCCAGAGCACGGGTGTTTGCTGGTGCAATTCAGTCACGAAGGTGCCGAACCCACCCCGCTCAGGAGGGCCCTGGTAAAAAACGGTCACCGAGTCGAGGATGTTTTCCGGCAGGTAAATGGGAAAAGCAATTTCGAGCAGGTCATCGCCACCGTGGGTAAACGGCATGGCCTGGCCGTGGTACCGGACGGAATCCACGGTCATATTCAGCGCCAGATCGAAGCCCAGCGTGGACAGCCCGCCCGCGCGGGGTTTGAAATAAGTGGTCACGTTACCAGCGATATATTGTACGGCCGGGTCGACGGACCAGGCGCAGCGCTGGTACACCTGATCGTAATTGTCGGGAACGGCCGAGCGCATGCCGGCGGCGAAGTGAGCAGCCACCGCGTGGGCTTCCTGATGGGCGATTTTACAGGAAAGGTCCTCAACCTGTCCAGAGAGCCAAAAGGGGGAAAGCAAAAGGGGAATGATCAGGCGCATACAAAAACGTTTTGTGCAAATCTATGGGTAAATCCGCCGGTTATCCAGGTCTCAAATACCGAATTGATTACACTTTACAAAGGGAAAATATTTCAGAAAAAAGCACCGTTTGCTTTTTACAGCGTTATTTTGCAACTTGAACCTTGCATACATGGACATCATACCCTCATTCGATCTTATGGGCGGCAAACTCGTCCGCCTGCGCCACGGCGACTTCGACTTGAAAAAGGTTTACCCCGAAGATCCGCTTGAACTGGCCAAAAAACTCGAAGCATCCGGGATCCGGCGACTGCACATCGTTGATCTGGACGGAGCGCGGGACGGCAAGTTGAGCAACCTCGATGTGCTGGCTAAAATCGGCGCCCACACGAACCTGCAGATCGATTACGGGGGGGGCTTGCGCTCTATACCATCCCTCAAGCAGGTTTGGGACGCCGGCGCCGATCTGTTTTCAGTAGGCAGCGTGGCGGTGCTGGCGCCTGATGAATTCAGCGCCTGGGTGGAAAAATTCGGCCCCGATCGATTTTTGGTGGGCGCCGATGTGCGCGACCGGAAGATGGCCGTACACGGATGGATTCGCCAAACCGAAATGGACCTCTTCGAATTCCTGCGCAGTATAATAGCCCTCGGCATCAGTCAGGTGTCGGTTACCGATATATCGCGCGACGGCGAGCTCGGAGGGGCGGCGGTTGAGCTGTACACCGAAATCCTCGAAACCTTTCCAGGGCTCCATTTGGTTGCCAGCGGTGGTGTCGGTAGTGTGGCCGACCTGGAAGCGTTGGCAGCCATCGGTTGTGGAGGCGCCATCGTGGGAACGGCTTTTCTGGAAGGCAAAATTCCACTGGAGTACTTCCGTGTGTATTCAAAAGTGTGATTTAATTGTCCTTAACTTGCGCCATGCGACTACTCTGGTTTTCGTTCCTGTTGTTTCTTGTATCGCCGTCGGAACCCGTCATGCGGCCTGCCGCCAACCCACCCCGCAACGTCATCCTCCTCATCGGCGACGGCATGGGGCTCACCCAGATCACTGCCGCCATGTATGCCGGCAAAAACAAGCTCAACATAGAGAAAATGCCGGTCACCGGCTTGATGACGGTCGACGCCGAAAAATCCAGGGTAACGGACTCTGCCGCTTCGGCCACGGCCATGGCCTGCGGATGCAAGACCAAAAACGGCATGGTGGGTATAAACGCCAGGAAAAAGCCATGCAACAACCTGTTTGAACAGGCCAAGGAACACGGCTGGGCCACCGGTCTGGTAGTCACCAGCAGCGTGGTGCACGCTACCCCGGCCGCTTTTGTGGCCCACGTTTCCAACCGCGCGCTCCTGGAAGATATCGCTCTGGCGTTTTTGAAAAGTAATATCGACCTGGTCATGGGCGGCGGCAGCAAGTACTTCAGCCGCCGCAAAAACGACCAGCGCAACCTGGAAACCGAACTGGCCGACAAAGGATACCAGATCCATCACCGCGCGGATTCCCCGATGCAATCCCTGGATTTCAATCCGGATAAACCGCTGATCTGGTTTGCTCACCCGGAGGAGCCGGAACCGGTACAAATGGGGCGAAACTACCTGCCGTATGCATCGGCCCAAGCGCCGGCGTTTTTGCAAAAAAGAAGCGAAAACGGTTTTATGCTTTTGATCGAAGGATCGCAGATCGACTGGGCCGGCCACCAGAACAAAGCCGAATGGCTCATCGCAGAAACGCTTGACTTCGATGCGGCAGTGGGTGAAGTGCTGCGTTTTGCCGAGCAGGACGGGCATACGCTGGTCATCGTCACGGCCGATCATGAGACCGGTGGGGCCGCCATCGTACAGGGTTCGAGGCCCGACAGCCTGCACATCGAGTTCGCCGGCGACTACCATACGGCCACTATGGTGCCGGTTTTTGCCTATGGCCCCGGTTCGACGCTTTTCGGGGGCGTATACGACAATACCGATATTTATTTCAAAATCAAGCAGGCGCTGGGGTGGCCGGAAGTGGAGTAATCGGTTGCGCTACCGACCGGGTTTGAGAATTTTGCGGACAATCGCCGGCCCGGCGTACACCATGCCCGAATACACTTGCACCAGATTGGCGCCGGCGTCCATTTTTTCCCGGGCGTGTTCCGCTGTCTCAATTCCGCCGACGCCGATGATCACCGGTCCGGGGCCCAGTTTTTCACGCAAAAGGCCGATCACGGCGGTGCTGCGGGCGCGAAGTGGCGCGCCGGAGAGTCCGCCGGCGCCGATGTTTTCAATTGCCTCGGGCGACAAGGAAAGTCCGGTGCGTACAATCGTGGTATTGGTGGCAATAACGCCGGCCAGGCCGGTGTCGCGCACGATGGCGGCGATGTCGTCGAGCTGTTCGTCCGTCAAATCGGGCGCCATTTTGAGCAGGATGGGTTTGGGCTGAGGCTGTCGATGGTTTTCGGATTGCAGGCGTTGCAACAAGCGGGTGAGCGGCTCTTTTTCCTGAAGTGCGCGCAAATTGGGGGTGTTGGGCGAGCTGACGTTGACGACAAAGTAGTCGACCCAGGGAAAAAGCCTGTCGAAGCACAGCAGGTAGTCCTGTTCGGCCCGTTCGTTGGGGGTGTCCTTGTTTTTGCCGATGTTGCCCCCGATAATCACCGGCAGGTCGGGGTGTTTTTCGCGCAGGTTCTGGAGCCGGTGCGCCAGGGCGTCCAAACCCTCGTTGTTGAAGCCCATGCGGTTGATGAGCGCCCGGTCGGCGGGCAGCCGGAACAGCCTGGGCCTGGGGTTTCCGGCCTGGGGTTGCGGCGTGACGGTGCCTACTTCAATAAAGCCGAAGCCCAGCAACGACATGGGCAGTATATGTTTCCCGTCTTTGTCGAACCCGGCGGCAAGGCCTACCGGGTTGGGAAACACCAGGCCCATGCAGCGCGTCGGTGTCGCGTTTTTGGGCGCGTATAAACGACTGAGCAGGTGTCGAACGGGCGGCAGCTCCCAGGCCCGATCGAGCGCCCACATCGTGAGGTGGTGGGCTTTTTCGGGGTCGAGCAGAAAGAGGAAGGGTTTGAAGAGGGCGTACATCTTTAAGCTTTAAGATTGAGGATTATTTCCCGCCCGCCCAAACATCGGAAACCGCACCGTTTTGTCTACCCCTTCCGGCCAGCACTCGGCCAGGCTTTGCCGAAAATCGTCGTTCAGGGGAGATTTGCCCTCCCGACGGATAAAATGCTGGGTTGCCGACCAGGATTCCAGGAATCCGGTCAAATCCGACGCGTTCCAAAGGACTTCCATGTGCAAGTCTGGAAAAGCGATTTCCGGAAACGGAAAGTCGAAAGCGGCATACCCTTGATCGACAAACCGGCGTTCCGGATCCCAATATTCGCCCAATACGCTATCGTAGAGGTGGAGGAGCAGCTCGTCTGTCGGCGGGTCTATCGTCGGCAGTTTGTAGCCAAAGATCGCCAGCAGCCCACCCGGTTTCAGGCACCGCTTCGCCTCGGTGTAGAAGGCGGGCCGGTCGAACCAGTGGGCGGCCTGTCCCGCAGTGATCAGGTCGCAGGCGCCGTCGGGCAACCCGCTGTGTTCGGCGGGTGCGACACGGTACTGAATGCGGTCGTGGGGCTGGGCGTTCTCAATTTGCGCGGCGCTGATGTCGGTCGCCAGCACGACCCGGAACTGTTCCGCCAGTCGGCGGGCCACCTGCCCGTTTCCGGTGGCGCAGTCCCAGGCATAATCGAATGCGGGGGTGTGCTTGTACAGGAGTTCGTAGAGCGCCTCGGGGTAGGTGGGGCGGTGCCGGGCATAGGCGGCGGCCTGGGTGGAGAAGTTGTCTTTCATGTCGATTCCTGTTTCAGGCCGTCCAGATCGCGCACCAGCAGCCGGCTGCGGTTGAACGTTAGCAGTTTTTTGGCGCGCAGGTCGTTGAGGGTGGTGGTCACCGTTTGCCGGCTGGTGGCGGTGAGGTTGGCCATTTCCTGGTGGGTGATGATCTTGCGCACCACCCACTCATACCCGACGCGTTGCCCTTTGCTTTCCACCAGGTTCACCAGGAACTCTACAATGCGGCTGCGGCTGTCCTTGAACACCAGCGACTCGAGGCGCCGCTCCATGTCGAGCTGCCGGGCGCCGAATATGCGCATGAAAAAGAGGTTGAGTTCGTTCCGGTTGCGCATCAGGTTGTGCAGTTCGTCGAGGGTCACCACGCAGATTTCGGTGTCTTCGAGGGCAACGGCAAAGTCGCGGCGCCGCTGTTCGCCTATGATGGCCAGCTCGCCAAAAACCTCTCCTTTACCCAGGATGGCTTTGGTGATCTCCTTGCCCTCCTCGTTCATCGTGGACAACTTGATGCGCCCCCCGGTGATGAAAAAGATGCGGTCAGACAGGTCGTTGGGCACGAACACTTGCTCGCCTTTTTTGAACCACTTGTGCATATGGCGCGCCATCAACTCCTCATTGCCCAGCTTCATGGGGCAGAGGATGTGGGTGACGTCAATGTTTTCGAGGTGCCAGAGGTGCATGTTGGCTATCGGTTGTCGTTTATTGGCTATCGGTTGTCGGTTGTCGGCTATCGGTTGTTGGCTATCGGTTGTCGGTTGTCGGCTATCGGTAGTCGGCTATCGGCTATCGGCTTTCGGTCGTCGGTTGTGGGCGGGCCTTGCGCATGACTCACCGATGAACCGAAAGCAGGGCCTACCGACGACCGACGACCGATAGCCGACGACCGACAGCCGACGACCGACAGCCGACAGCCGACTAATCCATAATTTTAAGCCCCAATCGTTCAATGAGATCGGCCACGAGCGGGTTGTTGTTTTTCATGCGTTCTATTTTTTCCTGGGGGGAAAGCGGGCGGTTGGGTTTGGGGGGCTCCTGGGGTGCGCGCGACTCGTCGATTTCGATGTTGATACGGATCTGGGGATCGTGCAGGCGGTTTCGCAGGGTGTCGAGCAGCCTGATGGACTCTTGTTGCAGGGTAGTTTTTTGCAAGTTGAGACCTACGCGGACCTGCAGCGTCTTTTGCTCGAGGTGGAGTTCGGCAGCGGCAAAGGCCTGGCGCAGGGTGGGCGATTCCAGTTTTTCGGCGTATTGCAGCCATTCTGTGCGGGCATTCTCGAGGGTCAGGCGGCTTTCCAGTCCGGCCTTGTGGGCTTCTTCGATGGCTACGGCCTCCTCAAAAGCGTCGAGGCGCAGGGGGATGCGCTCTACCTTTTGGATGCCCTGTTTGATGTTTTGTTTGAGTGCCGCCACCTCGTTTTCGCCGAGGGGGGTGGCATTTGTGGGCACAGTCGCCGTTTTGGGGGGGAGTGGATGCCCGTTTGAGGGGCTTACGCTTCCGTCAGGCGTTTTTTTTTCAGGGGTGGGCGTCGATGCCAGGGTTATGGCGCGGTTGGTGAAACACATTTTGATGAGTCCGAGTTCGACGTGCAGGCGTTTGTTGCGCGCCGTTTTGAAGTGCACATCGCAGTCGTTGGCGAGGCTGAGTCCGGAAATCAGGAAAGACGGCGAGGCCAGTTCGGCCTGTTTGCGGTAGCGCTCGCGCAGGCTGTCGCCCACTTCGAGCAGGGCGAGGGTGGACTCGTCCTGGCACACCAGCAGGTTGCGCAGGTGTTCGGCCAGCCCGTTGAGGAACAGGTCGGGCTCGAAACCCTTGGTCAGCACCTGGTCGAAGAGGTTGAACACCGCGGGCAGGTCTTCGGCCATGAGGGCGTCGGTGGCGGTAAAGTAGTAGTCGTAGTCGAGCACGTTGAGTTGCTCGATGACGTCGGCGTATCGAATATGTTTTCCGGCGGCGCTGGTGATGCGGTCAAAAATGGACAGGGCGTCGCGCAGGGCGCCGTCGGCTTTCTGGCCGATGATGTGCAGGGCGTCCTCTTCGGCGGTAATACCTTCCTGCGCGCAGATGTGCTGGAGGTGCAGCACCATGTCGGGCACGGTGATGCGGCGAAAGTCGAATATCTGGCAGCGGGAGAGGATGGTGGGGATGATCTTGTGCTTCTCCGTGGTGGCCAGGATGAAGATGGCGTAGGGGGGAGGTTCCTCCAGCGTTTTGAGGAAGGCGTTGAACGCCTGGTTGGAGAGCATGTGCACCTCGTCGATGATGAACACCTTGTAGCGGCCCTGCTGGGGTGGGAAGCGCACCTGTTCGATGAGGGCGCGGATGTGGTCCACAGAGTTGTTGGAGGCGGCGTCGAGCTCGATGATGTTGAACGACGCGTTCTCGTTGAACGCTTTGCAGGAGGGGCACTGGTTGCAGGCGTCCTGGCCGGCACTGCGGTTTTCGCAGTTGATCACCTTGGCCAGGATGCGGGCACAGGTCGTTTTGCCCACGCCGCGCGGACCGGTAAACAGGAAGGCGTGCGCCAGGTGGTCGGTCGCCAGCGCGTTGCGCAGGGTGCCGGCCACATGCTGCTGGCCCACCACGTCCTCGAAGCGTTGGGGCCGATATTTGCGGGCGGAGACGATGAAGTTGCTCATGGCAAGGGTAAAGATAGGGGGAATTTGGGATTTCGCATCCTCCGGTCTTCCAACAATATATTTACTTACTGTTGAAATTATGGCTACTTTTCGAGCGAAAAACAAAATTAAACGCTTTACATGCACTTGCCGATGCCCTTTTTCCTGTTTGTGACCCGATTCGGCGCGAACGCCGCCAAACCACCCATGACAGGATTTATCCTGTCTGGCGTGCTGCTTTTTTTGACGGCGCTCCTGCCGGCACAAACCACCTGGGACGGCAGCGAAAGCACCGACTGGTCCACCACCGGCAACTGGTCGGCTGGCGTGCCGGATGCAGCCGATGATGTGACCATCCCCGACGGGATGCCCAACGACCCTGTCATCGGCGCGGCAGCAGTGGCAAGATCGGTCAACGTCCTGGCCGGCGGCTCCCTCACGGTCTCCTCCACCGGCTCGCTGACCATTAACTCGGATGCCAGCCCGCTCTTCTCTAACAGCGGTACGGTGGTGAACGAAGGCTCGGTTTCACTCAATACCGCTACGATGTTCCGATTCCACCGGCTGCTCAACTTCGCAACCGGGACGTTCACCAACAAAAATGTACTGCAAATCGGCAACACAAGCGGCTCGAACTACACCGTCAGGAGCATCTACAATCTGGGTACATTCATCAACATGGCCGGCACGGTCAATATTGCCTCCTCCAACCGGGCCATATACCTTGAAGCGGGCGCGGTGTTCACCAATAATGCCAATATTGTGTGCAATACCGGTGTAGATAATGCGGACTCCGCAGCCGTTGATTTGGTTGGTGGCGGAACGTTTAACAACACACCCTGCTCGGCGACCTTGCTGATCACCGCCGGACCGTCCAATGAGCCTCGTATTGAAACCAGCATCTTCGCCGTATTCAATAATGACGGCCTCATCATTGAAAATGCAAGCGGTTCCAGCAGCATCACGACCAACACGGGCATTGTGCAAAATATTGGGGGGGGCAACTTCAGCATCACGACCAATACAGGGCTCCTGACTACTTTTGGCGGCAAACTCAGCGCCTGCTGCCCGCCCGCGAACGTCATGTACGTCAACCAAAACGCAACCGGCAACAATGACGGCACTTCCTGGGACCACGCCTACACCGACCTGCAAAGTGCGCTTTACAGCCCTTGCCCCAACGTCACGCAGATCTGGGTCGCCGCGGCTACCTACAATCCCACTTTAACCATCGACCGCTCCATTTCTTTCACCATGAAAAACGGCGTGGAAATCCTCGGCGGTTTCCCGAACACGGGCGACCCGGACCTCGATGACCGGGACCCGGACCCGGCCACCAACGGTACGGTGCTGAGCGGTGAAATCAATACCTCCGCGGCTACCGACAACTCGTACCACGTCATCTTTAACAATTTCACGTCCGGTAACCCGCTCACCAGCACGGCCGTGCTGGACGGGTTCACCATCACAGGCGGTTATGCCAATGGCGCTGCCCTGAACTCGAGTGGGGCGGGGATGTACAATGCCTATGCCTCTCCAACGGTGCGCAACTGTACCTTCTCCGGCAACGCCATTGTTGGCATATCTTATGGCGGCGGTATGCACAACACCAACGCTTCGCCAAACGTAGCGGATTGCACATTTTCGGGCAATCAGGGTATATCGCTGACTTCGTCCGGAAGGATACATGGCATCGGTATGTACAATGATGCCTCTTCCCCAACCATCACCAACTGTACCTTCAACAACAACAGCGCCAACGACGGCGACCATTACTCATACGGTGGTGGAATTGAAAATGCGAATTCTTCGCCCGTCATCAGCGGGTGCAGCTTTGCTGATCACACCACTACCTTCGGGCCGGGTATTTTTAACCGAAATTCTCCGCTCGATATCAGCAATTGTACGTTTACAAACAATGAAGTATACACCTATCCCGGCGGAGTAAATGGTTCGGGCGTCAACACCCGAAGTTCGACGGGCGACATTTCCAATTGTCGTTTTATAAACAATGGCGGCGTAGGCAGCATTGGCATAGAAGACGGGGCATTGGTCGAAATAACGCGCTGCGCTTTTTCAGGAAACACGTATGGTATTGCCCTGACCGATGCCTCCCCCAATGTGCGCAATTGCCTTTTTTCAGGTAACGGCTTCGGCGGCATTGTCGTGTGGATTGGTACGAGCGCACCCATGGTTACCAACTGCACCTTTTCCGAAAACCCGCAAGCCGGTCTTGGCTCCGTCAACAATTACGGGGACAACAGCCCAGTCTTGAAGAATTGTATTATTTGGGGAAGTGGCAATGCTGTGCGGTCAAGCAACGGCAAGCCGGCCATTACCATCAGCTATTCCATTGTCAAACAACCCAGCGGCGTGTACCCCGGCACAGGCAACCTGAACGTGGACCCGCTCTTCGTAGACCCTAACGACCCCGACGGTCCGGACGACCTCTTCGGCACAGCCGACGACGGCCTTCGCCTCCCGGCTTGCTCGCCAGCGGTGGATGTGGGTTCCAACTCCGGCGCGCCCGTGGACGATATACTTGGCAATGCACGGCCCTTTAACGCGGTTACCGACATGGGCGCCTATGAGAGCCAGGACTTCTGCATTCCTATCGGCGTCGGCGGCGCCATCCACTGGTCGGCTGACCCCAACCAGGGCGTAAAAGACGCCACCGTGACCATCACCGGCGACGACACCGGCAGCGACATTAGTGATGCAAATGGGGATTACCTGGTCGACTTGCAAGACGGCGGCGACATCACCGTTACCCCCACCAAAAACATCAACAAATTCAACGGCGTCACTGCTGCCGACGCCACGCGCATCCAGCAGCACGTGTCCGGCAAAGGCCCCCTCGGCGCGCCCTTCCCGCGCATCTCCGCCGACGTGAACAAGAGCAACTCCATCACCACCGCCGACGCGGGCCTCATCACCCAGGCCCTCTTGGGCAACCAGAACGCCAACAACATCTGGAACACCTCCTGGCGCTTCGTCGACGCCGATTACGTGTTCCCCAACCCGAACGCGCCCTGGAACTTCCCGGAAAGCGTGTCGCTCACCGGGGTAGATGATGCCGTCACCGGGGTAGACTTCATCGGCATCAAGCTGGGCGATGTGACCGCGCCCGCCGCTGACCCCCAGCAGCGCCCCCAGCCGGTGGTGCTGCGCGCGCCCGACC
>JBGSTG010000085.1:0-12324 GCA_041736625.1 Saprospiraceae bacterium | reverse complement strand
GGCGTGACTTCAAGTCACGCCGACACTTATCTGACCTGTTCTTAAAATTATGTTTTGATAATTTCGTGTTACTGCAACTTATGAGTCAGCCTCTGTCGTTTTGAAGACTTCAATATTAAGCCACCTTGTCGTCGTCGCCTTTCATAGCTTCGCGGGCATCGTCCATTTTGTCGGCTACATAAGCTTTGGCTTTTTCCCAAAAACTTTTGCTTTCGGCAACGGCTTCGTCGGCGTCTTCGCGCAGTTCGTCCAGCAAGTGCTGGGCTTTTTCGGCGATAAATCCCAGCGCGCCGCCTTCGTGTGCGGTTACCTGGTCGCGGAGGGCCGTCAGTTTGGCCAGTTGTTCTTTGGCTTCTACCTGCGCCTCACCGGTGAGTTCTTCGGCTTTGGTGCTCAGTTCCTCAAACTTTTTGGCGGCGAGTTCTTTAAGGCTGTTGAGCCGTTCGGCGGCCTGGGTTGCAAAATCTTTTTCTTCCATGGGTAATGTGTATTGAGGTGAGTAATTGATTCTGTAAAGTTAGCAATAAAAGGAAATTTTTTCCTGAAAACTAGTGTTATATTAACGTAAATTCTGGCTTTTGCGTAATGGAATACGGATACTACGGATCGCTTCGCGAGCACGGATGGTCACCGATTTTCCCTCGAAAAAATCAGTCTTTTCCGTGTTCGCGAAGCGATCCGTGGTATCCGTGTGCCATCATTCAACGGCGGCGGGGGGTATTCAGTCTTGCTCCGCCCACACGCAGGCCAGGTGCACAATGGTTTCGGCGGCTTTTTCCATGTCCTGAACCGATACCCATTCCTGTTTGGAGTGGAAGGCGTGTTCGCCGGCAAACAGGTTGGGGCAGGGCAGGCCCATAAAAGTGAGGCGGGAGCCGTCGGTGCCGCCGCGGATGGAGCGCTTCACGGGCTGCTGAAATCCGGCCCGGCGGAGCGCTTCCATGGCGTAGTCGGACACCTGTGGATACCGGCGAAGCACCTTGCCCATATTGCGGTATTGCTGGGCAATCTTGATCTCGGCGTGCGAATTGGGGAATCCCTTGAGCGCGTTGTCCACGATCTTTTCCAGGGTTTTGGCGTGGCGCTTGAGTCCGCCTTCGGTGAAATCGCGGAGGATGAATTTCAGGGTGACCTTTTCCAGACCGCCCTCCACGGAAGTGGGGTGGATAAAGCCCTGGCGCCCCTCGGTGTGTTCGGGACTGAGCTTGTCGGGCAATTTGGAGAGAATACGCCCGGCAATTTTTTGGGCATTTTCCATTTTGCCTTTGGCAAATCCGGGGTGGGAAGATACCCCGTGAATGGTCACCGTAGCGCCGTCGGCACTGAAGGTTTCATCCTCCATGGTGCCTGCCGACTCACCATCGATGGTGTATCCGAAGCGGGCGCCGAGTTTTTTCATGTTCACCTTGTCTACGCCACGCCCGATTTCTTCGTCCGGGGTAAACAGGATGCGGATCTTGCCGTGTTTGAGCTGTGGATTTTTCAGCAGTATTTGCACGGCATCCATGATGGCGGCCACGCCGGCCTTGTTGTCGGCGCCGAGCAAGGTGGTGCCGCTGGCGGTCACGATGTCGTTGCCGAGCTGGTCCTTTAGGTCTGGGTGTTCGGCCGTACGGATGACCACCGACGGGTCGTCGGGCAGCTGGATATCCTGGCCCTGGTAGTTGCGGTGTACGATGGGTTTGACGCCGGCGCCGGAGCAGTCCGGCGCGGTGTCGACGTGGGAGCAAAAACAGATCACGGGCACTTTTTTGTCGGTGTTGGCGGGCACCGTAGCGTAGACATAGCCGAAATCATCGAGCTCGGCGTCGGCGATGCCCATGGCCTGGAGCTCTTCGACGAGCAGCCGGCTGAGGTCTTTTTGTTTTTCCGTGCTGGGGGTAGTAGGCGAATTGGGGTCACTTTGGGTGTCGATCTGCACGTATCGCAGGAAGCGATCGAGCACACGGTGTTGAAATGGTGATTTTTGCATAAAAAGATGTTATTGACCTGGATTGGCGTTGGCGTTGGCGTCGCCGACCTTCACGCCGATGAAATCGGCATCGGTCAGCGATTGCTGGAGGTTGGTGACGGTGATGGATTCGGCAGGCAACGGACTGCTGAATGGATTGAACGGGTCGGCGAATGTCGTGGACGCCGGGAAGAAACGCCAGATAGGGGCGGCGGCGAATTTTACGCTGGCGCCCAGCACCACCTTGCGGATGTCCACCATGTCGAAAGAAGTGACGCTTTTGCTGTCGTTGACGTCGCCGGAAATGATCTTCCAAGGGGTATCGAGCTGTTGGGCGCCCAGAATATGCCGGGTGTAGAGCGAGATGTCGAAGGCCGTCACGCCGTTGTTGGCGTTGCCGGTGTAGGCGGGCGTGATCGTGTACGATTGGCCGGCCGGCACCTGCAGGAATGTGTATGCGCCCTGGGCATCCGTCAGGGTGCTGTCGGTGCGGCCACCGCTGAGGTACACGCGCACGTTGGGCATGAGCTTGTCTCCGTGGGTTCTGATCTCGCCACTGATCGAGATGTCGCTGTTTTGCGGGTACCCGTCAACGGTATTTTTATTGGTGTTGCCCGGGTCGAGCCAGTCTTTGAGGCGACTGGCAGGGGTAGTTCCCTGATCCCAGGAGAGGTCGAAGCGTCCGAAAAAAGAGTTGATAATGATGCAGTTGTCCTGTGGGTCGGCGTTGCCGCCGTGCAACTGCCCGATGATGCGTTTGTTGGGGTCGAACAGGGGGCACCCGGAGGAGCCGGGCTGGTATACACCCACCTCCGGAATAACGCTCCAGTGGGTATTGACCGGGCTGATGCCAAAAACGCCGCCCCAGTCGATGAGTTGCGGGTATACGGTCGGCGCCTGGTTGTCGTGGGTGATTTTTTTGATGTCGCCGACCGGATGGTGGATGTGCGTGGTGGAAGCGGGTGGGGTGGTGCTGCGTGTCCAGCCGTTGAAGTAGAGGTTGTAATTGGCCGGTATGGCGTTCATTTTCAGGAGCATGAAGTCGGTTTCCTCGCGGAAGGAGATCCGCTGGCATCCCAACACGGAGCGCCGGATCGGTTCGGTGGTCGGATTGGCGCAGGTGGCCGACTCGTAGTCGAAATCGAAACGCCACATGCTGAAGTCCGGGTTCAAGCCGATGAGCTGGCAGTGGTGGGCCGAGAGGAAGTAGGGCTCTTTGGTGCCGTCGGCGTTGGCGATCAGGGTGCCGGTGCACCAGCCGGCGCCGTTGCTGAACACCATCAGGATGCGCGCCACGCCTTTTTTCTCGGTTTGCCAGTCGGCGCCCTCCGGGCAGTTGACGTTTACGTGGCAGGGCAGCGCGTCGTCGAATCCCAGCAGGCCCGCCACCGACACGTCGTAGGCCACGTCCACCCGGTTGAGGTGGACATCGGCGGGTTCGGTCGTTTTGTCCGAAACAAACAGTTCCAGAATCACTTCCCGGCCGGGTACGGGACCTATGAGAAATTTTCCGGAAGACGTTCCGCTTTTTGCGGTGAATGCGCCCCAAACCTGGTCGCCTCCGGGCGTAAACGCAAAAAAGCGCGCGCCCTGGGGCAGGCTGAACCGGTCGAAGAGGAGCACCATGCCGCCGCCATTTGGCGCCTGAAGGGCGCAACGCCAGATGCGCCCGCCGGGTACGTCGGACCATTCTCCCTGCGACGCCGGCGAGACGTCGGCGGGCACCGGCGCGGCGAAACGTTGCTGCTCCGGACGGGCTGCGTCTTCCGCGCGCGCGGCCTCCAGATCCAGGGCCGGCAGCAGCACCGGCGCAGGGGTGTTGAGCGAAAGGGAAAGGGAAAACGGGAAGCCGCCTTCGGTAATCTGGCCGCGCAGGGCGCCGGCAGACAGGAGCAACAGTGAAAGGGTTAAACGAAAATACATGATATCGTAAATTTTGGGAAAACCGCCCAAAAATACGACATTAATACGGACTTTGGATGTCCGGATTGTGGATAAACGTCGTATCCGTCAACGTATGCAGGAATTTGATGATGGCTTTTTTGTGGTAGGCGGTCAGTCCGGTGTACCGCACGGGGTCGGAGCCGGGGATGGGGAAGCCCACTTGTTGGGTGAGAGGGTCCTGGTTGGGCGCGCCAATGCGGTTGGAACTGTACCGGTCGAGCACCTCTTCCAGCGTCTGGAAGCGCCCGTCGTGCATGTACGGGGCGGTGAGGGCAATGTTGCGGATGGTGGGTGCGCGGAACTTGCCCTGGTCCGACGGGTTGCCCGTAGCCCGGAACCGACCCGGGTCCTTGAATTCGCTCAGGCTGCCCACGCTGTCGATGCCGTTGTTGAAATACTGGTTGCCGGTGAGGGTTATGCCGCCGTGGCAGTGGAAGCACTGGGCGTCGGGCAGGTTGATGCCGATGCCCTGGGCTTCGTCGAAGAACATGAGCTTGCCGTCGATCTCCTCGTCGTCGAGCGCGTCTATTTCTCCGTAATACTCGAAGCGGTCGAAGCGCGACGTGCCGCTGCTGATGAGGATGCGTTCGAACTGGGCGATGGCTTTTGCAGCCAGCTCCTTGGTGATCTCGCTGCGGTCGCTGATGCCGAAAGCCTTGCGGAACAGGGCGGGATACTCGGGGTGGCTGCGCAACTGGTCTATCACCTGAGGCCAGGTGTGGTGGAGCTCAATGGGGTCTTCTACCGGGATAAGCGCCTGCTCCTCCAGGGTTTTGACGCGGCCGTCCCAAAAAAGCCCGTTGGTGGCGTAGGCGATGTTGAGCAGCGACATCGAGCTGCGGGCGCCGGCAATGCCGTCTATGCCGGTGGATACCGCCCTGCCGTCGGTGAAACTCATCGACGGCAGGTGGCAGGAGGCGCAGGACATGGTGCTGTCGGCCGACAGGATGGGGTCGTAAAACAGCCTGCGGCCCAGTTGCACCCCGTCTACCGTCACCGGATTGTCCTTGGGCACCGGCACCTCGGGGAAGTGCTCCGGCTTGGGAATGGTGTAGGGCTGGGGGCTATAGGACACATCCGACAGGTCGCCACGGTCGCCGGAGCCGTTGTCGGGCGAGCAGGCGCCGGCAAGCAGCACGGCAGTAAGCAGGATGTAGCGAAGCGAACGCATGGATTGTCGGATGTTGAATTGCAGGAGGACTACCAAAAACGGCTTTTTATTCAACAACAATTGCCCGGCCGTAGTTTTCCACAATTACTTCGGCGATGCTGATGTTGGCCTGATTGTGGGAGGTTTGCGGGTTGGCAGGCAGGTCGTAGAGGGCGCCGCTTTCGAGGGTAAATAACTGTTTCAGGTCGAAGACCACCGATACGCGCGTACTGCCGCCTTCCGTCACCGTGATCGGCACGTTGAATGAATAGGTTCGGTATACCGGATCGCTGCCGTAGTGATGCACCAGGAACAAATCCGGCGTACCGTCGTTGTTCTGGTCGCCCTGGCCCTCAATTTTGGTGAATATGTAGCTCTTCCAACCGCTCCAGTACTCATTTTCCCTGTACAGGGGATGGAAGGGATCAAAATCACTCGGCTTTTTGGCGTTGAGTGCCGGCTTGACTCCGATGCCCATGCGGAGACCCGTGTAAGTGCCGGGCGGGAGGCCGGCGATGGAGAGCGAGGGCTGGATTGAGACGTTATTGGGGGCGTCGTCGGGGGTGAAGTTGATGAACATGATCTCGGAGAGCAGTCCGCCGCTGCCGTCTGCTTTGATCAACTCGACGTCGGAGAGATAGGTGTGAAAACGCGAGAACTGGAGCGGGTAGCCGTTGTAATCATAATTCTTGTATTTCTCCAACCGCTGCCCGTCGTACCGGGCTTCGAAAATAAGGGTGATGGCGGCCGTATCGTCATCGTCATTTTCACAGGCGGTGAAAAAAGCAAACAGGGGCAACAGCAGCAGGGGCAACAGTAATTTTTTCATGTGTCGTGTTTTGTACAAAATTATACGCTTTGCGGGTAAGCACCAATAGTTATTTACCGAACTTGCGGCACTTTCTATGGAATAACGCTAAAGGCGTTGGGCAAGTTGGCCGCTATCCCGTTCCGAACGGCGTTTATGTCCGGATTAGACAAATTTACCCCCGCGAACAGTTCCAGATAGTTGATGCGGATTTTCAGGGCAAGGTTGTATCCGGGTTCGTGGTAAAAAGGGCCAGCGGAAGTGGCGAACGCGTCGCCGATTTCGCTGCGCGTAAACCGCAGGGTGTCGGGAGGCGTGGCGGACAGGGTGTCGCGGTCGAGCACCAGGTAGAGGGGCACGTAGCCGTCTTGCGGGTTCAGCCAGAGGCTGTCGCCCTGGGTGCGCAGCGGATGTCCGTCGGGTGTAAGTGCCGGGATGATTCGGTTGGCAGGTTCCGAGAGGCCGAGCCTGAACTGCGCCTGGTCGAATGCGCCGTCGGTGCTGAACGTGCCCACGTCCAGGCTGGTGGTGGTGCGGCGCAGCAGGGTAAAATCGTCGGTAAAATACTGATCCACGGTGTCTGCTCCCCCTGAGTCAAACACCTGGAAAAGCAGGCTGTCGCTGATCCGGTACGCCTGGTTGTTTTGCCGCAGGCTGAATTCAGAAAGATAAAAGGCGGCGTCGAGGAGCCGGAACCATTGACCATCGGTCGTTTGGTACACCGAGTCGCGCTGCCAAACCAGGGTGTCCATGCGATGCTGCACGGAGAAGGAGAGGGTAGGGTAGGTGCAGCAGCAGTTATCGTCGGCCGAGGCGTCGTAGTTCACGGCGTTGATGTCGAGGCATCCGTCTTCGCGTTCGTAGCAGGCGGGCGCAAGGACGAGCGGCAGGAGTGCGAGGGCTGTTCTGGTCAGCAATCTGGTCATGGCATGTGTTTTCGGATGGGCTCACACGGCCACCGGCGCTTTAATGGCCGGCCAGGGGTCGTAGTTTTCCAGGGTAAAATCGTCAAAACGAAAATCAAAGAGGTCTTTCACGTCCGGGTTCAGGCGCATCACCGGCAGTGGTCGGGGTTCGCGGCTGAGTTGCAGTTTCACCTGATCCATGTGGTTGTTGTAAATGTGCACGTCGCCGAAAGTATGGATGAAATCGCCCGGTTGCAAACCCGTGACCTGGGCGATCATGCAGGTGAGCAAGGCGTAGGATGCGATGTTGAAAGGAACGCCGAGGAACACATCGGCGCTGCGCTGGTACAGCTGGCAGGAGAGGCGGCCGTCGGACACATAAAACTGGAACAGGCAATGGCAGGGGGCGAGGGCCATGTCGGGCAGTTCGGCCACATTCCAGGCGCTGACGATCATGCGGCGGCTGTGTGGGTTGGTGCGCAGGGTGTGCAGCAGGTCTTTGATCTGGTCGAAGGTGCGGCCGTCGGCGCCGGACCAGGAGCGCCATTGTTTACCGTACACGGGCCCGAGGTCGCCGTCGGGCCGGGCCCACTCGTCCCAGATGCTCACCCCGTTTTCCCGGAGGTAGCGCACGTTGGTGTCGCCCTGCAGGAACCACAGCAGTTCATAAATGATGCTTTTGAGGTGTACCTTTTTGGTCGTGACGAGCGGGAAGCCCTCCCGCAGGTCGAAACGCATCTGGTACCCGAACACGCTGCGGGTGCCGGTGCCGGTGCGGTCGGATTTGTCGGCGCCGTGGGTGAGGATGTGTTGGAGTAGATCGTGGTAGGCTTGCATGGTGCGAAAGTAAATCGTATTGGGGAATAAGGGGTTTAAAATACAGGTAAACAAAAAAGACGCCCCTGCTTTAAGGGGCGTCGATGATCGGTTTGAGGGATGATCAAACGGCCACAGGGCGCATTAGCGCCCGGGCGCTTTGAGGTGTGGCGTCAGTTGGTCCAGGTTGTTTTCGTAAAGGACGCTAAGGACGCCCTGAGCCCAGAAAGGGTCGAGTGCATACCCCGGTTCTGTCTCTGTTTTTTTCAGCCCGTGTACCACACAAGCGTAGTCGTCCATTGGGCAAGCCAATGCGTCCGAGTACCAGGCACGCGCCTGGATAAACCGACCGAAGTCGCTTACCGCTTCTTCGGGGGTGTTGTAAACACGGAAAGGGGTGCTTTCTCCGTCGTGGTGCATGAAATAGACCGGGCCATCCCAAGGCGCAAAGCCTTTGATACCAAATGGATTACCGGCCATGCGGAACAGCTCGCTGGTGAAAGAAGACTCCCGCAAAGCGATGGCAACGACCACTGCGGCAGGGATTCCGATCTCCTGCTCGCGGGCGATGGCCGCGTTTAAAAATCGGCGTACGGTAGCCGGTTCGGCGCCATACCGGTAGGCGATCTGGTTGGCAAAATCAACCTGAACGGTACGGGGCGCTTGTTGGGAATAGGCCATACTCAGCCCCGTCAAAAGAGCGATGACTGCGGCGAGAAGCCTGATCGGTGGTTGGGAAAAACTTGTTTTACGCTTCATAGTTTATGGTTTTGATTATTTTCTGCCTGAATGGCACTTCAAATTTGCGGGAGTGTTGATACAGGATTTGGTTGCTTTTTCCCAAAAGCAGAAATGCTGCTGCGAACCCCAAAAAAAATCCCGTTGCATCATCGGGATGCAACGGGATTTTCCGGCTCTTCATATCGTATTTGCGAAATCAGGCCTTATTGATGAAAGGCGGATAATAAGCGCTCAATAGCTGGTAATGGGCGGGGTTGAGGTAGCAGAAAACTTTGCCGCTGTGGTCAAAATAGGCGCATTCGCTGTCGTATGCTTTGACGTTGCTCACGTTGGCGTAGCACCCTCGATAGATGTTTCGGAACGGGTTGGATTGGTTCTTGGTTTGCAACAACTCCTCCATTTGCCTGTAGAGATCGATGGCCGGCAGGGTAAGGCTGTAGGGGCGGTCCTGCCCTTTTACGTACACATGGGTGATGCCGCCCTGGGTGGCAAAGTACAGGATATCGTCCACTTCGAGGATGATGCGCCGAAAACGGGGGCCATCACCGTTTCCTGATACGGAGATATTCAGGCATACTTTGCCCGGATCGATTAGCTTGAAATCGGGCTGGTGCTCAGCAGCGTTTTCAAAATTGTGGATGGCGAGGTGAATGGCGCGCGGAACCTCAATTTGATAGTCTATGTTCCCCTTAACAAAAAAAGCCGAAGGTTGAAGCAACATAGCGTTCTTGTACTGATCGGGATGCCCGGTCATAAAAATAACAGGAATGCGTTTTTGCTTCAGGATCCTTGTTGCCAGTTCTATCCCCGCCGTATCGGGTTGGAAACCTTTTGCTCGCTCTGCCTCCAACTGGTCGCTGGAGACGTTGTCAAGTTTAATGTCCAGCAACGCCAATTTGGGGAATTCATCCGCCTCCTCAAGTGCCTCCATGGCCCGACTGGGTAGGGCAAACGCGAGTACTTCGTAGCCCTCGCCTTCAAGCGATCGGATCAACTCACTCCGGAGTTGGGGCTCATCTTCAAAAACCAAAACTTTTACTTTCATGGTGCGTGTAACGTTTTTATTGGAGTGATCTCCATTTGAATTGAATCGTAAAATGTGTCCCCCGCTCCTCGACGTTGGTGGTTACCTCCGACGTCCCATCGAACTGGGAGACGATCTGTTCTATGATCGCAAAACCTTGCCCGGTTGTGTCGATTTTCGATGGGTTGAACCCCTTTCCCCGGTCCAGCACTTCAATCTGGAAGCAATCATCGGTTTCGCCCAACCGGACCTCAATGTACTTATCTTCATGATCGGCATAAGCATGCTCGTTGACGTTGAGGGCAAGCTCGGTGATTACCCTGCCGATGTCCTTGGCAATTCCAACTTTGATTGACTTGTCTATGTAAGGTGCGATAGAATAAACGAACTGCCCTTCCGGATAAAAAAAGGATTCACTGAGTGCTTTCATCACTTGCTCAAAGTATTGCAGAGCAGGTGTTTCGTCGCGTCCGCCGAGGATTGCTGAATTATGGTCAAGCAGAATGTGCAGGGTGTGGATGGCACTTACCCGCACCTGGGTGGTCATTAATGCCATCAGCACTGGCTGATTTGCCGGCTCACTGTGCTTTCTGATCTGGTCGCGTATGCCGTTGGCAATGATGTTAAAATGATTCTTGACACGATGCGCCATTTCTCGGTGGATCAGCCGCTCCGACTCTGTCTGATGAGCTAACAGTTGCTTTTGCAGGTGCCCCTGATAAGTAATGGTCAGCAGCAGTACCAAAAGTATCAGGGTTGCCTTGTAACCTACGTCCAAATAAGCCGGTATCGGGTGCTTCATCAGGGGATGTTCCCAATTTTCAAACAAATACAGCATCTGGGCGACAACCAGAAACAACAATGAAAAGACAACCAGCGGTATCAATCTCCACATATCGCGTTTATTAAACAGGTAAATCAGCCCGCCAAACAAGATGATGGTGGTCGGCAGGGCGAAGATCAGGTCGGGGATATAGTAGAACTTGAACGCATTCTCCTCATCAGGAAAGGTGGGAAAAAAAAGGTACAATGCCACGGTTAATCCTAAAGTGACAAGGGTGGAGTAGACAATTCCGGTAAACCGCTGAAACCATTTGTTCAGCAGCGGTTGCCTGACCCACCAGGGAGGGTCGCCCTCATAGTCGAAGTCTACAGTGGCAGCCAGAAATAGCCCACTGTTAATGGTGGATAGGAGTGTGGTGATGAGGTCTACATGGGGCCGATGGATCAAAGGTCGGTCTATCAAATAAACCAGCATCCATATCCATACTGCCCAGGCGAAGAAGAGGTGTGAAATGTCGGATAAGTTTCCACCGCGTTTATCCCTGAAATGCCGCAGCTCCGGGTTGGTCAGGAAAAGCACATCCATCTTTCGCCAAATCACGAGAATGGCCGTTCCTGAAAAAAACAGGTAAATAGAAAAAACGCCTTCCAACAACATGACACCGTAGGAAGACAACATTCTTTCCTGGTTGACCTTATTTTGCTCGACCCATGCATCCATCTGATACATATGAAACTCAATACCCAAAAAAATAAGGCCTCCTGCGACCATGCAATATAGCAAAAACAGAGACCAGGCGTTTACCCTGCGTTGATTGTCGTTTGTCATCGGTGCATTGGTTTTTAGTCGTTCAAAAATGTTTGCAAAGGTGTAGATATGGAAATGGGGCCATTTCAGGTATTTTGTAAAAAACAGGAAAAATCCCGCGGGATTAGAAATTTATCCGCTCTTTCTTTTCTTAATCTTTGGCAAATGCTTATGTTCTGGTTTGGCCACTTTAACCTTTCCTTAAAAAATCCCCCGTTAAACCCCTCGTTATACACCGTGTCTTACTAGCAAATCCACTACCGGTCAGTAGATAAACACAAAAACGAGTTCACTCATTCAAACTTCAGCCATGAGAAAGATAACCCTTTTCCTGAGCGCATTCGCCCTGGTGCTGGTGGCCATGAACGCCTGCCAGAAAGATGAGTCCACCCCCGAAGCAGCCTTTGTTGCCGCAACCGAAGACGCCGCCGCCGCCGAGGACTTCTCCGAACAAACCGATGTCGACATCGACCTGGCCGTCGAAGACCGCGGCAGCATCCAGGGGTGCCCCGTGGTCACCTTTGCCCAGCCCTGGGGTACCTGGCCCAACACCATCACCATTGACTATGGCGACAACTGCGTTCGCCCCGACGGGCGCGTGCTCAAGGGTAAGATCATCGTCAACCAATCGAATGAACTGACGGCTGCCGGCGCCACCCGCACCGCCACTTACGACAACTTTTTCATCGACGACGTCCAGGTGCTCGGCGCCAAGTCGTGGGTCAACAACGGCCCGGACGCACAGGGCCTGCCCAGCTACACCAAAACGGCGCAAAACATGCAACTCCTGTTTGCCGACGGCACCAGCATCACCTGGAACACCAACCGCACCAGCATCCTGGTGGAGGGGGCCGGCACCCCTACGTTCCGCGACAACGTGTGGCAGATCACCGGCGCCTCCTCCGGCGTGAACCGCAACGGCGAAAGCTATACCGCCACCATCACCGAGCCGCTGGTCAAAAGCGCCGACTGCCGCTGGATTTCCCAGGGGGTGATCTCCCTTACGCGCGACGGTCGTACGGCTACCCTGGACTTCGGAGACGGCGCCTGCGACCGCTGGGCAAACCTGACCGTAGACAACGGTACGGTGGTGACCATCCGCCTGCGGCGGTAAGCGGCGCCTCGGTAAGCAGGCCGAGGAACCTAATCTACCCCACGGAGGCGATGGCTGCGAGCCCAATGTCGTCTACTTAAGGTTTTTTAGCGGCCTCGGAGAGGCCCAACGTTGGTAGAAATGCCACGCGTATTTCGTTGGGCCTCGGAGAGGCCTAACGTTTGGTGTGCCGGGCATGTCATCATTCACAGAGGTGCAAAGGTGCGAACCTTTTAGTCCTTTGGGAGCCGTTGTGACCGGAATCTCATAGTCAAAGGCAAGGGTGTCGCTCGCGAGGGCG
>JBGSTG010000075.1:0-47901 GCA_041736625.1 Saprospiraceae bacterium | reverse complement strand
AATTCGCGGCAAAAAATAAGGTCGCGGTAAGACATCAAACAACCCCAAAGCAATCTTTTTACGCTAAGTTGACGACATTGGGCTTCAAGCCATCGCCTCGGTTACGTGTGACGGTGACGGACGATGGTACCCATGATGGACCCCATGATGGAATTCACGATGGTACCCACGATGGTACCCACGATGGTACCCACGATGGAATTCACGATATGGTACCCACGGCTGAAGCCGTGGGCTAATGGGGTAGGTTGGTGACGGGTACCCCTCGAGCCACCCTGTGAATAAACCAACCGCAATCCTCTCTGGAGGGACCGAGGCGATGGCTTCAAGCCCAATGTCGACAACTTAAGCGCAGAGGCCTCGGAGAGGCCCAACGTTGGTAGAATACGTTGCATAAATTTTTGGGGCATCGGAGAGGCCTAACGTTTGTTCGCGGGTCGGAATGTAGAACAAACGTTAGGCCTCTCCGAGGCCCAACGAATTACGCTTGGCATTTCTACCAACGTTAGACCTCTCCGAGGCCACTAAAAAAACCTTAAGTTGACGACATTGGGCTTCAAGCCATCCTATCGGTAGCGCCTCACTCAATATTTTATTTGGAAGCGCATTCGGATAAGGTACTTATGATACACCCTCGAGTTATTGGGCTAACTTAGCGCCGCTTATTCCACACCCAACGCCATGCCCGACTTCCAATCCATACCCTTCAACCCCAACCTGCGCCCGACGGCGATCACCCCGCCATCCGTCACCCGCCTCCGCTACGCCGCCGGCCTGCCGCCCTACCTCGGCGGCCCCTACCCCGGTATGTACGTGACTCAGCCCTGGACCATCCGCCAGTACGCGGGCTTCAGCACGGCCGAGGAAAGCAACGCCTTTTACCGGCGCAACCTGGCCGCCGGCCAGAAGGGCCTGAGCGTGGCCTTCGACCTGGCCACCCACCGCGGCTACGACTCCGACCACCCGCGCGTGGTGGGCGACGTGGGCAAGGCCGGCGTGGCCATCGACACCGTGGAGGACATGAAAATCCTCTTTGACCAGATACCACATGCACGAGGCCGGGGCGCCCGCCGAGCTCGAACTGGCCTACACACTGGCCGACGGCCTGGAGTACATCCGCACCGGCCTTAAGGCGGGACTCGATATAGATAATTTTGCGCCAGCTGGGAGTATCCTAGAATTTTATGTCGAATTTTTTTTGAATTAGGTATAAAGTATCGAAAATAAAATCCCGACCCGTTTTGGTCGAAAAAGCAGGGGAAATGCTGTACATCAGGTTACCTTTACATAAACCAAAAATTCAATGCTATGTCCAACCTTCCAACCTTCCAACCTTCCAACAACAGTTTAGTTACCATACCAAGTTAATTGTCCTTTGCGCCATTATGTTGTTGAGTTTGGGAACATCGGCTCAAAGTTTGATGGTAAGTGGTGACAACACTACAATTGCCGATTTGACGAATTCGGAGCTCCAACGATACAACAAGTTGCTTTCCTCTCCAAAGTACGCGACACATGCCTTTGCATCGTTCGGGTCGCTATCCGGTACGCAATTAAACGGAAAAATCAAAATCAACTTGCCGGGGTCAACTTGTGGTGATTTGATATTCAAAGTAAAAGCCGTTGAATATTCAAACGAACAATCGTATTTCTGGCACGGGAACCTGCTTTCCGAAGATACTTGTAACTGTAGCGACGGAGTTGTTTCACTCATATCATCTGAGTTTGGTCGAATGGGTACAATACTACTCGACGAAGAGAATTATGAAATAAACCAACTCAGTCCCACGCGCTTTGTCGTCTCCAGAATCAATGACACGCTATTTGCCGGAAATGAATGCGCCGTAAACGAGAATACGCCCTTTCATCTGCCTGTGGAAGGGGCTCAGCCAAGAAATGACGGTAACTGCGACGTTCGGTGTTTGGTGCTATTTACACAAAATGCCGCCAATTCAGTGCTGGATATCAATAATCTTGCACGACTGGGTGTTCGACAAACCAACCAGGCGCTCCGAAACAGCGCAATAGATGAATGCCAACTGAACCTTATTTTGGTGGGTATTGAAGAATTGCCGGGATTTGTAGAAACGCCAAATGATCCTGAATCGGATGTTATTGACCTAACTCAAAATCCGATCGCTCAAGGTAGAAGAAATGCCACCGAAGCCGATTTGGTAGTGCTGCTCACGGACGGAGATTACGGCATTTATAACGGCTTGGCCGCAGCAATCGGCCCTATGGACGAAGATGCATATTGCATTGTCAATACTAACCATGCAACCGATGGAAGGTATGTTTTTGCACACGAAGTAGGGCACTTGTTTGGCGCCGGACACAACGACGACCCCCGAACTGGTATTCCACACGGTCATCAGTTCTTGAAGTGTCTGAAACAGAAAAGGACCATCATGCACAAGTTGCCTTCTGGGAAGTCTCGGATTCAACATTATTCCAATCCGGATGTAAAATACAGCGGGAAAAGGACAGGCGAGTCAGGTTCCAGGGATAATGCGCAGCAAATGCGAAATGAAGCTTGTGTAGTGGCCAATTTCCGTCAGACCATCGTGCCTTTCGGTGTGGGCATTGGCGGCGACAATTATGCCTGCCCGTGCGGAACTGCGCTTGTAGAGGCTATTACAACTGGTGGAGCGCCAGGGCCGTATACATTTACCTGGTTTTCTAGTTTGGACGGCATTATCTGGACCACTTTGGGTTACACGGGCGCTAATGCCGCAGTCGTCGTTCCTTGTGTAGAAGGCGAAGGCATAATCGTTAGAGTGGATGCCCTATCATCAGACGGCCAGTTCAGATCGACTTCAACTTTTATTGAAGCGGCAACAGAGTGGCCAGGGCAACAGGCTGTATGCCCCAGATATTCGTCAAACACTACACGTTTCGGCGACTTGAACCTCACCATCGCTCCGAATCCAACGTCAGAAGCCTGGCAGGTGAATCTCTACCTTCAGAAAGATAACTTCTTAAGCATACAACTGGTGGATATTGACGGTCGCCTGCTATACACGCTTTCGGAACAGTTTTTCATAGCAGGAGAGCATGGTCTTCAACTCGACGGGATGAACATAAAGTCAGGTGTGTATTTTCTTCGATTGAGCAGCCAAAATGGCCTTAACGAGACAGTTAAGTTACTCAAATTTTAGATTCCACATATCGGCATAGAGCGCCAACTTGAGTGCAAGATGGCGCTCTATACCATTTTAATTTTTGGCCATGAGAACCTTTACATTAATTCTTTCATCACTTTCTCTTTTTTTGATCGGCTGTGACAAAAAGGACTACTCACCTGATTCCAGTAATAGTACGGGAAAAGGATTCGCACTATCAAACGGCAAAAACTGGGAAGGTTATGCTCAAATTGCTTACAATCCCTTTACAAAGTCCGAAACGATTAATGTTAAATTCACCGTCCTGGACGACTACGGCTCTAAGAGGCAGTCATTTGGAATTAATAAAATACCGGTCATAGAAGAAATGACCTTCCCGCTATTAAACTCATCAGTAAGAACTGACGATGGACAGGTTGGTGTGTTACTAGTCACGTTAAGCTATGACGGCGACGTGGTAGAAGACCGGTACCTGGTATTAGAGGATTCTGCACTAAGTCACGTAACGCTTACGGAAATAGATCGGCAAACAGGTTGGTACCGCGGTACGTTCAGTGCCGTTTTTTACCTTGATCCGGATCGCCCAAAATTCAATCCGGCCAACCCGGATACCATTCAGTTTGAACAAGGGCGCTTCGAAGTTCAGATGCGCGAGTAAAATTCGTCCTATGCGCACACCCATAGGACGAGTTATCGGGCTAACTTAGCGCCGGTTATTCCACACCAGCACCATGCCCGACGTCCAATCCATACCCTTCAACCCCAACCTGCGCCCGACGGCGATCACCCCGCCATCCGTCACCCGCCTCCGCTACACCGCCGGCCTGCCGCCCTACCTCGGCGGCCCCTATCCCGGCATGTACGTCACCCAACCCTGGACCATCCGCCAGTACGCGGGCTTCAGCACAGCCGAAGCGAGCAACGCCTTTTATCGGCGCAACCTGGCCGCCGGCCAGAAAGGCCTGAGCGTGGCCTTCGACCTGGCCACCCACCGCGGCTACGACTCCGACCACCCGCGCGTGGTGGGCGACGTGGGCAAGGCCGGCGTGGCCATCGACACCGTGGAGGACATGAAAATCCTCTTCGACCAGATACCCTTGCACGACATGTCGGTGTCCATGACCATGAACGGCGCAGTCATTCCCGTCATGGCTTTTTTTATCGTCGCCGCCGAAGAGCAGGGCGTGGCGCGGGACCAACTGTCGGGCACCATTCAGAACGACATCCTCAAGGAGTTCATGGTGCGCAACACCTACATCTACCCCCCCGGGCCGAGCATGCGCATCATCGGCGACATCTTCGCCTACTGCGCCCACCACATGCCCCGCTTCAACTCCATCTCCATCTCCGGATACCACATGCACGAGGCCGGGGCGCCCGCAGAGCTGGAGCTGGCGTACACGCTGGCCGACGGCCTGGAGTACATCCGCACCGGCCTCAAGGCGGGACTCGATATCGACGATTTCGCCCCCCGGCTCTCCTTTTTCTGGGGCATCGGCATGAACCACTTCCGCGAGATCGCCAAGATGCGCGCTGGCCGCCTCCTGTGGGCCAAACTCGTGCAACAATTCCACCCGAAAACCGACAAGAGCCTGCCCCTGCGCACGCACTGCCAGACCAGCGGGTGGTCGCTCACCGAGCAGGACCCGTTCAACAACGTGGCCCGCACCACCGTGGAGGCCATGGCGGCCGTGCTGGGCGGCACCCAGAGCCTGCACACCAACTCGTTCGACGAGGCCATCGCCCTGCCGACCGACTTTTCGGCCAAGATATCCCGCGACACCCAGCTGTTCATCCAGCGCGAGAGCGAGGTGTGCCGCGCGGTGGACCCCTGGGCCGGCAGCTACTACGTGGAGTCCATCACCCTTGAACTGGTGGAAAAAGCCTGGGCGCTCATCCAGGAGGTGGAAGCCCTGGGCGGCATGGCCAAAGCCATTGAGGAGGGCCTGCCCAAGCTGCGCATCGAAGAGGCCGCCGCCCGCAAGCAAGCGCGTATCGACAGCGGGGAGGAACGCATCGTGGGCGTCAATGTTTTTCGGATCGACGACGAAGTCAAGTTCGACATCCTGGAGGTGGACAACAGCGCTGTGCGCGAAGGGCAAATCCGCCGACTGAACGAAATAAAGGCCACGCGCGACGAGGCCGCCGTGCAACACCACCTCTCGGCCCTGGCCGACTGCGCCCGCACCGGCGAGGGCAACCTGCTCGAGCTGGCGGTGCTGTGCGCCCGCGCCCGCGCCACGCTGGGTGAAATATCGCTGGCGATGGAAAAATCGTTCGGGCGCTTCGTCGCCACCACCCGAACCGTCGCCGGCGTATACGCAGGAGAAATGAAAAACAACGAAGCATTCGAGCAGGCCCGCGCCCTGTCCGACGCGTTTGCCGAAACCGAGGGCCGGCGCCCGCGCATCATGGTGGCCAAACTGGGCCAGGACGGGCACGACCGCGGCGCCAAGATCATCGCCACCGCTTTTGCCGACCTGGGCTTCGACGTCGACATCGGCCCGCTGTTCCAGACGCCCGAGGAAGCCGCCCGGCAAGCCGCCGAAAACGACGTGCACATCCTGGGCATCTCCTCCCTGGCGGCCGGACACAAGACGCTGGTGCCCCAAACCATTCAAGCCCTGAAGGCGCTGGGCCGCGCCGATATCCTCGTGGTCGTGGGCGGCGTGATCCCGCAGCAGGATTACGATTTCCTCTACCAGAGCGGAGCGGCGGCCGTGTTCGGGCCGGGCACAGTAGTGGCGCAAGCGGCTGTGGCGCTGCTGACCAGGTTGAGCGAGATACCGTCGTGAGCGGTTCCAGGGTTTACAAAGAAACGGCATTGAGCAAACTACGGTGAAATGACAACCCACGCACAAAACCAGTACCTTTGCACAAACAACCACTACACCCATGCGAAGTTTTTTTGCCGTTGCAATGATAACCGTTTTGTTCGCACAATTCGCTTGCCAACCGGGCGCCACCGACAAGCCTGCCGGCCCCAGGCAGCCCCTGAAATCGGAACTGAAAAAATGGAGTAAAAAGGAGTGCGTCGCCGATACCACCTGCTTTTTGATGTCGGTCAGCTATCCGGCACTCACCGGAGGCGACCCGCTCATCACGGCAGCCATCCGGGTGGCCATCGAGGATACGTACCGGTCTATGACCGATTTTGAAGGGCGCTTCGACAGCCTGCCTTTCGAGCTGATGCTGGATTCTGTGGCCACGGCCATGGGCCGGTCGTTCACGGAATTCCGCACCGATTCGCCCGAAAGCTTCATCACCGAGTGGGCCATCAACGCCAACGGCAACGTGCCGGTGCTCAACAACCGCATCATCACGGTGGAGGTTACGACCGATTCCTACCTCGGCGGGGCGCACCCGAATTACGGAACCAGCATCGTTTCGTACGAGCTGGCCGGCGGGAAATCCCTGGAGCCGACCGACCTGCTCACCGACACCAGCGCCGTGCTGCCCATGCTCCAAAAGGCTTACGAGGCCGACAAGGGCGCGGTGCTGGCCGACTTGCTGTTTCCCGAATTCAGCAACAAGCTGCCCTTGCCGCAAAATGTCGCCGTGATGCCCCAGGGCATCCGTTTCTATTACAACAGCTACGAGGTGGCGCCTTATGCAGTCGGCCCGGCCGACCTGCTGCTCACCTGGGAACAACTCGGCGACCTGGCCGACCGCAAAAAATTGATGGAATAGCGCTTAAAGCGTCTCTTCATCGCCCAATTCGGGAATGCCCACGTTCCGGAACCCGTTTTCCAGCAGCAGGTTGCGCCAGTTTTCCTGTACGTCGAGGGTGCCGTGTACGAGCCACAGTTTTTTGCACGATTGTTTTTGGTTGGCCAGAAAGTCGAGCATCTCCTGACGGTCGCCATGCGCCGAAAAGGAGTCCATAATCTCCACGTTGGCCAATACCTGCTTGTTGTGGCCGAAAATGTACAGACTTTTGGCGCCCGCGCGCAGCTTGCCGGCCGGCGTGTAGGGCGCCGCATAGCCCACAATGAGAAAGGTGGCCCGCGGGTTTTCGATGTTGTGGTACAGGTGGTGCTTCACCCGTCCGGCGTTCATCATGCCGGAAGCGGCGATGATGATGCAGGGTTGTTTGGACTCGTTGAGCTGTTTGCTTTGTTCGATGGAGCGCACGTAGTTCAGGCCTTTGAATCCAAAGGGGTTGTCGTTCTCCATCATGTACCGGTGGAGTTCCTGGTCGAAACATTCGGGGTGATCGGAAAAAACGTCGGTAGCGTTTATGGCCATGGGGCTGTCTACGTAAACCTGTATTCTGGGCAGTAAGCCTTCGTGCTCGAGTTGGTCCAGCATGTACACGATTTCCTGGGTACGCCCCACTGCAAACGCCGGTATGATGAGCTTGCCCCTGTTTTCCACGCAAGTCTGCTGAACGATGCGCAACAGGTGCTCCTTTTCTCCGGGCGCGCCCTCGTGGTCGCGGTCGCCGTAAGTGCTCTCGCAGATCAGGTAGTCGAGCTCGGGCATGGGGAGCGGGTCGCCGAGAATGGGCCGGTTGGGCCGGCCGATGTCGCCCGTGAACCCAAACCGCAGCAGGCGGTCGCCCTCCCGGATCTCAAGGGTTACGGTGGCGCTGCCCAGGATGTGACCGGCGTCGCGAAACATCACCCGCACGTCGGGGTGTATGCGGAACCACTGTTCGTAGTTGTAACCCACGAAGCGCTTCAGGGTGTCGATGGCATCCAGGGCGGTGTACAAGGGCTTCACCTCGGGTTCTCCGTGGCCCCGCTTTTTGTTCTGGTAGGCAGCGTCGCCCTCCTGAATCTTGGCGCTGTCCATCAGCATGATGGCGCACAGGTCGCGCGTGGCGTGGGTACTGTACATCTCCCCTTTGTATCCAAGCGCCACGAGGCGTGGCAGCCGGCCGGTGTGGTCGATGTGGGCATGGCTGACGATGACACAGTCGATGTCGCGCGGGGAGAAAAGGAAACGGTCGTTGTCCTCCTGCATCTGCTCATCGGGACCCTGGTAGAGTCCACAGTCCAACAAAATGCGGAACCCGTCGTTCAGGGTGATCAGGTGGCATGAACCGGTGACTTCGCGTGCGGCGCCGCAGAATTTTATTTTCATAACAATGTTCTTACAGCTGTCTTTCAGGTTGTTCTACTGAAAAAATAAAAAGTGCGCCGGAAGATAGAAAGAATGCCGCAGGCGTTCCATATTTACAACAAAAAAACGATAATTGCGCCCTATGTTGCCCAATACGCTCCGCAGTCAGTTAGAGTTCGATGTTGGCTGCGCCGTATTGGAGGTCGTTCCCGTAGCCGGGGGAGACATCAGTAAAGCCTTTCGCGTCCAGTGCGCCACCGGTCGGCGGGTGTTTATGAAGTACAGTTCCGACCCCGAGGCGAGTGATATCTTCAGGGTAGAGTCGCTGGGGCTCGCATTGCTGGGCGCTTCCGGCGTCATTGAAGTGCCCAAGGTACTCAAGCACAGCAGTGATAACTCCGGCAATGCATACATCCTGGAGGAATTTGTGGAAAAAGGAACGCCTACGCCCTTGTTCTGGGAGCGATTCGGCCTGGCGATGGCCAACCTGCACGGCAACACATCCGCCTTTTTTGGTTTTTCGCACGACAATTACATCGGCCGGCTGAAACAGCCCAACACGCGCATGTCCAGGTGGTCCGACTTTTATGCCTCCCAACGCCTGATTCCGCAGATGGAGCAGGCAGTGCTCAGCGGGGCCATGAACAAGGCCGATGGGCGATTACTGGAGGTACTTTGCCGCCGGCTCGACAGTTTATGCCCCCCGGAGGCGCCCGCGCTCATCCACGGGGATCTGTGGAGCGGCAACTTCATCTGCAACACCAGCGGCCGGCCGGTGCTGATCGATCCCTCTGCCAGCTTTTCCCACCGCGAGATGGATTTGGCTATGGCCCACCTTTTCGGCGGCTTCCACAAGCGGTTTTTCGAAAGTTATGCGGAAAACTGGCCGTTAGAGCCTGGGTTTGATGAAAGAAAAAACGTGTACCAGCTGTATTACCTGCTGGTACACGTCAATCATTTTGGCGGCTCGTACATTGAGGATGCACGCGCCGTGTTGAAAAAATGGAGTTGAGCGCTTATCGCCCGATCACCAGCTTTTTCACCCGTACGCCGCTCGCCGCCGATGCGCGCACCAGGTACAATCCGTCGGGAAGGTGTCCGAGCAACAGCGTCGCGGTTTCGCCCGTCGCCGACTCCTGTTCGTACAACAACCGCCCGTCGAGCGACAACACGCCGATCCGGAGCTGCTCCTGCACAGCGGTGTTCGAGAACTGTACCTGCACGCGGCCGCTGCTGGGGTTGGGAACAAGGCTGAATTCCGGCACCCGCAAGGCCCCGGCGTCATTTACGCTCACGCCAAAGGGCTGGATGACAAACGTGCCGGTGATCAGGCCGCCTTCGTTGTCCGTCACCGAAAAACGGAAAGCGTCGCTGCTCTGTCCGCTCCCGTAGTCGAAATAACGGACCACGCCGTTGTCCAGCTCCGCCTGCGTAAACTGGGCGCCGCTGTACAACGGACCGCCCCAGTTTTTTTCCAGGTGGCCAAATTGCGGTGGCGTCATCAGAGTGAACACCAGCTGGTCGGGACCGTTGTTCGCGTCTTCCGCCCGAAGCAGTGCGGGTGTGATGGCGGCATTGTCGCCCGCCGGCAGCCCCAACGGCTGGTTGGTCAGCAGTAACGGCGCGCTTAACGAAACGCTGGAGCATACCTCCAATTCGAAGGCGGTGAATTCGCCGCCCGAGCCCGAAAATTTATCGCTCATCTTCACAGTCCATTGGCCTCCGGCATCGGCGCCGTTAAAGGCGGTCAGCGGTTGCTTGGGCTTGTACGCCAGGCCGTCTTTTGACGGCGGGCAAGACAGCGGCGATATCGCAGCGTCGTCGAAGCCAATGGTGTACGTACCGTTGTACGAACCGCAACTGGCGTTGAACAGCAACACCTCTTTCCCTTGCGGATTGATCAGGCGAACGTCGAGGTGTTGAAAACTTTCGTGGTATCCTTGCAGCCGGGTGACGTTTACGTCGCTGATGTTGGCGCCGGCGGGCAGCGAAAGCGTGGATTGTACCGTAGCGGGTGCGCCTGCGGAAATATTGACCGGCAGGTCGGTAGAAGCAAAAACCTGGCATTGATCCAGTCCAACGGCAAAAGCGTTGGGCTCCGTCCAGCTGCTGTAACACAGTCCGTTGTAAGCGCGCACACGCCAGTAAAAGACGTTGCCTTTCGGCAAAATGGAGCCAATCTGTATGCTGTCGGCCGGCACATCGGATCGGGAGAACAGGGTTTCTCCGGGCAAAAAGGACGGGCTTGAGGCCACCTCCACTTCGTAAAAAGCGGCGCCGGGGGTGGCATTCCAGCGCAAAACGGGCGTCTGTACCAGGTCAACAGCCCCGTCGGCAGGGGCCTGGTTGGCCAGCGCCGAAAAATCATTGTACGCCAGGTCGAAGACCAGCGGCAAGTCGATCGGGTTGATGCCGGCCGGTTTGGCGCGCACCTGAAGCGGGAAGTTTCCACTTTCCTTCACCGCAGACAGGTCAACACGCAGGCGAGCAATTTCGCCCGGGGTGACGACGGCCGGCGTGATGGACACCACCGCAGTGGCAGGCAAGCCGGAGATCGCCTCCAGCTCAACCGGTCCGCTAAACCCGCCCAGACTGCTGGAGTAGACGTCTATCTCCAGGATTTCCGGCACGCATACTTGGCCGCCCGTGCTGCTCAGGCCCAACGACACGCCTGGCGCCGGCGCCGGCTGGATGGCGAAACCGGCGTTTGAAATGTCGAAGAATACGTTGCCAAAGCCGTTCACGCGAATGCGGGCTGCGCTGGTAGTGACGTTCGCCGGGACGAACACGTACGCCTCTCCCGTGTTGGGCAGTTGCGACGCCAGGGTATAGGGGTAGGTAAAGCCGTTGTCGGTGCTGAGCAGCACATCCACCATCGGGCAATTGACTAGCCCTTTGTCGGTGCCGGCCACGTCCCACTGCACCCGTTCCCAGGCGCCCTGGGTCCAGGTGACATTTGAGGTGTTGGGGCTCAGCACGAGGAAGGGTCCGGCCTGGTTGGTCACGAACAGCAGCACGTTGTCCTGGGCTACGCCGCCGCCGAGCGCGTTGTTGTCGCGCGCAGTCAGGCGAAAATTGAGTTTTCGGGTTTGCGTGGGCAGCAATTCCGTCGCACTGTTGATGTTGCCAACAATGGTCTGCATACGCGGGAAGACGCGATTCGGGGCGCTACCGGGCAAAAAAGAGCGGAAGAGCGGCGCATTGAGTCCTTCGGTGCCGAGGGGGACTTCCTCTCCGTTGTCCATTTGTTCCCAGACGAAAGAGAGCACGTCTCCATCAACATCCGTACCCAGGCCTTTGAGCTCAAAAGGGGTGCTGATGGGGATGTAGAGGCTGTCGGGCACAAGGGAAGTTGCCTCCGGGGTAGTGTTGGCCACGGTTTCCACCGTGCCGCAGGTGCCGCCTACGCCTTGCGTGGTGTAGGCCCGGATCTGCTGGATGGTGCCCGCGTGGTAATAGTCCTCCCTGCTGCCCACGTTGTTGGAGCCGCAGGAGCCTGCGTACGACATCAGGGTGGTGCCGCTACCCGGCTCGAAGGCGGAGGAGCCGGCGCGCTGGGCGGCGGCGTCTTCGCTGCACTGGTTCCACGTGTGGCCCGCTGAAAGCTGGTGCCCCACTTCGTGTACGGCCGTGCGCACAAACGACTGGCCATAGCCGAAGGGGTTGAAGCCGGCAGAGGAGCCCCGCCCTTTGGCGACGGAGCACGCGTTGGCGCCCGACGCCACGCCGATGGCAAAACCGGAAAAATAACGGCCGAAGACGTGCCCCAGATCGTAATTGTTTTCACCGATAAAGAAGTTGAGCACCGGCGGGTTTTGAACCATCCAGTCGCCCACATCCTGACCGCTGTAAGGGTCGTTGTCCGGATCAAGAAAGATCAGCTTGTCGTTGTCGGGCACCAGTTGCAGGCGGATGTCTGCGTCGCGTTCCAGGATGGCGCTCATGCGGCTCACCCGGTCTACCACTACTGCGAGTACAGATGCGACGGTGCCGCCGTGGTCAATACCAAAGTGACCGGTGGTAGCCACCGCCGTGCGATAGGTGCGCAAGCTCACCGGGTCGCCGGCGGCGCGTGCTGCGCTCAACGCCGGGGTGCCGGTCCACTGTTCAGGGTCGATGCCTTGATCGTCGAGCCCGCAGGCCGAATGCACGGAGGCCACCGTCGACTCCGGCAGCTCCCGGGTGTCGTAAAGTACGTACGCATTCGGCGTGCCCTTGCCCCACGGCTCCAGCATTTCGATGCCCATATCGCTGCGCATAAACATGGCGGTAAAGCCATGCATGGAGGTAGACACGCGCACCGTGCGTCCTGAACCGTCGAGCGCCTCGCCGGCATACGTGCGGATGCCCGGGTAGCGGGCGCCGAGATCGGGATGCATCACGTCGATGCGCCACATGGAAAACGGCGCCGTTCCGCCACCGTAAACCGGAAGTTCGAGGGTGAAAGGAGCATCCTGACCGGCAACCTGGCGCAGCGTTTGCTCCATCGCGTTGAAGTCGGCTTCAAAAGCTTGAAAAGAAGCGGGGTTGGCCTGCCGGGTTTCCGCGTTGAAAGCCGATGTCGAGACGGGTTTGAATGGGTTGGCCATTCGCTGTGCCTGTGCAAAACCGGGGACAAACGGTGCGAAAAAGAACAGGCACAAGAAAAATAAACGCATGGTGGGTGTTTGTTTATGGGTTGTTGATTCGTAGACCGGCGATTTATCCGGTAGCCGTTTATAACAGATCAATGTCGGATGACCCAGCGGCGGACGCCGGCGCTTTCGCGATTTTGCACTTGTACGATGTACACGCCGTCGGGGGCGTCGTTCAGGGTGATCCAGGCGTTTTCGGCGCCTGGAGCGACCTGTTGCTGCCACATCAGTCGGCCATCTGCGGCGTACACCCGGATGGTGGATTCGAGCGGAAGCGCCTGTTCAAAAATAACCTGAACATGGCCGGCCCCGGGGTTGGGCGCCAACCCAAACCGGTTTTCCGGTACCGATGTTCCGCCGGTGGACACCAGCGGCTGAATGATGAAGTTGCCGGTTACCAGGCCGCCCTCGTTGTCGGTTACGGAAAAACGGAAGTTGTCCTGCCCTGTCGGGTTATTGCCGTAATCGAAGAAGCGAAGGGCGCCGTTGTCCAGATCCGACTGGGTAAACTGTGCGCCGGGAGCGAGGGGGCCGCCCCAGTTTTTTTCCAGATGTCCGTATCGGGGTGTTGTCATCAGGGTGTACACCAGTTGGTCGGGTCCGTTGTTGCCATCTTCTGTTTTCAGCAGATCGTTTCCGATGCCTGCGTTGTTGCCGCCCGGCAGCGTGAGCGCCTTGTTGTTGATCAGCATGGGGCCGTTGAGCGAGACGCTGGAGCAAATTTCGAGTTCGAAGGCGGCAAACTGCCCGCCCAGCGTGTTCAGCACGTCGCGCAAACGCAGGGTCCACTGGCCGCCGCCGTCCTGGTTGTTGAATGCCGAGAGCGACTGCTGTGGCCGGTACACATCACCGTCGTTGGAGGGCGGGCAGGACAGGGGGGTAGTCGCCGCATCGTCGAAACCAAACTGAAATGAGCCGTTGAAATTAGCACAGCTTGCGCTGTACAGGATCACTTCGGTGCCCAGCGGGCTGATGAGTCGTGCGTTGAGGTGTTGGAAGTTTTCGTGGAAGCCCGACAGTTTTCTCACGTTCACGTCGCTCACGACCGTGCCTGCGGGGATGACCACGTTGGATTCGACGTTGACGGCGCCGCTTGCCGAAATATTTTTGGGCAGGTCGGTGGCAACGAACGTGCTGCATTGATCCACGCCTACGGCAAAAACGTACGGCGTCGTCCATTCGCTGCTGCAGGGCGGGTTGTGCGCCCGTACCCGCCAGTAGTACACGCCACCTTTGTTGAGAATGTTGGTTACCTGAAAGGAGTTGGCGGGGATGTTGGTGCTGTTGATGAGGAGGTCGCCCGCTCCAAATCCGGGATTGGTGGCCAGTTCCAATTCGTAGTAGGCGACGCCGGGCACCGCCGCCCATTGCAAAACAGGCGTCTGCTGCACGCCGCCGCTGCCGTCGGCCGGGCCGGTCAGCGCCAGCAACTGGTAATCGTTGTAGCGAAGGGTGAGGGAGAGGGTAACGAGCGCCGTGTCGGTGAGTCCGGAAGCCCGGATGACAATCGGGAAATCGCCGTTGGTCGTCACGTTATTCAGGTCCAGATTGAGGGTGGCCGACTGACCGGGGTTGATCACAGTGGGGTTGATGACGGACACGGCACCGGGCGGAAGGCCGGAGAGCACCTCGAGTTGGAGGGTTTCGTTGAAACCCAGCAGGCTGCTGGTCAGAATGTCGGCAGTAAACGACGCAGGCAGGCAGATCTGTTCTTTGGTCGCGCTCAGGCCCATAGTGAACCCGGCTGTTTGCGGCGGCGCAATGCGGAAGTTGGCGTTCGAAATGTCGAAAAATACGTTGTCGGCAGCTTCCACTTTCACGCGCGCACTGTTGGTCGTAATGCCGGCAGGCGCCAATACGTATGCGGAGCCGGTGTTGGCAACGTCGGACGCCAGTTCGATGGGGTAGGTGAAGCCGCCGTCGGTGCTCAGCCGGATGTTCACTGCCGCGCAATTCACCGGCGCCTGGTCCGTATTGGCGACGTCCCATGTCACCAGGGTGTAAGCGCCTTGCGTCCATACCGTGCTGCCGGCATTGGGGTTTTGCACCAGGAAGGGGCCTGCCTGGTTGGTAACCAGCAGGCGCAGGTTGTCCCAGTCAATCCCGCCGGACTGTGGGTTGTTGTCCCTGACTGTCAGGCGGAAATCGAGCTTGCGGGTTTGGGTCGGCAGTATTTCCGCCTCGTCGTTCTGGTTGGATACGATGGTGGGCATTTGCGGAAAAATGCGGTTCGGGCTGCTCGCCGGCGGGTAGGAGCGGAGAAGGGGGGAGTTTGTACCCTCCGTGCCCAGGGGTACCGGTTGGCCGAGGTCGAACTGTTCCCAGCAGTAGGTGAGCACGTCGCCGTCGGGATCGCTGCCGGCGCCTTTCAGTTCGAAGGGCGTGCTGATGGGCAGGTAGAGGCTGTCGGGGGTTACGGCCGTGGCCGTGGGACTGTTGTTCGTGGTGGTTTGCAACGTTCCGCAGGATCCGCCGGTACCGTCGGTGGTAAAATTGCGCATTTGCTGAACGGAGATGTTGTGGTAGTACAGGTCCGCGGGATTTACCACGTTTTGTCCGCCGCAAACGCCACCGTAAGACATGATCGTGCTGCCGCTCGCCGGTTCGTAGGCGGTGGAAGACGTCGCGTCGTTTGGCGGGCAGAAATTATACGTGTGGGTAGCGGACAGCTGGTGCCCGACCTCATGCGCGAACGTTCCGATAAAAAACAAGCCGTAGGGGTTTTGACCCGAGGAAGCGCCGCTGGCCTTGATGACCGTGCAGGCGGAGCTCAGCGACGCCAGCCCGATGACGCCCGAGCCGGTGCCTCTCCCGATGACGTGGCCGAGGTCGTAGGCTGACGATCCGATGGTGGTGTTCAGCACCAGCACATTTTCAGATATCCAGTTGCTCAGGTCGGTGCCGGTGTACGGATCGGTGTTGTCGTTCAGGAAGATGATCTGGTCGTTCTGGGGAATGAGTTGAAGCCGGAGCGCGACGTCGCGCTCGATCGGGGCATTGATCTGGTTGACCTTGTTGACCACGGAGGCCAGCGCGGAGGACACCGTGCCGCCGTTGTCTTGCGCATACCCCCCAGTGGTGGCGCACGCAAAACGGTAAATACGGAGTGGCACCGGCGCAGCGCTGCCGCGGGGCGCGGCGGCATATTGGGTTGCCTGGTTGAGGTCGTGGGTGATATCGTGGTCGTCTACGCCACAAGCGGAAGCGGCGAGGTTGGCGGGGGGCGCCACGTTGCGGCTATCGTACAGCACATACGCGTTGTTCATGCCGGAGGCCCAGGGCTCCAGGTGCTCGGAGCGTCCGTCGGGCAGCAGGAATAAGGCGTGCAGGCCCAGCGTGGGGGCGGTGGTGATGCGCACCATTCGGCCCGAGCCATCCAGGGCTTCGCCGGCGTAGGTCTGGATCTCCGGGTAACGGGCGCCGAGGTCGGGGTGCATGATGTCGATTTGCCAAACGGCAAAATCGACCGACCGGCCGCCGACCACGGGCAGCGTCAGGCTAAAACGATGCGCTTCGTGCTCCCGTGGCGCCTGGCGCAGCACTTGCTCCAACGCTGTAAAATCGGTTTCAAATGTTTCCAGGGCAGAGGGTAGTTCGGGACGCCCCATTTGCAGGAAAGGCGTTGCAGGAACGCGTTCAAAAGGTTGGCCGGCGGATTGCCCGTAAAGACTGCCCGTCAGTAAGCCCAACGCCAGGGTGCAAAGAGAAAAAAAACGCATGTGTGGATTTTATTTGGTAAAAAAACTAGCCGGAGTGGCGGCGCCGGACTTTTGCCGGTATCTGAGTATGATTGTTTTAACAATTTAGTTAGGCAAAGTTCGCATAATTCCGGCGTTTTGCCGGATAAAAACAAGTGCTTTGCCAAGGATTGACCATAATTACCGAAACGCCTGGCCCATAACCACCACGCCGAATACCAGCAACAATACGCCGATGATGCGTTGTACCCGCCGGATGTGATGCGGCGTCAGGAAATCGCGTACACGCTTGGCGGCGTACGCCTTGAGGGTGTCAATAATCACCAGGGTGCTCAACATGCCGGTGAAAAACACCAGCGTTTCTTGCTGCGTCCATCGGTTGGGAATAATAACCGTGCTGGCGAAACCCAACCAGAAAAAAATGGTGAACGGGTTGACCGTGTTCAGTAAAAATCCGCGGAGCCAATACCCCAAATAACCCCACCGCTTCCAGTTGTGATCCACCCCCTCCGGCTCCTTTCCGTCCAGAGTGTCCAGCAGGCAATCCGCCGCATTGTCCTCCCTGGGCGTCGGAATGTGCCGGCTCAACAAATTGATCGCCCCAAAAATCAACAACACACCGCCGCCGGCCAAACTGGCCACCATTTTGAAATACGGCAGCGCCACGAGCTTCGACAGCACGCTTACACCCCGATAAATCAGATACAGAAACATCACATCGCTTAACCAAATACCGGCAGCCACCGACACCCCTGCGCGAAAGCCACGCTCCAGGCTCGCCGATATGATGGCGAACAACATGGGGCCTATCAACAAACTGAGCGAGAAACCCAATAATATGCCATGTACGTACATGAACCGAAATAATCCTGCTTGTGGCGGGCAAAGCTACTCCATTCCGGCCGGACTTCGGCGAAAGATTATATGAGTGCCGCCTGAACCGCAACGGATTCTTTTTGTTTTTTCAATAAGAATTGAAAATAAATGTCTTTACAACCGATCTTCAAAGCCGATCGGCCGATCCTGATCGCCGGCCCCTGTTCGGTAGAAACGGAATCCCAGTTGATGGATGCCGCCCGCGCCCTGGCGTCCCGGGGGGTGCATCTGTTCCGCGCCGGCATCTGGAAACCACGCACCAGGCCGGGGGCATTTGAAGGCGTAGGCGCTGCCGGCTTGCCCTGGCTGCAAAGGGTGCGACGGGAAACCGGCATGCGGGTAACCACGGAGGTGGCCACTGCCCAGCACGTTGCGGCGGCGCTCGCGCATCAGATAGACGTATTGTGGATCGGTGCGCGCACCACCGCCAACCCGTTCTCGGTTCAGGAGATCGCCGACGCCCTGCGCGGTACCGATGTGCCGGTGCTGGTTAAAAACCCGGTAAACCCCGATCTCAAACTCTGGATCGGCGCCATTGAACGTTTGCAGAAAGCAGGCATCCGGAAGGTGGCGGCGGTGCACCGCGGGTTTTCCAGTTACGGAGACTCCCGATACCGAAACGTGCCGCGATGGCAAATCGCCATCGACCTGATGCAAAACTTTCCCGAAATGGAGGTTATTTGCGACATCAGCCATATCTGCGGACGCCGCGACATCCTGGCCGAAACCGCCCAGAAGGCCCTCGACCTCAACTTCGACGGCTTGATGGTGGAGGTGCATCCGACCCCCGACCAGGCCTGGAGCGACGCCGCCCAGCAGATCACCCCCGACCGGTTTGCGCTCCTGACCCATGGCCTCCGGCGTCGGCAGGTGAGCACCGATGATCCGGAATTTTTATCGCGCCTCGACACCTGCCGCACCGAGATCGACGAGATCGACGAGGAAATCATACAACTGATCACGCGCCGCATGCATCTCGTTCGCGAAATCGGCGCCGTGAAGCGGGAAAAAAACGTCACCGTGCTCCAACCCGAGCGATTTCGAAAGCTCAAGGAGGCGTTGATCGCCCGGGGCGAAAAAAACGAACTCAGCGCGGAGTTCATCAACCTGTTTCTGGAGGCCGTCCATCAGGAAAGCATCAACCAACAGGAACAGGTGATGAATCACCCCGGCGCCTGAATATCCTTACTTTTTGGTTTTCAGGGTTGTCGACACGTACTCGCCGACCTTTTGCCCGTTTCGGGTGCCGGCTTCATTGCCCAGCCGGTAGTGGATACCGCCGTACATGCGGCTGTCGGCCACTTCACGCGCAGCGTCCATGAACGACTTGTAGCTGCGTGCCGGCAGGTCGAACATTACCTCCGTGCTGTCGGTAAAGGCGAAGGGCTCCCCGAACTGGTGGGTCAGGGCAGTGGCTGCCGCCGCCGAGATGGTGGCGTGCCCGCTGGTGTGCTCGGGGAACGGCGGCGTTTCGATCATCGGGCGCCAGTCGCGGTCGATATAGCGGTTGATGTAGGTCTCCGGACGGATGACGTTGGCGCGGTATTTTTCATGCCAGGAGGAGATGAAACCGTCGGCCAGGCTGAGCGCCACCCGCACGTAAATGTCGGCTGACGTTATCATGTCAATCTTGTTGGCGCGGCAGACGGTGCTGGCAATGTTCATCCAGTGCCCACCGGGGGTGATTTTTTTCCGTTTGATCATAAAATGCCCGGCCACGTCTGTGGCAGACGGGTTGTCGTCCCAGTACCAGCCGATCAGTTTCTGTTCTTCGGTGGCGTTTTTGCAGATATCATACACCTCCAGGGCGCCTTTGTAAAAAGGGCTGGTTTTGTCTTCGCTGAATGGGTTTGGGGGGTCTGCCGGGAATTGGTCGGGGGTTTTGAGCACCCACGGGCGAATGGTATTCCAGTAGGGTTCGAGGGCGTCTTCAAAATTGGGCGGCGTTTTTTGCCAGACGGCCTGGTTTTTTACGTCGACGCTCCACTTCGCGGCACTGCGCGTTTGGGCGTAGTTGTCGGTTTTCGACCAGGCCAGGATGTGGGCGGCCACCTGGTCGCCATAGGCGATGGAGCGGTCGAATACGTCTTTGGGAATACCGATGCGCGCAAAATCGGCCATAACGTCGGCTTGCAGCGAATCCATGTCGCTCTCTGAAAAGATCAGCGTTCGTCCCACGTTCATCAGCGCGCGCGCGCTGGCCACCGGAAAGCAGTACGTTTTGCCGGATTCGGGTTGCGGCACGGGGGTTAAGCCGTTCAGTTGACCGGCAAGCGTCTGGTACTCCGGATGCCCGGGTACCAGAGCCTCATAGGCGGCAACGGTGGAATAGGCGTAAATTCGGGAGGCCACCGGCGGGGAGAACACGTCGTGCCGGATGATCTCCGTGATGCGGCGGATGCCGGCGTGCAGGATGTCCGGGTTTTCGGCCATTTCCTGGTATTTGTTGTTCACGGCAGCGGGCCGGCATTGCCAAAGCATCAGGGCGCCCAATGTAAAAAGGGCGATTGGAAAAAGTCGTTGCATAATTCGAGTATTGCTAGGGATTGAAGGTGCAGACTTATGGTCAATGGGTATTTTCAAAATTCCGCCACATCATGCTTTCCACCGGTTTGGTGGTGCGTTGGTTGTACTTGGCGTTTTGTTTTTGGTGGTAATAGTTTTCGATTTCCCCGTCGATACTGAAGTAAATCAGTTGTCCAATGGGCATGCCTGCGTAAATGCGGACCGGCTGAACGCACGAAATTTCGAGCGTCCAGGTGTTGGAAAAGCCCACGTCACCCTTGCCGGCGGTGGCGTGGATGTCGATTCCCAGCCGGCCAATGCTGCTTTTGCCTTCCAGAAAAGGTACGGCGTTCATGGTTTCGGTGTATTCTTCCGTTACCCCGAGGTAAAGGACGCCGGGCTGGAGGAGGAACCCCTCCTCCTGTATTTCCAGTATCTCGATCCGGTTGTGTTTTTTCGCGTCGAGCACGCGGTCGCAGTACAGACCAAGGTATTTTCCCAGGTGCACGTCGTATGAATTGGTGCCCAGCGAATCCCGGCGAAACGGTTCAATCACAATTTGGCCGTTTTCAATGGCTTCCAGGATTTTTTTGTCGGAAAGGATCATGTCGATCGGATCGAAAAGATGGAAAGAAAGGGCTAAAGATACGGCGTTTGCTTCAGGCGCCGATTGATCGGAGGTCTTTCCAGAAGTTTGGATACGATTTGGCCACCACTTCCGGCGTATTTACCTGCACCTCGCCCAACATGCCGAGCGTTGCCATCGCCATGGCGATCCGGTGGTCGTTCCAGGCTTCGAAAACCGGTGGTTGGCGCCATTGGGCGTGGCCTTCCTGCGAAAATGAGCCCGGGCCGCTTGCCGGGTTCGGTGTCAAATGAACGCCGACTTTGGCCAGTTCGGTCTGCAGCGCCTGGATGCGATCCGACTCTTTTATGCGCAACGACGCCAGACCGGAAAAGACCCCGCGCACCCCAAGGCCGCCGCACAGAACCGAAACGGCCGGAAACAGGTCGGGGCAATCGGTAAAATCGAATTCAAAAACGGCCGGCGGCGTGGCGTCATTCCGCGTCAGGCGGATACCGGCGGTTTCAAAAGTTGTCTCTACACCGAACTGTTGCGCCAGCGCGGCGATCCGGGCGTCGCCCTGCCAGCTGTCGGCATAGAGCCCTTCTAGAAACAGATCGACGGGCGAACACAAGGCCGCCATCGCATACCAGTAGGCAGCGGCAGACCAGTCGGCCTCCACGCGCAGTACCCTGGGCCGGTAAGAACCGGTGGCGATGTGCAGCACGCCATTGACCCACTCCCAATCGGCGCCCATGTGACGCATGAGTTCCAGGGTCATGTCCAGATAAGGTCTCGAAACCATCGGCCCAGCCGGGTGAAGCACCAGTCCGTGCGGCAACACAGGGCCGATCATGGCCAGTGCCGACAGGAACTGGCTGCTTACGCCGGCAGGTACGCTCACGCGGTTGCGGTGCAGGCCGAGTTGCCAGCCGTCGCCGATTTTCAGCGGCGGGTAGCCGATTTTTCCGAGATAGCCGATATCCGCGCCCAGATGGCGCAGCGCGTCCACCAGCGGACCGACGGGGCGCTGCTGCATGCGGGCCGAGCCGGTAAGTACCTGCTCCTCAGGCTGCAGCGCCAGAAATGCGGTCATGAAACGAAACACGGTACCTGCGTCGCCGGCGTCGTAAACGCTACTATGCCTGTCGGCGAGTAACCGCTGCAAAATGCGGGTATCCTCCGCGTCGGATACCTGCTGGAGGTAGAGACCGGGGTTGGCGCCGATCAGCTCCAGGATCAGCAACGCGCGGTTGCTGATGCTTTTGGAGCCACTGAGCACGAGGTGACCGTGCAGGCCGTTTTTCGGCGGGGAAAGGCGGATGTTGGTCTCAACGTTTGGCATCAGCGGGCAGGTCTTTGAGCATTTGCTGGATTTCCCTTCGTCGCTCCGCCAACAGGGAGTCCACCAGTTGGGGCAACTCATTCGTTTGGGCGGCCCGGCAGGAACTGTCTATCTGCCTGCGCAATACCTGGATTTGGGCGGTGGAAATGGAGTCGATCCGCTGGCGCTCCTTGGCATCGAGCGGGCGCTCGGCGCCGGAACAGGCAGCCAATAAAACCAGCAGCATGAAAGCGATATATTTCACGAAGACAAATATCGGCAACCTTTCCATTTTTTGAGGCAGAACTTGTTTCAGGTACCTGATCCCTTCATGCGGGTTTGTGCATACAGGGCCGACAGCAGCGTTTCGGAGCAGGCACTCCAGTACCCGCGCAGGTCCGCCAATGCAGCCGTCCAGGGTTCGCTCCACGATGTTTCTTCGGCTTCGGCAAGGTGCCAAAGTGCGGTTTGAAAGTCGTTCCAATCCCCCAGCCGCCGCTCCAGGTCGCCGGAGGGATCGGGCAGCCCCCCGACCGGTCCGGGGTCGAAGGAAAGGGCGTTGATCACATTGCGGCGGTTGTTGTTGTAGTCTTTGAGCGCTTTTCGGAACGGGTGGATTCGCTCGGGAAAGGCGAGCGGGCCGCAGTCCAGCAGGGTGTGCATTTCCGCCGATTTGGACTGAAAATACGCTTGATATTCCGACCTGTCGACGGCGCCGAAACAGGTGCGCGCCGCGTGCAGGATCGATTTTCCCGCAGGGAGGTCTTCTTTCAGCGTGTCGGCTAGATGACGGTGGGCATTGACCAGCTTTTTGAGGGTTTTGCTGCGGTAGGCGTCGTAAAAATCCGGGTTGATCTCCGGTACGGCATCCAGCATTCCCACCTGAAGCTGCCACTCGCGCAAGGCGCCTGCCGACTGGAACAGTTGGCGGAAGGGGGCATAGTGGCGTCGGTATGGCCATTCGGGGTGCATAAAGTGGATCAGCCGGAGGATGGCCCGCATGCGTTTGAGCTCAACGCGCAGGTCGTGGGTTGCCTCACTGTTGATGCCGTTGTTCATCTTGCCGACCCAAAGGCGTACGGCATGCAAATGCGCTGCCAGAGCAGACACCAGCGCGGGGGGATTTTCTTCCATGGAGGAGGGCATTTAGTCCCGGGTTACCAGCCCGGCTTTTTCGGAAATGTCCATCATACGGTCAATGCAGGCGCGCCCGTCGCGGATGATCCATTCCGGCAGGGTAATTTCCGGAAGCTCATATTCCATGCATAGGTACAGTTTTTCCATGGTATTGCGCTTCATGTGCGGGCATTCATTGCAGGCGCAGTTGTTCTCCGGCGGGGCCGGTATGAACGTTTTGTGGGGGCTGGCCTTTTGCATCTGGTGGAGGATGCCGGCCTCGGTGGCGACGATAAACTCGGTAGCCGGGTCGTTGATGGTGTACTTGAGCAGACCGGTGGTGGAGCCTATAAAATCGGCCTGGCTCAAAATGGGCTCTTCGCACTCCGGATGGGCGATAAACCGGGCGTTCGGGTGGCGGTGGCGCAGCCGGGCGATGCGTTCCTGGCTGAACACTTCGTGCACCATACAGGCGCCGTTCCACAGCAGCATGTCGCGGCCGGTTTTTTTGATGAGGTAGGCGCCGAGGTTCTTGTCGGGGGCAAAAATGATCGGCTGGTCTTTGGGTATGCTGTTGATGATGTGCACTGCGTTGGTGCTGGTGCAGCAGATGTCGGTCAACGTTTTGAGCTCGGCGGTGCAGTTGATGTAGCTGACCACCAGATGGCCGGGGTGCTGCTCCTTGTATTTGCGGAACAGGGCCGGTGGGCAGGAGTCGGCCAAAGAGCAACCGGCCTTGAGGTCGGGCAGCAGTACTTTTTTCTGAGGCGACAACATTTTGGCCGTTTCGGCCATAAAGTGCACACCGGCGAACACAATGATGTCGGCGTCGGTACTGGCCGCTTTTTGTGACAGCCCCAGTGAGTCGCCAATAAAATCGGCCACATCCTGGATTTCCGACTCCTGGTAATAGTGGGCCAGAATGACGGCGTTTTTCTCTTTTTTGAGGCGGTTGATTTCGGCCACCAGGTCGAGGGTGGGGTCTACGTCGAGGTCGAGAAAACCGACCCGGTCCAGTGCCTGCTCGGCGGTAACGACAGCGGTATTCATAGTAGTAGTTGTTGAGAACGCAATAATACAACGCCCGGAGTGGGTATTTGTTAGCCTTTTTGAAAGATGGTGGTTGTTGGATGCCGGTAACTGTACATTTGTGGATGCAAATAGCCATTATCGGCGGCGGCGCAGCGGGTTTCATGGGCGCCATTACGGCTGCGGAGGCGGCGCCGGACGTTGCCGTTCATCTTTTCGAACGGGGCAAAAACGTGCTGGAAAAAGTGCGCATCAGCGGCGGCGGTCGCTGCAACGTGACGCATGCCTGCTTCGACGCACGCGAGCTGGTGCGGTTCTACCCCAGGGGCAACCGGGAGTTGCTGGGGCCTTTCCTGCGGTTTGGGCCCGCAGACACCATCCAGTGGTTCAAAGAGCGTGGTGTGCTTTTGAAAACGGAAGCCGACGGGCGCATGTTCCCGGTGACCGACCGTTCGGCAACCATTGTGGACTGCCTGACCGATAGCGCCCGTAAGGCCGGTGTGCACGTCCATACCGGCGTTCGCATCAGCCGGTTTGCGCCTGCCGCATCCGGTCGGTGGCTGCTCGAATCGGATGCCTGGCCGGCCCCGCGTACCTTCGACCGGCTGTTGGCGACACCCGGAAGCAGCACGGCCGTGTGGGATATGCTGGCTGCGCTTGGCCACACCGTGGTGCCCCCGGTACCGTCCCTGTTCACATTCAACACGAAGGACACCCGATTGCGCGACCTCTCCGGCGTGTCTGTTCCGCACGCTTTGCTCGACATTCCGGGCCACAAACTCCGTGCCGACGGCCCACTTCTGGTTACACATTGGGGGTTGAGCGGCCCTGCGGTGCTGCGCCTGTCGGCCTGGGGCGCCCGAACGCTGGCGGCGGTGAATCACCGCTTTCCATTGATGGTTAACTGGACGGGCATCGATCCGGCGGATGTCTACGATGAACTGGCGCAGGCGAAGAATGATCTGGCCCGCAAAACGCTGTTTGCCAAACCCCTGTTCAGCCTGCCGGCGCGCCTGTGGCACAACCTGCTGCTCGCCGCCGGCATCGCGGAACCTTTGCGCTGGGCCGATGTGGACCTCAAGCGGCTGCGCGCGCTTTCCGAACAACTGACGCAAGCTCGTTTTGAAATCGCCGGAAAAAGCACCTTCAAGGAAGAATTTGTCACCGCCGGCGGGGTAGACCTCAAAGAGATCGACTTTAAAACATTCCAAAGCAAACGGCATCCGGGACTCTTCCTCGCCGGCGAAGTGCTCGACGTTGACGCCGTGACCGGCGGATTCAACTTTCAGGCGGCCTGGACGGGTGGGTGGATTGCGGGGCTGGCGGCTGTCGGCTATCGGTAGTCGGCTATCGGTAGTCGGCTGTCGGCTTTGGGTCGTCGGTCGTCGGTGGGCTCTGCACTTGGCTTGCTGATGAACTGAAAGGAAGGCCTTCCAACAGCTGACCGCCGACTACCGACTACCGACAACCGACAACCGACTACCGACTACCGACTACCGACTACCGACTACCGACTACCGACAACCGACTACCGACAACCGACAACCGACAACCGACTACCGACAGCCTACTGGACCAATAATGGCGCCCCCTTACCACCCATGACCACAATTTTGGTGTTGGGCGAAGCGGCGAGTTCTTTTTGGGCTTTGATCTGTTCGTACTGCAGGAGTTTATCGGTCAGCGAAGCGGTGAGTATACGCTGGTAGTCGGCGATGCCCTGGGCTTCGACGCGTTTGCGGTCGGCTTCCTGTCGTTCTTTGTCCAGGACAAACTTCATCTTCTGGGCGTCTTGTTCGGCGTTGATTTTGGCTTCGATGGCGGTTTTCACGCTTTCGGGCAGGTTGATGTTGCGGATGAGCACCTGTTCGAGCACCAGTCCCCGGGCTAAAAATTCTTTTTCAATGGCGGTAAACAGGCGCTGCTGAAATTCGTCGCGCTTGGTGGAGTATAGCGACACCGCGTCGTAATAGGCGGCAAAGTCGCGGATTTTGGTGCGGGTCATGGGGCGCACAATCACGTCGCGGTACCCGCGACCCAGGTTGCGGAGGATTTCGGGCGCTTTTTCCGGCAGCAGCCGGAACAACACAGTGAGGTCCAGCTCTACCTCCAAACCGTCGGCCGACAGCACACGGATGGCGTCGTCGCCCATTCTTTCGCCTTCGTCGTGCAGGCCGGACATGGTGTAGTTCTGTGTGCGCACATCGAACCGTTCTACGTCCATCAGCGGGTTCACTACGTTGAGCCCCTCTGAGAGGACGCCGGATTGCACCTTGCCGAACAGGGTTTTTACCCCCACCTGGCCGGGTTCAATTTGGACAAATATACTGGTCAGAACGCCCAGGGCGACAAGTCCGATGCCCGTGTAGCGGCCGATGCTGCCGGCAACTTCCGCTTTGGGGTTCGTTCGGCCGATCACGGTAGTGAACACGGCGATGAATATACCAAGAATGATGAGGAACATGGTCTTTGCTTTTAGTTTGCCAAATGTATACCTTAAATCCTGGGTTCTATTCGATTTTTCGAGGAAAAAAGGAAAAAGCGGGGTGAAAGCACTTCAATGATCGCCGACCGGAGGGGAGGTTCGCAACAATTTCCCCAACTTTGCGTCTTGACCATGGTGTCTGAAAAAATAAGCGTAATCAATTGTTATAATGCCGAATTTGACTTTTCAATATCCCGCCTGGTTTTTGTTGCTGTGTGTTTTGCTGGGCCTTGGCTATGCCATGTTGTTGTATTTCCGCGATTCCACCTTTCGCGAGCGGTTGCCGTGGCTGCATGGGTTGTTGGGGGTGATTCGGTTTTTGGCCGTCACGCTCATCGCCATGCTGCTGTTGGCGCCCCTGCTGAAACGCACCCTGACCGAGACCAAAAAGCCGGTGGTTGTGTTGGCGCAGGATCAATCGGAGAGCGTAGCGCTCACCTACGACTCCGTGCAATGGAGGGTTTATACCGAACAGTGGGCCGCCTTGCGCGAAGCCCTGCAGACGGACTATGAGGTGCACGAAGTGGCGTTTGGCGACGCGGTGCGCGATGGTGTGGACTTCCGGTTCCAGGACAAGGTCAGCAACCTGTCCGAACTCATCCAAGGGGTGTACGACCGCTACAGCGGCCAAAATCTGGGCGCCTTGGTGCTGGCCACCGACGGCATTTACAACGAAGGCAGCAACCCGGCCTATTCCGGCGCCCCGCTCGCAGCGCCGGTGTACGCAGTCGCCCTGGGAGACCCCTCTCCCCGCCGCGACTTGCTCGTCCGGCGCGTTTTTCACAACAAGATCGCGTACCTCGGCGACCAGATCAACCTGCAGATCGACGTGGCCGCCACCAACTGCCAGGGCAGCCAGACAACGCTCACCGTCAGTAAGGTTACCGGCGACCAGAGCCGCACCCTGCAGACCATCCCGATGAACATCGGCTCGTCCGATTTTTTCACCACCAAAGAGGTCTTTCTGGAGACCGACCAGCCGGGCGTGGTCCATTACCGGATCGGCGTGAGCGCCATCGGCAACGAGAGCAGCCGCGACAACAACTACAAAGACATCTACATCGACGTGCTCGACGCCCGGCAGAACATCCTGCTGCTGGCCAACAGCCCGCACCCCGATCTATCGGCGCTGCGCCAGACGCTGGAACAAAACAAAAACTACTCGGTGCGCATCGCCTACGCCGGCGAGCCGGGCCTCGACGTTTCCCGGGCCGACTTCGCCGTGTTGCACAACCTGCCCTCCGCCACCAACGACATCGCCGGGGTGCTTAAAACGCTCAACGACAAACGCATACCCAGGTTGTTCATTGCCGGACTGCAAACCAGCTACCGGGATCTTTCCAAAGTGCAGGGGCTGGTCAACATGCAAAGCGACGGCCAGCAGACCGACGACGTGCAGGCCAAGGTAGAACCCCGGTTCGTCTCTTTTGTCGTCGACCCGCGCATCCCGGAAGAGCTGCCCCGGTTCAACCCGCTGATCAGCGCTTTTGGCAACTTTACCCCCACGCCGCAGGCGTCTGTGCTCCTGTGGAAACGCATCGGCAAGGTGGACACCGACCAGCCGCTGCTGGCCTTCGGCGAAACCAACGGCATCAAAACCGGAATCCTGATGGCGGAAGGCCTCTGGAAATGGCGTCTGTTCGATTTTCTTCAGCACCAGAACCACGAGATGTTCGATGAACTGGTGGGCAAAACCGTGCAGTTCCTGTCGGTCAAGGAAGACAAACGCCGCTTCCGCGTGACGCTCGACAAAAATGTTTTCCGGGAAAACGAACCGGTCGTAGTGGGCGCTGAACTGTACAACGAAAACTACGAACTGGTGAACGACCCCGACGTGTCGATGCTCATTCGGCATGCCGACGGCCGGGAATTTCCCTTCAATTTTAACAAACTGGGAAAGGCGTACACCCTTAATGCCGGCATACTGCCCACCGGGAGTTACACCTTCAAAGCGCAAGTGGCGTTCGGCGGGCAAAATCAGGTGTTTGAAGGGCGGTTCAGCGTGCAACCCATCCAACTGGAATTATTCGAGACTTTGGCCAATCACGGCGTCTTAAGGCAGCTCACCGAACGGTTTGGCGGCGAAGTGGTGCCTCCTGCCGATCTGGCGTCTGTCGCCGACCGCATCCGCGCCAACCAAACCGTCAAGCCGGTCATTTACCAGACCACCAAAACCAGCCCGCTCCTCAACCTGAAGTGGATATTTGCACTGCTGGCGGGCTTGTTGGCGGTAGAGTGGTTTTTGCGGCGGTATTTTGGGGCATATTAATTTAAAAGCATGGACATCAGAAATATAACGCTCCAGGACCTGGAGACCCGGTTCCAGGAATGGGCCGAACCCCGCTTCCGCGCCAAACAGGTGTACGAGTGGCTGTGGGCAAAGGCTGCCCCCGGCTGGGATGCCATGACCAACGTGCCTAAAAGCCTGCGGGAAAAATTGGCGGCCGAATTCAGCTTTTACACCCTTTTCGAAGAAAAGGTGCAGCACAGCAACGACGGCACCATCAAAACCCGCTGGCTCACCCACGACGGACACCGCATAGAAAGCGTGCTGATTCCGGTGCCGAACGACGACCGCTACACCGTGTGCGTGAGCACCCAGGTGGGTTGCAGCCTCACCTGCACCTTCTGCGGCACCGGGCGTATGGGCCGGAAGCGCAACCTGGAGGCCTACGAGATCGTGGATCAGGTAACCGGCGTCAATCGCCAGTGCCTCGAAGCCTTCGGCAAGCCCCTCACCAACGTGGTGTACATGGGCATGGGCGAGCCCCTGCTCAACTACAAAAGCACCCTCGACAGCATCGCCCGTCTCACCGCCCCCGAGCCACTGGGCCTGGGCATGGGCGCCCGCCGCATCACCGTGAGCACCGCCGGCATCGCCAAAATGATCCTCAAGCTCGCCGACGACGGATTCCGGTACAACCTGGCCCTAAGTCTGCACGCTGCCGACGACGCAAAACGCAACGAGATCATGCCCATCAACGAAAGCAACAACCTCGACGCGCTGATGACATCGCTGGAGTACTTCTACCGCAAAACGCACAGCCGCATCTCTTTCGAGTACATCGCTTTCCAACATTTTAACGACGGCATCGACGACGCCCGGCGGCTCGTCAAGCTCTGCCGCCGCCAGTTTCCGGTTCGGGTCAACATCATCGAGTACAACCCCATCGACGGGGCGCCTTTCACCAAATCCGGAGAAGAACAGCTCAACGCCTTCGCCGCCCACCTGGCTGAACATGGCGTGACGGTGACCGTCCGCAGAAGCCGGGGGAAGGACATTGACGCCGCCTGCGGACAGTTGGCCAATAAGGATTAGTGCTTGTTCGGTTTTTTTAAAGAGGATCAATCAACCACCACAGCCTTTTTTCCAACAGGTTCTGCTGTTATCTGGCCATTTTCCTCCTGCACCGCCCAGGGGCTGTTCGATCGTTTTTTACCCGACAGGTAGGTGTACATGCCCGGGATGACGAACAGGGTGAGCACCAGTGAAAACAGTAGCCCGCCCACGATCACCACCCCCAGCGGGATGCGGCTGGTAGCGGCAGCGCCCAGGGCCAGGGCGATGGGCAGAGCGCCCAGCACGGTGGCCAGCGTGGTCATGAGGATGGGCCGCAGGCGCGACTGGGCGGCTTCGAGCACGGCCTTGCGTTTGGGCACGCCGGTGTCGCGTTTCTGGTTGGCAAACTCGACAATCAGGATGCCGTTTTTGGTGACCAGCCCGATGAGCATGATCATGCCGATCTGGCTGAAAATATTCATGGTGTTACCCGTTATCCACAGGGACAACAGGGCGCCGGCGATGGCTAGCGGCACGGTGAGCATGATGATAAACGGGTCGCGGAAGCTTTCGAACTGGGCTGCCAGGATGAGGTATACCAGCAACAGGGCCAGCAGAAAAGCAAAAGAGGTGTTGCCCGAACTCTCTTTGAAGTCGCGGGAGGCGCCGCTCAGGTCGGTCTCGAAGGTGTCGTCCAGCAGCTTGTCCGATATGCGCTCCATGGCGGCTATGCCTTCGCCCAGCGTTTTTCCGGGGGCCAGGGCGGCGCTGACGGTGGCGGCTTTGTAGCGGTTGTAGTGGTGGAGCACGGGTGGGCTGCTGCTTTCGCGGAAGTGCACGAGGTTGTCGAGTTGCACCATTTCCCCGCGGTTGTTCCGCACATACAGAGAGGCGAGGTCAAGGGGTTCGTCTCGATCCGCGCGGTCCACCTGACCGATGACCTGGTACTGCTTGCCGTTGCGCATGAAATAGCCAAATCGGCGTCCGGAAAAGGCCAGTTGCACCGTTGAGCTCACATCCAGCACGCTTACGCCCAGCCCGGCGGCTTTTAGTCGGTCGATCTCCACCTGGATCTCCGGCTTGTTGAATTTGAGGTTGACGTCGGCGTTGGCAAAGGTCGGGTCGATGCGCACCTCCTCCATGAACTGGGGCAGTACGGCCTTCATTTTTTCAAAATTCAGGTTCTGGATCACGAACTGCACGGGCAGCGACAGGCCCGCGCCAAAGCTGGTGGAAATGGTCTGCTCCTGGTTGGGGAAGATGCGCGCTTCGCTCACCCGGCGGCTGATGCGCACCATCTGGTCGTGGATTTCCTGCTGGCTGCGGGCGCGGGTCCCGGGCTCACCCAACATCAGGCTGATAAACCCGGCGTTGGCGGTGCCGGCTCCGGAGCGGTTTGGCGCCGTGATGCCGAAAATCATCTGGTACTCCGGCACCGAATCCATCAGCACATCCACGTAATCGTAGATGATCTGCTCCGTCACGTCGAAGTCGGTGCCTTCCGGCGCCACAATATTGGCGCGCACCACGCTGCGGTCTTCCAGGGGGGCGAGTTCGGACTTCAGGTTGTTCAGAAAAAACCAGATGGCGCCGAAACAACCCAATAGCAGCACAAAACTCATCCAACGCACCCGCATAAACGCTTGAAGGGCGGTGGCGTACCAGTTGTCCAGGGACCGGAAAAAGGGCTCGGTGGCGTTGTAGAACCAGCCGTGCTTGTGGCTGTTTCCGGCCAGCTTGACGCTCAAAACGGGGGTGAGGGTAAGGGAGACGAAGGCGGAGATGAGCACCGCGCCAGCTACCACGATGCCAAACTCCCGGAACAGGCGGCCGGTGAACCCCTGAAGAAAGATTACCGGTATGAACACGACGGCCAGCGTGATGGAGGTGGAGATAACGGCAAAAAAGATCTCCCGTGTGCCCTCCCGCGCGGCCGTCCACTTGTCCATGCCCGCTTCCAGTTTTTTGAATATGTTTTCGGTTACCACAATGCCGTCGTCGACCACCAGACCTGTTGCCAGGACGATGGCCAGCAACGTGAGGACATTGACGGAAAAACCAAACAGGTACATGATGAAAAATGCGCCAATGAGCGACACCGGAATGTCGACCAGCGGGCGGAAAGCGATGAGCCAGTTGCGGAAAAACAGGTAGATGATGAGCACCACCAGCGATACGGCAATGACCAGCGTTTCTTGCACCTCGGAAATGGCCTTGCGCACGAACAGCGACTTGTCGAGCCCCACCTCGGTGATGATGTCGGGCGGCAGTTCTTTTTGTATTTGCGCGTAGCGCCGGTAAAACTCGTCGGAGATCTCAATGAGGTTGGCGCCCGGCTGTGGTATGAGGGCGAGTGACACGTTGGTTACGTTGTTGCGGCGGGCGCCAAACTCGTCGTTTTCCGGCCCCAGCACGGCCTCACCCACGTCGCGGAAGCGGATGGTTTGGCCCTCGGATTGCCGGACGATCATGTTGTTGAAGTCGTCCTCCGTTTGCAGCAGCCCGGCGGTTTTGACGGTGAGCTCGGTGGCGCCGCCCCGCAGTTTGCCCGCCGGCAGTTCCACATTTTCCCGGTTGAGGGCCGCCTGTACATCCTGCACCGTGAGGTTGAACGCCACGAGTTTTACCGGGTCCATCCACAAGCGCATGGCCGGTCGTTTGTCGCCGAAAATACGCACCTCGGAAACGCCGGGTATGGTTTGCAGCTTCTCCACCAGCACGTTTTCGGCGTATTCGGAAAGCTCCATCACACTGCGCGTGCTGCTCTGCAAGGGTATGAACATGATGGGGTCGGAGTTGGCGTCGGCCTTGCTCACCACGGGCGGCGCGTCGATATCCTGGGGCAGGTTGCGCACGGCCTGGCTGATCTTGTCGCGCACGTCGTTCGCCGCGCGTTCCAGATCGGTGTTCAGGTCGAACTCGACGGTGATTGAGCTGCCGCCCAGCGCCGACTGGGAGGAGATCGAACGGATGCCGGGCACGCTGTTGACTGCTTTTTCCAGCGGTTCGGTGATCTGACTTTCCACGACCTCCGGGCTTGCGCCGGTGTAGGAAGTGCGCACGCTGATGGTCGGGGGGTCAATGGCCGGGTATTCGCGCACACCCAAAAAGCCAAAGCCGATGGCGCCAAACAGCACGATGAGGATGCTCATAACGGTGGCCATCACAGGCCGGCGCAGGGAAAAGTCGGAAATGTTCATCCGTGGGAGGAGGTTTTATATGCCTGACTAAACGCTTAAAAGGTGCTTTGGGTTGTTTTTGTTTTGCAGCGACTGTACAATTTGCCGTGTTGAACACCAGCAAGGCAACCTATCTTGCCTCCCGTAAATCGACCTGTCCGGATCATGGCTGAACCACTGAAAAACATCATCAACCGCCCCTTGCTCGAACGCGCCGCAGCCGCTATGGCGGTCGCCTGGCCCGCCTTTGACCGTGCCGGCTTGCTGTCCCGCAGCCTCGACGCCCAATGGGAAGAGCGTGCCCTGAAAGAGCGCCTCGCCCACGTCGCGCAAGTGATGCGGTTGCTGCTGCCAGCGGCTTACCCGGAAGCGCAGGCGGTGATTACCGGCGCTGTGCAGCACCTGCTCGACACCGAAGGGGAAAAGTTGTACTTCGAATACGGTTTTTGGCCCGATTTCTCAGCGCTGTACGGGCTTGATCATCCCGGCATAGCCCTGGATGCGCTGGAGACAGTTACGCGCTGGACGACCGCCGAGTTCGCTATCCGGCCTTTCTTGCTGCGCCATCCGGCGCAAACACAGGCGCGCATGTTTACCTGGGCGACGCATCCGAGTCCGCTGGTGCGCCGGTTGAGCACCGAAGGTTTCCGACCCCGCCTGCCCTGGGGCATGGGTATTCCGGCGCTCAAAAAAGACCCGTCGCCGGTGCTGCCCGTACTCGAAATCCTGAAAAACGACCCCGCCGACACCGTACGGCGCTCGGTAGCCAACAACCTGAACGACATCAGCAAAGACCATCCGGCCCTGGCGCTCGACGTGGCGCGCCGGTGGCTGGGCCGGTCGGCGGAAACGGACTGGGTCGTGCGTCACGCCTGCCGCGGCCTGCTCAAAAGAGGGCATCCGGAAGCATTGGCGCTGTTTGGCTTCGACCCCGGGCAGGTACACATTGCCCTGACCGGCTTGCAGGCAGCGCAGCAGGTGCGCATTGGCGAAGTGTTTCCTTTTTCCATTGCTTTGGAAAATACAGGCAACCAACCCGAAACCCTCCGGCTGGAGTACCGCATTGATTACCGCAAGGCTGGCGGCAAGTCCTCCGCCAAAGTGTTTCACCTGCGCGAGACCGTACTGGCGCCGGGAAGTGAATTGCAGGTGTCGCGCGAGCTGTCGTTTCGCGACCTGACCACGCGCAGGCATTATCCGGGTGCGCACCGGTTGGCGGTGATTGTGAACGGTGTGGTGTTGGGGGAGGTGGGTTTTGAGGTTTTATGAAAGCGTTCTTTACCCCACACTTCCTAACTTTGCGCGTTCCGGCCGTTTGCCGGCGCCCAAGCAACTTTTTTGCCGTCCAATTTGTATAGTCTGGGTACAGGGTTATTTTACGGTAAGCATACCCCCCTGTTCAACCCGCCAAGCATTTACATATGTATCCTGAATTCAAACACCTTCACCTGCCCAGCATCGACGCTGAAATCCGCCAATTTTGGGAAGACGAGCGAATTTTTCAAAAAAGCGTCGACCAGCGGCCCGCTGACAACAGCTTTGTGTTTTACGAAGGCCCGCCCTCTGCCAACGGCAAGCCGGGCATACACCACGTGATGGGGCGCACGGTGAAGGACCTGTTCTGCCGTTACCATACCCTGAAAGGCCGGCGGGTGGAACGCAAAGGCGGGTGGGACACCCACGGCCTTCCCGTGGAGCTGCAGGTGGAAAAAGAGCTGGGCATAACCAAGGAGGACATCGGGAAAAAAATCACCGTGGAGCAGTACAACCAGGCCTGCCGCGACACGGTTTTGCGCTACAAGGATCTGTGGGACGACCTCACCCGCCGCATGGGCTACTGGGTCGATCTCGACGATCCCTACATTACGTTTCACAACAGCTACATCGAAACCTGCTGGTGGCTGCTCAAACGCCTGTACAACACGCGCACCGCCTCCGGCGAACGGCTTTTGTACAAAGGTTTCACCATCCAGCCTTTCAGTCCGGCGGCAGGCACCGGACTCAGCTCGCACGAGCTCAATATGCCCGGGTGCTACAAAGAAGTGACCGACATCTCCGCCGTGGCCATGTTCAAGGTGCGGCGCGATGAGCGCTCGGAACGCTTTTTTTCCGATCCGGAAGAAGATTTGCGCATCCTGGCCTGGACCACCACGCCCTGGACCCTGCCCTCCAACGTGGCCCTCACTGTCGGGCCCAACATCACCTACGCCAGAGTGCAGACGTTCAGCCCCTATACCGCGCAACCGGTGACGGTGCTGCTGGCCAAAGACCGCCTCGGCGCGTATTTCAACCCCGAGCACGCCGAACTACCCATGGTGCCGCACGACCTTTCGGCCAAAAAGCCGGTCATCCCTTTCCGGGTGACGGGCGAATGGAAAGGTTCCGACCTGGTGGATTTGCGCTATGACCAGTTGCTGCCCATGCCTGCGCTGGTGAGCGAGGAGCTGGCCCGCGACGGCTTTCGCGTGATCCCGGGCGATTTTGTGACCACGGAGGACGGCACCGGCGTGGTGCATACTGCTCCGTTTTTTGGCGCCGACGACTTCCGCGTGTGCCGCGAAGCCGGCGTGCCGTTCATCGGCATCCCCGACGAAAAAGGCCGCATCCTGCCGCTGGTGGATCGCCAGGGCAGGTTTGTGGAACAGGTGCCCGAGTTCGGCGGCCGTTATGTAAAAGCCGAATACTACTCCCGCGAGGAACAGGAACAGCCCGATTTCAAACCTACCGACCTGCTGATCTCCCTGCGACTAAAGGAAGACAACAAGGCCTTCCGCGTCGAGAAATACAAGCACACCTATCCGCACTGCTGGCGCACCGACAAGCCGGTGCTCTACTACCCGCTCGACTCCTGGTTCATCCGCGCCTCGGCCGCCAGGGAGCGGATGGCCGAACTCAACCGCACCATCACCTGGAAACCGGCCTCCACCGGTACCGGCCGTTTTGGGCAGTGGCTCGACAACCTGCAAGACTGGAACCTGTCGCGCTCGCGGTATTGGGGCGTGCCGTTGCCCATCTGGCGGACGGAGGACGGGGAGGAAGAGGTTTGTGTGGGGTCTATGGAGGAGTTGCGGGGGTTGGCCTCACCCCCCGGCCTTCTTTCCCGTGGAGAGGGGGTGGCGCTGGCCTCACCCCCCGGCCTTCTTTCCCGTGGAGAGGGGGTGGCGCTGGCCTCACCCCCCGGCCCCCTCTCCAATGGAGAGGGGGTGGCGCTGGCCTCACCCCCCGACCCCCTCTCCACAGGAGAGGGGGGGGCGCCAGCGCCGGCGCTAGGTATTTCGTCGTTGCCTTTATCCGAAATGCAAAGTGTGCACAACCCGCCTTCCCCTTTAGAGAGTGGGCCGGGGGGAGAGGACAACCCCCTTCAGCAATACGTATTTACCGGCGATCCAGCCATTTGGAATACCCTTAAGCGCTTCGCCCGCGATATGCGGAATGAACCCACTGAAGCGGAGGATGTCCTTTGGCAGGCTTTGCGAAACCGGCAATTAGGTGGACATAAGTTCCGGCGCCAACACGCAATTGGATCATTTATCGTGGATTTTGTGTGTATTTCCGAGAAACTGGTCGTTGAAGTTGATGGGGGATACCATAACGCCCTTGACCAGCGGGAATTGGATGCTGCACGAACCGCTTATTTAGAAAATGTTGGGTTTCGGGTAATTCGATTTGATAACGTGGCGGTGATTAAGGAATTGGGCGGGGTTTTGGCGGCGATACTTGGTGCGCTGGCCTCACCCCCCGGCCCCCTCTCCAATGGAGAGGGGGGGCCGCCGGCGCTAGGTATTTCGTCGTTGCCTTCATCTGAAATCCCAAGTGTACACATCCCCCCCTCTCCTGTGGAGAGGGGGTCGGGGGGTGAGGCCGGTCTCTCCACCTCTAGGGGGCCGGGGGGTGAGGACCTGCACCGCCCCTACATAGACCAAATCACCCTCACCGCCCCCTCCGGCAAACCCATGTACCGCGAACCCGACCTCATCGACGTCTGGTTCGACTCCGGCGCCATGCCCTATGCCCAGTGGGGGCTCGACGCCGAAAAAATGGCCACCGACGCCGATCGGCCGTTCAACGCGCCGTTCGAGCATATGTTCCCCGCCGATTTCATCGCCGAGGGCGTCGACCAGACCCGTGGCTGGTTCTACACCCTGCACGCCATCGCTACGCTGTGTTTCGATTCCGTGGCGTACAAAACGGTGGTATCCAACGGGCTTGTGCTTGACCGCAACGGCGAAAAAATGTCCAAATCCAAAGGGAACGTCGTAGACCCCTTTGAGACCATCGCCGAATACGGCGCCGACGCCACGCGCTGGTACATGATGTCGAACGCCAATCCGTGGGACAACCTTAAGTTCGACGAGGCCGGTATCCTGGAGTCCCGAAACAAGTTTTTCGGTACCCTCTTCAACACCTATGGTTTCTTTGCCACCTACGCCAACATAGACGGCTGGAAAATGAATGAGTTTCAGGTGATGCCGTATGCGCAACGCACAGAGCTCGACCGCTGGATCATCTCCAAACTCTACAGCGTGGTGGCGGACTACCGCTCCGCCATGGACGAGTACGAGCCCACCCGCGCTGCGCGCGCCGTGGAAAATTTCGTCGACGAGCACTTGTCCAACTGGTACGTGCGCCTCAGCCGCCGTCGTTTCTGGAAAGGCGAGATGAACGCCGACAAGGACGCCGCATACCAGACCCTGTTCGAATGCCTGATGGTGACCGCCCAGTTGGCTGCCAGCCTGGCGCCCTTTTTCAGCGATTGGCTGTACCGCAACCTGCGCGCACCCATTCGGGATCTGGCCATCGAAAAAGGCACCCCGTTGCGCCACGAGTCGGTGCACCTCACCGACCTGACGCAGCCCGACCCGTCCAAAGTGGACAACGCGCTCGAAAAACGCATGGACTACGCCCAGCGCATTTGCTCTCTGGCACTCAGCCTGCGCAAACAGGACCGCCTGCGCGTCCGCCTGCCCCTGCGCAAGGTGCTGCTGCCCGTACTCGACGAGTCCTTTATCCGGGAAGTGGACGGCGTGAAGGACCTCATCCTGTCTGAAATCAATGTAAAGGACATTGAATACGTTACCGACGCCGGCGGACTGCTCAAAAAGGCCGCTAAAGCCAACTTCAAAACCCTGGGCGCCAAACTCGGAAAGGACATGAAAGCCGCCGCCGACCAGATCGCCGCGTTCTCCAACGACCAGATCAACGCCCTGGAAAAAGCCAGCGCCCTGGAGCTGCTGGTGAACGGCGTGGCCTACACCATCACGCCTGAAGACATCGTGGTGACCACCGAAGACCTGCCCGGCTGGAAAGTAGCCACCGACGGCGCGCTCACGGTAGCCCTCGATGTTCACCTCGACGACGCCCTGCTCGCCGAAGGCATGGCCCGCGACCTGGTGAACCGCATCCAGAACATCCGGAAGGAAAAGGACTTCAACGTGACCGACCGCGTGGTGGTCACCCTGCAAAAACACCCGGCCATCGTGCCCGCCGTCGAGCAGTTCCACCAATACATCAAAAGCGAGGTGCTGGCCACCGACCTGCTGCTGCACGAGGAAGTCGACGGCGCCCCCGTCGAATTAAACGACGAAATTGCCCTTGGCATACGGGTTGAACTGAGCTGAATGGAATAGGTAAATCCCATGCTCACAGATGCACGGGAAAAACGAGAACGAAGAATAATCCCTATTCCTGTGCCCCAACCCGGCTAATGAAAATGGTATCCAAAGGGCTTCGGGAAAGCCGCCAGGCCGGTTTTTTCGCGAACGAGTTGTACATGCTGGCGAAATAACTGCCCGAGAAAAAGGTCGCCGGGCCGGCCTCTTCCCACAGGGAATCTACGGCGATCAGTTTCAGTTCCTCTCCAAAGGTCTGCCGGGAAACCCGGGCCGGATACACGAAATAGTCGCCCGCTTTCACCGGCGAGCGTCCCGTAGCGTACACCTGCATGCCGTTTTGCCGGGCGTACCACTGCCAGCCCCAATGCCCGGCGGTCCATACGGTTTTGCCCTCCGGCAACGCAAGCGCCGCCATTTTCCGGTAGTAATCGGCGTACACCCAGTCTGAAACACCCAGCAAAAGCCCCAACGCCACCGTCACGATCACAGCGGTGCGTTGCATACCCGCAGACGCCCGTCCGATGTACTCCTGCACAAACAATAAAAGGAAAGGGAGGATCAACAGGATGTGCCGCGTAGCGTTGAACGGAGCAAACAGGATGATGAACAAACTCAGCGCCGACAGATAAAGAAAGGCAATGAACGAAGGGGTAACAATAAACCGGGCCCAACCCGCCTTCCCATAACCCGCCAGCACGGTCGCGCTAGCCACCGCCGCTAGTATCCCGCAGGCCCAAAACGATCCATTGAGCCAAAACGCATGGTTGTCTTCAGGGATAACCCCGTTGTAGCAAAGGATTGCCGACACCACGAAAAGCAGCAGGAAAAAGTACACCCACGTACGGAACCACTTCCGGGGCATAATCCCGTCGATCAGGGCCGGAAGAAAAGTGGCCATGGAACCCAGACAAGCCAAAAACCCCCATAGCTTGTTGATGTGCACGAAACTTTTGGGCCGGTCCGTCAAATGGCAGGAGCCGTACTCCCAAAAATTCCACCACGACCAAAGGAGCAAAAGGCCCGCCGGAATGGCCAGCACGGCCAATTTCTTGGCATCCCGGTGCACCAGCATCACCAGGGCCAGCACCACCAGCAACGGCAGCATGGAATACTTGATCAGGAGCCCCAAGCCCAGGCAACACGCAGCGGCGCTGTAGTCGAACCACAAACGGGTGGCCGTTGCCCTTATTAGAAATAAAAACGACCCCAACAGGCAGGCCAGCAGCGGCATGTCGGTCATCAGGTTCTGATTCACAACGGTCGCCGGTGAGCAGGCGAACAGGAGGAATACCGTGTCGGCCCCGGACGCCGAAAACCGGCGAGTCAATTGCTGAAACAAAAACAGGGCCAGCAGGGTCCAAAGGGAAAAAAGCAAGTGCAACGGCGCTTCCGCTTCGCCGAAAATCCGGATGCCCAGCGCGATCAAAAAGAAAAAAAGCGGCGGCTGGTTGTGGGTGTACATCGGCGTCGGCACATCTTTCCAGTTGATCAGGCCCGACATGGGCCTGGCAGGATGCGCCAACAGGTGTCCGGCCGCCTCCAGGTGGAACGTGTCGTCGATGTGAAATGCCTTGTTCAGGTTGATGGCCGTAAGCGATACCCATACCAACAGGAGTGGCGCCTGTTTTCGCAGAGCATCCGGGATTAAGGTATAGATGAACGGGATCATGGATGAAAAAATCAGTGCGGATGGTGGCGCACAGCGCAACGGTAAAATTATGGTTTTATAGCCTTTCCGCTGGAAAAGATTGGGCAAACGGCGCCGACACCTTAGTTTTGCCCAACCGGCTGCCACCCTTCACCCACCCGCCGGCGTACACTATGGCCTGGATCGCCCTCGAAAACATGCAATTCTACGCCCACCACGGCGTCTACGAAGCCGAACAAGCCATCGGGGGCGCGTTTGTGGTGGACGTGCACATCAAAACCAAGTTAGGTAAAGCAGCCGGCAGCGACGCCGTAGAGGACACGCTGAACTACGAAACGGTGTACCAGGTGTGCCGCCAACAAATGGACAGACCGCGCAAACTCATCGAAACAGTGCTGTACGGCATTGTGGCCGACCTCAAACACGCGTTCGGCAACATGGAAGCTGTGCGGGTGCGGGTGACAAAACGCCATCCGCCCGTCGGCGGCAAGGTAGACAGCGCCTGGGTGGAAGAAGAATTCGACTTCACCTCGGAGTGCCCGCGCTGCAAGAGCAAGTTCGTTTGTTACAGCGACAACGACTGCTGGTGCCGCAATGTGATGGTGCTGCCGGCCTCGCGGGAAACGATCCAGCGGCAGTATGGGAAGAAGTGTTTGTGCGAGAATTGTTTGCGGATTTATGCGGGGTGAGCGACCGGACTTTGGGCCGGCTGGATATGAATACTCAAATTACGCTATCGCACCAACGTTACATCGCCTTTGAAAACTTCGGTTTCTCCGTCTGTAAATTCAACGATTGCGTACCACACGAAAACGGCAGGGTTGAGCGGTTCACCGCCGTGTGTGCCATCCCAGCCGATGGCTGGGTCGCCGGGCGGCAGATTCAGGTGCAGATACACCATTTCCCCCCAACGGCTAAAGACCGTAAAGGAATGTATTTTTACGACTGAATTGGGGCGGGGAAACAAGGTGAAAATATCGTTCTGACCGTCGCCATTCGGGGAAAATACATTCGGTGCGTAAATGGATTTTTTTCGGTCTACATCGACCCTCAGATTGTCCTCATCGGAACAGCCGTTTGCATCTACCACCCTGATCGTATAGGTGGTTGTTATGACCGGAAAAACCACTTGCGTCAAGCATCCGAGGCATTCCGATTGACCGAGCCCCGTCCACGTTACAGACGCCAAACTGTCAAACGGCAGATTGACCAGCGCATGGAGGGTCGCACTATCTCCCAATTCGATGCGGATGTTGTCGCCGAGCTCCACCGCCACCGGGACAGGGGCATTAATTGCCAGAATTTCTGCGGCCTCACAACCATTAGCATCTTGTGCGACAATGGTATACAGCCCGGGTGACAGGTTAGTAAATTGCCCGTTGGCTTCAAAAGCGCTGCCGTTTAACGAATATTCGTAAGGCGATGCGCCGCCTTGGGCATCGACAATGATCATTCCGAAATTTTGATCAAAACAGTCCGGATTGTTTACTGAAAGGGAAACCTCCAGCTTGGGCGGCTCTGTTAGTTCCACCCACGCGGTATCTATGCAATTATTGGCGTCTGTCAGCGTAACGGTGTAAAAACCGGCTGGCAGACCGTCGACTTGGCCACCAGATGCGCCAGTTGACCACAGAAATACATAGGGCGCTGTGCCGCCGCTACCAATAGCCTCCGCACTACCGTCCAGTGCTCCCTGGCAACTGACTCCAAACGCACCGTACTGTGACGTGGCCTCGGCGTCAACTTGTGGCGTTGGATCCTGATCAATTGCGGTTTGCGCCATTGCGGTGATGCCGCTTACACTGGTGACAACTACGGTGTACACCCCCACAGGCAGGTTGGCAACTTGCTCAATAGCCCCTGTATCGCTGATCACGCCTGAGGCCACCAGAATTCCCGCTTGCCGAACTTCAAAGTTAAAAGGCGCAAGCCCGTTGATTACCCAAAGGAGAAGGGTGCCGACGGATTCCCGGCAAGTCAGGGTTTCACCTGTGAATGCGATGTCTAAATCGCAGGTTGGGTAAGGAAACAAGCTTGTCGTGGTTACTACCGTGCTGTCGCACCCAAATTGATTAGTGGTTACGGATACCACTGTGCCCACTTCATCCGGTACGCAAGTTTCATGCAAGCGGTAGATGGTATCGGAAGGCAGGAGGGCAACCGATCGGATCACCGAGCTGTCGCAACCGTACTGGTTGACAAACGTACTCAAAAAAACGCCGGCCAGTGCCGGATCACATGTCGCTTCAGCAATAAGGGTTGTGTCCGGCTTGATGTACCGGATCGTAGAAAGCACTACGCTGTCACAACCGTATTGATTGGTCAGGTAAAAAACAAACAGCCCGGCAGCAGACGAATCGCAGGTGTTTGAAATAACCTGCGTGGAATCGCTCGGCAACAGGCTGACCGAGGTAATTATCAGGCTGTCGCAACCTTCCGGTGTGGTCAACAACTGGGAAAAAATGCCGCTTTGCGTCGGATCGCAGGTGGTGGCAAAAAACAGGGTGGTGTCCGATTGCGAAAAAGTAACTGTTCGAACGACTGTGCTGTCGCAGCCCGCTGTATTGAATAAGTGTTGATAAAAAACACCGGTGCTGGCCGGATTGCAAGAGGTTTCGAATAACAGGACTGTGTCTGAGGGCGCCAGCGCGACCGTTGTAATCACCACACTGTCGCACCCTGCTGCGTTCGTAAGGTATTCAATGAAATCGCCGGCTTCGGCAGAGAAACAGGTTTGGTCGAACAAACGAGTCGTATCCGGGGCGACGTAAACCACCGAACGGATTACCAGGCTGTCGCAGCCAAAAGTGTTGGTTAACGCCTGGTAATAAACGCCGGTGTCGGTCGGGCTGCAGGAGAAGGTGAACAGCACGGTGGTGTCGCTAGGCAGCAGGCCAACGGTGGTGACCAGCACACTGTCGCACCCAAACACATTGGTGAGCGTCTGGTAAAACACACCGGTGTCGGCCGGGCTGCAGGAGGCCGCAGCGCGGAAAGTGGTGTCGGTGGGCAACAGGGCGACGGTGGTGACCAGCACACTGTCGCACCCAAGCACATTGGTGAGCCTCTGGTAAAACACACCGGTGTCGGCCGGGCTGCAGGAGGCCGCAGCGCGGAAAGTGGTGTCGGTGGGCAACAGGGCGGTATGGGTAATCACCACGCTATCGCATCCTGATACAGCCTGAAAAATGATGGTGTCTACGCCGGCCAGCGCAGGGTCGCAGGTGGTTGTATCCAGTTGTACCGATACGGAGGGGATAACCTCGAGCACTGTCGTATGGGAGCTGTCACAACCATACACATTGGTAGCGTGCTGCGTGTAAATTCCCGGCGTTTGTTGCCAGATGCCGGCCAGGAAAATACTGTCGCCAGCGCAAATAAAAGCCTCACTGAACGTGCTGTCGGTTGGAAGGACGGAAACCGTTGCTTCCGTATTGCCCAATAGCAAACAGTTGTTGGCCGGCGGAACTGGAACAAACAAGGTATAGGTAGTGGTTTCGGAAGGTATCAGGGGAAAGGACAGTACCCCGGGTACCAGCAGCGTATATTGGGTGCCGTTGGAGGCCGAAAGCACAACCTCAAGTGGTTGGGGGTATGTACTGCTGATGGTCAGCAATGCCGTTTCGCCCGGACAGATGGCTGCGCTTCCGTTCAATTCCACAGTTTGGTTCGGAAAAACGTTCACCTGAACCGAACCGGCGTTCGGACAGTCCAGGCCGTTCGTTACCGTTACACTGTAATTTCCAGGCAGGTTGACCGTTATGGTTTGAGTGGTTGCATTGGTGTTCCAAAGGTAGGTGGCGCCGGGAATGCCGGCATCGAGGGTCACGGACTCGCCGGCGCACAAGCCAACATCCGGCCCGAGGTCAATGAACACCGGCGGCAATTCTACAACCATGAGGTGTGCGGTGGCTGTATTGCTCGACTGTCCTTCCGTATTGACGAAGCTGACCAGCACCAGGCGCAGTCCGGGAGTAAACGGGTTGGCATCATTGAAATAAAGAATCGATTGAAGCGCCTGTTCAAAATCGCTCGCCGAGGCATTCGCCGCGTTGGTCAGCGTGATGGACGTTGTGCCGGACCCGGCGACCGTAATGCCGGCGGGCGGGTTGTTTAAAACCAGATACTCGCTCGGGGCATCCAGGTCTCCCGTCAAGGTGATGGTCATGGTCATTACGCTGCTGACAGGGCTCACAACCACATCGGTATCGGCAATGTTGAGGCCGCCCACGGTCAGGCAGTCAAATTGTTCGGTGTTGAAATCGGCGCCTGAAGCGCCGCTGCTGTCATCATCATCCAGGTCAAGCTCCGGAAGGCATCCCCCCGGCGGGCTGAACTCACTCGCCGAAGTGAGATCCAGCAGTCCGTAAATATTGGAGCAGTAAGGCGTAGATGATTCGTTGCCAATATTGATTTGTGTCATATTGCCTCCAGTGCTGCCGAACAAGGTACCACATTCCGGCCCCACGGATAGTCCCCACATCGACGTTGGCGTATTGAATAGAAATGTACTTGCCGGCGGATTGGATGTATCGACCAGTACTATACCGTTTGCTGTGCTCATGTAAAGTGATCCATTGAAAAAAACCATGTCTTGAGGCGGGTAGGGAAGGGGCCCTAGAACGGTGACGCCCCCTATGCCCGGGTCAATAGTAATCAATAGACCGTCACTGGTGCCCGCATACAACAAACCACTCGGCGAACAGGTCAGCGCGACAATATACCCTGCCGGGGAATTGGCTATGAGTGTCGTCTGCATGGTGTTGATGTCAAGGGAATAAATACCGCCCAGGTTGGTTGTAATGTACAACTGACCATCCCCGCAAATGGCAATGGCCTGCGTCGTGCCTGGCGCCGGGATAAAACCAATAACTTCCATCGTGCAATTCCCTCCATCCACGGTTATTTGAATGAGCGCGCTGCCCGCGTTGGCGTAATAAACGATCTGCGTGTGGGCAACCGGAATAACCAGAAATGGAAAAAGCAGGCAGAGCAGATGGTGGCAGATTCGAGTTTTCATACAATGGGAAAATTTTCGAGCAGAATGGAGCAATTTTTTTGCTGTTTATTTCCAAAGCAGACAGGCTTGTCGCACAAATATAGGGTTATTTGAAAAAAGGCAAGTGTTTTATGGATACCCAATCAAAAATAACAAACCCAATCATGACGGGAAGCCCATCGGAAACCGAATTTTTACGGGCCTCTAAAAACAATTTTTTAAAGTGAGCGTTTACTTACTTTCAACATGAAAAAATGACCAACAAAAAAGAAAGCATTCTCGCCGCCGCCCTCGAACGCTTTGCCAACGAAGGTTACAACGCCGTGTCCACCAGCAAGATCGCTTTGCAGGCCGGGGTGTCCGAAGGGCTTATTTTTCGGCACTTTGAGAACAAGCGCGGCCTGTTAGATGCCATCATGGCCGACGCAGAACAGCGTATAGGTCAGGTGCTGGCGCCCATTGTTTTTGAAACAGACCCGGTAAAAGCCATCCAAAAATACATCGAACTGCCCTTTTCCATCCATCCTGAAACATACGATTACTGGCGATTACAGTTCAAATTGAAATGGGAGCACGAATTCTACAACCCCCAAAAAATGCAGCCCCTCATCGACAAGCTCACCTGGGCCTTCGGGGAACTGGGCTACCCCGACCCACAAACGGAAGCCCGGCTGCTCGACCAGCTTGTCGAAGCTGTTTCCGTCGGCATCCTGCGCGAAGGCCGCGAAAATCAACTGCCCCTCCTGCAGTTGCTGCTGACCAAATACAAAGTCTAAAAAAATTTCGCCTAAACAAAAGTAATTACTCACTTAAATTTTTGCAAATGCAAAACAAAAAAGTTATTCTGATCACCGGCGCATCTTCCGGTATGGGCCACCACGCCGCCCTCGAACTGATCCGGGAAGGCCACATCGTGTATGGCGCTGCCCGGCGGGCCGATAAAATGCAGGACCTCGTGCAAGCCGGTGGTCATGCCGTTGCCATGGACGTGACCGACGAAGCGCAGATCGTATCCGCCGTCAAGCGTATGCTCGACGAGCAGGGCCGCATCGACGTGCTCATCAACAATGCCGGGTACGGGTTGTACGGCGCCCTGGAAGATGTGCCCATGGCCGACGCCCGCCGCCAGTTCGACGTCAACTTGTTTGGCCTGGCCCGGCTGACCAAAGAAGTGCTGCCACACATGCGCGGCCAGGGCTCCGGCCGCATCATCAACATGTCGTCTATGGGCGGCCGGATCTACTTCCCGCTCGGCACCTGGTACCACGCCTCCAAGCACGCGCTGGAGGGCTGGAGCGACAGCCTGCGACTCGAACTGGCGCCACACGGCATTCACGTGGTGGTCATCGAGCCCGGCGCCATCGCCACCGAATTCGGCGAGGTGATGACCGAATCCATGGTCGAAAGAGCCATAGGCGGACCTTATGCAGAAATGACCCGGCTCATGGCCGACGTCACCAAAGCGAGCTACGAAAAACCCAACGCCTCCTCACCCCCGTCGGTCATCACCCGCCTGATCTCGAAGGCCGTTAACAGCGCCAGGCCCAAAACCCGCTACGCCGGCGGCAAATACGCCAAACTCCTGATGGGGCTTCGCCGGTGGGTGAGCGACCGGACGTTCGACCGGGTGGTGATGGGTACGGTGCGGAATAACCGGTAAAAACGCAGGTGGTGGGAAGGATAAAAAGGCAAAAGAGACGTAACTTTGATGCAGAAGGAGTAGCGAGCCCCTCATCGAAATCAAAAGAAATCTTATGCGCACCCTAGTGGTTGTTTTTCTAATTCTCCTCGGACAATTCGTCTCGGCTCAACCCTATTTGGGCGGGTCCTTTCCTTTGTCCATTGTAAATCCGGCAAACGAGTGGACGGTGGATCATCACGAGTTGTTTCTGCATTCCCGCCGGAAATACCGGTTCTCGCCCGATACTGTGCTGATCAATGGAAATTACCACCATGAACTGACCTATGATGACAGTTTTCTGGGACCAAAGGCCACGGGTCGGTATTACCGGGAAGAGAACGGCATTGTTTATTCCTCCGACGGGGCAGTAGTGTACAACCTGAACCTTGGCGCCGGGGATACGCTGCCGTCCTTCCACCCGAATCAAGGCACCCGAACCGTGGTATCCGTGGGAACGGTTTCTTTAAACGACAATATATCCCGGAAAACCATGGCGGTGCGCTGTGCGACCGATTCGTTTGACACGGTTACCGTCGTAGAAGGCATGGGCGATCTGGAAGATTTTTTCCGCTCGGCAGTACAGTGCATCAATCCGCTCGATGGCCCATCGGATTTAATCTTGTGTTTTTCAGTGAATGGGGAAATCGTATTTTTAAAGCCGGGTGAAACCTGCGATCTATCCTCGACGACGCACCCGGCCGGACGGGTGGTTGCGGTGTATCCCAATCCGGCTTTTGACCGACTTTACGTCGATCTTCCGGATGAGGCATCCCACCAAACTTATCGGGTTCGGATTTATAATGCCTTGGGAGAATGTCTGTTGAACCAGGATATCCCTGTTGTCAACGGCTTGTTTTCGGTAGGCGTCCCGGATCTGGAGGGTGGCCGTTATTGGGGTGTGTTGCACAACGAAGATGGAAAAATCTACAACTTTACTTTTTTGGTAACTAGTCAGGGTACTTTTTCACAAAAATAGTTTGATTTTACAAAAAGTCCGTATTTTTTGGGGTGAAATTTGAAGAACTGAAACGGAAAGTCGAATCACTTTTACCGAATCTTAGCCCGGAAGGGCGGATGTTGG
>JBGSTG010000043.1:0-38465 GCA_041736625.1 Saprospiraceae bacterium | reverse complement strand
AATCATGTTGTCACCAAATGCCTGAAAAGACCCTGGAGGGCCCAGTGGGCCGGCCAAACTGATGGCGGAATAGTCGATATCAAAGGAATACATGTTGGGATTATCCTTGTCGTTGCTGTAAAACATCGACCAGATGTTGGTGCCGGGTTCCCAGATAATGCTGTTGCGAATACGAAAATTCAGGTAGGAATCACCGATGAGGGAATCCCAGCTGTTGCAGACAAATTGCGGATAAAAGTTTTTAAAAAACGTGCAGTTGGCCACTTCGGTGTCGATCTTGTTGTTCGGGGTAGCGAGTACGATTACCCCGCCGCCGTTGCGCTCAAACAGGCAGTTGGTTATTTTGGTGGTTACGGTGTTGGGGGCAAACAGACTTTGCGTGGCATTTACAAATATGGGAAACTGATTGCTGGTATTGGTCGGGTTATCGGAGTTCCGAATAAACTTGTTGTTGTGGTAATTGACGGTTGCTTTGCACCCCTCCAGAACCCAAATACGAGTGGTGTAGTAACCGGCCGGCGACTTGTTTTTCAAAAAATCGCAGTTCAGCACATCTACCGCCAACTCGGAATAATGGGCAGTGTAAATCGCAAACGCCGGGCTCTCGCCCGTAACAGCGATATTGTCTTCAAACACTGAATTGCGGATTTCAAATTTCAGCTTCAAATTATAAACAAAATGAAAATATGCATCATAACAAAAACCAGTCGCGTCTAATGAATTATTCTCAAAAAACAGACACGAATCCATCAATACAGAAAGTGATGATTCAGGGATATCAGACGCCTTTATATAAATTCCGGCACCTGCAAGGAACGAACTGTCACGTTCAAACGTGCAATTTGAAAAATTAAATACCGAATAGCCAGGTTCAAAGATAGCAACTCCGCCGCCGCCATTAAACTCTGCCCGGTTATCAACGAACCGGCATCCCGAGAGCCGGAAGGTATCCATATGGGTAGAGCCGAACCGGTAGATTGCACCGCCGTCCAGTTGGGCCAGGTTGTTTCTGAATATGCAATCGCGTATGCTTGGGTTCACCACTTCTCCGGTGGTGTCTGCCGTGCTCCATATGCCTATGGCGCCGCCACTGGTGGCCCGGTTGTTTTCAAAAATGCAATTCCGGATTTGCAGTTTGGTTTCCGAAGCCCCGCCGCCGCTTTCCAGCAACAGCCCTGCTCCCGTAATCGGCAAATTCTGGTTGTACAAACCGTAGGCGTAGCCGTCTGAAATGGTGAATCCGTCCAGCACGGTGTTGGCATCCAGTCCGGCGCCGCGCAGCACGTGCAGGGTGTTGTCGCGTCTGTCGGTGCTATCTCCAATGGCGCCACTCAGCACCGTGGGGTTCAGCAACGGGTTGCGCTGATCCCGCAGCGTTTCCGTCGCCTGAAAGCCGCCGTAGAGGGCCACCCCGTTTTGCAGCACAAAGGACATATTCGGGTCGTTGCTTTCGGTCGGCTTGTATGTACCCCGGGCCACCCAGATTTCATCGCCGTAGTTGGCTGCCGCGAGGGCATCCTGCACCCGGACAAAGGCGTTTTGCCAGGATGTTCCGCTTTGGTTTCCGGTGGCTTGCTGGTTGACGTAGCGGATGATTTGCGCTTCTGTGGTTGCTATTGAGCCGCAGCAGAGGCAGAAAATGGCGATGGGGTGGGTAATTTTCATGATCGGTATTTTGAAGTTTGACAACTCCAAAATTATACCATTCTGATGAGTGGTCAGTTTTTTTTATTTGGCAAAACCCGGCCTGCTAATTCGTCTTCTTAGCCTTCTCCTTCTCTATTTGCAGCCTGACCTGCTCCAACTCCTTGCGGGCTTTATCGAGTTCGCCGGCGGCGGCGGCAGATTCCTTGCGCAGGTTTTCCAGCTTGTCGGCTTCGGCTTTGCTCTCGGCCCTGATTTTCAGGATTTCGTTGGTGCCGTTCTGCCGGGCTTCTTCAACGGCTTTGTTCTGCTCTTCGCGCACGGTGGCGACGGCGGCGGCGGCGTCTTGCTTGGCTTTGAACAGGGCGTTGGTGGCTTCCATCTGGGCATTTTGCAGGGTGGCCTGGTGCTTGCGACGCGCTTCTTCTTCCTCGATCACCATGTTGCGGCGTTTGGTGTCGGCGTCCTTGCGGGCGGCAGCGATTTGCTGGGCGGTTTCCTGCTGGACGGCTTCGACCGCGGCTTTGGATTTTTTCTCTGCTTCCGCCACTTCGGCGGCGAGGGCGGTCTTGCGTTCGTTGGCCTGCCGGTCGGCGGCGGCGATTTCTTCTATCGAACGTTTTTTGGCTTCTGCAACTGCCCGGGCCGATTCTTCGCGTGCGGCCGCCATTTGCTTGCCGGCTTCTTCGCGTGCCTTGCCAACGGCCTCGGCGCTCTCGCGCTCCACCACGGCCACCTGCTCCCGCGATTTCCGGATGGCTTCGGCGCTCTCCTTGGCGGCGGCGGCGGCCTCGGCGGCGGCCTTTTCGCGGGCTGCCGACAGGTCGGCCGATATGCGCTGACGCTCCATTGCGCCCGACTCGCGCAGAATGCGAATGCTGTCGGCCTCGGCGTTTTTCAGGGCAGCGATGGTTTGCGCGCTTTGCCGGCGTGCTTCCGACACCTCATCGGCCGTCTTTTGCTGGGCGCGCACCGCGGCTTCTTTGGCGGCGGCCACCTCCCGGGCGGCATTTTCGCGGGCGGTGGCGATTTCTGCAGCCGCTTTTTCGCGGCTGGCCGCCACCTCGCCGGCCGTAGCAGTGGTGGTCTCCTGCTTTTTCTTCCGGGCCGCCTCAATCTCACGGGCGGCCTCTTCCTGGATTTTTTTGATTTTATCCTCGGCGGTAGTTTTTGACTCCGTCATTTCCACGGCAAATTTCTTTTGCGCTTCGTCGGCTTTGGCGTTGGCTTCGTTCACTTTGCGCATGGCCTCCTCGTGGGCCTTTTCGACCTCTTGCCGGCTGCGTTCGCGGGCAGCGAGCACGGCGTCGGCCGAGGCCTGTTTGGCCTGTTCCTCCTGGTTCCGGATCTCGGTGAGTTTCTGGGTCAGTTCGTTTTGTATGCGCGCCAGTTCGGCGTCGGCTTTTTGCCGGGCCCGGACGATGGACGTGTTGATTGAGTCCTGCTGGATTTTGGCCTGCTGTTGCGACGCTTCGATGGCCCGCTGGGCTTCCTGCTGGGCTTCCTGGACGGTCATGGCGGCTTTTTGGCGGCTGTCGGCCACTTCCCGGGCGATGGCGACCTTTTCGTCGGTGGCTTTTTGCTGTTCGGTTTGCACCTGTTGGCGGCTTAGCGCGACCTCTTCGGTGGCGCGTTTTTTGGCTTCGACCACTTCGATGACGCTGCTTTCTTTTTGTTTGGCCACCTGTTCGCGGATGTCGGCTATTTCGGAGGCGCTGTTTTGTTGCACCAGCGCCTTTTCCTCGGCGGCCTTCCGGCGGGTTTCCGCCAGGTCGATCGCCAGTTGTTGTTTTTCCAGGACGGCATTTTCCCGGATGCGGGCAACTTCAGCGGCGGTTTCCTCCTGAATTTTGAGGATTTGCTGGGCGGCGGTTTTTTTATTTTTCACCACGTCTTCCACGGTGGTGTTCTGTTCCTTTTGCGCGCGCTCGCGCGCTTCCTGCACGGTTTTGGCGTTCTCGGCCCGGATGCGCTGGAGTTCTTCCTCCGCGCTGCTGCGGGCGCTGGCTATTTCATCGGCGTATTGGACCTTCGTTTGTTCCAGTTTTTCGCGAATGGAAGCCAGCTCTTTGGAGGCATTTTCCCGCGCTTTTTGCACTTCGGAAGCCGATTCGGTGCGGGCTTTTTGAATTTCCATCGCCGACTCGCGCTGGGCCTGTTCCACGTTTCGGTTGATGCGCAACACGGCGGAATCGGCCATCATACGGTTCTGGCTGATCATGGCCTGCGATTCGGCTTTTGCTTTTTCGATTTCTACCAGACTGGATTTTCGGGCTTCGAGTACTTCGTTGGCGTACTCCAGCTTTTTCTGGTTGGCGGCCTCCCGGGCTGCCGCTACTTCCTGTTGCAATTGTGCTTTGATGGCGTCGGCCCTTTCTCTTTCTGTGGCAATTTCCTTGCGCAGGGACTCTTTGGTGTTTTCCAGTTGCTGGCGGAGACTGGTCACTTCGTCGTCGCTTACCGGAGCGTTGTTGCTACCCGTTGCGCCACCGCTCGAAGTAACAGGCGCAGCGGCGGCGCCGGGCTTGGTCACCACCACCGCTTCGGAATTGACCACGGCGGCGGGATCCAGGATTTGGTAAAAGCAGGAAACCAACAGGCTCGTCTCGGTTACGGAACTGTTGTTGAGGGTGAATTTGAATTTTTGCCGTTTGACAAAACTGACCAGGTTGATGGCGGCAATGGGGGAGCTGTTGAGCCACTTGACGGCGTTGAGGTCCAACTGTATGTGATTTCTGTACGTGGGCACCGAGCCGGAGCGGCCGGCCTCGCCCAGGCCTATGAATTTGTAGGCCCGCTCTTCGCCCAGGGAGTTCACAAAGATGACCTGATCATCCTGGTTGAACTCAATCCCGCCGGTGGAGATCATACGGGCGAAAATGCCCTTTTCGTCGGTAAAAAATTCTATACCGTAGTTATAGTTGCTGCGGACGATGAAGTTGACGGAATTGCTGCGGACAATCTGCACGCCGGCTATTTTCTTGTTCTCCCGGATGAGGGTTGAACAATCCTGACTAAAGGCGGAAAATACCGGGAAACAGAGGAAGCCTAAGACGACGGGACAAATGTTCAGGGCTTTGAAAAATGGAATCATTGACAGCTTTATTGTGATTATGGAAGAGAAAACGGTTGATTACGGCGCAACAAGGTAATGCTTTTTCAACTTTACCATAAAGGATGTATGGTGAAGGGATGATATTTCGTTTTTATATCAGGAATTGCTCAAAAATGCCACATCAAGGTGTCACGAAGCGGCAGGTCGGCGTTGTTGTGTTTGGCCCAATAGTCGGTCCGCATGCTTCGAATGAGTTCACCCTTGCTCATGAGCCGGTCGCCTTCGCGCTCCTCCCAGCCGGTAATGCGGTGGGGGAAGGCGGTTTCGAAATGAATACGCAGGTTTCTTTTAAGCAGCGGGTAATCAATCGTATAGGTGGTGGTAGTCGTCTCCTCTGTACGGGAGAGCACGGCGTTTTCAGCCTGTAAAAGCCGGTGTCGAAAGCGGGCAGGCAGGGTTCCGGGTATCAGCAGGTGTTTTCCTTGTGGGAGTTTTTGGGGATCGAGCCGGATCATGGCCCAAAATGCGTCTTCCGGAATGGCGTCGGGCAGGGGGCGGTCGGTGTCGCCTTCTGTTTCGAAATAGGAAAATTCGCGGAGCCGGTAGCCGTTATCCTGGCGGTTCAGTTGGGTGAACACGTGCCCGCACCAGTCCTGAACGGCCGTGGTCAGTTTAGCCATGGGGCTTCCGTCTACGGGCAAGAACACCGACTGGGTGATTGAATAATCATAAATCCCGGTATGGAAACGGCGCACGGTGTTTACCTTGAGTACCGGCAGGCGATCAGCGCCGGCCGCTTCGGGGTTGTCGAGTTTGACCTGTTTGGCGGCGGACAGGTCTTCGGTGACGGTCACCAGTACCTGTTGGGCGTCGCGCATTTCGCCGTATCGCTCTTGCTGCACCCGGTAGCTGTTCAGTTCGGCCAGCCCGTCGTACCAGTAGTGATTAAAATCGGCCGGTGGCGAAGCTTGGCGTGTGGCTTGCCCGACGGTGTCGGTGCAGCCTTCCGTCAGCAGGATGAACGCGGGGATGACGAGGGAAACGGCGATGTATTTCATGGTTTGCTTTTGTACAGTTCCATCCAGACTCCGGCATGTTCCGTACGCCGGAGGAGTTGCCATGCGCGCTGCAAATGGCGCCTATCTTCCCGGCCGACGTCGTTAAAAACGTTTGAAATCAGGATATATTGGTTTGTCTCCTCATTGATTTCTGCAAAAGACCGGCTGTCGCCGTTTAGTGCGATGTTTTCGCCGGTGTTGATGTTCGGGAAAGCGGTTCCCACGGTTTCCGGCGGGATGCCCCGGCGATCCAGAAAATCGACCATATCTGCCCGAAGACGGTGATAGGGCAGGTGTGCAAGGGTGCTGTCCCAGGTCATGGACACACCGTGCGGGTAAATCCAGCGGTTGCCGAAAGCGAGGCTGGCGCACAGGCTCGCCAACATGATTTTGTTTTTCAAACCGGCATGGGCAAGCGCCTGCGCACACACCGACAGCGTCAGGAAGTGCAGCGCAGCAAAAGCCGGCAGGAAATACCGATGCGCCGAAATGTTCTGATACAGGATGGCCGTGGGGCTCAGGAAAACAGCGGTGCACACCAACAACAGTACCCAGGGCTTTGCCGCCTGGAACAAGCGCGGCTGCTTCCACCAGAATACTCCAAGCACAACCCATTCCGCCCAACGGCCCATATCGGCCCAGCGCCAGCCCAAAATGACAAGGTTTCGAAACCAGCGCGCCGGTTGGACGGGTTCAAATGCTTGGCTCCAAGGCGAACCGGCGTGGTGGCCGATCCATCCTGCCTCCTGATAATGCCAGAGGAGAAACCAGGCGGCGAAGGCAAATCCGGGGAGAAACGGCAGAAACAGCCTGGTCTTTTTGAAGAAGCGAAAGGGCGGCGTCCTGCAAACGATCAGGAGTTGCCACAGGGCAAGGGCGGAGGCCGTCATCATGCCGCGCATACCTGTGGCGCACAATCCGAGGGCACCTATCAGTATGACGGCCGGCGATTGGCGGAGGATGCCAAAAACGGACAGAAGAAAGAAAAAAGCAAGGGCCACGTCGGGCCCCAACCCGGCAAACTGCCCGGCCACCACGGGATCCAGCAGAAAAAGGGGCGCCAGCCAATAGCCCCACCGAGGGCCGGCGATCTGCGGGCCCATCCGCACCACAAGGAGAACGCTTCCGAGCACAAAGGGCCAAAGGGCCATATGACTTGCCGCCAGGTTCCTGCCCAGGAGGGTCCATACGCAGGCCAGGTAATAGCCGAACACCGGCGGGTGACCGCTGTCTATCGACTCGGGCAGCAGCGCCCAGCGCAGGTTGTTTTCGTAAAAAAAATGGGCGTGTTTGGAGCCCAGTTGAATGGCATCCCAAAAGAATGGATCACGGACCGTAGTCCACAAAAAGGCCAATATCACCAGGGAGAACAGAAATGCCGGAAGTGCCGTGCGGTTCATGCGGCAATGTTAGGCACTTTCGGGGGAATCAGTGCAGCTTGGCGCCGATCAAATGCAGGAATTCGCTGCGGGTTTCCACGTTCCGGAACTCGCCGGTGAAAGCGGAAGTGGTGGTGACCGAATTCTGTTTTTGCACGCCCCGCATCATCATGCACATGTGATGCGCTTCGATGACCACTGCCACGCCCAGTGGGTGGAGGGTTTCCTGGATCACATCGCGCACTTCCAGCGTCAGGCGTTCCTGCACCTGGAGACGGCGCGCGAACACATCCACGATCCTGGGGATTTTGCTGAGCCCCACGATGTACCCGTTCGGGATGTAGGCGACGTGGGCTTTGCCGAAAAACGGCAGGATGTGGTGCTCGCACAGGGAGTACACCTCAATGTCCTTCACCAGCACCATTTCGCTGTATTCCTCCTTGAACATGGCCGACTGAAGAATGGCGCGCGCGTCCTGATGGTATCCTTGCGTCAGGAACTGCATGGCTTTGGCCGCCCGTTCGGGTGTTTTCAGGAGGCCTTCCCGCTGGTCGTCTTCACCGATGCCGTGGATGATGGTTTGGTAGTGCTGACGGAGATGCTCGGTCACCTCGGGGTCGAAAAGGTCTGATTTCTGGTTAGCCATGGCGTCATTCGCCGTAATATTCGGCGTAAATATTTTCAGTTTCCCAGAGCTTGACGGCATGGAGTGTGCAGGACTGGCCCTCCAGTGCGCGCGACAACTGCTCCCAGATAACGATAACAAGGTTTTCGGTGGTTGGTTGCATGCCTTTGGGGATAAAGGGCACATCGAGGTTCAGGTTGCTGTGGTCGAGGTGGTCCACCACGTTTTCCTTGATCAGGATGCTGAGGCGTTTGACGTCGATGACGAAACCGGTAACGGGATCGGGGCGCCCTTTGACGGTAACGTGCAGGTAGTAATTGTGTCCATGCCAGTTTTTGTTGGCACATTTACCGAACATCTCGGCGTTTTTTTCTGCCGACCAGTCTTCCACCCACAACTTGTGGGCGGCATTGAACCGTTCTACACGGGTAATATAGACCATTTTGTGCTACTTTCAATTTTGAGCCCGCAAAGTTACGGGGAAAAAAAATCCGGCGCTGAAAAGCGCGCGGTCGGGTGGATTGATCGTCCGTAATCTTTACTTCATCTAAAAACACCGGGAACGGCTCCCGGGGTTCCGGACATTTACAGGCTGAATGTGCACCGTATGTCGACACAGGAACTGATCCGGGCGATATATCGCTTTTTTTCCCGCAGAACGGGCTACCACCTGCTGTTCTGGGTCTTCCTGTATCTTTTCCTGTTGCTGGCCGGCCATCTGCCGGGCGTCACCTGGCCGCAGATCCTCCTGATGGAGTTTATCAGCCTGGGATTTTATGCTGCGGTGGTGTATGCGAATCTGCGTTACCTTATTCCGCAGTTTCTGGCGCGCAACTTTCTGGTGTACTTAAGCGCCCTGCTGTTGTTGTGCGCGCTGGTCACCCCGCTAAAGGTATTGGCCTTGTACCTGTATTTTCATGGCAATGGGGACGCGCAGGAGGCCATATATGAACAGCAGTGGACGGCTTTTGTGGGCAACCTGCTGGTCGGGCTGCTCTCCACCGTGCTGAAGGTCGTGCTCGACTGGGTGCGCTACCAGCGGGAAAAACAGGAGTTGCTCACCCGAACCATGCAATCGGAATTGCGTTTTTTGCGCAGCCAGATCAACCCGCACTTCCTGTTCAATACCCTGAACAACTTGTACGCGCTTACGCTCCAAAAAAGCGACAAGGCGCCGGATATCGTGCTCAAGCTGTCGGAGATCATGCGCTACATGCTGTACGAATGCAACGAAAAACTCGTCCTGCTCAGCAAAGAAATACAATACATCGAAAACTATCTGGACCTGGAACGCTTGCGCCAGCCCCGCCACGCAGAGATCACCCTGACCATTGAGGGGCAGGTGAGCGACCAGTTGGTGGTGCCTTTGCTGTTTGTGCCTTTTCTGGAAAACAGTTTCAAGCACGGGCTGAACCACGATATTCACGGAAACGGCTACGTACGCGCCCATTTCAAGGTACAGGGCAAACAACTGGAATTTTGCATCGAAAACAGCAAAGCCGGCCAGATGCCCCGGCAACCGTATTCCCGGAGCGGCGGAATCGGACTGGTGAACATCCGCCAACGGCTGGACCTGCTGTACCCCAGGCAACACACCCTCCAGATTGAAGACGAACCAAACCGTTACACGGTTCGGCTGTTTTTGCAAACCGAATGATAAAAATTTGATATTTCACCGGTTTTATACTACCTTGAGCCGGAATAATTGTCGCTAAACCATTGACCGTATGCTTAATGTAATCATCGTTGACGACGAACCCCTTGCTTTGGACGTGCTGGGCACCTACATCAGCCGGCTGCCCGATCTCCATCTCGTTAAAAGTTGCAGCCACGCCCTGGAGGCCAATGAAGCGTTGCAACAACACAAGGTAGAACTGATGTTCCTCGACATCCAGATGCCCCAACTCACCGGGATTGATTTTGTGAAGACGCTCTCCAATCCGCCTATGGTCATTTTCACGACGGCATACCCCAACTACGCCATTCAGGGCTTTGAACTCAACGCACTCGATTACCTCCTTAAGCCCATCTCTTTCGAACGTTTTGTTAAGGCGGTAAACAAAGCCCAGGAACACCACACCCTGCACCTGCGCGAAAACGCCCCACAGGAGATGGTGGAAGAAGGGGCGGATTTCTCCTTTGTCAAAGCCGACAAGAAACTGGTCAAGGTCAATTACAGCGACATCCTTTACATCGAAGGATTGAAGGATTATGTCATCATCAAACTCCTCAACGGCAGGGTGATCACCCTGCAAACCATGAAAAGCCTGGAGGACAAACTGCCTGCCAAGCACTTCAAACGCGTACACCGTTCCTTCATCGTTTCGCTCGATAAAATCCATGCCATCGAAGGCAGCACAATAGAGGTGCAGGAAAAAGAAAGAATGAAACTCATCCCCATAGGAAAAAACTACCGGGATGAGTTGCTGGACATGATTGAAAAGAATAAATTGTAGTCCGGGCCCGGTTTATTTGACGTAGTCCGGCCCCGGAATGTGCCGGTGGTGAAACTTATCGACAACCACGCCATCCTTCAGGATGACCACACCCGGCTCAGCGCGGATGATGGTTTTCAACAATTTGTCATCGGCTTTGTAGAAAGGGTATGCGGCGTTCACCTGGCGGGCGAACTCACCGGCCACCTCGCTGTCCTGATAAGTAGTAATGGCGTACACTTTCCAGCCTGCTTTTTGGGCGGCTTCTGCCAGCGGGTTCACTTTTTCGGTGAAAATCCGGGCGTAGCCCTGATCCGGCTGTAGCACTTCTTTTTCCACTTCCTGGGTGAGCACTTCGGACAGGCGGGTTTGCAACGTGCCGTCGGACAGGGTGTCTGTCGCGAAAATGCTGTCGCGCTCGGTAACCACCTGGGTGACCTTTTTGCCCTGGAGGTGGTACGCTACGATCATCAGGCTGTAACCCGGCTCCTGGAGAATGTCCTCCGTCAGTTCATTGTTCTCGTTGTCCTCTACGGCAAAATCGCTCACTTTCGTTTCGGCGACGAACATTTTTTTGCCGTCTTTGAGAATAAACGGTTCGGTCTTGATCTGGTCTTTTACCTTCCAGCCCTGCTCTTTGGGGTATTGCTGGGCGGCCACTTTGTAATCCGGGTTGTCTACGCGGGCAATTTTTCCGGTTTGCGGGTTTTCCATGAGCCAGCCGGTGATCTCCACATTGCCGCGGGCCTCCTCTTCCATTGCTTTTTGGGCGCGGATGTTGGCGCCTTTCTTAAACGGTCGGAAGTCGATGACCGGATCGTTTAGATACGTGTTGTACACGCAAAGGATCAGGGAAAAAGCGGTAGCGCCCAGGAAAATGGCGCGGCGGGTGGATGGCGCGAAGAGCGTGTGTTGTTGGGCGGAGAAAAACAGAAAATACAGCGCCGGCAGCATCAGGCCGATGTCTTTGAAAAAAGACGTTCTCGGGTTGAGTTTGATAAAGTCGCCGAAGCATCCGCAGTCGGTCACGCGCATCTGGGTTTTGACGTACGGACCCCATTTGGCAAAATCAAAAAAATTGACCTCGGCGGGCACATAACCGGTGAGGTAGGTGAACCCGGTCAGGAAAGTAAAAAACAGCACAACGAGGAAAAACAGCCAGGCGGTGAGTTTACGCTGGAAACCGATGATGAGCATGACGCCCAGCACGATTTCCAGCACGATCATAAAAATGGAAAATCCGTTGCCGAATTGCGTCAGCCACGGAAACATTGGCGCCAATCCGCTGAAGGCGTTGTTCAGCCCTGCGAACGTTTGTTCGAACTGCACAAAGTAATCTTCCATTTTGTAGGCCGTGCCGATCGGGTCAACGGCCTTGACCAGGCCTGAAAACACAAACCAAACGCCAGTGAAGTGCTGAAGGAAACTCATCAGCCAGTTGGTGGTTCGGCCGGCCCGGTAAGTCAACCACGTGAAAACGACGCCAATGAGCGCAAAGGAAAAAAGCAGGGTAGGCAAGGATGTCATGGTTCGGATTGTTTGTCTTCGCTTAATCGGATGAGTGCAAATACCGCATAATTGAGGATGTCGCGGTAGTTTGCTTCCAGGCCTTCCGATACGGAGGTGCGGCCTTCGTTGTCTTCTATTTGTTTGATGCGCAGGAGTTTTTGCAGGATCAGGTCGGTCATGCTGCTCACCCGCATGTCGCGCCACACTTCTCCATAGTCGTGGTTTTTGTCGGCCAGCAGGCGCAGGTTGGCGTCCACCTCCCGGTTGTACCACTGGGTTACCTCCTGAGGCGAAACCTGCAGAGGCGCTTCCGGCGGCAAATGCATTTGAATGAGGGCGAGAATGGCGTAGTTGACCAGTCCAACAAATTCGGAGTCCACGCTGTCGGCCACCCGTTGTTCGCCTTTTTCCTCGATGCTGCGGATTCGGCGGGCTTTGATAAAAAGCTGATCGGTGAGGCTGCTGGGCCGCAGGATGCGCCAGGAGGTGCCGTAGTCCGCTGTTTTCCGGAGAAACAAGGCACGGCAGTGGTCGATCACTTCATGGAACTGACGCAGGGTTTTTTCCATCGCCGGCAAAGATAACAGGGAAAATGCGCAGGCAAAATCCGTTTACAAGCCGTTAACGGCCTCGACCCCCTGAATTTCCGGAATGTGGCCCCGAATGGCCTCTGCTATGCCGGCGCGAAGCGTCATGGCCGACATGGAGCAACTTTGGCACATCCCCTGCCAGCGGATGAGCACACGCATGTCGTCGGTCAGGTCGACCAGTTCCACGTCGCCGCCATCTACCTGCAGGTGCGGACGCACGGTGCTCAAGGCATCTTCAATTCGCTCGAGCAATTGTATTTTGTTGGTCTTTGTCATTTAGAATGAATCTACGCAAAGGTAACAACAAAACGGGTAAATCGTTGCAGTCGCCGTCACCCTGGATTAGCTTTTGAGTCGTTCGGCATACTGGGCCCTGAATTTTTTAACCTTGGGCGTGATGACGACGCTGCAATATGGCTGGTATGGGTTGTCTTTGTAGTAGTTCTGGTGGTATGCTTCGGCGACGTAGAAGGTGGTAAAAGACACAATTTCGGTGACAATGGGTGCCTCCCAAAGTGTTTGGGCGATCCCACCTTTTACTTCCTCCGCAATGGCCTGCTGTTCCGGCGTGTGGTAAAAAATGGCCGACCGGTATTGCGTGCCCACGTCGTTTCCCTGGCGATTAAGGGTGGTCGGGTCGTGCACGGTGAAAAAAACTTCCAGTATTTCCCGGAAGGAGATGATCGCCGGGTCGAAGGTAACCTGAATGACTTCGGCGTGTCCGGTAGTGCCGTTGCACACGTCCCGGTAAGTGGGGTTCGTAACATGCCCACCGCTGTAGCCGCTCTCTACTTTCTGGACGCCCTGCAGATCCTGAAAAAACGCCTCCACACACCAGAAGCATCCGGCGCCCAGGGTCGCTACTTCGAATTGGCTGTTCTCATTTTTGTCCGGCATAACATTCGCTTGGTTCAGCATACCATTTTTTACAGGATAACAGTCCACGCGGCAGGTTGTTTGCGCGCCGGATGTCGCCGGGCAGACAACGCCGGCTCAATGCACCATCGGCATTATTGCGCTATCGGCTTCCCGGCGGACAGGGTTTCGATCATCGATTCCAGATTTTTGCGGTTCAGATCATCCGGAGCTTGTGCGAGGGCCAGCCTGGCGTGTTCCAGCGCTTTTTTCAGCTCTCCGGTAGCGGAGTATCCACGGGCGAGTCCGACATGGGTAGGCCAGGCGCCGTTGTGTTTACCGTAATTCGCTTGAAAAATGGACAGTGCCTCGTTGTATTTTTTGTCTTCGATCAGCTGGCGGCCGTACCCGTGCAGATCCATGATGCCGGCGTTGGCGATGGCCGCCTGCATGGACTTGTCGGCCTCAGCGTTTTTCCCAGGGCCCGTTCCAGCCCGGCTTTTGTAGAAAGAGCGGCGAAGGTCTGTTGGCCGCCCAGTCTGGGATCAGTAGCCCGGTTGGCCCAAACCAGCGCTTCGGGATAGTTGACCTGGTTGTTCAGGCACCACTGGGCGGCCGCCTGCATGCTGGGCGGATCGAAGCCCATGCCTCCGCTCATCTGCCGGCGGATGGAGGCCAGTGTCGTTTGTTCGTAATCAACCGAGACGGTGAAAGGTATCCGCCAGCGTTCCCACTCCAACGCCAGTATGATGCTGTTCTTGGTTGGGCTGGAAAAGGTGAAGGCCAGCCATTCCCGGCTTTGGGGCAGGTTTTTTTGCTGCCGGACGGTTACCCGCAGGGCATCCTCCTCCTGTTTGTAAAAATAGGTACCCCAGCCGGCGTCGTTTTTGGAGAAGATGAGCGTGCAGGAGTCGGGATACAAGGCGATGAAAAAGCCGTATTTGCCTGCCGGCAAGGGTTTGCCTTCCACCAAAACGTCGGTGGAGAAAGAAATTACGGTGCATTCGTTGGCGCCAGCGCGCCAGGGGGAGCTTGTGGCTTCACCGAAGCCCAGGTTGGTGAATCCGAAATGCGCCACGGGGGTGCCCCAAATCTTGCCTTCCCGGCCTTTTACCCCGGGGGCGTTCCAGGTCACGTCGATGTCGGTGACCCCTACCCGCTGGCCGGCGCGGCATTTTTGGTTGACCCCGCCGTCGGGCAAGGAGAGGAGTTGGGCGTGGAGCAGCGAAAACGCGCCGAGCCAAAGGGTAATCAGGGGTAAAAATGCCTTGACCATGATGTGGGAGGATTGATTTGGTGAATGTATGCATAGAAGACAATACAGAACGGTTCCGGATGCACGCTTTGGCAACCGAGTGTGGGTCAACCCGCTGTTGCTGCGTTGCGTTTCCGGGTAATTTTCTGTTCGTTGTTGCTTTCGTAGAGGCAGTATTGCTCGTATTTAACCGGGTCGCGTTCGGCCCAGATGTCCTTACCGATGTCGCAGAGCACCACGAGTTCGTCGTACAGATGATTGCCCAAGTCCATGCGGCGTTCGACGGAAATGTCTCGGTCGTGCACCTTGTCCTGCTGGATGTTCATGGCCGTCTCAAAGTCCGTACAGGCGTTGGAGACCCGGGAGATGAGGTTTTCGTTGACGCCCACGTCGGCCAGGAAGTCGATCTGCTGGCGGGCGACCCGCACCACCCGGCGGCCGCAGAAGAGCAGCTGTGGGTCGGACATGTCGCCCAGTTTGGCGGTGCCGAATTTGCGGTAGCGGCCGGTGCGGTCGTGGTATTTCATGGCCACGCGGGTCATGAGGGAGCGGATGGCTGTTTTGAGTTTTTCGGCGGCGAGGTTCTTTTTTTCGGTGGTGATCATCTGGTCGCCCACCAGCTCGTCGTCGCCGGGCAATTGCCCGAACTGCTCCAGTCGCGCCTGAAACCCGCCCAGGCGGTCGGCACTGTAACCGTACTGGACGAACTGCTCGACGTCGCGCAGTGCATTGCGGATGCTGTCCGAGCAGCGCACGAACAGGTCGGCGTCGGAAAAATTGTATTTGCGGTTGCCGGGTTGCTTCTTCACTGTTGGTCAATGGTTTAATTCGGTGCAAATATAAATTGTTTTGTTTTTGAAAACAAATTTTAAAACAAAAATATAAATAAATTTTACTCAGGTAAAATTTTCATTAATAGTAATTATTACTTTGGTTTTCTTGGATTTATCTGAAAAAGCCTAATTTGCCCTACACCGGACACGGTTTATGGTTCTCCGTTTTGTTCCGGGTATATACTTTTACCGCTGTTTTTCGTTAACATTTTCGACTTTGCCCTTTAAATCCAAAATATGTTGTTTGATGAAACCCTTTCGCCTTATGCTTCGCTTCCGGTTATTGTTTCTTTTTCTTCCGATTTTTTGTCAACCCCTGCTCGCCCAGCAAACCACCTTTTACACCGAATCCCAGCGCCAATACCGGCGTGGTCTTGATTTGTACGGTCAGCGTCTGTTCGGCCTGGCGCAGGAGCGGTTCGAGCGCGTGAACACCCCTTTAGCGGTGGACGAAACCCAGCTGCGCCCCGTAAACGAAGCCCAGTGGGAGGAGATGCGCACGCTGGCGGAACTGTATGAGGCCAAGGCGGCTACCCGCCTGGAACAGCCCGATGCGGAGTTGCTGGTGTACGATTTTTTGCGCACGCATACGCCATCGCCCATCGCGGCACAGGCGGCCCTGGAGGTCGGCGACCACTATTTCAACAGCAAGGAATACGAGCAGGCCATCCGCTTTTACGAGATGGCGCCCTCGGCCTCTCCGGTCGGCAAGACGGCTGAGGAGATCCAGTTCAAAAAGGCGTACAGCTATTTTGTCACCAAGGATTTCAACAACGCCAAGAGCGGGTTCAACGGCCTTCGCAACAACACGGCCAGCGATTGGTACATCCCGGCAAACTATTACTACGGCTGTTGCGCCTTTTTTGAAAAGAAGTACGATGAGGCGGCCGCCTCTTTCAAGCGCTGCGAAGGAGCGCCCCAGTACAGTAAACTGGCGCCTTACTACCTCTGCCAGATTTATTTTGCCCAGAAGAAATACAACGACGTGATCGCCTACGGCGAGCCGCGCACCAAAGACAACAGCCTGCGCAATGTTCCGGAAATAAATCAGTTGGTTGGGCAGTCGTACTATGAACTCGGCGATTTCAAGCGGGCCCGTCCCTTTTTGGAGTACGGTTCCGCCAACGGCGCCAAAATGCGCCCGGCCGATCATTACCAACTCGGGTACACGCAGTACATGGCCGGCGATTACGCCAAGGCCATCGACAACTTTGAGCAGCTCAACAATCAGGACAGCTTGCTGGGGCAGAATGCCCACTACCACAAAGGCGATTGTTACCTGCAAACCGGGAATAAATTCAACGCCCGCACCGCCTTTGGTCAGGCAGCCAAAATGCCCTTCGACCCCTCGGTTCGGGAGGATGCCCTGTTCAACTACGCCAAGCTCAGCTACGAGCTGAAATACGACCGCGATGCCATAGATGCCCTGCAAAAAATTCCGCCCGAATCGCGCTACCGCGAACCGGCCCAGGCGCTCATGGCCGAAGTGCTGCTCAACACCCGGGATTACGACCGCGCGCTGTCGATGCTGGACGGAATTCCCAACCGGTCGCAAAAACTGAACGCTACCTACCAGCAACTGGCTTACCTGCGGGGCGTGCAGCTGTACCAGAACAATCAGGACGAAGAGGCGCGGCGCTTCTTCAACCGGGCCCTTGATTACCCGATCGACAAGCGCACCACCACCCTCGTCTCTTATTGGCTGGGCACCATCGCCAACGAACAAAAAGAGTACCCCATCAGCAAAAACCACATGAATGCCTTCCTGGGGCAGGCCAAAAATTACAATGACCTGCCGGAAGAAAGCAGCCTGTACATGGGGCAATACGTGCAGGGCTACAACCTGCTGCAAGCCAAAGACTACGCCGGCGCGCAAACGCAGTTCAAAGCGTCGGTCGACGGCATTAACCGAAACAAGGCCGCCATTCGGTCCGATCAAATTAAAAACGGCGTGTTGGGCGACGCCATCCTGCGCTCCGGCGATTGCAGTTTCAAACTCGGCAAGTATAGCGAAGCGCTCAAATATTACGACGAAGCGGTGCGCAACCGGTACGACGGCTTCGAATACGCCCTGTATCAGAAAGCCATGATCAAGGGGCTGCAAAACGAGCCGCTGGACAAGATCGTGTTGCTCGAAGAGCTGAGCGCGAAGTATCCCGGCAGTCGCTATGCCGACGATGCCTTGCTGCAACTTGGCGACACCTACATGAGCATCGGCAAGCTCAACGAGGCCTCGGCGCCGCTAAAAAAACTGACTACGGAATACCGGGGCAAGTCGCCGCTGGTCAACCAGGCCTTGCTCAAACTGGGCCTCATCTCCTACAACCAGGGCAACACCACGGCCGCCACCAACTACTACAAGCAGGTGTTTGCCAACAACCCCGAAACGGCCGAGGCCAAAGACGCGCTGGTGGCCCTTGAGGAAATTTACGTGCGCGACCTGAACCGACCCGACGAGTACTTCAACTTCCTGAGCACCATACCGGGATACGATGTGAGCGACATGGCCAAGGACAGCGTCACCTTCCGGTCGGCACAAATGCAGTACGAACGCGGCAATTTCCAGGGCGCCATCCAGGCCTACACCAATTACCTGGCTCAGTTTCCGAAAAGTCCGAACGCCGTCGTTGCCCAGTTCAACCGCGCCGAATGTTACGCGCAGCCTTCCGTTGCCCGGTACGACATGGCCCTGAAAGACTACCAGGATGTGTCGAACCGCGGCCCCGGCACTTACTACGCCAAATCGAGCGAAAAAGCGGCCCTGATCAGTTTCTCCAACAAGGATTATGCGCAGGCATACACCCTGGGACGTCGGTGGGAGGAGGCGGCGCCCAACAGCGCTTCGCGGTTCGATGCGCAAGTGATGGTGCTGCAGACCGCTTATGAAACCAAATCACGCGTAGGCGTAGACGAATACGCCGCCAAAATTCTGAATTCGGAACTGGCCAACAACAACCACCGGGCAACCGCCGCCTTCTACCAGGGTAAAATGGCGTACGACAACCAGGAATTTGCCAAGGCATACCCGCTTTTCCAAACCGTCACCCAACAGTCGACGGCCGAGATCATGGCCGAGAGCTACCACCGAATGATCGACATCCGCTACCGGCAACGACAGTACGCCGAAGCGGAGGAATTGGTGACCACCGCCAATAAGGCCAGCGCCGGATACGAAGACTGGATCGCCAGAAACCTCATCTTGCTCTCCGACGTGTACATGTCCCAGGGAGACGTGAACAGCGCCTCTGCTGCGCTTGAAGCCGTGTTGGAGAACTATCGCGGCGGCAATCCGGAGATCATGGACCAGGCACGCAAGAAATACGAAAAAGCAAGTACCCCTTCCTCCAAACCCAACCAGCCGGATGGCTCCAAGGGCGACGGGGGCCGGCTGGAGCTGGATGAAGGCGGTGAATAATGCCCTCGGCGTGTCGAATTCGGAATGTTTATCTTAAAAAACAACCTTATGAAGGTGCAACATAAAATTCTTTTCATTGTGGCTTTCATTTGCCCGGCCATTGGGGCAAATGCCCAAATCTCCAACGAAAGCGTCGACATCATCAAGTCTTTCGACGTGCAATTGCTGGAGTCATTCAAACTAAACGTATCGCCCGCACTGCCTCCGCTGGATACCAGCACCAAAGTACAGGCCTACCAGGTGCCGGCCCATCCGCTGAATGTGTCTTACGAAGCGCCCCAGCTGCGGCCCATCGGCATGAAAACAGTGGCCCCACCGGAACCCTTCCGGGGTTTTGGCAAGCTGGGTGCCGGCATGCCCAACCAGTTTTGGGGTGAAGGCGGATACTATTTCGGGAACCCGGAAAATTTCGACGGTACGGTTTGGGCGCGACACCACAGTGGAAACAACGACAAAAACCAGGAAAACCAGCGCTTCATCAACAACGATATCAAAGGAAACGCCACCTTTTATCTGGAAAACGACCTCGCCGTGGGTGCAAACATCGGATACAGTTTCGATCGCTTGCACTATTTTGGATACGACAACGATGAATTTTCACTGGAGGAGGAAGCGGTTCGTCAGAAGTACAACTTGCTGGATGTAGGTGTCTCATTCCACAACACGGCTGCTAACCCCACCGATATGACTTACTGGATCAAGCCCCGCTTCTACAACCTGAAAGACAATTTTTCAAGCAGCGAAAACGGCTTCGTCTTCGACGCCGGCGCCAACAAATGGTTTGCCGAAAAACACAGTCTGCGGGTGAACCTGCACGGCGAATCGGCCCGATTCGAAGATACGCTCACCCAAAAACTGAATAACCTGGGTATTCAGGCGTCGTATACCTACCACGCCGACGTGTTTCGGGTCAAAGGTGGCGTCAAACTGATGAACAGCGGCGACGATATTCACTTTTTCCCGGATGTGGAAGCTACACTGGCCATTTTCAAAGAGGGATTCCAGCTTTTCGGAGGCGTGACCGGCGACCTCCGGCAAAACAACATGCGCACCCTCACGGAATACAGTCCGTGGCTGAATATGCGGGGCGACTCCATCCGGAATACCAAACATTTCGATTATTTCGCGGGTATCAAGGGCAACCTCGGGTTCGTGGAATACCTCGGCCAGGTAAAAGTCGCCGATGCCAACGACCTGGCGCTATTCCAAACGGCTTTTCGCGATGTCAACGGCGTGCCCGCGATCACGCAATTCAGAACCTTGTACGACGACGTCAACATCATCAGCATCCAGGGCTCCGCTTCCCTAACGCTGTTGGGCAATCTTAACATAGTCGGCTCTTTTTCGCAAAATATCTATACGCTGGATGTGGAAGACAAGGCCTGGGGACTTCCTTCCACAGAGGGCAATTTCGGCGCCGTGTATAGCATGCTGGAAAACAAACTGTCGCTCAGCAGCAACCTGTACGTCGCAGACGATATTCCCTTCCGGAATGAGAATGGCGATGTCTCTAACACCAACAGCTTGTTTGACCTTAATTTTGGCGGACAATTCTACTTCACCGAAAATATTGGCGTTTTTGCCGAGTTCAACAATGTTCTCAACAACAAACGCGAACGCTGGCTGAACTACCCGATGTTTGGGACGAATTTTTTGGCCGGGGTGCAGGCTCGGTTTTGAGTTCTGCGGGTGTGCCATGGGTGTGCCACGGGTGTGCCACGGGTGTGCCACGGTCCCACGGCTGAAGCCGTGGGCTAATGGGGGTTGTGGGCTAATGGGCCCTGGTTATGGTTCGGGGGAATGTTCTAAACCATGGGCTTGGAGAAAGTCCAGGAATTCCGTGTCGTATGATTTGTCTGCGTGGTGTGCCTTTTGCTGTTCAATGTAATTTCGCACAACCGGAACAACGGATTCGCTCACGGAGTAAGCCGCATACCCCGGAGACCAGGAAAATTTAGCCAGCAAGACTTCCCCATCGTTGATGGTGTGCGAACTTCCGCCTTTTAGTTGTCGAACAACATCGCTGAGCGATTTTTGCGGATGCAACAGAAATAGAATATGAACGTGGTCCGGCATGCCATTAATGGAATCCAAAGGACAATTCAGCCTTCGCAGCTCCTGCTTGAGTAAATCGTGCACGTACGATTCAATTTTTTCTGAAATAAATGGTATTCGATTCTTGGTGCTGAAAATGAGGTGAATCCAATTCTTGGTCTTGCTGTGTGCCATGGTTTGAAGCGTTTTTGTTAATGGTAACTTTTAACAACAAAAGTAATGCTATTTTTTTAAAATCAAACATTCAAATTTGTTTTTTCCATCCCCCACGGCATTGCATTAGCCCACGGCTTCAGCCGTGGGTCACCGTGGGTCACCGTGGGTCACCCAATCAACAATCACCCCCACCCCATAACCCAAGTCATCCCACCTCCTCACCAAAACCACGAAATTTGCCCAAAATTCATCCAATGAGGCATTTTTTGATCATCATCGTATTATTAGTGCAGACCATTGCCTTTTCGCAGATCAACATCCAGGTGCACGAAAAAGCAAACATCCCGCTACCCGGCGTTCAGTCGTTTGCCTACGGTACGCATAACGGCGAATGGCTCATCATCGGCGGACGAACGGACGGCCTGCATCGGCGACAGCCCTGGGCAACTTTTCAACCCGACGACAACAACACGCACCTCATCGTCGTCAATCCGGCAACCGGACAGTTCTGGAGTTCACCCCTGGATTCTTTTCCGGCGCCACTTCGGGAGCAGTTGCAGTCCACCAACATGAATTTTACCCAACAAGGGGCAGATTTATACCTCATTGGAGGGTACGGCTACGCGTCTTCTGCCGGCGACCACATTACCCATCCGTATCTGACGGTGTTGCGTGTGCCCGACGTCATCGCCGCTGTCAAATCGGGGCAGAACCCGGCCGCCCATGTCCGGTATGTAGTCGATGAGCGTTTCCGTGTTACCGGAGGGCAGCTGCACCAACTGGACGACTGGTTTTACCTCATGGGCGGGCAGAAATTTATGGGTCGTTACAACCCCATGGGGCCAACCCATGGTCCGGGTTTTGTGCAGGAATACACCAATGCCGTGCGAAAGTTTACGATCCACAATACGCCGGGCAGCCTGCAAGTGGCATCGTATCAGGAATGGGTTGACAGCCTTCAGCTGCACCGCCGCGACTACAACGCCCTGCCCCAGATTTTTCCCGACGGAACCCGTGGATTCACCATGTTTTCCGGCGTTTTTCGCCCCGATGCCGATCTTCCGTGGTTGAACACGGTAGATGTGCGGCCGGACGGATACGCCGTCAGGGAGGGCTTTAACCAATACCTCAATCAGTACCATACGGCGCACGTTGCTTTGTTCGACCAAGCTAACGGTATGATGTACAACGCGTTCTTTGGTGGCATCAGCCGTTATCAACTGAACGCCATGGGAGAACTGGTGGATGACCCCAACGTTCCTTTTGTGCGCACCATCAGCGTGGTGGAGCGCGATGCCGGGGGCGACATGCGGGAGTACCAGATCGGGCAAATGCCGGATTGGCTCGGCGCCGGGGCAGAATTCATTCCGGCAGTGGTGGAGGATCTGGGCATTGTCCGGTTGAACGATCTGCCGCAGACCGACTCCGTTTTGTTAGGGTATGTGTATGGTGGAATTCAGAGCACCGCGCCCAACATTTTTTTTACCAATGAAGGCGACCAAAGCATTGCCTCCGGCCGCATATTTGAGGTGTGGTGGTTCCCAGGAGGAGCCGTTTCGGTGCAATCGCCGCCTGCCCGGCTCCCCGACCGCAACCACTTGCGCGTTCACCCCAATCCGGCTTCGGGTGCGGCCAATGCAACGTTCGGTGTGCCGGTGGAGGAGCGGTTGAGGCTGATCATCTACAATCAGGCTGGTGCAATCGCCAAGACAGTTTTTGACGAGCAGTTGGCCGTTGGGCAATATACCTACCCGGTTGATATGGCCAATTTTCCTTCAGGAGTATATCATTTCCGGTTATGCAACGCCAACGGCATTTGCTCGGAGGCCAAGGTGGTGCGGTAGGCGAACTCATTTATTCAAAAAAGGTCTGTTGAATGCGCTGTACTTCCGGTATTGAGGCCAGGTCGTACAGCACCCGTTTCCAGTTTTTCTGGTGGGTCGACCCAATGACCAGCCATTGTTCAGGCGTACAACCTACACGGCCCCGGCTGTCGGATTTTTGCGCGGAGGAATCGATTTTTTGCACCTTTTTCCACAATTTTTCCTCCTTCGGAATACAGAACTCGTAGTGTACCGCGACCTTTCCGTTTGCCGGCCCGGTGAGTCCGTCCTCATCTATGTTTTTAAAATCAAGTTTGATCTTGTTCCACACGGAAGGATCTTCGGGGAGGTTGCGGTTCATACAGGCGGTCAGCTGAAGGGTGAAGAGCAAAAAGAAAAAAACAATCGGTTTCGTCATTTTTAAAGAGATTTACGGCCAAAATTAATCAAGCCGGAGCATCCAGGGATGCTCAAATATCAGAAGATGCATAGCCGCCGTTCGTTTTTACGCCGTTCCTTGTTTGCCCCCCTGCTTAGTGTGCCCATTTTGGAAGCGATTGCCCATTGGCAGACAACCAAGCCCGGCCGATTTCCTGTTTGCATAGCCACCTGGGGAAACAACAAGCCGGCAGCGGCGGCCGCCTGGCAAATCCTGACAAACAACGGATATGCCCTTGATGCCGTAGAGGCAGGCGCCCACATTCCGGAAGCCGACCCCAACGACACCAGTGTGGGTTTTGGCGGGTATCCCGACCGCGACGGACGCGTGACCCTGGACGCCTGTATCATGGACGAACGCGGCAACGCGGGTTCTGTTTGTTTCCTCGAGGGCATCATGCACCCGATCAGCGTAGCCCGGCGGGTGATGGAAAAAACCCCGCACGTCATGCTTGCTGGCGCAGGTGCCCTGCAATTCGCTTTACAGGAAGGGTTTATACAAGAAAATCTGCTCACCCAACAGGCCAAAGAAGCCCTGGCTGCCTGGCAGGTAAAGTCGGAATACAAGCCCGTCATCAACATCGAACGCCACGATACCATCGGCATCCTGGCGCTCGACAACCAACAGCGCCTCTGCGGGGGGTGCACCACCAGCGGGCAGGCATTTAAAATGCGGGGCAGGGTAGGGGACAGTCCGGTGATCGGCGCCGGTCTGTTTGTGGACGGACAGGTGGGCGCCGCCTCCTGCAGCGGTTTGGGCGAACTCACCCTGAAGACCCTCGGTTGCTTCCTGGTGGTAGAAGAGATGCGACGCGGCGCCTCACCGCAGAAAGCGGCAGAGAAAGCCATACGGCGCATCGTACAGAAGTACCCGGAATTGACCCAAAAGGCACAAATAGGCTTTATCGCCCTGGATGTACGCGGCCGGCATGGTGCGTTCAGCATCCATCCGGGATTTAATTATGCCCTGGCAGCCCAGGCTGCCAATGAACAGTTTGAAGCGCCCTCCCTGCTGGGTTGATTTCGGCGCCCCTGATCAGTGCGAATTGTCGATGCTCCCGCTGCCGGAAACCGTGCTTCTCAGGTCGCTGGTGACGTTTACCCGGGCATCGCCCGAGCCGCTGATCGACACTTTGCCCGTTTGCGCCCGCAACGCAGCCGCATCGATATCGGAGGAGCCGCTGATGGCGAATTGAATCCGGTTCGCCTGGCCCCGGGCAACCATATCGCCGCTTCCCGAAAAATTGCATTCCAGCACTTCAACGTCGAACTCGGCATCGAGGTCGCCGGAGCCGCTGACGTTGTACACAAATTTGTCGCCTCGAATGGCATTTCCCGTGCGGATATCAGATGACCCGGAGGAGTTAATCGCGTTCAACTGGCGGTACGTGATCTTCAGCCGGTAGTTGGAAGCTTTCTCTCTGGTTCCTTTGCGCATGGCGATGTTGAGGGCGTCTTCACTTGTTGTTTTGATGTCCACTTCACTGGTCGGTGCGCCGTTTTTGCCGTCGATGTCCACCCGGTTTTCATCTCCAGCCACCAGCAGCACCTCGTGGAACCCGCCTGCGAGGTTGATTTTTTGAAAATCGGTAAAGGTGCGCGTTTCGATTTGCGCCTGAAGGCCGGACACAAGCAGGATGCCGGCGAGCATGGAAAATACTTTTTTCATGGGTTTCAGTGTGTTTTCCATTAAGGACTATGCATTTTACCCGGGGTTGCTTTAAAGAGGAGGGATCAACAAGTTTGACACGAAAACATTTATTGTAAACAAAATGCACCGGACAACTTGTTGATCCTAAGCCTTTTTAATCAGTTAGTGCGTCACTTTCGGCTCCATTTCTTTTGCCTGAGCGATCCAGCTTTCCACCTCATCGAGACGCGGCGTGCGGCCGGCGATGCTTTTTTCTTCATTTACTTCCACGAGTTTGGCGTGCAGGTTTTCCGGCACCCGGTTGCGCAGTTCCTTGACGGTGTCTACGCCGGCTGCCTCGAGCAGGTCGGAGAAGTCTTCGGCAACACCATTGATGCGGAACAGGTCGGCCATGTTCACCCAACGGAGGATGAGCGACTCGGCGATGCCGGTTTGCTCGGCCAGTTCCTCGCGACCTTTTTTGCTGGCGCCGGTTTCGAGCAGCTCTTCCACGGTCATCATACCGCGCAGGTCGCTCAGGCGGCCGGAGTACTCTGCGCCAATGCCTTTGATTTCAATCAGTTTGTAAGCCATTTTCGAATTTGTTTTGTTAAAGGAAAAAAATCAGATTGTCAGCGCGAATATAAAGCTAAGCGTTGAAGTCGTTGGCAAGGCGAATAAAAAAATCCATCGCTTCGGGGTTTCGCATCGAATCCCGGTTGTAGGCTTTATCGAGCGGTTTGTGTTGGAAGATCTTTTTTACCGGTGTTTCCATTTTTTTTCCTGAAATGGTGTAAGGGATATCGGGCGCCTCGAAGATGTCGTCGGGCACGTGGCGGGGCGAGTAGTTGGTGCGCAGGGTTTGCCTGATGGTTTGTTTGAGGGCATCGGTCAGCAAAACGCCGGGCGCCAGCGCCACAAAGAGCGGCATCCAGTCGGAGCCGTCGGGCCGCTCCACGTTGATGATCAGGCTATCGCGCAGTTCGGGGAGGGTGTCCAGGGCGCGGTAAATTTCGGCGGTGCCAATGCGCACGCCCTGCCGGTTCAGGGTGGCGTCGGAGCGACCCAGGATGATCAGGCTTTCTCGTGGGGTGATGCTGAGCCAGTCGCCGTGGCGCCAAACGCCCGGATACTGCTCGAAGTAGCTGCTCTGGTAGCGCTCGCCCGCAGGGTCGTTCCAGAAGTACACCGGCATGGAGGGCATGGGTTTGGTGACCACCATTTCGCCCACTTCGCCGGGCGGTACCGGGCGACCGTCTTCATCCCAGCTTTCCATCGCGCAACCCAGGCATCGGCACTGAATCTCCCCCTGGTACACCGGCAACAACGGATTTCCGCCCACCCAGGCCGTGCATACGTCGGTGCCGCCCGCCATAGACGACAGCCATACGTCGGGTTTAAGGTGCGCATACACCCAGGCAAACGCTTCCGGCGGCAGGGGTGATCCGGTAGATCCGATGCTGCGCAACGCCGACAGATCGAAGGTAGTGCCGGGCGACAATCCCGCTTTCATGCAACTCACCAGGAAAGGCGCGCTGGTGCCGAAGTGGTGGATGGGGGCGTTGGCAGCAGCTTCCCACAGGACGTTCAGGTTGGGATACCCCGGACTGCCGTCGTACAACACCGCCGTCGCGCCGGTGAGCAGGGAGCCTACCAGGAAGTTCCACATCATCCAACCCGTGGTGCTGAACCAGAAAAAGTGCTCGCCCGGGTGCACATCGTTGTGAAAGTGCAGGTATTTGAGGTGCTCGAGCAGGTTGCCGCCGTGGCTGTGCGTGATGGCTTTGGGTATGCCGGTTGTTCCGGATGAATAGAGGATCCAGAGCGGATGGTCGAAAGGCAGGGCTTCAAAGGTCAAGGGCGGTGCGGGAAAGGTCAGCACATCATCCCAAAGCACTGCGTTGGGGATGCCGTCGGCGCGTTTTTTTTCATCCAAAAACGGAATAAAAACCACTGTTTCGAGCGTAGGCAGCAACCGGCAGATGTCCTGAACCACACCGGTTTTATCAAATGATTTGCCCCCGTAAGCGTAGCCGTCTACGGCAAAAAGAATCTTGGGTTCGATCTGCGCAAACCGGTCGGCCACGCTGCCCGCGCCAAAATCGGGCGAGCAGCTGGACCACACGGCGCCGATGGACGCCGTTGCCAGCACGGCCGCTACGGCATGTGGGGAGTTCGGCAGAAAGGCCGCCACCCGGTCGCCGGCGCCAACCCCTTTGCTGCGCAAAAATCCGGCAATGGCGGCGGTCTGCTGGGCGAGCACACGCCAGGACAGGGTCGCCGGCGCACGGCGCTCGTCGAAATACAGCAGCGCAGGACGGTCGTCTGTGCTGTTGCGGAATATGTGCTCGGCGTAGTTGAGCGTGGCGCCTTCAAACCAGCGCGCGCCGGGCATGTGGTCTGCTCGGAGCGCTTGTTGGTAAGGACGGTGGTGAATGACGTCGAAGTATCGCCAGACGGTTTCCCAGAAAACGCCGGGCCTTGAAGCCGACCAGTGCCAAAGCCGGCGATAGATCGCAGTGCGCGCGCTGTCGTCTGCTTCCGGAAGGGCGCGGACCAGCGCCGGCCAGTCCGCCGGCAACCCATCTGCTCCCGTTTCTACCAGCCACTTCATGTACCGGTACAGGTGGCTGTTTTCCATCCGCTTCCGCTCCGGGCGCCACAACATCGCAGGCATTACGTCCATTGTTCACAGGTATTTGCGGCGAAAATAATGCCTCAGCTTTTTAAAAAATGTATAAACCCGTTGGAAGACGTAAACTTTGCGTAACTTTGCACGCCTTTTTGGGCAGACATTTCTTTCTAACCCGTACAAATTCAATACTTTAGGTTACAATGGCAAAGCGCAAGGAACGCAACTCCGCAGAAGAAGTGGTGGTGGACGTGCAGGAAGTGCAGGGCAAGGCCCTTTCCCTTCCGGCAGATTTTCAACAATATATGGTTTACGCGTTTGCGGCGGTCGCCCTGTTGGTGGCGGGTTGGTGGATGTACCGCAACTTCGTCGTCAAACCCCGCAACCAGGAGGCTATGGCCGCCATGTGGCAAGCGCAGCAGCTGTTCGAGCGCGACTCGTTCCAGATGGCGTTGGAGAACCCGGGTGGCGGCTACGAGGGTTTTCTCGGCATTATCGACAATTTCGGCGGTACGAAGGCGGCAAACCTGTCGCGCTATTACGCCGGTGTTTGCTACCTGCAGACCGGTCAGATTGACGAGGCCATTTCCTACATGGAAAAATTCAAACCTTCCGACGACCTGCTGCCCATCATGAAAAACGGCATTTTGGGCGATTGCTACTCGGAAAAGAAGGAATTCGATACGGCCATCAGATACTACAAAAAAGCCGTTGACGCTGGCAACAACGAATTGCTGCAATCCATTTACCTGAAAAAACTGGGCTTGCTTTACGACTACCAGGGAAACAAGGCGGAAGCGCGCAAGACTTTTGAGCGTTACAAACGCGATTTCCCCAACCAAAGCTCCCCGGAGTGGCGGGATATCGACAAATATATTTCCCGGAACGCGGAATAGTCGGGAGGTTATCCCACAAAATAAAAAACGCTACGCATTCAAGGCTACCCGAACAACCTTTCTGTTGAAGGTTGGGGTTGCCTTGAATGCGTAGCGTTTTTTTCTGAAACAAAAAATTGCATTGCCACGCTTTTTACCCGTATATTTGTACCGTCATATCATTTTTTAGATTTCCCATCCACTATTTGTTGTTGATTATCCGTTTGGGATACCAAACCGATCGTGCTCACCCGCAGCATTGTCCATCTTTTTTTTTACTTCAACTACAATCCTACACGCATGAGCGCTTCTCTTCGCACAGGACTCATTGCCGTCCTTTTTCACACCTGTTTTGCGCTGATTGCCCAGGTCAACGTGGCCGACGAATTGCAAAGAGGTGACAAGCAGTACGACCTGTACGCCTACACCATTGCCACCCAAACGTTTGAATCGGTGCTGAAAACAGACCCCAATAACGCCTATGCCATGGCCCGAATCGGCGATTGCCAGATGCAACTCAATCGGGTGGACGACGCGGTCGCCTGGTACGCCAAGGCGGTTGCCCAACCTGGTGTGGAACCCGATGTCTATGCCCGGTATGGCAAGGCATTGATGCAAAAGGGCGATTATGCCACCGCTCAATCCTGGTTTGAAAAATGGAAAACCACCGACGCAGCCAATGCGCAACGGTATCTCGAGATGTGCGCATATGCCACACAAACCATTTCGATGGAACCCCTGTACCAGGTTAAAAGCGAAGGCATTAACTCCCCGTCAGCTGATTTTAGCCCCTCTTTTTTCGGCAACCGGTTGGTGTACAGCTCCAGTAGAACCGACATACCGCGCAAACAATCGGGCAAATCCAGCCAGGACTGGTCCGGGAGTGCCTACAACCAACTGTTCATCACCCAGGTCAACCCGGAAACCCGAACGCTGCAGACCCCTGCGTATTTTCAAAGCGACCTCAGCAACCAGTTTAACGAGGGCCTTGTTTCTTTTTCAGGCGACGGCAAACGCGTCGCATTTTGCCGGAACAACTTCATCGACGGCACCCGCCAGCTCGCCGACAAGGGCATCAACCTCAGCCTGTACCTGGCTGAAATGGAAGGCGACTCCTGGAAAAATCCCAAAGCTTATCCGTACAACGGCACCGACTACTCTACCGGGTACCCGTCTTTGTCGGCCGACGGCAATACGCTCTATTTCGCGTCGAACAGGCCCGGGGGCCAGGGTGGCTGGGACGTATACGTGAGCCGGTATACCAACGGGCAATGGAGCATGCCCGTTAACCTGGGGCCCCCATTGAATACGCCAGGCAATGAGATTTCCCCCTTTTTTGACGAAAAAGACCTGTTTTTTGCTTCCGATTGGCACCGTGGATATGGCGGCCTCGATGTGTTTAAAGGGGTGCTGGAAGGCGATCACGCCGTTGATGTAAAGCATCTGGGACCCGGCATCAACTCATCCAGAGATGATTACGGCTTTGTGTACCATACCTCCGGAAAGATCGGGTTTGTTACCAGCAACCGGGCCGGCGGGCGTGGGGCCGAAGACCTGTACGCCATCACCCGTAAGGACGATGCGTTCGCTGCGGCGGCAACTGCTACCGCATCAACCCCGGCTGTGGACATCACCACCCCGGCCGCGGCAGCCGATATGTATACGGCAGCAGCTGCTCCGGCCGATATATATGCCGTGGCCGCCTCACCCGCCGCAACGGTTGCCAATTACCTGCTGATTACCGACATCAATGGTACCCCACTGGAGGGCGTAAGCATAGACGCCCGCCAATGCATCGGAGAAACCGGCGTAACCGACGCGGAGGGGAAATACTATTTCCCGACCGATACCGTGGTTTTACCCTGTGCTATGCTCCTGCGTAAACCCGGATACACCGATCTGTTGCTCGACGTTCCGGCTTTTGGCCGCACCCAAATGGCAGCTACCTTGTTGGCGGATGAACGCAAGGAAATGCGTGGCGTGGTTCTGGACGAATCCACCCAAAAACCGTTGGCCGACGCATATATCAGCCTGACAGTTCCCGAAACAGGCGTCGAAATGCAGGCACAGAGCGATGCGAAAGGCGAATTTGTCCTGTTCCTTACGCCTGGAAAAACCTACAACGCGCAGGTTGTGAAAACCGGCTACGTGCCCAGGCAGGCTTCCGTGACCCCTAAGGATGATACTTCCCTAAAACCGGTTTATCTGACCAGTACAGCGAAACAAAGCGCCAAAACCATTTCGACGTCCAGCCCGGCCACCTCGACCGCTGTGCCCGTCGGCGCCACCTCGGCTGCTGGTGGATATTCCATTCAGGTAGGCGCCTTTCCACAAAAACCTGGTTCGGCGCAATACAAGGAATATGAACCGCTGACGCCTTTGGGTAATGTGTACAATGTGCAGGAGGGCAACATGTATAAGGTTAGGCTGGGGGTTTATTCCTCGAAAAACAAGGCGAATACCATACTTAAGGAAGTGCGTGCCATGCCCAAGTTCAAATCGGCCTACGTGGTCGAGGAACGAAACGTGGACAACAGCCTGCTTCTCGACGAAGTGAACAAGCCCCTGCCGGCCAATGGCGGCCAAACCGCCGCCGCAGGCCCCGTTTTGCACGCCGTAGAAGTCGCCAACCAGGAACTCAGCAAGCCGGTGTTTCTCGAACGATATGCCAACATCAGCAACCTGGGCAACCTGTACAACAAACCCGAAAACAACCGCATGAGCATTAGACTGGGTGTTTGGTCGGACCCCGCTTCGGCAGAAAATGCCCGGCAGGAGGTGATCAAACGCGGTTATCCCAATGCATTGCGGGTGACCGAAAACGGCGCTGAACCCGCCTACCAATCCATGCTCATCACCACGGCCGGCAGCCCGCAACAAACGACGTCTACGCCGGCGGGTATCACACAGACCAAACCTGCACCGACCCAAACGGCCAAAACCGTGCCGGCTGCCACCCCCGCCAAACCGTTTTTTGTTCGGCTGGCGGCCTTGTCCAAGCCGGAAGCATTCAAACCAACGATGCTTAATGGCGTGGGCGGTACCCTGGAAAAAAAATTGCTGACCAATGGCATGACGCTCTTCTACCTCAGCGGCTTCAGCACCAAAGCCGAAGCGCAAACGGCGGTGGACCAGGCGAGGGCCAACGGCTTCACCGAAGCGTTCGTGGCAGAGTTGCGCGACGGGCAACTGGTGCGCCACAACGATTAGCAGGCATAAAAAATTTCATTGCAGGCAGCGAACCACCCGACACATTCGTTCAGAAACAAAGCACTCGTTCACGTTTTTTTTGCTGCGCAGCATTGCGCGCAAGCTGTTCGAAAAAAGTAGGTTTTTAGTTGGTTTGTTGCGGTACATCTGAAACGGAAGTACCTTTCCAAAGGGCAGGCTGAAGAGCCTGCCTTTTGTGTTTTTGCGCTTCCGGATATTAAATTGCGGAATGACGCCTATTTTTGCCTCCCACAACCAATCAGGCCATCATGCAGGAAGATCAGTTCAAGCGCCTAGTCGCACATTCCAAGGAATACGGGTTCATTTTTATGTCGTCAGAAATTTATGATGGCCTTTCCGGCGTGTACGATTACGGCCCTATGGGGGTAGCGTTGAAGAACAACATCAAAGAATACTGGTGGAAGGCCATGGTGCAGATGCACGAGAACATCGTGGGTATAGACAGCGCCATTTTCATGCACCCCAAGATCTGGAAAGCCTCCGGCCACGTCGATGCGTTTAATGACCCCCTGGTGGACAATAAGGATTCCAAAAAGCGCTACCGCGCAGACCAACTCATCGAAGGGGAGGTAGAAAAACTGTTGGCCAAGGCGGAAAAAGAAGTGGAAAAGGCCCGCAAACGGTTCGGTGAATCTTTTGAAGAACAACTGTTTCGGGATACCAATGAGCGGGTGGTGGAATACACTAAAAAAGCGCGCGCCATTGAGGAATTGATGGCCGAATGCCTGGGCAACAACGATATGGGCGGTTTGAAAGCGCTCATCGACAAACTGGAAATTGCCGATCCCGAGAGCGGCTCCCGGAACTGGACCGAAGTGCGCCAGTTCAACCTGATGTTTAGCACCCAGATGTCGAACATATCGGGCGACGACGAGTCCAAACTATACCTGCGGCCGGAAACAGCACAAGGCATTTTTGTGAACTTCCTCAACGTCCAAAAAACCACGCGTCAGAAAGTTCCCTTTGGGATCGCCCAAATCGGCAAGGCTTTCCGGAACGAGATCGTCGCGCGCCAGTTCATTTTCCGCATGCGGGAGTTCGAACAGATGGAAATGCAATTCTTCGTCCGCCCGGGCACCGAAATGGCGTACTACGAACATTGGAAAAAACGCCGCATGGCCTGGCACCAGGCCGTCAACCCGGCCGAAAAACTCAAATTTAAGGACCACGACAACCTCGCGCATTACGCCAATGCCGCAGTGGATATCCAGTTTGAGTTTCCCTTCGGGTTTCGGGAACTGGAAGGTATTCACTCCCGCACCGATTTCGACCTGGGCGCCCACCAGACCCTCTCAGGCAAGAAATTGCAGTTTTTTGACCCCGAATTAAACGAAAGTTATGTGCCTTATGTCGTGGAAACCTCCGTCGGTTGCGACCGCATGTTCCTCGCCGTGCTGAGCACGGCCCTGCAGGAGGAACAAGTGCCTGATGCGCAGGGCGAGGACAGCAGCCGAACCGTGCTGCGCATAGCCCCGGCGCTTGCTCCGGTCAAATGCGCCGTGTTGCCCCTGCTGAAAAACAAAGACGAGCTGGTGAACAAGGCCAGGGATGTTTTTGACGAACTCAAGTTCCATTTTGCCTGCCAATACGACGAAAAAGACGCCATCGGAAGGCGCTACCGCCGTCAGGACGCCATCGGCACGCCTTTTTGCATCACCATCGACTTTGAAACGCTGGAGAACAATACCGTCACCATCCGGGAGCGCGATTCCATGTTGCAGGAACGTGTCGCCCTCGACGCGGTGACCGAAATGATTCGCACCAAGACCGATATGACCCAATTGCTTAAGTCGCTGCAGTAACACTGGAAGTTTCTGACATTTTAAGCAAAATGCCATACCTTTACAGCGTTTCCTAAATCTCATATATCCTTATTTGCCGACCTTTGGCCCCATGTATGTCGATGTCCCCATCGATAATCGGGTTACATATGCTTCACAATTGTTGACTATGCGACGGATTGCCTTTTGTGGTATATTTTTTGCTGAAGTAATGTGTAATCTTCTAATCCGTACTTAATCTCCTGAGTTATAATAGGTCACTTTCTCGTCTCACCAAAAATTGCGCGCTTGTGAGAGCAAGTTTATCCCTATTTCGTCTACTGACGCTCATCTGCCCTTATGTTTTTGCGGTAAGTTCTTTTGCCCAGGACATTCACTTTTCCCAGATCGGCAACTCCCCCATGAATCTGAACCCTGCGTTGGCAGGCGTTTTCGGAGGCGACATGCGTTTTGTCGCCAATTACCGCAATCAGTGGCGGTCGGTACCCGTCAAGTTCGAAACCTTTTCAGGTTCCATAGAGAATAAGTTCTACTTCAAAAAGGACAAAAACGATCCTTTACACGTAAAAACCCTGTACAACAAGTACATTACCGGGGGGCTTATGGTCAACCACGACAAGCAGGGCTCACTTGACCTGACGACCATACAGATCGGCATTCCCGTATCCCTGACGTTGCCGGTGGGTAAAAGAATCTACATGACGGGTGCTATTCTACCCATGTACGGACAACGGTCTCTCAGCGGCGCAAACGCCACCTTTGATTCCCAATGGAACGGCGTCTCTTACGACCCCAGTCTTTCGGCCAATGAGCCCCAGTTGGTGGACAACAATATGGTTCAGTACTTTGACTTTTGCGCCGGGTACAATTTCCGTCTTCAATCCGTGCGCAGGCGCTCTTACTTCGATTACGGTGTAGGCGCTTACCACCTCAACCGGCCTTCGCACGAGTTTTTTGACGAAGACCTTGATATACGGGTGCATGAACGGTACAACACCTACTTCAAGGGCATGCTGCAAATTTCGGACAGGATGGACTTGTACGGCCAGGCCATTTACCAACGGCAGGGTGGCAACCAGGAGGTGATTTACGGGATCGCCGGACGCCTGCACCTCAGTAAAGACCACCGCTACAAAGAGCTGGCTATGATGGTGGGTGTCAATTTCAGACACCTCGATGAAGATGCCGTTGCACCGTTTGTAGAGGTGCATTACCGCACCTGGATGTTGGGATTCTCCTACGATGTCACGCTGTCGGAGTTTCAAACGGCCAATGACGGCAAAGGCGGACCGGAATTGTCGCTCATCTACCGGCTTTACCGGATCAAGAACCTGAAGTCCATGTCTTGTTCCATGCTTTAATTTTGTTGACGCTTTTGATTTTGAACCATATATGAAACGCCTACTCAGCGCCTTTTCCGCTTTTTTCCTTCTTGGTCCTCTGCTGTTTAGCCAGACGGACAAACTGGGCATTACCGATAAGATCAATGCCGAACTGGACCGCGCCCCATCTGTGGCAGCGCTGGAAAAAGAAGCTGCGCTCCGCTATGCCGGCAGCGATTTTTACGCCGCTATGCAACTGTATGCACGGGCCCTGGAAGCCGACACCATGAACGTGAAGGCCCTGGAAGGGTATGGCAAGGCGGCATACGATTTTTATGCCCTTCCGCAGGCCGACTGGGCCTATTCCACCTTGCTCAACAACAACCTTGGGAAAGCGGACCAATCCACCCTGCTTCGCCTGGCGGACATCAAGTACCGAAGGGGCGATTATCAGGAAGCCAAGGAGTTGTATTACAAGTATCTGTTTGTAACACCACCCGCCGAGCCACGCGCCGAGGACATGGACATCGCCCAGGAACGCATGGAACGTTGCGATTGGGCGATGGCGTTGCTGAGGGATGCGGACATTCAGGTGATTACCACCCACCTCGATACGCTCATCAATTCGCCTTATGCCGAATATGCCCCACGGCTTTTTGAAAAAAAATTATACTTCTCTTCATTTCGGTTCCCACACGAAAAAGACAAGGACAAGCCCAAACGCCACCTCATCGGGATGATGCGTACCACAGAACTGGGGAAGGACAGTGTGATAAACGTTCAGTCAACACCCGAAAATAGTGGGGAACAACACAACGCCTACGCTACTTTTTCCGCAGACGGGCAAACCATGTATTATTGCCAGTGCGAATACACGGAAATGGCCTTGTTCCGTTGCGATATTTACCGGCGTCAAAGAAAGGATCAGGACTGGGGCGCCGCTCAAAAGCTGCCTGAAACCATAAACAATCCGGAATTCACCAATACCCAGCCCGCCACCGGAAAATTGCCCGACGGCCGTGAATTGCTCTTTTTTGTCAGCGACCGGGCGGGTAAAGGCGGCCGCGACATCTGGTACTGCACCGTCTCCGGTGACGATTTTGGCGCACCCGTGAACCTCTCGGCTGTCAATACGCCCAAAGACGAAGTCACACCTTATTTCCACGATTCCTCGCAAACGCTCTATTACAGTACCAATGGCCCGGCAACACTCGGCGGGTTCGACATCTATAAAAGCGAATACGCAGGCGGGAACTGGGCGGCGCCCAAACACACCGGCGCCGAGCTCAATACCAGCGCCAACGACGTCTATTTCTCGCTGACGCCCAGCGGGAAAATAGGCTTCCTCAGCTCCAATCGCGCCGGCGCCATCAACTACTCCGAAGAAGCCTGCTGCTACGATATTTTCAAGGTAGACATCAGCAAACCGGAGATGTTAGCCGTTAACTTCAATAAATTTACGGGCGATTCCCTTCCGGAAACCACTATGCGGCTGGTGACGCTGGAAGACAGCCGGGCCTCCGAGGAGTTCAAGATGAAGGTGACGCCACCCAGCCAGGAATTCAAGGTCTCACCGAACAAACAATATTTGATCATTACAGATAAAGAAAATTATATTTCAGACACGGTAGCCTTTAGCACACCAAAGACCATGTGGGAAGAACGCATGGTGCAAAAACTATATCTGGAACCCAAGGGGGTTCGCCTGATCGTCACCATCTTTGATGCGGAATCCAAACTTCCGCTGCGGGCTACCACCACGCGGCTGGATCATTTGTCCATGCGCAACCCGCAGGGAAATTTTCAAGTCGGCAAAAACGGAGAGCCGATTCAGTCGCTTACCTCCACCAAAAGCGACACCAACCGATATGAATACTTCCTGGAATTCGACAGTGAATACAACGTATCCGGAACCAAACCGGGGTATACCAGCTCGGCCAATAAGGTGAGCACCGTGGGCGTCCCCAGAGGCGCAACCATTGAAAAACAACTTTTCCTCACCCGGGGTGTCGAGTTCGATGCCTACGCGCTTGACGACCTGTCCGACAAACCACTCCAGGATGTGACTTTCCGGCTGGTCAACCTGACCGCCGGCAACGTCGATGTAAAAACCAATCCAACTGGAAACGATTATTACCAGGTGCTGGACTACGAGAGCCGTTACCGCATTGTCGCCAGCAAGGACAACTACACAACAGACTCTCTTGAATTCAGCACGGTTGACCTGCCCAAACAAGCATTTCAGCACATTACACGGGAATTGCGATTGAAATCGCTCAAACTGACGGATTACTTGCCTGTTGTCCTTTATTTCGACAACGACAACCCCAACCCGAGAACCATGCTGGAAACGACCAAGAAGGAATACCGGGAAACGTACGTCGAATACTACCGGAGAAAAGAGGATTTCATCAATGCATACACGAAGGGCATGACCCCCGGTCAGGCTTCTCCGCACGTTTCTGACATTAACTCTTTTTTTGAAGACAGTGTCAAGACGTACGGATGGGATAAATTGATGACCCTTTCCGAAATGTTGTACGAAATATTGGAAAACGGAGATTCGGTGGAGATTACCCTGAAAGGATATGCTTCTCCTTTGGCCAGCTCGGCTTACAACTTCAACCTTACCGAACGTCGGGTAGCCAGTGTGTACAACCACTTCAGAATTTTTGACGGCGGTATTTACAATAAACATTTAAAATCCGGCCGTCTGACCATTAAACGCGAACCCAACGGCAGCAGTAAGGCTCCGGCGACGGTAAGCGGAGATCCCAAAGACCGACGCAATGCTGTGTACAGTGTTGCTGCTTCCCGTGAACGCCGCGTGGAAATCATTGGCGTATCCATCAAAGAAACCTTGCCTAACCAATAATCGCTTGACCATGAATATATTCGTTACACCGAAGCTTTGGCTCTTCTTGCTTTTTGGAGCCGCATTGCTTAGTTGCCTACCGGCCCACGCACAAATATCGCAACCGCAACCATGCGACGGCGTCATGTCCGTATATTTCGGTGTAAATGCACCTAACTGTCTCATGGACTGCGCTTCAGCCACCGCGGTGCCTATATGTGGAAACCCACCGTTTTCTTTTCAATGGAGCAACGGTGCAACCTGGAACACCATTCTGGATGTTCAACCGGGCACCTACTCCGTGACGGTAACAGATGGGGTTGGCCAACAAGCTTCCGGTACCGTGGTGATACCCCCAGCTCCGCCTCCTGTACAGGCGTCTATAAGCGCCAACCCTTCTGCCTGTACCCTGCCTGTTACCCTAACGGCGTCAGCAACGGGAGGTACCGGCTTGTACTCCTATGTTTGGAGTACAGGAGACACCATTTCTTCTATTCTGGTGAATACGTCCGGAACCTACACGGTCACTGTTGTGGATGTAAACGAGCCAACCTGCCGGGATACCGTCAGCATCAATGTTGGCTCCAATGTGCTGGTTGTACAAATTACTGAGACACCAGTCACTTGCTTTGGAGACTCCACCGGATCCGCTGCTGCTACGGTGAGCGGCGGAACCATGCCGTATACCTTTTCGTGGAGTAATGGCGGCAATAATGCGTCTATTGGAAATTTACCGATAGGATTGTACACCCTGACGGTAACGGACGCTTCGGGCTGCACCGCCGTGGACACGGCCATCATCACCGGTCCGGATACACTCATCGTAACGCTTGACCCGGACGAGATAAACTGCGCCATACCGCTGGACACGCTGGCGGCGGTGGTGACGGGCGGCACAGGCCCGTACACATACGCCTGGACGCCGGGTACGCTCAACGGTCCGGTACAAACCGACCTGGCGGTAGGCACCTACACGGTGACGGTGACGGACGCGAACGGCTGCACGGCCACCGAC
>JBGSTG010000042.1:0-4394 GCA_041736625.1 Saprospiraceae bacterium | reverse complement strand
TCCAACGCCTCGACTTGTGGCTGCCGCTCGTGATTTGGATCCTGGCCGCGCTCCTCTGGGTCAGCCAGCCGACGCCGCCCAGCTACTTCAACCCCGGGCCCTACGCGCCCAACCGCGAATACTATCCCTTCTCGGATGCGTCCTTCTTCGACCTGGGCAGCCAATACCTGTTGATCGGCGAAGGCCTGAACTCGCACTTTGCCTTCGAACGTCCGCTCTACATGCAGGCCCTGGTCTTCCTGCACATGGCCGTCGGCCAGAACTACACCGACGTGGCCAACCTGCAAGCCGCCCTGCTGGCGGTCCTGGTGATGTTCGTCTACCTGATCGGGAAGGAACTTTCGGGGCGCCCGCTGGGAATTGGGCTGGCCGTGCTGATCGCCTTGCGCGGGGTCAACGGCATCTTCAGCGCGGCCTTCACCGACCTGGCCAGCCCCAAGCAATTGCTGACCGACTTCCCGACCGCGGTGGGCATGGCCCTGCTGTGCACCCGGCTCACCGGTGTGTACCAGCCCATTCATTTTTGGGTTATCACCCTGGCCGGGGTCGCTGGCATGCTGCTCGACAGCCTGCTCGGCGCCCTGCTGCAAGTCAAATACCGGCATGCCGGCGGAGGCGATTGGCAGGATGCACCCGGGCCCGACACCATACCCGCCGGCGGATACCCGTGGATGACAAACGACGTCGTGAACCTGCTCGCCAACGCCGCCGTTACCCTCGCCGCGTTCGCCTGCGCAACGTAATTCCGCCGGCACGGCGCCTACATAATATTTTTTTCTATGCCCTTTGCTTGCAAACCCAAATTATTCCCATCTTTGCACAGTAACCACATAGACTAATTTTGGATTTCAATCGCGAACGGGAATTCCGTTCGCAAAAAGCCGGGTTATGGGCAAAAACGTAAAAACCAAATTCTCCGCAGATAACCTGAAAAACGCATCGGAGATCATGCGCGCGCTGGCACACAACAAACGCCTGCATATACTGACATTTATTGCCCATCATGAACCGGTGTGCGTCAACGACATTTACACCGGCCTGCGCCTCGAACAGTCGGTTACCTCCCAGCATTTACGGGTGTTGCGCATGGCCAATCTGGTGTCCACCTCCCGGAATGGAAAGTTCGTGTACTACCACCTCAACAACGACCACCTGCACAAAGCCGCCGAAGCCGGAAAAGTACTGGCCGTTATGGTGGATGAGGCGGGCAAGGAGGGCGACGCGTAGGGGCCTTTAGAAATTCTGGAAAAGCCCTATCCGGATACCGAAGATATTCGCCTTGGTGCGCGCATCTTCCTGCTTGCCGCCGTCCATGGGGTCCAGCGTATCGTACACCCTTCCGTCGTCGTTTTTAGTCATATCGCTCAACTGGAACAGGTAAAACACGCCCAGGCCCAAGTGTGCGCTGCCGTCGCCCAGGGCGATTTCCACGCCGGCGCCCGGCGTCAGGTTAAAGGAAAAGCCTTGGATGTCTTCTTTGATGTTTTCGCCTTCCGTATTTCGGTCTATGGTGTTGGCGATGTCGCCCTTGGCGCCCATTTTAAAGCTGAAACTGGGCAGGAACTCAAAGTAAGGCTTGATGTTGTCGTTTCCGGTGATCGACGGGAACAGCATCTTGATGCCGAAGGGGATGTCGAAATAGCTGACCTGATAGGTCAACTGGGCGTCGATGAAAACCGTGTCGAACCGCGCTTCAGACAGGTCCGACTCCGGCCAGTAAATGCCCCGCGCGTAGCCGTTCTGGATGGTGCCGCCCTGGTTGAAGGAAAAATTGAAGCCCGTGCTGAGGAAGAAATTTCCGCCGTCGCCAATGGCTATTTCCAGCGGGATGCCGGTCCGAAAACCGAAATTACTGCCCGCACCTTCGATCTTTTTGTCGTCCGACCGCAACCACGAAAACTGCGGAGTCGCTGAAATGCCTATCCTGTTCTGGGAGAATCCCGTAAAAAAAGTGAACACCAGCAACGCAGAGAAAATAAATCTGTTCAGCATAATCATGTGGATTGAATCGTTTTGGATGTGCATACCCCCGACGATAATCGGAAACGCCCCGCAAAGGTAGTTCATCGCCCGCATTTTCAGGATAATGCGTAATTTTGTAACATTTTTTTAAAAAAGCCATTTTATAAAATGTTTAAAACACTGAATAAAAACGCTTTGTTTGCAATCGGCCTGCTTCTCGCCATGACCGCCTGCCGGGAGACCACCCGCCATACGGAAGGCCCCGACGTATCCGGTGTGGAGGTTCCCCTTCAAATCCGCCGATTTGAGCAGGACATTTTTGCCCTCGACACTACGCGCCTGGCCGGGGAGGCGGTGCGCTTGCAGGCGGCGTACCCGGAACTGTTTCCGCTGTTCACCCAAACGATCATACACGACGTGAGCAACCCGTCGGAGACCCCGGAGCAAGCCCTGCGCGCTTTCCTGTCGTCGCCCGTCGCCCGCTCGGTCTACGACACCGTTCAGCAGGTGTACCGCGACCTGGGGTCGCTCGAACCGGAGATCAAAAGCCTGCTCCAGCACTACAAATACTACTTTCCGGAGAAACCGGTACCCCAGGTGGTTACCCTGGTGTCCGAATTCGCCGTGGACGCCTTTACTTACGGCGACAGCCTGTGCGGCATCGGGCTGGATATGTTCCTCGGCGCCGACTATCCCTATTACAACGTGGAGATTTTTCCCGTGTACATCCGCCGGCAATTCGCCCGCCCGTACATACCCGTGCGACTGGCCAAGGCCCTCACCCGCAACCTTCAGGGCGAGGCCGGCGGCGACCGCCTGATCGACCACATGGTGCACAACGGAAAAATGTTGTACATTACCTCTGCGCTGTTGCCCGCGGCGCCCGACAGCCTGCTCATGGGCTACTCCCGCGAGCAATGGGAGGGCTGCGTCGATAACGAACAGGCCGTGTGGGCGCGTCTGCTGGACCTGAACCTGCTGTACGATACCGACTACAACAAGTTCCGGAAAGTGGTGGAGCCCAGCCCCAACGCGCCCGTCCTGTTCAACGAAGCGCCCGGAGAGGTCGGCAACTGGATGGGGCTCCAGATCGTCCGCGCCTACATGCTGCGCTACCCGGAAACGTCCATGCAGGCGCTCGTCGACCTGAGCGACGCCCGAAAATTGCTCGAAGACGCCCGATACAAGCCCCGCCGGTGATCCTGGTTCGTATCTTTGCGCACATGCGGCATTCCTTTTTGCTCACCGTTTTCCTGGTCGCCGCGCCGGCGCTGTGTACGCCCGTGGCGGCGCAGCAGTTTGTCGCCGAAACCGACGTGCGCGAGGTGGCGCTCGGCGAATCTTTCGAGCTGCGCTACGTGCTGCACGACGCCCAGGCCGACCGGTTCACCCCGCCGAAAGCGTTCAGCGGCTTCCAGCTGCTCATGGGCCCCACGGAGATGCGCAGCAGCGGCTTCCGCAACGGACAGACGTACCGGTTCCAGTCCTGGACCTACGTGCTCCGGCCCACCCGTCCGGGCAAGTACACCCTGCCGACGGCGTCGGTGCAAGTGCAGGGCCGCATGCTGCGCTGCGATCCGGTTACCGTGGCAGTCGTGCAGGGACGCCCGCCCGGGGGCGCCGCGCCGGCATCCGACGAGGCGGTGTTTCTGCAGGCCGAGCTGACGCCCACCGAGGTGTACGAAGGGCAGCAGGCCATCTACCGCGTCGTATTGTACGCCCGCCAGGACGTGAGCGACGCCGCCATGGTGCAGGCGCCCACCTTCGGGGCGCACTACCACCGCGAAATGGACCGCTTCGACACCCGCACGCGCACCCTGGAGCACCGGGGCAAGACCTACGAACTGCGCACCCTGTATCAGGAGGCCCTGTTTCCGGCATCGTCCGGCCACGACACCGTGGGCCCGGCCGTCCTCCAACTGGGCGTCGAACAGCCCTCTCGCTTCCGCGGGCTCACCATCCCCGTGCCGGTGACCCTGCAAACGCAACCCGTGCCGTTTGCCGTGCGCCCTCTGCCCCCCGCGCCGCCCGACTTCTCGGGCGCCGTGGGCCGCTACGTGCTCGAAGCCACCCTCCAGAACAACCAGGCGCCCGCCGGAGAGGCGGCCCTGCTCACCGTGACCCTGCGCGGCAATGGAGACCCCAAGCGCCTGCGGGCGCCACGGCTCCCTGCGCCGGCCGGGCTCGACATACCGGAACCCGAGATCATCCGGCAGGAAGACTACGAAAACGGCGCCGAATGGGTGCACGAACGCACCCTGCAATACGTCGTGCTGGCCCGTACCCCCGGCCGTTACGCCCTGATGCCGCAGCTGGTGTACTTCGACCCCGACAGCAGCCGCTACCTGACCTGCACCGCGCCGGACACCCTGTACCTGGAAGTCACGCCCACGCGTGCCCAGCCCGCAGCCGCCACCGACCCGGACCCCGGC
>JBGSTG010000040.1:0-1683 GCA_041736625.1 Saprospiraceae bacterium | reverse complement strand
ATGGCTTCTCATTTCAGACGATGCGCCATGAGAACAATCCTTTGCATAATAGGAATAATCCTTCTCTTTAATTGCCGGTTATCGGCCCAGAAAAACGACTTCATTTGGATGGCCGGTCTTGGTGGATTTAAAGGGACGCCTCTGAATGATGAATATGGAAATATCCTGATTGATTTTTCCAACCACAACCGTCCGGATACAACCGTTTTTAATGGCGGTGATTTATACATCGCCGCAGGGAATGCTTCTATTTGTGATAACCAAGGGCGTTTACTTTTTTACACCAATGGTGAACAAATTTACGACCGAAGAAATAGGTTAATGGCAAATGGGGACAGTGTAATGGGCAATCAAGTAAGTGTTATCCCTCAAAGCGCCCTGATCATTCCGGTTCCGGAAAACGACTCCCTCTATTGGCTGCTTACCCAGGAATTTCACCCTAATAAGGTAGCGGAAGCCTGGTACATTTACAAAACCCTGATCGACATGCGTCTGGAGGGCGGATTGGGGGCTGTTGTGGAAAAACGGAAGCTGGTGCTGGCCGACGCCATGGCCGTCGGGTCACTCACGGCTGTGAAACACGCCAACGGCCGCGACTGGTGGCTGCCGGTATTCCGGGCCGATGCTGCCCGTTACCACATTGGTCTGGTTACCCCAGCGGGCATCTCTTTCCGGTTGGCCGAAGAGACGTTCCTGCCCATTCAGTTTCCTGAGGAAAAAAACCGGGCAGGCGGGCAGGCCGTCTTCAGCCTTGAGGGCAATGTGTACGCCCGGGTAGACGCGCCCAATAATTTAAAGCCGGCACAGATCACCGTCTTCGACTTCGACCGTTGCACCGGCGCCCTGTCCAACCAGCGCATCCACATCCTCAAATCGCCCGAACCCGAGGGCGGCTTCGGCGCCGGGGTAGCCATTTCACCCAACGGCCGATACCTGTACGTGTTCCGTACCCGCATCGCCGCCCAATACGACCTTTCCGTACCAGACTTCAGTTCCACCGAACGCGTCATCGGTCTCTGGGACGGTACGGTCTCCGGACCATTTAACTACGGAACCTTTTTCTGGAACGCCCAACTGGGCCCCGACGGCCGGATTTACGTCGGTTCTTTTCCGAGCACCTTTTTATGGCACTACGTCGACCATCCCGACCGGCCGGGCGACGCCTGCGCCTTCGTCCCCCGGGGCATCGAGTTTCCCGTACTCATGGGTTACGGCATGCCCAACCACCCCAACTACCGCCTCGGTCCTCTCGACGGCTCACCCTGCGACACCCTCGGCATTGACAACCTGCCCCTGGCGCGCTGGCGCTGGGCCCGCGAAGACTCCTTGGCGCCCCTGCAGGTTACCTTCACCGACCTGTCGGCCTACGCGCCCACAGCCTGGTACTGGACCTTCGGCGACGGCGGCAGCAGCACCCTGCAGCACCCTGTACACACGTACCAAAAACCCGGGGTGTACACCGTGTGCCTCGTGGTAAGCAACGCCTATGGCGCGGACACCTTGTGCAGAGACATCGTCATCGAAGGCGAGCCCACAGGCCCGCCCTCGGGCGCGTGCAGCGTCGCCGTCAGACCCAACCCGTTTGAAGACCGCCTCGTGGTTTGGCTAAACGAAGAGGCTGGCTGCGAACCCTTCTTCACCCTCTTCGACGCCACCGGGCGCCGGGTGAAAGAACAGTTGCTG
>JBGSTG010000039.1:0-1677 GCA_041736625.1 Saprospiraceae bacterium | reverse complement strand
ATGGCTTCTCATTTCAGACGATGCGCCATGAGAACAATCCTTTGCATAATAGGAATAATCCTTCTCTTTAATTGCCGGTTATCGGCCCAGAAAAACGACTTCATTTGGATGGCCGGTCTTGGTGGATTTAAAGGGACGCCTTTGGATGATGAATATGGAAATGTCCTAATTGATTTTTCCAACCACAACCGTCCAGATACAACCGTTTTTAATGGCGGTGATTTATACATCTCCGCAGGGAATGCTTCTATTTGCGACAAACAAGGGCATCTGCTTTTTTATACCAACGGTGAAAAAATTTACGACCGAAAGCATGGGTTAATGGCTAACGGGGACAGTGTAATGGGCAGCCAAGTAAACGTGATCACTCAAAGTGTTCTGATCATTCCGGTTCCAGAGCGCGATTCCCTGTATTGGCTGCTCACCCAGGAGTTTCACCCCAACAAAGTAGCGGAAGCCTGGTACATTTACAAAACCCTGATTAACATGCGTTTGGAGGGTGGATTGGGGGCCGTGGTTGAAAAAAGGCAGTTGGTGCTGGCCGACGCGATAGCCTTTGGTTCGCTGACGGCTGTCAAACACGCCAACGGTCGCGATTGGTGGCTGCCGGTATTTCGGACCGACGCCGCCCGATACCATATCGGACTGGTCACCCCCGCAGGCATATCCTTCCGGCTGGCTGAAGAATCCTTTCTGCCCATTCAGATTCCCGGAGAACAAAACCGTGCGGCCGGGCAGGCCGTCTTCAGCCTGGAGGGCAATGTGTACGCCCGGGTGGACGCCCCAAATATTTACAAACCTGCTCAAATCACTGTTTTCGACTTCGACCGTTGCACCGGCGTCCTGTCCAACCAGCGCATACACTTCCTCAAATCGCCCGAAAGCGGCTTCGGCGCCGGAGCAGCCATTTCGCCCAACGGCCGATACCTGTACGTGTTTCGGACCCGCATCGCCGCCCAATACGACCTTTCGGCGCCCGATTTCGGCTCCACTGAGCGCGTCATCGGTCTCTGGGACGGCACTGTCTCCGGGCCGTTTAACTACGGAACCTTTTTCAGGAACGCCCAACTGGGCCCCGACGGCCGGATTTACGTCGGCTCGTTCGGGGGCACCTTTTTCTGGCACTACGTCGAGCATCCCGACCGACCGGGCGACGCCTGCACCTTCGTCCCCCGGGGCGTCGAGTTTTCTATCCTAATGGGGCGGGATGTGCCCAACCACCCCAACTACCGCCTCGGCCCCCTCGACGGCTCACCCTGCGACACCCTCGGCATCGACAACCTGCCCCTGGCGCGCTGGCGCTGGGCCCGCGAAGACTCCCTGGCGCCCCTGCACGTCACCTTCACCGACCTGTCGGCCTACGCGCCCACAGCCTGGTACTGGACCTTCGGCGACGGCGGCAGCAGCACCCTGCAGCACCCCACCCACACGTACCGGCAACCCGGTGTCTACACCGTGTGCCTCGTGGTAAGCAACGCCTATGGTGCCGATACCCTGTGCCGCGACATTGTACTCGAGGGCGAGCCCACGGGCGGCCCCTCGGGCGCGTGCAGCGTCGCCGTCAGACCCAACCCGTTTGAAGACCGCCTCGTGGTTTGGCTAAACGAAGAGGCTGGCTGCGAACCCTTCTTCACCCTCTTCGACGCCACCGGGCGCCGGGTGAAAGAACAGTTGCTG
>JBGSTG010000028.1:0-8542 GCA_041736625.1 Saprospiraceae bacterium | reverse complement strand
CTTTCCCTACACGACGCTCTTCCTATCTGGTGTTGTGTAGTTTGGTGGGCTGCGCGAACGCGGATCACCGCGGATTTATTCCCGTTGACAGGCGTCCTCGCCAACAACGGCAAAAGCCACCGTCGCACCGCTGTGCGTAATGACATGCCCGGCACACCAAATGCAGCACCTCCCCGTGGTGCTACAAAGGTTACCGGAAACGACCTCAGCGGAATGACCTCGGAGAGGTCAAACCTTTGTAGCATGGTGCAGTACCAACGATTTTACGACCTCGGAGAGGTCGAACATTTGTAAAAGCCAACCGGAAAACCCTCCAAAATATCCGATAATTTTAAAAAAGATTTGTTTTTATTCGTCCTACGAGTATAGTCGTTGGACGAATACTACAACGCTGCCCCCTAGTTGATTGGCGCCGGCTGCGGCATTAGAAGGCTGGTTACCACTCCTTTTCCAGCCATTTCTGTATCTCCGTCATGCCTCTGTGGGTGATCCCCTTAGCTTCAAGCGACTGAAAATTCTCTTCTATGGTGCGCTTGTAGGGTGTGCCGTAATTGTCTTGTAGACCCCTGAGCGGCAAGTAGGCCTCCTTCGCCATTTTCAGTTCGCCGCGCAGCAGGTAGGCGTGGCCGAGATTAACCTGAACCCAGGTTCTATCCGGGGCGAGCTCCAGACACCGGCGGGCGGCCCGCTCGGCGAGTGGGTAGTCCTTGGCGAAAAGCGCCCACCACGAGAGCGCACCGTACTCCCGAATGGCTCGGTTTTTTATGTCCCCGTTCAGATGTTGCAGACTGTCGCAACTCTCCGCTACGATACGAATCGCCTGGGCAGCGAGGGGGTAGGATTCATTGTCTAAGACAACATTCCTGAGATCGTTAAGGTTGTTGACCACCCGTTGCCATTCCTGAAAAAAGTGCGTCTGGCCGTTTGATATGGCCGTTTGGCGCAGATGAAGGGCTTCTTCGTAGTGTTTTAGAGATTCTGAGTAATTTTCCAATGCGTTGTGAAAGACTCCCATACCGTTCAGGGTATTCGCCACATAGGGCAGGAAAGCGTCGGGGTTTTGGTCGGCCAATTTCCTGTAGATGCTCAAGGACTCCTTGTAGGCTTTTTCTGCTTCCGGCATCTTTTGATTGGCGCTATAATAAATGCCGAGGTTGTTCAAGGTCACTGCCACATTGGGCAGGAAAGCGTCAGGGTATTGGTCGGCCAATTTCCGGTAGATGCTCAAGGACTCCGCGTAGGCTTTTTCGGCTTCCGACATCTTGTGGTTGTCGCTGTAATAAAGGCCGCCGAGGTTGTTCAGGTTCATCGCCACATTGGGCAGGAATGCGTCAGGGTTCTGGTCGGCCAATTTCCGGGAGATGCTCAAGGCCTCGTTGTAGGCTTTTCCGGCTTCCGGCATCTTTTGATTGGAGCGGTAATAATTACCGAGGTTGTTCAAGGTAGCAGCAACACCGTGCAGGAAAGCGTCAGGATTTTGGTGGGCCAATTTCCGGAAGATGCTCAAGGACTCCGTGTAGGCTTTTTCGGCTTCCACCATCTTTTGATTGGCATGGTAATAATTACCGAGTTCGCCCAGGGTCTTCGCCACATTGGGCAGGAAAGCGTCAGGGTTTTGGTCGGCCAGATTCCGGTAGATACTCAAGGACTCCGTGTAGGCTTTTTTGGCTTCCGGCATCTTTTGATTGGAGTGGTAATACCCCCCAATGTTGTTTAGGGCTTCAGCCACATTTGGCAGGAAAGCGTCAGGGTTTTGGTCGGCCAATTTCTTTCGGATGCTTAAGGACTCCGTGTAGGCTTTTTCGGCTTCCGACATCTTTTGATTGGCTCTGTAATAAATTCCGAGGTTGTTCAGGATGCTCGCCACATAGGGTAGGAAAGCGTCAGGATTTTGGTCGGCCAATTTCCGGTAGATGCGCAAGGACTCAATTAAGGATGTTTCGGCTTCCGGCATCTTTTGATTGGAGTGGTAATACCCCCCAATGTTGTTTAGGGCTTCAGCCACATTTGGCAGGAAAGCGTCAGGGTTTTGGTCGGCTAATTTTCTTCGGATGCTCAAGGACTCCGTGTAGGCTTTTTCGGCTTCCAGCATTTTATTATTGTAATAGTAATACCTCCCCAGATTATTCAGGGCATCAGCCACATTTGGCAGGAAAGCGTCAGGGTTTTGGTCGGCTAATTTTCTTCGGATGCTCAAGGACTCCGTGTAGGCTTTTTCAGCCTCCGTCATCTTTTGATTGTCGCTGTAATAATTACCGAGGTTGTTCAGGGTGCTCGCCACATCTGGCAGGAAAGCATCAGGGTTTTGGTCGGCCAATTTCCGGTAGATGCTCAAGGACTCCGTGTAGGCTTTTTCAGCCTCCGTCATCTTTTGATTGGAGTGGTAATAATTACCGAGGTTGTTCAGGGTTGCCGCATGGAGCAAACAAATATCGGAGTCTTGGGCGTCCAATTGCTGGTAGATGCGCAAGGCTTCAGCGTAAGATATTTCGGCTTCGGGCATCTTGTTATTCTTTACATAGTATGCTCCTAAGTTGTTGAGAACGAATATCAAACCCGGTAGAAAAACATCGGGATAATTGTCTGAAAGTATGTAATACCCGGTTAATGCCTCTGTAAAGGCGGCCTCTGCTTCTTTCATGCGGGTATTATCCATATATAGTCTACCGAGGTTAGTTAAAAAAACAGCTCGCTGCGCGCCAGACTGGGCTAACTCCAAACATTTTTCATAAAGCAAAATGGCCTCCTGGTGCTGGTTTTGTTCGGCTAAAAATGTGGCCGCCTCAACCAAGATATCCAGATTCGCACTATCCTTCTCCACCGCATCCGAGTAGTTTTTATACGCCTCCGAAAACTGAAAATCAGCCGCGAGCAGCCGCGCACGGATCATATAGTTTTCCACAGCCTGCCGTCGGGCGCGGCGCACTTTTTCCTCCTGACTGAGCATATTTTGCCAAAACTCCTCGAGTTTTTCCTCGGACATGAGCGCGAGCGCGGCTTGCAGGTCGCCCTCCTCGCGAAATTTTTGCATTGCGAGCCGGGCAAACTCGGAAGCCTTGTCGAGGTCCACCTGCGCCAGGCGGGCGGCAAGTTCGTCTTTGCTTTTGCGCAAATCTTCGATTTCGCGGTTTTGCTGCCCGATGAATTTCGTCAGGCCGGCGCGCTCGTCCTCACTGATGGCCTGATTCTGGAGTCGGGCTACGGAGTCGAGCAACACAGCGTTGGCCTGCTTGATGCGCTTTTCGATGGCCTTCTCGTAATCGGCCTTTCGGCTGTCGAAGTCGCTGCTTTTGATGATGGCGATCTTGACGACATCGCTCTCGTCGGCGGGCATTGCGTAGGTGAAGATGGTGGGATTGGGGCCGAGTATCTGATAACCTTCTTTGCTCACGATGAGCTCGATGGGCTTTCCCACGGGGATGCCGCTGAGGCGCAACTCAAAGATGCCCGCATCGGAACCTTGCTCCACTGTGTTGCCACCGCTGAGCGGAGTGAGCTTGGCAAGTTTTTCGGGACGCGGCGGGTCGTAGCTGTGGTTCAGTACAAGGCAGCGCACCGTACGCTGGGCAGCTAATGGCGCCGTGAGAGCCTGGAGTAGCAAAAGCAGGAAACTGTATTTCATCGTGTCGGTTCGGCTATTTTTCCATGGAAAAGTTCATCGCTCCGGACGCTGGCCACACTTCCGGTCGTTTAGGCTTGTAGCCTTTGGCAGTGGCGTTCAGGAGGTAATGCGTCTTTTGCGCAGCAAGTGGTATGCGCAGTTCGTAGCTGCCTTGGGCATCGGTGGTGTCCAGCAGGCCCTCTACATCCACAGTAACGCCAGGTAAGGGCAGGCCTTTAGGGTCGGTTATTTTTCCGAAAACCCGTTCGAGCGAGCCATCGGGCACCCATTCCAACACCACCGAGGGCGGTGTCACAGACAGCGAGTCGCGCACCGGGCGGTAGTGCTCCGCCTTCCAGCGCAATGCCACAGTTTGGTCGATAACTTCCGGCGACAGATTTTTAAAATCGGCTACGCCCTCTTCTGAAAACTTGCCTCTGAGCCACTCGTTTTTGTTCCAGATTTCCAGTCCCATAACTTTCAGGGGTGGATACTGCCCAGATGGCGGAAGCGGGCGCAGTTGCACTGCAAGACTGCCAGGAACTTCCTCCCGCGCCGGGTTCACCAAAAACACCAGCACAAAAGCCGCCAAGGCGCCGCCGGCCTTGAGCAGGTTATTGACTTCAAAATGCAGAAAACCCGGCAGGGTGGTTGCCACGCCTGCGGCAGCAAGAGCTAGCAGGGTTTTAAAAAGGGCGTTGTTGTGTCCTGCCCAGCCGGGGGCCAGTAGCGTGATGGCGAGTAGAACGATGAAAGCGCCAATACTGAACCAGAAGGGCATGTTGGAGGCTGGGCGATCGCCGCTGCCGCTGTTGCCACCGCCGGGATGAGCCGGCCGGTCATCAGCGGCTCCCGTCGCGGGCGGAGTCGGGGGCATCGGCGGCGGAGTGGAGGCGCCGGCATCTGCAGGCAGATCGTTCACGATCTGCAACAGTGCATGAGCGATCTGATTGCGCCGCCAGTCGAGCTCGGCCTGAGATTCGGTACCGATGACTTGCAGTTTTTTGTATTCTGCATATCGGGCGGAAAGCAGCACTGCTTCCTGATGGTGGTATGTTCCATCCGTGAGCGCGAGCAGTTCGCGAATGACTTCCTCAAGACGGTTTTCAGCGATGCGTTTTTGCAGCAATTCTTTGTTCATCGGCAGGTTGGATTTATACCAGGCAAAGATAACTTTTTATCTTTACCCCCCCCCAAACCCAACCACGTCTTGCCCTGACCGCGCCTAAGTCCATCGCCGTTTTTATTCGTCCTATGAGTATAGTCGTAGGACGAATACGAGCAACGAAATGGCACGCGGATGAAACGGATCGCTGCGCGAGCACAGATCGCCACCGATTTACCCAAAAACAAAAAATCCGTTAAATCCGCGTTCGCGCAGCGATCCGTTCAATCCGCGTGCCATTACGTGCCATCCATCAAACAAACCCCATCAAATCAAAACGCGCCTGCAAAACAGGCTCCGCCAGCGTTTGCAGCCATTTTTCGAGCAACGTGGCGTACACCTGTCGGAAGTCGATGTTGTATTTCAGGTCGCCCTTGTCCAGGTCGGCGAGGTTGGGCAGGTCGTTGATCAGGCCTTTTTGCCGGAGGGCGCCGCCCATAAAAAACATCTGGTTGGCGGTGCCGTGGTCGGTGCCGGAGCCAGCATTCTGGGCTACGCGGCGTCCGAACTCGGAGAAAGTGACCACCAGCACGTCGTTCCACCGGCCGTTTTTCCGCATGTCGGCGGCGAAAGCAGCGAGGGCCTCGTCCATCTGTTTGAACAGGCGGCTCTGCTGGCCGGACTGGTTCACGTGGGTGTCGAAGCTGCCGTGGGAGAGGTAGTACACGCTGGTGTCGGTGTCGGCCAGGATGAGCGACGCAATGGTGCGGAAGCTGCGGCCGATCTCGGAGTCGGGGTAGCCGGCGCCGGTGGGGCGTGCCTTTGTTTTTTCGTACAGGTAGTCGGCCGACGCCAGGGTCTCGGTCATGGTTTTGTACAGGTAGCCGACGGGCGCTTCGGGGTCGTGCCGGGGCTGTGCGGCGGCGTAATCGGCGAAGTAGGGGCTGCGGGCGGTGTCGTACAGCCGTTTGGGGTCGAGCAGGGCGAGGCCCTTCATGTCGCCGCCTTTGAGCGCCAGGCTGAGGGTGTCGTCGATCTCCAGCGTAGCCGTCGGGCGTTCGCAGCCCCGGCACTGGGCGTCGAGGTAGCGGCCGAGCCAGCCAGTGTTCCAGTATTGGTCGGCGGGGCTGGCGCTGTGCCAGATGTCCATGCTGCGGAAGTGCGAGCGGTCGGGGTTGGGGTAGCCGACGTTGTGCAGGATGCCGAGGTAGCCGTCGTCGTACAGCCCCTTCATGCCCTGCAGCATGGGGTGCAGCCCGGCCTCTGTGCCGAGGGCCAGGGCTTCTTCGCGTTTGATGGCCAGGCGCGGACGCTCGCGGTAGTAGATGTCGTTGCGCACGGGGACGACGGTGTTGAGCCCGTCGTTGCCGCCGCTGAGCTGCAACACGACGAGGATGCGGCCTTTGTGCGCCAGCGCGCCCGGGCGCTGGAACGCCTGCAGGAACTGGGGCGCCCAGAGGGAAGCGGTAGCCAGAGACGCTGTTTTGAGGAAATGGCGACGGGAGAGGGTGGGCATATTGTTCGATTTTAACAAACCTGGTATTCGGGTGTGGCCATTAGCTGCACGATGGCGCTTTTCAGGCGGGCGTCGCGGCTTTTGGGGTCGGTATATTGTTGCAGGACAGCCAGCGGGGGCCTGGGGTTGGGCACCTGCCAGAGGTGTTCGGCCAGGCGGGGAATGAGGTCCTGGTCGGGTGTTTTTTCAAAAATTTTGGTCGGCAAGGCCCAGTCGATGGTGGCGCGCAGCTGCCGGCCGGTCCGGGCGCCGCCCATGCCCATGTCCTGGTCGTCGTCGTCTTTGGTGTTCACATCGAGGTCGGAGCCCAGCGCAAGCAGCTGGGGGATGCGCAGGCGCAGCATGAGGGAGCTGGAGTCAATCCAGGTTTTGCCGCCGGGCCACCCGGCCACGTTGGGCGGAAAAAACAGAATCTGCCCCAGCGCTTTTTGGATAAAGAGCTGGGTTTCGGGGTTTTCCAGCTGTAGGGGCAGGGTGCGGCGTATGCCGACCCACAGTTCTACGGGCGATTTTATCTTGACGCCCACGTTTTTTTCATCGTAAAACCAGTCGCCGGTGAAGATGTCGTCCAGCAGGGACATAATGTCGTACTTGTTCTGGTAAAACCGGTCGCCGAGCTGGCGGATGCGGTCTTGGGGCACGTCCTGTTCGTTGACGAGGAATCGGTAGATTTTTCCGGTGATGAAATAGGCGGTCTGGCGTTGGTCGAGCAGGATGTCGAGCACGTCGTCGCCCCCGAGGTTGCCCGTTTTGCCGAGTACGGTTTTGGTGCCGGTGTCGTGCACGCCCTGTCGGAAAACGAAGTCGCCCGCCAGGTTGAACCCCCAGCCGGTGAACGCGCGGGCGGCCTCCTTGATGTCTTTTTCGGTGTAATGGCCCCGGCCCAGGGTAAACAGTTCCATGACTTCGCGGGCGAAGTTTTCGTTGGGCGACTGTTTTCTGTTTTGCTGGTTGTTGAGGAAGGCGAGCATGGCTGCGCTTTTGGACACCCCTTGCAGCAGGGCGCCGAAGTTGCCCAGGGCGTTGTTGCGCACCACCTCCAGCATTTGTTGCTGGTACAGGATGTTGATGTTGCGGCTGGCGAAGTGGCCGTGCCAGAACAGGGCCATTTTTTCCCGAAGCTGGGCTTTGGTGTGCGACATCTCGTCGAGCCACAGCAGGTTGAGGCTGCGCAGGTCTTCGCGGCTCTGCTTGCGGATTTGCTTTTTCTGCTCGTCGGTGAGTTGGCTGATTTCCGTTCGGCTGATTTCGCCGAAGCCCATGCCCACGCCCTGCAGGGCGTTGGAGGCCACCGCAAACGCGAGGGGCTTACCGGCGGCATCGGCTTTCAGTTTGGACCAGGCCTGCGCGGGGGTCAGCTTGGCCCATTCCGGCCAGGTTTTGCTGCCGGGGCCGAATCCGGCGCGCCACAGGAGGTGGCGTATTTGTTGCTCTTTGGTCAAAGCCATGTGATTTGCGCACTGTTTGTGGACAGATAACGCATATCAAGACGGGCGCGCGTGTCCCGGGTTTAAAGGCTTAACAGAAGTTTAGGAAAATTTACAGGGCCGACACCGCCAGCCCCATCGTTTCCGCCGTGCTGAGCAGGAGCCGGTGCGCGCCAAAGTCGAACACCAGGGCATCGTTGGCGGAGAGCCCGTCTTCGTTTTTGCTGAGCAGGATGGCGCGCAGCGTTTCGCCCACCAGGGGAGCCCACAGCGCCGACCGGTTGGCGTCGCGCAGGTGCAGGGCAAGGCCGCGTGATTTCAGGTCGCGGGCCGTGGCCATCAGTTGCTCGGGCGTGATGGCGCGCATGGCGGGCTCCTCGGCGTCGGCGGCCAGCAGCAGGGTCGGACCTTCTGCAAACAGCAGCTCCAGCGCGTGCAGGTGCTCGGCCCGGGCGGCAGGCACGGTGAAGTAATGCACCTGCTCGAGGGTCTGCCCCTCGAGGGATAGAAAAAGTTCCAGTTCGGGCTGTTGGAAGCAGTGGGACGGGAGGTCGTTGTTTTGCACGGGGTAAAATTAGTACACTCCAGCCAACTACCGACAGCCGACTACCGACTACCTTTGCCCATCATGCTCAACGCCTACGCCAAACTGCTGGTTCGCTACTGCCTGAACGTGCGACCTGGCGACAAGCTGTTCGTCAGCACCACCCTGCTCGCCGAACCCCTGCTGCGCGAAGTGTACGCCGAAGCCCTGGAGGCCGGCGCCGCAGCGGTGGAGTACGAGCTGGTTTTCCGCGAGCGCGAGCGCCTGTTCATGCGCCACGCTTCCGAAGCCGCCCTGCGCACCCCGCCCCTGCAAAGCGAACGGGCCATGGCGGCGTTCGACGCCTACC
>JBGSTG010000131.1:0-18686 GCA_041736625.1 Saprospiraceae bacterium | reverse complement strand
TGACCCGCCGGAGAAACTGACGGAAACCGCCGTGGTACGAAGAGTATGCCCGGTGGTGTGGGGGGACGGCGGCGAAAGCCGCCTCCTACCCGATTTCGACATTCCGACCCGCGAACAAACGTTAGGCCTCTCCGAGGCCCCTAAAACATATGCAACGTGCTCTACCAACGTTGGGCCTCTCCGAGGCCTTTGCGCTTAAGTTGACGACATTGGGTTTCAAGCCATCCTATCGGTATCGCCTCACTCAATATTTTATTTGGAAGCGCATTCGGATAAGGTACTTATGATACACCCTCAAAATCTAAAACGTCCAGTAGTTTGATCAGGGATACACCCGGTCGAAATACCCGTCAGCGCCGTCTATGTAGCTGTTGTTGATCATCAACTTGTCTTCGCAGATCAACAGACGCCCCTGCAGTAAGGATATAAAAGGCTGGGTATTGACACCATATGCAATGAAGTCCGGGTCATGGAGCGACTGATCTTCAATCCCCACCGACCAGGTGCCCTGCTCGGTGATCCGTCCGTTGATACGCACAAAAACAGAATCTTTTTGAAATTCAACCACCTGGTTTTTGTCGCCTTCATACGTCAGAGAAGGGTCTGCGTAACTGGAAACGTAGATCAGTTTCCATTTGCCGATCAACGCTTTGGCAACAGAGGTACTATCCCATCATGTCTGGTTAAAATGGCAATCCCAGTACCGGTGGTGGAAGTATTCACGTTCCTGGCAGGCGACCGGTAACACCAAAAAAAGGGGCACAAGGGCCATCAAAGACAATGTTTTCATCGTGTGGGTGTTATGTCAATAAAAGTTATGAACCGACGGTGCTTCATTCAAAACCGCCATTGCAAAGCTATAAAAAGTACAACACCCTCCCCAACCCGTCCTTGCACAACAACAGGGCTTACCCCGAACTTTGCACCATACTTTTAAAGCCTGACACATGACTTTTTCTCAATTGATTCGTTCTGAAAAACCGGTGCTCGTTGATTTTTCCGCCGAGTGGTGCGGCCCGTGCAAGGCGCTTGCGCCTATACTGGAAGATGTGAAGCGCCGCATTGGCGACAAGGCGGCCATTTACAAGATTGATGTGGACAGGAACCCGATGATCGCCTCGTCGTACAACGTGATGGCGGTGCCGACGCTGATCGTTTTTCAGAAAGGGAAACCCGTGTGGCGCCGTTCAGGTGTGGCATCGGGCACCGAGTTGGTTCAAATCCTGGAAAAATATGCCAATCCGGTGGACGCCGCTTAAACACGCCTTAACATATCTGCATATTGCCTGGTTGGCTGTTCCGGCGCTGGTGTCCGGGCAGTCAGCCGCTTTTTTTTGGGGGAAAGCGGAACTGCAATACCGGTTAACGGGCAAATGGGAGGTTGCGGGGGAGTTGATCCATCGACGCAAACAGGATGCCGACGCCCCCGCCATTCCGCTTGCCCGCACCCAAACCAACGCCTTGCGGCTTTGGACGCGCGTCCGTGCTGGCGAGCACACGCGGCTGTGGCTGTCGCCGCTGGCGTATTTTTCGCAGGAAGTGGCGGTGGGCCAAACCGAATCGTTGCAGTATGTGCAGCGGCCCGAATGGCGCTGGGCGGGCGGGGTACAGCACACTTGGGCTCGCGACCGGAACAAATTCAACATGCGAAACCTGGCAGAATGGCGCCATTTCCCGCGTTTTCAAGGACAACAATCGGACCGGATCCGCTTACGTCACCTGCTGGAATACGATTTCCGGTTTGCCCCCCGGTGGCAGGCGAACGCCTGGAATGAATTTTTCTGGAATGCCGGACCGGAGTTGTCTATTGACCAAAACCGAACCGGCGTCGCCTTGCAGTGGGCGGCCGCGCCCCATCTGTCCGTTCTCATGGGATATTTCTATACCTTACATCCGGTAGAAAGATGGCAACTGAAATTCGGAGACCACAATGCGCAACTCTACCTGATTTTTACCCTGGACAACAAAAAGCAACAACCCAAGTCTAAATCCTGAGCTCATGTTTAAAAAAGGCACCAAGGCATACAGTATTTTTAACGTAAAATGTCCCCGATGCCAGGAGGCAGACGCCTTCTCCACCGGCTCCTGGTCATTTGTCAAATCTTTCGACATGCTTCAGCGTTGCCCCAAATGCAACCTGAATTACTTTCCCGAACCCGGCTACTATTACGGCGCCATGTTCATTTCGTACATCTGGACCGCCTGGTTCTGCCTGCTGTTTGTAGCACTCTTTCACTGGTTGCTGGGCTGGAGCCAGACGGTGGCGTTCAGCCTGCTAATCGCCTTTATCGCCATCAATTTCGTGTACATCTTTCGCATCTCCCGCATGATGTGGATCAATATCAATGTCCGGTATGACCCGGATGCTTTGAAGGGAGAAGGATAGGGTAGGACCTTTGCCCCATAAACGGATTTATTTATGAAAACCCATTTTCAAATTCTGATCATTGGCGGCGGCAATGCCGGCATTTCGCTGGCCGCACAGCTCAAACGCAAGGACAGGTCTTTCGACGTGGCCGTGGTTGACCCTTCGGAAAAACACTATTACCAGCCGGCGTGGACGTTGGTAGCCGGCGGCGTGTTCAACATTGAAAACACCGTGCGCCAGGAAGCGGCGGTAATCCCCGCCGGCGTAACCTGGATCAAGGAGGCCGCGCAAGGCTTTGAACCGGAGCAAAATACCGTGACGACCACGGAGGGAAACCGTTACACGTACGACTGGCTGGTGGTGGCGCCCGGCATCCAGTTGGACTGGCACAAAATCAAAGGCCTGGAAGGCAACCTCGGGCGCAACGGCATCACCACGAATTTCCTGTTTCAATACGCGCCCTACACGTGGGAATTGCTGCAAAACCTGAAAAAGGGGAAGGCGTTTTTCACCAATCCCAACACGCCCATCAAATGCGGCGGCGCGCCCCAGAAAATCACCTACCTGGCTTCCGACTACTGGCGCAAGCAAGGTGTGCTCAAGGACATTGAGGTGCACTTCTATTCCGCCGGCGCCATCATTTTTGGCGTGCCCAAGTATGCCGCCACCCTCAACCAGGTGATCGCCCGCTACGGCGTTCGCACCCACTTCAAACACAACCTGATAGAGATCAAAGCCGACGAGAAAGTGGCCGTGTTCGACCGTTACGAAGATGGAAAAGTGGTGGAACAGGTGCACACCCCGTTTGACATGATCCACGTCACGCCGCCGCAAAGCGCGCCGGATTTTGTCAAAAACAGCCCATTGGCCGTTCCCGGCAACCCCCTGGGATGGGTGGACGTGGACAAATACACCTTCCGCCACAACCGGTACCCCAATATTTTCTCCGTAGGCGACGCCTCGAGCACACCCAACTCCAAAACGGGCGCCGCCGTGCGCAAACAGGTGCCGGTGCTGGTTGAACAGGTGAACAGTCTCATCAAAACCGGACAACTCTCGGCTGCCCGATACAACGGCTACGGATCCTGCCCGCTGATCACCGGATACGGCAAACTGGTGATGGCCGAGTTCGACTACGAAAATCACCCGGTTGAAACCTTTCCCTTTGATCAGGCAAAAGAGCGCTGGAGCATGTACCAACTCAAAAAACAGATTCTGCCGCGCCTCTACTGGAACGCCATCCTCAAGGGGCTGATGTAGTCTGCATCGTTAAAAACGTCAACCCAACCCTTGAATAAGCCAACAGGGAATGCGAAAAAAAGCCATTCCTTTGCAAATCGAAATGAATCGGTAAAAAACACATCCTCACTGTCATGTTAGAATGGCTTTCTCAACCCTGGCCCTGGTACGTTGCCGGCCCCTTGATCGGCCTGAGCGTCCCCCTGCTCCTGATCATCGGCAACAAAAACCTGGGCATTTCCTCCTCGCTGCGGCACATTTGTGCGTCCTGCATCCCGGCCAACATCAAGTTTTTTAATTACGACTGGAAGGCGGAAAGCTGGAACCTGTTTTATGTCGGCGGCATCCTGCTGGGCGGTGTTCTGGGCGTCACGTTGTTTGCCAACCCCGATCCGGTGGTCATCGCGCCGGATACCGTGCGCGATCTGCAGGCCCTGGGCATCACCGATTTCAGCGGGCTGGCGCCCGCCCAGCTCATCTCCTGGGAAGGACTGATGAGTGGCGTTGGCATTGCGTTCACCATCATCGGCGGATTCCTGGTCGGGTTCGGCACCCGGTACGCCGGCGGATGCACGAGCGGGCACGCGATTTTCGGTTTGTCCACCCTGCAATGGCCCTCCCTAGTAGCCACCATCTCCTTTATGGTAGGCGGTTTTCTCGGCACCCATTTCCTGGTGCCCTTTATCCTCAACGCATTCAACTTTGTTCCCTGACCATGTTTTTTTCCAACTTGAAATACCTGTTGGCCGGCACGGTGTTCGGCCTGATCCTGACCAAGGCGGAGGTCATTTCCTGGTGGCGCATTCAGGAGATGTTTCGCCTGGATTCCTTCCATATGTACGGCGTTATCGGCAGTGCGGTGGTTGTTGGCGCCATTTCCTTGCAAGTCCTTAAAGCGCTGGGCGTAAAAACCCTGACCGGGGAGTCGTTTAACATCGGTAAAAAGGAATTCAACAAAGGGCTCATCCTGGGTGGCATAACCTTTGGCTTCGGGTGGGCAATCACCGGTGCTTGCCCCGGCCCCCTGTTCGCCCAAATCGGCTCCGGGATGACGGTGGTGGTGATCACCGTGCTGAGCGCTATTGCCGGGACGTGGACCTACGGTTACTTCCGCGAGCGACTTCCGCACTAGCCTTGACATTCATGAACAAAAAAATTCCCACTTACAGCATTTGCAACCTGATCGGCGCCGACCAGTGCGTGGCGGAGTTCCAGATCATGCGCCTGCGCGAATACACCGCGCAAACGCCGGATATTGAATTCCCGCACCGGCATTCCTTTTTCCAGATTGTGCTGTTTACCGAAGGTTCCGGCACGCACACGATCGACTTTCATTCCTACGCGGTGAAGCCCCATCAGGTGTACTACATGTCGCCCGGCCAGATACACACCTGGGATTTTTCGAAAGACACCGACGGGTTTGTGCTCAACTTCAACGAGAGTTTTTTTACTGCCATTTGCCACAATCCCAACTACGTAACGGATTTCCCCATTTTCAACACCATCAGCGGGGATCCGGTGAACGTGCTGGAAACAGAGTGTTGCAGTGAGTTGCACGGGCTGATGGAAAAGATGATCCTGGAGTTCGAGAGCGATCACGCCTTCAAGCAGGACATCCTGCGGGCACTGCTGCTGCAAGCGCTCGTGCTGCTGTCGCGCGACATGCCCATCGCCACCCGGTCGGGCACTACCCGGCATCAGGTGACCGTTTTGCACAATTTTGAAAAAATGATCGAGCAGCATTTTCGCGAAAAACGCCTGCCGCGCGATTACGCCGAGATGCTGTTCCTCACACCCAATCACCTGAATGCGCTGACCAATTCGGTGGTCGGCAAGTCGGCCGGCGAGCTCATCCGCGACCGCGTGGTGCTGGAGGCGAAACGGCTGCTGGTGAACTCCGACTACACGGTCACCCAGATTGCCGACATCCTGAACTTCGAGGACAACGCGTATTTCACCCGTTTCTTCAAAAAATACACCGGGATGGCGCCGGAACTTTTTCGGCAGGATTACGAACTGAAAGGGCTGGCCCTGGTCGGAAACTAAGCGCCCAACAAGTTTTACATCACTTTAAAGCGAATAGCGGTTTCTCCTTCCGCCACCCGAAACCGTTCGTCCAAACGGCGCCCGATCACCCAGATCACCTCTCCGCTTCCGTTTTCGAGCACCAGCGTTTGTTCCTTTTCCAGGCGGGAAATCTTCGCGTTGGTGAGAAAATCTTGCAACTTCTGATGCCGCCCCGCCATGCCGAAGGGCTGAAAAACGTCGCCAGCCTGCCAGGGCCTCACCGTCAGGGGGAACACCAGTTTGTCGGCCGGCGCCAGTATCTCGTTCCGGCCGTCGGGCATAAGGGCTCCCGGTTCTGCGGGCATCACGAAAAGGGTTTGGTTTCCGGGAAGGCGAACCATGAGGTCGTCGCGGTCGATCCGGATGTGTTCCGGGGGTAGCCGTTCTCCATCGGGTTCCAGGATGAGGTATTCCCGGTCGTTGAGCAGACGGGCGCCGGAGGCCGATTCCCAGCGTTTGCCCGTGTCGGTCCATCCTTCCAGCAATTGGCGCAGTTGTTCCTCTTCGAAGCCGAAGGGCTTAAAAACCGACAGCAGTGCCTGCAGACGACCGGGCAGGGCGTCAAAGTCGGGTTTTACCCAGGATAACACCCCCGATTCGGCGTTGATCCGGGGTTTCAGGAACCGTTCGAGGAGAAAGTCCAGGTTGTCTGCCGATTCGCGCAGCCGCTCCAGGCTGCGCGCGTTGGTTTGGAGAAAGTTGGGGTTGAGTTGTTTGGCGCCGGGAATGAGGTGTCGGCGGACAAAATTTCGGGCGTAGTAATCTTCTGCGTTGCTGCTGTCTTCCCGCCAAAGCAGGGCTTCTGCCTGCGCAAGTGCTTCGATTTCACTGCGGGAGGCGAACAGCAGGGGCCTGACGACGCGTCCGTTGATGAGCGGCATGCCGGTCAGTCCGCGCAATCCGGCGCCCCGGATAAAGTGCAGCCACGCTGTCTCCACGTGGTCGTCGAGGTGATGCGCCGTCGCGATGCGGCTGAATCCGTGCGCGTCGCACAATTCTTCAAACCAGGCATACCGCAGTTCGCGGGCCGCCATTTGCACCGAAAGGCCGTGTTCGGCAGCAAAAGCTGCGGTGTCGAAGGTTTTTTCATAAAAAGGCAGGCCGCGTTTGGACGCTTCCGAACGTACTAAACGGGCATCTGCATCCGACTCCAAGCCCCGAAGCTGAAAGTTGCAGTGCGCCACCGCGGTGTGGGGATGGCTGCTTGCGACGAGGTGGAGCAGGGTCATGGAGTCCAGCCCCCCGCTGACCGCGAGCAGCACCGTATCCTGTTCGGTAAACAGGTTTTTTTCCCGAATAAATGCCCAAAATCGGCTTGCGAAGGTCATTGGTCGTTAAACTGCCGTTAAAGGACGTAAAAATCGAACCCATTTCGCGCAGTTGCTCGTTTTTTGCCGAAAACTTATCCGAATGATACGCAAACTACCCGCTCTTGTTGTCCTTTTCCTCTTTTGCTCCTTCTATGCCACTGCGCAACTCACCGGAAAGGTGACCGGCGAAAACGGAGAATCCTTGCCGTACGCCTCCGTATACGTGCGCAACACTACGTACGGCACCACCACCAACGCGGACGGCGACTACCGGCTGCCGCTGGAGCCGGGAGAGTACGAAATTGTTTTTCAGTACCTGGGGTACCGGAAACAGGTAGAAAAGGTCAGCATGGGCGATCGCGCCAAACGCCTGAACGTACAACTGGAGGGCGAAGACCTGACCATCAGCGAAGTGGTGATCACCACCGAAGATCCGGCCTACCGCATTATGCGCGAAGCCATCGCGCGCCGGGAATATTACCGCAGCCGCATCAACCAGTACACGTGCGACGCGTACGTCAAAGGGTTTTACAAACTGCTGAAAACACCCAAGAAAATCCTGGGCGAGGAGGTTGGCGACATGGGCGGCATCCTCGACAGCACCGGAAGCGGGGTTATCTACCTCTCCGAATCGGTATCCAAACTGAATGTGCAGCGCAAACCCTACAAGTTTAAAGAAGACATGATCTCCAGCAAGGTCAGCGGCAGCACCAACGGCTTCAGCCTCAACCGGGCGGAAATTGTCGAGTTCAGCTTGTACGAAGAGCGCCTCAACATCGACCGCGACATCCTGTCGCCGCTTGCCGACAACGCTTTTGCGTACTACGATTTCAAATGGAAAGGCGAGTTTACCGACGACAACGGCAACCTCGTGTACAAGATCGCCCTCAACCCCAAACGCGCCGATGACCCGGTGTGGGACGGTTACATCTACATCGTGGATTCCTGGTGGAACATCTACGGCACCGACGTGTTCCTCAAAGGCGCCAACATCAAGCAGCCCGTGCTCGACACCCTGCGCTTCCGCCAGGAATTCACGCTGGTGGAAAAACCAGACCGGTGGGCCATGCTCTCGCAGGTGACCGATTTCCGTTTTGGCATCTTTGGTTTCGACATAGGCGGCTTTTTCAACTCGGTGCTGACCAACTACGACATTAACCCGCAGTTTGCGTCCGACTTTTTCACCCGCGAGACGTTCCGCGTGGAAGAAGGCGCCAACCAGCGCGACACGGCCTACTGGACGCAGGTGCGCCCCATCCCGCTCACCGAAGAGGAGGTAAAAGACTACACCAAAAAGGACAGCCTGGAGCAGATTTGGGAGTCGAAGGCATACAAAGACAGCATGGATCGAAAATACAACAAGTTCGATTTCATGGACATCTTCAGCGCCTACACCTGGCGCAATTCGTTTCGACACGAGGAGTTCACCATCGGTTCGCCGATCAGCATCATTCAGTTCAACACGGTGCAGGGCTGGTTGATCGGCTCCAAGCTCAGTTACCGCAAGAAGGCCGACCGGGAAAACACCCGTTACTGGGAAGCCGACGGCGCGATGTCGTACGGGTTCGACGACAAGCGCCTGCGCTACGAGGCGGGCATCAAGCGAAAATTTGAAAGCATTCAATACCGCACGGCGTCGCTAAAGGGCGGCATCCAAACGGCGCAATTCAGTGACCGAAACCCCATATCCGTGACGGTCAACGGCCTGTACTCGCCGAACTCGCGGCGCAACTATATGAAGCTGTACGACAAATCGTACGCCCAGGGCGCGTACAGCCAAATGCTGACGCCCTGGCTGAAAGGCGGCGTGCAGGCCGAATACGCCTCCCGCCGCCTGCTGGAAAACACCAGCGATTATGTTTTCAAGAACTTGCTGATCGATCCGGCGGATGAATACGAGCCGAACACCACCATTCAGTCGGATGCGGACGGATTCGCCAACCCGTATGAGTTCAATTCGGATGCTTTTGCGGTGCAGTTCGATGCCCGCATCCGGCCGGGTGCTACTTACAGTAGTTACCCGAAATTCCGGCTGTACCAGGAAGGCAGCCAGCCCGAGATCCGGCTCCGCTACCGCAAGGCCATACCGGGCGTGGGCAACTCGGACATCAACTACGACTATGCGCAGGTGCAGGTCGCTCAGGACAACGTGGGCGCCGGTCTGCTGGGGTACTCCTCCTGGGCGGTCACGGCGGGAACCTTCCTCAACCGCAACCGGGTAGCCATGATGGATTTTTACAGCCCTATGGGCAACCGAACCCTGTTCAGCGGCCCCGGCGGCCGCACCGAGCAGTTCTACCTGCTGCCCTATTACGACTACGCCACGCGCAACAGCTTTGTGGAGGCACACTGGGAGCACCACATGCAAGGATGGCTGTTTGATAAAATCCCCGGATTCCGGTCCCTCAAATTCAAGGAAGTGGTGGGCGGCAAGTTCTATTACAGTGACCAGACGGTCGGGGAGGAACTGCTCGGCAACCAGACCATGCCTTATTGGGAGTTGTACTTCGGCATCGAAAACATCGGCATAGGGCCCATTCGGCCACTGCGCATCGATTTTGCCTTTGGGTTCAACGGGAGCGAGTTCACCCGAAACGGCGTGCTTTTGGGATTAAGTTTGTGATTTGTTAAGGGGGTTGTACATTTGCTCAACATCTCTAACCCTCTCAACTTCTCCCCATGCGTCTGAAATGTACGTATAGCTTTATTTTGGTTTTGCTCAGCGCAACGGTCGGATATGCCCAGGCGACCTTCCCCAAAGACACCATGCCCAAGCACAAAAACATTGTTCGGCTGAGCCTGACCCAGCCTGTGCTTTTTGGTGATAGAAACCTGGTTATCGGGTACGAACGCCTGTTGCGAAACCAACAGAGTATTTCGGTGAACTTCGGTCTGGCCAACCTGCCCGAGTTTGTGTCGGCTGATTTTGACTCCTCCCTGTCCGTCACCCGGGAATCCAAGTCCTCCGGTTTTAACGTCTCGCTGGATTACCGTTTTTACCTCCGGAAAGAAAACAAGCACCTCCATCCGCGCGGGGTGTACATCGGCCCCTATGTGTACATCTACAACCTGGACCGCGAAAATCAGTGGGACTTTCAGGACGACGGCATCGTCAAGGGAGTCACCACGGACCTGAATTTCCGGATTTTCGGCGGCGGGTTGGAACTCGGGTACCAGTTTCTCTTTTGGAAACGCCTCGCGCTCGATCTGGTGCTCATTGGCCCGGGCATTTCCCGGTATTCGTTCTCCGCCAAACTGGATGGGGACATCGACCAGGAAGACCTCGAGGAGATACGCATGAAGATCAAGGACAAGCTGGAAGAAAATTTTCCGGGCCTGGACATTGTCTTTAAGGATCGCGATTTTGATCCCGAAGGCACCGTCAATACCACCACCTTTGGTTTCCGTTATCTGGTCCACCTAGGATTCTATTTTTAGCCTGGATAGATTTAAGTGGCGATTCCGTACCGCCTTCACGTATATTTGCGGCGTTCTTTTTTAGTGGAAAGACGGATGCATGCCCTGCATGCCATTCATTTTTTACTAAAAATATGCATCTTCAAACTCGTTTACCATTTCAAATTCAAAACAATGATGAAAAAAACCATCTTCACCAGTGTGGCGGCGTTGCTTTGCTTGTCCTTGAACGCCCAGCTCTTTCAAATCAACCCCTATGCAGGTTGGTCTACCGCGTCTGCCCTTCAGATGTACCTGGGCAAAGCCCGTACGACGGCCGATCTGAACTACGGTGTCAACCTTTCCTTTGGACAAGGTGCATCGGCGGGCGGCTTCACCCGCAACGCGTTTGTTGAGCTTCAGTACAACCTGCTGCAAACCGATTTGGAGTACCGTGACTACACCACCGATCAGGATTATGCGCTGAGCGACATTGCCATGCACAACATCATGCTGGGCGGAACCAAGGAATCAGGAAACGGAAAGGTAATGGGATACGGCGCTTACTATTTGGGGATAACCATTTTTGATGTGTCGAACTTCAAGCAAAACGTCGTTACCCCTGAAGACCACACCCGTTTCACCATGGCTTTGGGCGCCGGGCTAAAGTATGCAGCCAGCGATCGCGTAGGCATCCGTTTGCACGCCCAGATGTACATGCCGTTCTGGGGTTCAGACTTCTACGCAGGCTGGTCTTTGGGCGGTGGCCCCAGTGCAGGGGTAGTGGCAACGGCAGTAAACGTTTACGCCAACTTCAACGGCGGTATTTACTTCAACCTGGGCGAGTAAGCCAGTTCCTAACAAACATGCATTTATTTCCAAATTTACCTACATCACCCAAACTTTTTCTACAATGATTCGCACAACCCTCATTTTCTCAGCACTGCTGCTTTCTCTGTCGCTTTTTGCCCAGAAAAAACCGGCCAGCTACAACGATGCCCTGCTCAATCAGATCAAAGGCGGCAAGACGGAGTTTCTGTCTCAGCTGCTGGGCGTGAAATTCGACCCCAACTCTGAGTTCGGCAAACTGTACGGCTCGTTTCAGGACGAATTGCTTGCGAACGGCGAGCAGCGCTTCAAGCTCATCGACCAATACCTGAACCGCACGAACAACATTACGCCTGACTTTGCCAAATCGCTGCTGAACGACATGCTGTCCAACCAGGCCGATCGCACCAAGATCATGCAGAAGTACAGCAAGAAACTGGGCAAGTACCTGTCGCCGCAAAACCTGCTCACCCTCATGCAGTTTGAGTCTAAACTGCGCGCACTTGTGGACGCGGAACTGGCCGAGGCCATTCCGTTCGCCAACATGAACTGATTTTAAATCAACCCATACATGATCCATAACTGGAAAAACCTGGCAGGCCTCCTGGGCCTGCTGGGCATTTTGCTCATTGCATCCTGCGGCCCCTCCGTTTCCATCACCGGCAGCTGGGCAAACCCTGAACTGGTAGGGAAGAAGAAATTCAAAAAGGTTTTCATCTTCGCCATCACCAGCAACATGGGCGCCCGGCAGACCATCGAAACCGACCTGCAGAATGCCGCTACCAAAGAGGGCGTAGAAACCATCCGAAGCATCGATGTCCTGAACCCCGGATTCCTGGCCAGCAAGCCTGGAAAGGATGAGGTGATGCAGCGGATCAAGGCCAATGGCTGCGACGCCATCTTCACCGCTACCCTGGTAGATTCCAAATCGGAAACCCGCTACGTGCCCGGAACCACCTACGCGCCTTATTCCTACGGGTATTACGGCTCTTTTGGCGGATACTACGGCTACCACGGCGCGTACATGTACGATCCGGGCTATTACGTGAACGAACAGACGTACTTCATCGAAAGCAACCTGTACGACATGTCCAACGAAGCATTGGTGTGGTCGGTGCAGTCCGAGGCCTACAACCCCAGCAGCCTCTCCAGTTTCAGCCGCGATTACACCATGACGTTGTTCGCGCAACTGAAAAAGGATTTTGTTACCGGTAAGTAATATTCCTTTTCGCAATTTTTTATATATGACCTGGTGTAATCCGATTGCGACCAACCGAATTTGGATACTCATACTGATCTGTGCCGCGCCGATATCGTCAGCGCGTGCACAGGTCATTATCAGCCTGCTGTTTGGCGACGCGCTCAATTCAGAGGAGTTGATGTTCGGTTTGCACCTGAACTACACCCAGTCCCGGCTGACCAACCTGGAGGGCGCCGAGAACCTGGGCGGCGTCAAAGCTGCGCTGTGGTTCAACTACAAGCTGAACGACCGGATCAACTTCACGTCGGAGCTGGTTCCGCCGTTTTTTTTCGGCACCAAGGGGTTGGCGCCATATCCGCTGGAGGACCCGGCCCTGGACGCCCAGTTTGCCGCCGGATCGGTGGAAAGGAAAATTCAGCTCACCGGCATGACGGCGCTGGCCCAATACCGGGTGTGGGACTATATCCGGATAGAGGCAGGCCCCGAACTCTATCTGCGAACAAAAGCCATTGATGTGTTCGAGGCGGAGTCGCCTTCCGGCGACCTTACACTGGAGCGCGATATTAAAAAAGAAACGGCTACTTTTGAGTCGGGTGTTGCCCTGGGCGCCTCCTATCAGCTGGGAAAAGGCACCGGCATGTTTCTCGGATTTCGCTATTACTGGGGACTCACCGATGTGCTCACCGAAGACACGGGAAACCAACAGTTTCGTATGTGGCAAATCACCTCCGGCATCCCGATCGGACGGAAAAAAAAGCTGGCGAAGAACGCCGAGGGCGCCACTCCGGATTAACCTAAAGCCGCTAAGCAATGAACCCTTTCGTCTCTTTTATTCGGACCACCTTTGCCGGCGGCATCCTTTTCCTGCTTCCTGTAGCCCTGTTGCTCATCCTTCTGGAAAAAGCCGGCCAGATAACGCATAAACTGATTGCACCGCTCGACCCCTTGCTGCCCGACATACTCCTGGGCTTCGACGGGAGCAGGCTGGTGGTACTGCTGTCGCTGCTCGGCATCAGTTTTGTTGCCGGCTTGCTGTTTCTGTCGCCCCGGGTACAACAATGGGTCGCCGTCCTGGAGGACCAGGTGCTGGTGAACGTTCCCGGATACGCCCTGATCAAAACGCTGGTGTCGGACACGCTGGGTGTACACGCGCATGAAGCACTGTTGCCTGTGTTGTTTTCAGACGGCGAAACCTGGAAACCGGCGTTTCTGGTGGAAGAAAATGACCGGCATTGCACCCTTTTTTGCCCGGATGCGCCTAAACACGATTCCGGAGAAGTGATCATCGTGTCGGCCAACCGCGTAAAAAAGATACCCGTGCCCAGCACCAAATTGACCAAGTCCCTGAAGGTTTACGGAAAAGGGGCCCTTGCGTACATGGACAAGACTGCCCCTTGAACAATATGGCTTTCCGATGGCTGATCTGGCTCTTGTGTTTCCCCGGTGTAGGGCTGACGCAACCCTATACCGACACCCTGGTTTTCAAAAACAAGGATGTCATGGCCGGAGAGATCAAGTCGTTGGATAAGGGTGTCCTGAACATAGAAACCAGTTATTCCAGCAAAGATTTCCAGGTGGAATGGGACAAGATGCTCAAGATCCGATCTCCCAACTATTTCCTTCTCACCTTTTCAGACGGCCTGCGAATAAACGGCACCATGTATTCCCCTGTGCCGGACTCCGTGTACGTGGAATCCATCTTTGGCGCTACTTACCATTACGCCATCGCTGACCTGGTTTACCTGAAAGGCGTGAAATCAACCTTTTGGCACCGCATCGACTTTGATGTGGACATGGGCCTGAATTATGCAAAGGCCAACTCGGTGTTGCAGTTCAGTGTCAGGAGCAACCTGTATTACCAAGCCAATAAATGGGACATCAAGTTCTACATCAATAACAACAGCTCCTCACAAGCCGAGGTGGAGGACGTCCGTCGGAATGAAGGAGGGGTGAACCACAAATTTTATTTGCCGGAAGACTGGTTTTCCAGTTTCGCAGTCACCTTTCTTTCCAATACCGAACAGGCACTTGACTTGCGGACCAGCGGCAGTGCCGGCGTGGGTAAGTTTCTCAGTCATACCAACAGGGCCTATTGGGATGCCGGCGCGGGACTGTCGTTTAGCAACGAACAATACAGCAACGAAACGGAGGGAAAAAACAGCCTTGAGGCATTTGGCGCCGTTGAGGTAAATATTTTCGATGTCGGTGACCTGGACCTGTACTCCTACCTGATCGTTTACCCCAGCCTTACCACCGCCGGACGTATCCGCGTGGATTTCAAGTTCGATTTCAAATACGACCTGGTAAAGGACCTGTACCTCAAAATAGGTACTACCATCAACTACGACAACAAGCCCGCCATTTCCGGCAACGAAACCGACTATGTGTTCTACACCAACATCGGCTGGAAATTTTAGTGCCCCACTTACATCAGAATTTTGTTCACCGATACCAGGGGCGACGGCAGATCCTGCTCATCCATCATATCCCGCAGATCAATCTCAATGGTGCGGCTCAGGGCCGAAATGGGGACGTCGTTCGGGCTCCCCTCAAAAGGGTTTTCGGTGGCCACGCCGATGCTTTCCAGCATGGTGAACACCCAGCCGACGATGACGGAGAATGGAACGGTGAGCCAGACCATATGTTCGCCCAGTTTACTGAACTCATTCAACATGCCGAACGGAAGGAGCAACGCCAGCAACCACACAAAATACAGGTTTACACTGGCGAACTGACGCGGATACGGAAAATTCTTGATGCGCTCGCATTTGCCCTGTTGCTCATACAGGTCAATGAGCAAACGCTCCATTTCCACAAAGTCCAGCGCATCCAGCTGACCCGCCTGCTTCAGCCGACGCAGCTGGTCGGATTGGCGCGCCACGAGTTGGGTTGCCCTGTTCTTTTTCGACAGAATATAACCGTATTCCTCCGGTGAGAGATACGGCTTCAAGTCCTCCGCCAGCGTGGATTGATACTCCGGAACCACAAATCCCTTGCGAAATTCCCGGTTGCGGGGCCGGTCCATGTTTTCCCAAGGCCGCGACTCCCGCAACTGGTGACGCAGCGCCGTAAGCCAGGCAAAGTGACGGTAAAGGAGTTCCTGTTGGGCGCCTGGGTTGTTCCGAACACAGTCTTTAACCAACATGCCCCACGACCGGCTGGTGTTCACAATGGCGCCCCATATCTGGCGGGCCTCCCACAACCGGTTGTAGGTTTGCGTATTCCGGAAGCCCACCAAAAAGGCCGCCGCTGTGCCGATCAGGGTCACCGGAAGCCAGGGCACCGCAAGCCAGTGCCAGTCCAGCAATGCAAACAGTGCTGTAGGAATAAAACCGATCAGCACGAGCAGGTAAAAGTCTCGTCTGGACCAGTACAAAGACTCCGCGAGTCGGTAATAACTGCCGGAATGCATATGCAGAATGGAATTAATGCGTTTTCAGGAGGCCAATAGCGGCCATTTTGTGTTATTCGGGCAGCCTTTGATCTGGGCCTGAGGCCACCTCCCCAAACAGGTCAAACGCTTCGGCCTCAGTGATCCGCACCGGCGCAAAATCGCCCAGGCGGACGAACTGGTTGCGGGTGGGCACCAGCACTTCGTTGTCCACCTCCGGGGAGTCGAATTCGGTGCGCCCGACAAAAAAGCCACCCTCCACACGGTCGAAGAGCGTTTTAAAGGTTTGGCCGACCTTTTCCTGGTTTTTCTCGAGCGAAATCTCCTGCTGCACGTCCATGAGTTGTTGGGCGCGGGCCGCTTTGGCCTCGGGGGGCACGTCGTCGGTCAGCGTATGCGCGGACGTGTTTTCCTCGTGGGAATACTGGAACACGCCTACGCGCTCGAAGCGCTGCTGTTGCACAAAATCGAGCAGGCATTGGAAGTCGGCATCGGTTTCCCCGGGGAATCCGACCAAAAAGGTGGTGCGCAGGGCGATGCCGGGTACCTTCTCACGGATGGCGCCGAGCAAATCCAGCGTTTCGGCGGAGGTGATCTGCCGGCGCATGCGCTTGAGCACGGGGTCGCTGTGGTGCTGGAGGGGCATGTCCAGGTAGTTGCAGATTTGCGGCCGCTCCCGCATCACATCCAGCACTTCGAGCGGGAACTTGCTCGGGTAGGCGTAGTGCAGGCGGATCCATTCGATGCCCTCCACGTCGGCCAGCGCGTGCAGCAACCGCGGCAGTTCGCGTTTTTTGTACAGATCGAGACCGTAATATGTGAGTTCCTGGGCGATCAGCAGGAGTTCTTTGACGCCCCGCCGCGCCAGGTTGCGCGCCTCGGTCACCAGCTCTTCCACCGGGCGGCTGATGTGTCCGCCGCGCATGAGCGGGATGGCACAAAACGAGCAGGTGCGGTTGCAGCCTTCTGCAATTTTCAGGTAGGCGTAATGGGGCAGGGTAGTGATGGCCCTTTCGCCCAGGAGTTCGTGTTTGTAATCGGCGTCCATGCGCTGGAGCAGGGCAGGCAGCTCCAGGGTGCCGAACCAGGCGTCGACCTCGGGTATTTCGAGTTGCAGTTCGTCGCGGTAGCGCTGGGAGAGGCAACCCGTCACGTACAACTTTTCGATCGCGCCCTCGCCTTTCAGCGCGGCGTATTCGACAATGGTGTCTATGCTTTCCTGCTTGGCCACGTCGATGAAGCCACACGTGTTCACGATCACCACATTGGCGTCGCTGTCATCCGCCTCGTGGGTGACCTCAAACTGGTTGCCCCGCAACTGGGTGATGATGTTCTCGCTGTCCACCAGGTTTTTGGAACACCCCAGCGTGATGACCTGCACCTTGTCCTTGCGGAGGGATTTCGTTTTCATACCAAAATTTATTGGGTGCAAAGATAAGCGCTTTCATCGCAGCTTGACGGCGTTGTTCTATCTTTGCGCCCCACCGACGACGAATGACTCAAAACGAACTGATTGACGGCCTGGAAGCCGATTTGCGGCGCTTGCTGACGCATGCGCGTGCGCATGTGGCGCCACGGACAAGCCATGACCTGCAGCACCGTCCGGCGCCCGAACGCTGGAACACCGCCGAATCCCTGGCGCACCTGAACGCTTTCTGGGCCGATTACCTGCCGGCCATCGAACGCGCCATCCACAAGGGCAAGGCCCGCAAATGGACGCCCAACGGCCCCGTCCGGTACACTGCGCGTGGCAAACGCGCGTTGCGCCGGGTCGATCCGGCCCAACCCAAGGCGTTCAAAACAGCCAAACGGTACAACTTTTTTCAAAAGTCCATCGAACCGGACCCGCTGAAAAGTTTCATCATTGGCGCGGAAAAGTTGCAGAGACTCTTGCTGGCCGCCCGCGCCGTCGATTTGAATAAAACCACTGTTCCCAAAGCACACGCCTGGGTCGGACAGTATTCGCTCGGAAATTTGCTGGAGTGGCTGGTCAAACACGCTCAGAAACACCTGGGCGCCTTTGGGTAGTTGGCGCGGAGGGTTGTTTTTCCTTAATCCTTCAATTCAGGCCGCGTTCTTTCAAGACCTCTTCCAGGGCCATGTTCTTCTTTGGGTTTTTAAGCATCCTGTAAATGAAAACGATGGGAATAAGCATGGGAATCAGGAGTCCCAAATGCTTCTTTGAAGACAGACTCCAGGAAACAACGCCGAAAAGGAGTATCCCGGCAAGGAAACCAATAGCGGTTGCATGAAAGACTTTGGATTTTTTTAGCTTGTCTTTCTCGATTAGAAGTTCTTCGTCAGTCAGATTGTGGAGGTCTTTTTTTTCCATAATGCTTTGTTTGGTGATTTTTTGCATTGGAGTGAACGGGGCCATGTGCGACCATGCTTTGTTCTCGGTACTCCCCTGCAAAATTATAACTTCTTACGGATTGGCTTTTAAAGATATAGAAAACGCCCAGTTTGTCGCCAAGCGTTATTTTTACTGAATTGACTGATTGTTGCACCTCTTTAATTTTTTTAGATCGAAATAACTACTTTTCCTGTCACACTGCCTTTGCGGGCAAATTGATAGGCATCCTTAAATTCCGCCATTGAAAATGTTTTTGCTATGGGTATTTCCAAACCCTTTTGAGTGAGCCATTCGCAGAGTTGGCGGTAGTAGTCAGGCGTGGGGTTTGCCATGACGATTTGGAATTTTCTGCTTGATAACAGGTTGTTAAAAAAGGCTCTCAGTATATCCACTGTGTAGCCTCCCCCAATCACGAGGCCACTGAATAATAGAGAACCTCTTTTTTGTTCTCATACTGTTCCGGGGTGCTGTTCCCCAGGTTTTCGTGCGGCCGCAGGTGGTTGTACACATGCGACCAACTTTGTATCTCCTCA
>JBGSTG010000130.1:0-49918 GCA_041736625.1 Saprospiraceae bacterium | reverse complement strand
CGCCGGCCGTTTAATCGGTCAACAGGAAATGCAGGTACATGGCGAAACCCTGAGCTGGGATTTGCAGTCTTTGGGATTGTCGAAAGGGGTTTACACATTTATGGCAAAGAGCAATATTGAACACATGAACTTTCGGTTCATTCTGGCCAAGATGGAGTGAGCACATGCTGTATTCGATCAAATTTTGTACTTTTACCGGGCTACGAAGAGTGGTTCGAACATGTAGAAGGCCGGTGGACCCCGAACGGAACCATCCAAAAAATCAAACAGCACACGCGCAATTACGCCAAACGCCAAGACACCTGGTTCCGGAAGTACGGCGCCTGGCAGGTTTTTCATCCGGATGAAAAACCCTGGGAAGGTTGGGTGTTTGGGTGAAGGGTGGTTTTCTTAAAATGTAAAAAAGTGAATTGCGAAGGCCGTGGCGGCAGTTTAGGCGTTTTTTGGTAAAAAAACTGTATTGGGAAAGCCCAACCCCTAGGCCCCCCGATAGCGTCTTTATCCAAAACAACACCCACCAGACGTCTTTCCCATGAAAAAAATGCTCTCCTGGCTTTTCCTGCCTTTGTTTTTACTCTCGGCCTGCGACAAAGAAACACCTCCTTTGGTTGAGGTGCCGGTAGACCCCGTAACCCTGCAAGCCGTCGCAGCATCCAGTCAATCCATTGGCTGGGGTCTTTTCCGGGAGGAGCAGCTCGCCAACCCGGGTAAAAATGTGCTCATCTCCCCATTCAGCGTCCAGACAGCCCTGCAGATGGCTACCAACGGCGCCCGGGGCGCCACTTTTTCCGACATCATGGCTGTGCTGGGCTTGAACGGCCAAACCCCCGGTGCGACCAACGCCCTGCACCGCGACCTCTCCCTCCTGCTCACCCGGCAGAGCGGCCATCCGGAGATGACCATAGCCAACCGATTCTTTTTCGATGCCAACCGCATTCAGGTGCATACCCCTTTTAAAGACAGCCTCTCCGTGTATTATGCTGCCGGCAGCCAGGACATAAACTTCGACGACGAGCCGGTGGCGCTCGGCCAAATCAATGGCTGGGTGAAATCCAGCACCAACGGCAAAATAGACCAGATTGTAGACGGCATTGCACCCCTCGATGTAGCGTTTCTGATCAACGCATTGCATTTCAAAGCCGACTGGGCCACCGGATTTGATCCCGATCAAACTTACTCCGGACCCTTCACCCGCCCCGACGGAAGTACCCTGCCTGTCGACTACGTCAACGCCGACCGGAATTTTACCTTTACGCAAACATCCGACCTGAATATGGTCGACATTCCGTTTCGCGATTCCACTTTCGCCTGTTCACTCCTGCAACCCGCCGCCGGCAACGCGGATCCCGACTGGCATTTGGAGATTACGCCTGAAAAATGGCGCACCCTGTACGATCAGTCCCAATACGAACGGGCCATGGTGTTTTTTCCGCGTCTGAAGCTGGCCTACAAAAACAACCTGGTACAAAGCCTCAAAAACCTGGGAATGAACGCCCCCTTTTCGGAAACGGAAGCCGACTTCAGCCCCATGGGCATCGCGTCCAACCGGATTTACATTAAACAAATTGCCCACAAGGCGGTGCTGGAAGTGGACGAAAAAGGCGCCGAGGGCGCGGCCGTCACGTCCGTTGGATTTGCTCAGACATCCCTGCCACCGGTGTTTTCGTTCAACCGACCCTTTGTGCTGGTGCTGCGACACGTGCCCACGCAAACGATTGTCTTTTTGGGCTATGTAGCCAATCCGCAGGAAGGCTAACCCCTGGGCATTGTTTAAAGGGAACTGCTGCTGCCGGTCTCAACGAAAAACCAAGGGTCCTTTTATTCCGCATTCCGCATTCCAAATTCCGCACTGATCAAAGCCACGCCTATACCAATGGCTGCGCCGGCCAGCACATCGGCCAGGAAGTGTTGCACCAGAAATATGCGCGACACGGCGCAGGCGATGGCCAGCAACGCCAAAGGGAGTCCGAGCGGGCGCATCCGGGGCGTCAGCATAAAGGTCAGCGCGGTGAAGAGCGCAAACGCGCCGGCGGTATGGCCCGAGGGGAAGCTGGTGCGCCCCCGGTTGAGCTTTTCGCCCGGCACCAGCACCAGTTCTTCCCGTTTGCCTTGTTGTTCGAACCAGGCGATCGGGCGCGGCGCCTGAAACTGGTTTTTCATCACATTGACAACGGGTATGACCGCCAGGCCGGTCAGGCTGAGCAGCAAAGCGAAACGGTACTGGCGCAACAACAACAACAGCACAACCACCACGGCATAAGCGGAAAACTCACCCAGGCGGGTGGCCCATTTGAACAAAGTGTTCAGCGGTTGTTCCCGGTACTCGTTCCAAAAAAGAATTTCCGCGCCGTACGCCAGGCGGGCCAGCAGCCAGAGTCCGACACTGAAAAAAACAAGTACCGGGAAGGCAAACCACGGGTTCCAGCTTGTTTTCGTCATGATGCCGCAGCGAGGTTCGCCTTATTTCTTTTGAACAAACGGAAAAGGCGGGTTATCCATTCGAAATTGAGCATGCGCGAGTCGTTCAGCGCCTTCCACGTCAGCAGGGCCGCCACCGGCAGCAGCACCAGCCATGGCATCATCGCCGCCCAGAAGGGGGGCAGGAAAAAGCTCTCCGCCAGCTTGCGGCACATGATGGTGAGCATAACGAATATCACAAAAAACACGATGGCCACCAGAATGGGGTAGCCGAAACCGCCTTTCCGGATGATGGCGCCCATCGGCCCGCCGATGAACAGGAAAAGCAGGCAAATGATGGCAAAGCTGTATTTGATGTAGAGGTCGTACGACACCTTTACCTCATCGAGCTGCCGCGCTTCAATCTGCTTTTTGCGTGTTTCGAGGGCCGACCGGTGCGATTCTAGCCGTTTTTGGGCTTCATCCTTGATGCGGGTGCGGTCGTTTTCCGGGAAGGTCTCCAGCAGCCCGTTGTACGCCGACAAGGGTTTGTCGATCGGGTTTTGGGTAAACAGGGCCGCCGGCGATGCGATGGTTACCGCTTGTTGGGGCGACTGCGTCAGGCGCCGGTTGAGCGCGGTGGCGGCAGCTGCGTTTGCTACGGCAGCGGAGTCCGGCCCGGTGGCGGGGGACGGGGGGCGCACCTCCTCCTTTAGCAAGGACAGCAACTGGTCGGCGATGGACTGCCGGTGGTCGGCCACCAGGCGGTTGAGGGAATCGGAGGTCTCCCGCAACTGCTTCATGCTGAGCATCTGCCGGTTTGATTTGAGGTTGTCTTCGTCGGTTCGGTTGATCTCGAACTCGCGCATGTCCCACACCTTGGTCATAGACTTGAAGTGGATGCGGATAAAAGGGTAGGACTGCTTGTTGCCGGGCAGGTTGCCGGAGGTGCCGGGCTCCTGGTACTGCACGCCGTTGAACAGGTTCATCACAAAGAAACGGCGGTCGTTGGAGGAGTACATCTGACCGCTGTCGGCCAGAATTTCATTGAGTTTGTGGCGGTGGGGCGCGCTCTGGTCGATGAGCATCACGTCGCCGATGGTCTCCCCGTCGGACTCTTTGTCCCCGATGCGGATGACGAACTGCCGGAAGTCTTCGTTAAAAACGCCCTCTTCGATCGACAGGGCGGGTTTTTGCCGCTTGATGTCGTACAAACGGGTCTTGAACTTCAGGTTGGAGATGGGGATCAGAAAGTCGGAACAGACATAGGAAAAAACGCTGATGACCGTGCAAACTAGCATCATGGGAACCATCACGCGCAGGAGGGAGATGCCGGCCGATTTCATGCTCGACAGCTCGTAGCGTTCGGCCATGTTGCCCATCAGCATGACGGACGCGAGCATGACGGCCACCGGCAGGGCCATGGGAATGATGGAAATGGAGAGGTACCCGATGAGTTCGAGCATCAGGAACAGGTTCACGCCCTTGCCCGCGATGTCGTCGATGTGCAGCCACAGAAACTGCATGATCAGCACAAAAAGCGAGATACCGAACGCGGCGGAGAACGGTCCGGTGAAACTGCTCAGCACAAGGTAGTCAATCCTTTTGATCATAGGAGGCGTCAAATACCCTGGTAAACGCTTTCAGGGCCGCAATCGTTGCGGGCGGATCCTGGGCGCCAAATACGCTGCTGCCCGCCACCAGCACATCGGCGCCGGCGCGGAGCAATTCTTCGGCGTTGTGCAGGCCCACACCGCCGTCGATCTCGATCAGGGCGCTGCTGTTGGCGGTGTCGATCAACTCGCGCAGTTTGCGCGTCTTGGGCAGGCTCTGGTAGATGAACTTCTGGCCCCCATAGCCGGGGTTGACCGACATGAGGCACACCAGATCGACCATCTCGATGACGTCCTCCAGCACCTGCACGGGCGTGTGCGGGTTGATGGCCACGCCAGCCCGCGCACCAGTGTCCCGTATCTGCTGCAGCGTTCGGTGCAGGTGCGGGCAGGCCTCATAGTGCACGGTGATCACCTCGGCGCCGGCCTTCCGAAACCCGTCGATGTACTTCTCCGGCTCAACGATCATGAGGTGCACGTCCAGCGGTTTTTCCGCCAGACGGTAGATGGCCTCCACGATAAACATGCCGAAGGTGATGTTGGGCACAAAGCGGCCGTCCATCACGTCGAGGTGAAACCAGTCTGCTGTGCTGCGGTTGACCATGTCGATTTCGTCCGCCAGGCGGGTAAAATCGGCTGCCAGCAGGGAGGGGGCAATGATATGGTTCAAAATGTAAAAATGAAATGCAAGGTTTACAATCGGGATACAAGACTCAACCCCAACCGCCTACCGGACCACCACCACCTGTTCGGGCAGCAGCAGGGGCTGGCGTTTGAGGCGAAGGAACAGTTGGGCGGTGGCGAGCACGTCTTTTTCGCAATAGGTGGCGATGCGGTCCAGGTCGCGCTCCTCCCAAAATACGCGGGCCACGTCGCTGCCGTCAATGTCGTCTTTGGGCGAGGGGATGTCGAACAAGGCGGTGAGGAGGCGCAGGGAGGTGTAGTTTTTGATGTCGCCAAACTTCCACATCTCCAGGGTGTCGAGCAGGTGTTTGGTTTCCCAGGGTTTGCGGCCGGCGATGTCGAGCAGGCGGGGCAAGGGCAACTGGTTGACGAGCATGCGCCGGCAGATGTACGGAATGTCGAACTCCTTGATGTTGTGCCCGCAGACCGCGAACCGCTCGGGGTTGTTGAAGTGTTTGTTGAGCAGCTCGCTGAAGTCCTCCAGCAGGGCGGACTCCATGGTGTTGGCGAACGACTTGACGCGCATCACCGGCTTTACGTCGTCCGGATTGCGCGTCATGAACCCCACCGAAATACACACGATGCGTCCAAACTCTGCGTAGATGCCCGCCCGTTCGGCGAACAGGTCGGCCATTTCCTCGTATTCGATCTCCTCGCCGGGGCGTTTCAGCAGTGTGCGGCACTTCAGGCCCCACAATTCCTGCATTTCTTCCGACATCGCCTCGAAATCGGAAACAGCCGGAACGGTTTCAATGTCCAGAAAAAGAATGTTGTATAGGTCAAATGCGTCAAATGCAGACATCGTGTAGCCTCTTCTTTGGAAAGACAAAGATAGGTCATTTCGGCAAAAAAGTTTGGCCACACGCAATAAACGCGCGTGACTCACAGTTTTTACACCGTCTACATCAAGCAAGACACAACTGAACAAAACAAACTTGCTTGAAAGGTTGCCTATGCCATAATCCTACTTTCACTAAACTAAACCTTTCATCCACAGTATGAACACACCCACCAATTTCAATCAGCCCTCCTCGAATCCCATGCCCGACTTTGGCCAGCCCGACAAAAAGGACAACTCCCGGCAAATCATCACCGCAATGGGCATTGCCCTTGGTTTGCTGCTGCTGCTGAGCATCTGGCTTCTGGTGTCCAAATCCCGCGCCAACTCCCAACTGGAAGCCACCAGCATCGAGCTCAATGAGCAAAAGCAGGCTTTCGCCGACCTTGAAGTGCAATTCAACGAGGCCAAAACCCAGCTGGAAGAGCAAAAAGGCATCAACGCCGAACTGGACGCCAAGATCAACGAACAACTCCAGCAACTGGAAGAAAAGAAAAACCAGGTGGCCGGTTTGATCCGCGAAAACAAGAACTACAAAGGCGCGATGGCCGAGTTCAACGCTCAAAAAACGCAGTACCTGACTGAAATCGACCAGCTGAAAGAGCAACTGGGCATTGTTACGCAGGAAAATACTGCGCTGAAAACGTCGCTTACCGAAACGCAAACCCGTTTGGAAGAGGAAGGCTCCGCCAAAGCGGCGCTGATCTCCGAAAAAACGCAGCTGGAAACCGAGCGCACCGAACTAACCAAAAAAGTGGACATCGCCTCGGCCGTCAAGGTGAACACCATCACCGTGAAGCCGGTGGATGTGCGCAAGAGCGGTAAAGAAAAAGAGAAAGCCAGCGCCAAAAAGGTGGAACGCCTCAACATCTGCTTCACCACCGAAGCCAACGAGGTGGTACCCGCCGGTGAAGAAACCTTCTACTTCACCATTATCGACCCGACCGGCGCTACGCTCGCCATCGAAGACCTGGGCTCCGGCATCTCCAAGGAAAAGAAAACCGACACGGAGTTCCGCTACACGATCTCCCAAACGGTGGCCTACGACAACCAACCCACCAACGTGTGCGCTGCATGGCAGCCCGGTCAGAACTTCGCCAAAGGCAAGTACTCGGTGCAGATCTACAACAAGGGTTATTTGGTTGGCAGCAGCTCGTTTAACCTAAAATAAGCGGGTATCCGGCGGTCATTCGCCTGTGTACCTTGTGATGAACCACCCGGAGGAGTGTATCCTTCGGGTGGTTTTTTTTATTGGCTGGCGCTTTTTTTAAATGAACCGCAGAGGGCACAAGGGTAACACAGAGGATCACAGAGAAGAATTCTCTGCGCTCCTCTGCGCTTCCTCTGTGCCCTCTGCGGTTTATTTCAAAACACTACCCATTCATAAACCATGACCAAAATCTGTATCCCGCCTAACCTGCGTCATTATCCGCTGCGGTAAAAAAGAGAATATTTGCCCGACTTTGAGTTTTCAGCAGCCAATACTTTCTCTATTCTGAAATAAAACCTATGTTCTACCATCGTTTGGGCAAAATTCCCCGCAAGCGCCACGTGCAGTTCCGCCGCGAGGACACCGGCCGGCTCTACGCCGAAGAGCTGGTAGGCACCCAGGGGTTTTCGGGTGTCTCCTCTCTGGTGTACCACCTGCATCCGCCGACTATCGTCAAGTTTCGCGGCGAACAGTACCCGGTGGCCCCCGAAATCGCCATCGAAAAAAATCTGGAGGCACTGAGTTTTCAGGGGTTCGAGTTGCCCGCCATAGACAACTACCTGGAGAGTCGCACCACCCTGTTCGTCAACAACGACTTGCACGTAGGCCTCGCCGCTCCCATGAACGGCACCAAAGATTATTTTTTTAAAAACGCCGACGCCGACGAGATACTGTTCGTGCACCACGGCTCCGGAACCCTCAAGACCGCTTTTGGCATGATTGAGTTCGCGTACGGCGACTATCTCGTCATACCCCGCGGCACCATCTACCAGATTGAGTTCGACGGGACGGACAATCGTCTGCTCTACCTCGAATCGTTCAGCCCGGTGCGTACACCCGAGCGCTACCGCAACCGCTACGGCCAGCTGCTCGAACACTCCCCGTTCTGCGAGCGCGACTTCCGGGCGCCCATGGACCTCGAAACCTACGACGAGACCGGCGAGTTCGAGATATTCATCAAAAAACAAGGCATGATGTACCCTTACGTGTACGCCACCCACCCGTTCGACGTGGTGGGGTGGGACGGGTACCTCTTCCCCTACGCCTTTTCGATCTTCGACTTCGAGCCCATCACCGGCCGCATACACATGCCACCGCCCATCCACCAGCAGTTCGAGGCCGACGGGTTTGTCATTTGTTCCTTTGTGCCGCGCCTGTACGACTACCACCCCGATGCCATCCCGGCGCCCTACCACCACAGCAACATCGACTCCGATGAGATTCTGTACTATGTCGACGGCGACTTCATGAGCCGCAACAACATCCACAAAGGCCAGCTCACCCTGCACCCCGCCGGCATCCCCCACGGGCCGCACCCCGGCGCCGTGGAGAGAAGCATCGGCAAAAAAGAAACGCAGGAACTGGCGGTCATGATCGACCCTTTCCGGCCCGTGCAAATCACCGCGGCGGCCCTGCAGCTGAACGTGGAAGATTACTACAAGTCATGGCTGACGGAAGCCCCCAACGCCTGACAAACGATTGTTCACCGCAAAATCGCTCCATCCATGGAAAACCTCACCGGCATTGCCGACTACAACTACGGTATTCAGAAAATTTTTGCAGAAGCAGAAGACTTCCTGCCCCTGCTTGGCACCGATTACGTGGAATTGTACGTAGGCAACGCCAAACAGGCCGCGCATTTTTACAAAACAGCCTTCGGCTTCCAGTCGCTGGCCTACGCCGGACTGGAGACCGGTGTGCGCGACCGCGCCTCCTACGTGCTCCAGCAAGGCAAGATTCGTCTGGTGCTCACCACGCCGCTCACTTCCCGAAGCCCCATTTCTGATCACATCAAACACCACGGTGACGCCGTAAAAGTGATCGCCCTGTGGGTTGACGACGCGCGTGAAGCGTTCCGCCAAACCACTGCCCGCGGCGCCACGCCCTACCTGGAACCCACCGTCGAAAAGGACGAGCACGGCGAGGTGGTGCGCGCCGGCATCCACACCTACGGCGAGACGGTGCACATTTTCGTGGAGCGCAAAAACTACCACGGCCCCTTCCTGCCCGGGTATGAGCCCTGGACATCGGACTACAACCCCGCACCCACCGGCCTCCAGTACATCGACCACATGGTGGGCAACGTGGGCTGGGGCCAGATGAACACGTGGGCCACGTTCTACCACGACGTCATGGGCTTCGCCAACCTCATCTCTTTCGACGACAAGGACATCTCTACCGAATACTCCGCCCTCATGAGCAAGGTGATGACCAACGGCAATGGTCGCATCAAGTTTCCCATCAATGAACCCGCCGAGGGCCTCAAAAAGTCGCAGATCGAGGAATTTATCGAGTTTTTCGAAGGCGCGGGCTGCCAGCACATCGCCGTGGCCACCAACGACATCGTGCACACCATCGGCGAAATGCGCCGCCGCGGTGTAGAGTTCCTGCATGTACCGGGCAGCTACTACGACACCGTTTCCGATCGGGTGGGCATCATCGACGAAGACCTGGAGCGACTCAAATCGCTCGGCATCATGGTTGATCGCGACGACGAGGGCTACCTGCTCCAGATCTTCACCCGTCCGGTGGAGGACCGACCCACCATGTTCTTCGAGATCATCCAGCGCAAAGGCGCGAAATCGTTCGGCAAGGGCAACTTCAAAGCCCTTTTTGAAAGCATTGAGGCCGAACAGGAGCGACGGGGGACGTTGTAAGGTTCAGGCGGTTGTTTTGAAAGAGGAGGCTGCCGAACAGGCAGCGAAAGTTTAGGCTTATTCGTCTAGATCAAAATCCGGACGCACACCCGCTGTATTTTTCAAATAAACCGCAGAGGACACAGAGGCGATGGCGCATGGACTTAACGAAAATCCATGCGCCACTGCCTCTGTGTCCTCTGCGGTTTATTTAAAATAGTCTCCTAAAAAAAAACGTCATGTCCAATGTATTTCCATTGCTGGCCCTCCTGCTGCTGCTCGCCACCGCCTGCGGCAAACCCGACTGCAACAACACCAACCCCGTCTTCGACCAGTACGACACAGACGCGGAAACCTACCAACAGGAATTGATCCGCCAACTGCAAGGCGCCAACCAGGACGAAATGACCTTCTGGATCGCCGGATATGCGGAGCGGAACGGACACCCGCACCTGCTGGTGGACATGGTCGGCGAGGGCATCTGCGCCCAGGGGTGGGTACGCATCAACGACGCGTCCGGACTCGAAAGCGTCGTGCGCAACCAAGGCCGGGGCTACCGGGGCGCTGAACTCGTCGGCCTGCGTTTAGCGGTGTCGGACAACGAGCTGGTCTGCCGCTCGGTGCAGCGGGTGGCCGACTGAGTAAACTACATCAGACGGAAGTTGATTTTCGCTTTTGAGGCGTTCAGGATATCCCTTTCCACGTCGATGCCGGGTGTCACTTCACGCAGTTCAAGCCCGCTTTCGGTGAGGATAAACACGCCTGTGTGGGTTACGTAGTACACTTTTTTCCCTTGGCGCAGCGCCTCGCGGGCGCAGAAGGTGATGTGCGACACCTTGTCGACAAACTTGCAGGGGCCGGGCTTGACGATGCGGAGGCGACCATTTTTCAGCTCAAATTGCGCCTTGGCCATCCAGCTGCCGACGAAGATGATCGTGCGGGCGCCGCCGGCGATGTCCGGGAACCCACCGGGCCCCACCAGGTCGGTCAGGCGCGGCCCGCGGTGGGATGCGTTCACATTTCCCGCTCCATCGACCTCCAGGAAGCCCAGTATGGCAGTATCCAGCTCCGTCTGGTAGCGTTTGAACATAGAGGACGACGGTTCCAGGTGTTGCGGGCAGATGGCGGCGCTGAAAAAGATGCCCGGCGCCGGCAGTCCGCCGTACGCTCCGGCCTCGGTGGTGAACAGCACGCGATCGCTTTGGCCGTGCTCAACCAGTCGGCGCGCCACTTCCTCGGGGTAGCCCACGCCAATGTTGACCATGGCGCCGGTGTGGGTGGCCTCATCGAAAACGCGGGCGCCGAGTTGGGCCAGCGCGTACTCTACGGGGCCGCGCACAGGGGTAATTTTGAGCAGGTTGTTGATGAAGCGCAGTTTTTCTACGGCCTTTTTCGGGTCTTCGGTCGTGCCTGGCGTGAACATGGGCCAGCACCGGCGTTGCGGGATGCTGGCGGTCTGTTCATTGTACGGGTGCACGACGATGTAATCGACTTCACCGGCGGGCAGACTGATCTCCGCCTCCACCTTGGGCACGATGGCGCTGACCGTGACCATCACCTTGCCGCCGTTGGCCCGGGCGGCGCGGGCCGACTGCATGTTCTCCGTCCAGGTGGCGGCATCCCGGAAATACACGTTCCCTTCGGCGTCGGCGTACGGTGCGTTGATGAAGGCAAAGTCAATGGCCGGCAGCGTGTACCGCAGGGCGTCGCCGTCGGCTTCGATGAACTGGGCTTGGGCATCCGGTATCAAGGCGGACCCGCCGCCCACCCGGGGGTCGAGGAAGGTGCCGCCGCCCACCTCGCTGCGCAGGTGGGCATGTCCGGCAGCGCGGGCTTCCAGCAACAGGGACATGACGCCCTGGGGCATGGTGTGAAGATCCAGCCGGCCTTCCTCTGCCAGCCTTAGCTGGGTTTTGCAGGTCTCCAGGTGTCCGGCGATGTAGCGGGTCATCAGTCCGGGCAGGCCGATCTCCTCGATGGTTCCGGGCACCTTTCCGCGACCGCCCTGGGCGCCCACATTGATCCAGGTGAGGCCTTTGGGGTGCCCCGTTTGTTTAAAAGCATCCCGGATGGCCCAGAAGAAGACGGAGCAGCGGGCATTGCCGGCCAGTCCGTTTGAAAAACAAACAGCGCCGTCGGGGATCAGGCGCGCAGCTTCCCGCGCGGTGATGAACCCCGGCGGGAGATCGCCTTCAGGCCGGTAGTCGAGATTTTTTTTCGACCAGGAGAGGCGCCAGCGGATGACGTGGGCGAGGAGCGATAGTTTTTCGGACAGCGTCATTTTGGAGGGTTTAAGGGTCGGTTTACATGGAAATGCTGCCCTCGCGGAAGGCCGTGGAACCGATGAGGGCGTTGATCAGGTATGGTTTGCCGTTGTCCATGCTGTGGATTGCATTCCGGACGGCCTGTTGAAACGCTTCCAGCGTGTCCACTCGTTCACCGGCTGCCCCATACCCCTGGGCTACGGTGTGGTAGTCGGTGTGGGGCAGGCGCACGGCGGTGTCGGCACCCAGCAGCGTTACCTGGTCGCGTGCGATCTGCTCCCAGGAGCCGTTGTTGCCCACGATGCCGCACACTTTTAGCCCGTTTTTGGCAAAGGTCTCGAACTCCGCCAGGCTGTAGGCAGCGCTGCCGTCGCCGTAAATGATCCAGATGTACGCATCGGGGCGGCAGGCGGCGGCGCCGAGGGCGAAACCACCGCCGACACCCAGGGTGCCGAACACCCCGGGGTCGAGCCAGCTGAGTGGTTTGCGGGGTCGGAGGGTGTAGGCTGCGGTTGCAGCAAAGTCGCCTCCGTCGGCTATCAATATCGAGTTTTCGGGTAGTGTCTGTTCGAGGTGTCGGAAAAGCGCCACGGGGTTTATGCCGTCGACTGCCTGTGTCGCCAGTCGCCCAATCTCTTCTTCGCGGTGGACATCGCGGGCGCGCAGGGTCTCCTTCCAATCGGTCCATTCGGGCAAATTGCCGGCCTCCGCCAATGCGATGAGCAAACCGGACGGGTCGGCCTGGATGGCGCGGTGGCCACGGAGGTTCTGGTGCAGGTCGTGGCGGCTGCGGTTGACGGCAATTTTGGTGGCGTGGCGGTTTAGCACGCGGCCATAGTCGAGGCGGAAGTCGCACGGAACACCGGCCAGGATGATGAGGTCGGCTTCGCGCAGGGCCTCTTTGCGGTGGTGCAGACACTGCAACAGGTGGTGGGCGCCGAGGAGGCCGCGGGCCATGCCACTCAGGTAAACCGGTATACCGAGGCGCTGCACCGCTTCGGCAAGGGCCGGCGCCTCCGTAGGCCGAAGCATGGCGCCGCTGCTCAGCAGCAACACCGGACGCCGGGCGGTACGCAGGCTTTGCGCCGTGGCCCTGAGTTGAGCCCCGGTATGTGTCGGTACTCGGGGGAGCCCTGGCGGGGACGACTGTTCAGAAACGCCTGCAAACAAACGATTTAGGTGTCGCTGGATGTACCATCGTTCCAGCCGGTCCATCAGCCCCGATGCCTTTTTGTTTTTTCGGCCGTACCACTCGCGCACGGTTGCTTCCGGGTATAGGAGATCGACCGGGCATTCGAGAAATATGGGGCCCGGGATGCCGTCAATGGCTATCTGAATCGCGTTTTCCAGCGCAGGGGCGAGTAAACGAAGCCGGTCAGCGCGGGCCAGGTGCTTGACGGCGGAGCGCAGCAAAGCCACCTGGTCGATGTCCTGCAAAGCGCCGCGGCTGCGCAGCAAGGTAGCGGTGGCGCCCCCGAGCAGCAGGATCGGCGACTGGGCCATCTGGGCGTTTTTCAGGGCGGTTATGGCGTTGGTTACACCCGGGCCGGCGGTGACGGCCGCTGCACCGGGGACGCCGGTGAGCCGGGCCACCGCATCGGCGGCAAAAACGGCCGTCGCTTCGTGGCGCACATCCCAGATGCGCATACCGGAGCGTTCCGCTTCGACATAAATCGGGCCGATGTGGCCACCGCAGAGGGTAAACAAGTGGTGTATGCCGTTTGCCTGGAGCGTTTGGGCGATAAGTTGACCTCCGTTCATGCTTTCGTTTTTTACACGAGGCAAGGTAGGCGTATGTGTTTTATAATTTTGAGACTTTGGTCATTTAGCCCAATAATATTCGTCATGTATGGCGGCGATTTTCCGGCATGTCCGGCGGCGCCAATCACTTCAGCCGCAGGATGTTGCCCATCGCGTAGCAAGTCCGGCACCGGGGTTCGTACTGCTCTTTTTCGCCGAGGAGCACCACTTCATCGCCCTCCGCCAGGCGGTAGGAGTGGGTGGCCAGGGCGCCGCAATGCACACAGATGGCGTGCACCTTGGTTACGTATTCGGCTACCGCCAGCAGTTGGGGCATGGGGCCGAAGGGGATGCCGAGGTAGTCCATGTCGAGCCCGGCGATCACGATGCGCACACCGCGCAGGGCCAACTGCTCACACACAGCGGGCAGTTCGGCGTCGAAAAACTGGGCTTCGTCTATGCCGACAACCAGCGTATCGGGGCTGGTCAAACGAAGCATGTCGGCAGAAACGGCGATGGGTATTGCGAGCAATGCAGAGGTGTCGTGCGAAACGATGCGGTCGTCGGCGTAGCGATTGTCAATCCCCGGTTTAAACACCTGGACCGGTAGTTCGGCGATTTGCGCCCGGCGCAGGCGACGGATCAGCTCTTCGGTCTTGCCTGAGAACATGCAGCCGCAGATCACTTCGATCCATCCGGCCCGCTGGCCGCGCAGGTTGGGTTCCAGAAACATAAATAGGAATGTAGCATGCGGAATGTGGGAGCAGTTGGGTTTTGATCAATTCGGCATTTGGCGCAGCCTGTCTGCTTTCAGTACCTTGATGGTGCCGTCGCTCACGTCGATCAGCCCTTCCGTTTTGAAGTCGGTCAGGGTCCGGATGACCGTCTCTTTGGCGGTGCCGGCGATGGCGGCCATGTCTTCGCGCAGGAGATTGATCTCGTGGTAGCCCTGGTCGAACAGGTGCACGATGGCGGTGGCCACGCGTTTGCGCACGGAGTTGTAAGCCAGGTCGATGAGTTGTTGTTCCTGATCGGCGATGTGGTTAGACAGCATTTTGATAAAATGCGCGCTCACGTCGCGGTTGTTGTGCACCAGGGTGAAGAAATCTTCTCTGGGGATCAGGCGCAGGTCGCAGTCTTCAACTGCGGCGGCATTTTCGGTGTAGCGGTCGTCGTTCAGCAGGGCCAGGTAACCGATAAATTCGCCGGCAACGGCCAAACGAACGATCAGTTCGCGCCCGTCATCGTTGGTTTTGAACACCTTGACGGAGCCTTTTTCGATGAAAAACAGCCATCGGGGTTTTTCACCCTCGCTGAAGACGTTGTCTTTTTTGCGATAGTGTCTGGTTTCCCGGTTGTCCGGCAACGCATGAATGGCCTCTACCGCTTTGGCCTCGTTGATGAAATGGTCCAGCCCTTCCGGTCCGGCGCCCGTGGCGGCAGACTTAAGCCGGGTGGCCTTGCGCAGCCGGGTTTCGATGGTTTGCAGCAACAGGGTGTCGTCGAACGGCTTGGTGATGTAATCGTCGGCGCCCATCGACATACCCTTGCGGAAGTCGTCTTTTTCGGCCTTGGCGGTCAAAAAAATGAACGGTATGTCGGATGTTTGCCGGCTGCGGTTCAGGATGTGCAACACGCCGAAACCGTCGAGCTCAGGCATCATCACATCGCACAGGATCAGATCGGGGTGGGTACGCTGGGCCAGCTCAACGCCCACCTTGCCGTTTTCGGCGCTCATGACCTCGTAACCGCTCAGGGTGAGGATTTCGGCGAGGTTTTCCCGGACGTCATTGTTGTCCTCTATAATCAAAATATTGGGCATAAGGAATGGATTTATCCGGGCCAAATATAAAACAGTTCGCCGTTTCCCGTTTGACCAACCGAATTTGTCTTCAACTGGACATTTGACCAGCATCAGGTTTTATGGTGAGATAGGTCATGTGCTGCGGGCTTAATTTGCACCACCTTTGTGACGAGACGGGTATGGGTATGACCATCCCGCGGAATGCCCAAAAATTAGTGATCAAACCTTACAATCAAACGCATGAATACCTTTCTGCCAGTTTCATCCATCATGACCCCTGCGGTTAACCTCGTGACCGTTGATCCGGAAACCAGCTTGTTGGAAGTAAAAAAAATCTTCGACGCCCATTCATTTCACCACATTCCGGTGGTGCGTTTCCGGAGCATCGTGGGTATCATCTCGAAAACCGATTTCAACCATTTTGCGGACGGCTTGAGCCACCATGCGGAAGATCGATTTATGAATGAGAGCAAATTGTCGAACACCAAAGCGGAGGAGATTATGACCAAGGGGCTGGGTAAAGTAGAACCCGACGACCGCATCAACGTGGTACTCGAAGTGTTCAGCAAAAACTGGTTTCACGCCCTGCCTGTAGTGCAAAACGATGAGCTGGTGGGCATTGTGACAACCCAAGACATCATACGCGCTATCCTGAACGAAAAGCCGGATCAGCCCCATATGGTTTATGAGCAATAAGGCGGATTTCAAAAAGAGACCAACCTATGAATACCATCCACATTTATGGCACAGGCGATGCAAAAATGCGGGCTTTGAAAAACAATCTCTCTCTGGCGCTCACAGAATATCCGTTGAACGGCAGCATGGAAGATGTATCGGAGTACAACCGCATTTATACGTCTGGCGTCACCCAGCCACCGGCATTGGTGATCAATGGAGAGATTCTCTGCGAGGGGATCGTGCCTAGTGTCGATGAAATTGTCAAACTGCTTCGAAACCGTCACCTTATGCGCAGCAAGTTGTTCAAGTTACGCCGAATGGTGGTGCCTGTCGATATGAGCCAGGCATCCGAAAATGCGCTCATTTATGCCTGCAAACTGGGGCACTTGTTTCAGGCGAGTGTGGAAGTGGTGTATTGTATGGATAGTATCTTCGAAGGCACCATGCCTTCTCCCTCGGGTATTTTGTCCAACTACAAAAACACCATGCAGGAGGAGCTCGACCAGTTTGTTCAGCAAGTGGCCGACCGCGAAAAGCTGGACTGCCCGACCACGTCCGTCGGCAACGGCAATCAGGAACCCGGAAATACGGTCGCCGGCATCCGCACGCGAATCGCTTTCGGCTTTCCGGAAGATGTGCTGATCGACCAGTCGCGCAACACCGATATGATGGTCATGGGTACCCTGGGCAAGGGCAACGTCTCCCGCAAGCTTTTCGGTTCGGTCAGCATGTCGGTTTCCAAGCACGCCCACTGCCCGGTTTTGCTGGTGCCTCCGCAGTCGCATTTTCGCGGATATTCAGACATCCTGTACGCCAGCAACTTCGAATCGCTGGAAGCGCTCACCATCAAACAGACCGTGGCTTTCGCCCGCCGTTTCAACAGCCAGATTCATTTTGTGCACGTGGGCCGGCCCGGCGAGCAAGGCGTTGACCTTGAAAAAAAGTTGTTCGAGATCAACTACATCTATGCAGACCCTGAGATGCCCTTCCTTTTCAGTAAAGTGACGGGCGAAGACGTGGTGGAAAGCCTGCACGAATACGCCTTCCATCACCACATCGGCCTGTTCGTATTCGTTACGCACCACCGGTCTTTCTGGGACAACCTGCTGCACCACAGCATCTCCAAGGATATGCTGTTGCACACCGGAATTCCTGTGCTGGTGATACACTCCGACAGCGACGGCAAAGAATAAGGTGTATTTTTGCACCTTCCTACTATCATGATTTGAATACCTGAAACCCTATCCTTCGCCGCAACCCTTTCAACGGTTGCGGCGTTTTTGTTTCCATGACCGGAAAAAACGATAAAACCTCCCCGATGGACAAAAAAGAAACGGAGGAAGATTACTATGTGGAAAACGGATTCATCGTTTTTACGGAATCATTTCTGAGAAAACGCGGCTATTGCTGTAAAAGCGGCTGCCGGCATTGTCCCTTCGGGTACCAAAAAGGTAGCGATAAACCATCCGGCGCCGATGAAGAAAGTTCCAAAGGTAAACGTTAAGCCCACGGCCCCATCAGCCCACGGCCCATCAGCCCACGGCCCCATCAGCCCACGGCTTCAGCCGTGGGTCTCCAACCCCCCCCCACCCATGCAAATAAACATTCTCGGCCCCCCAGGCTCAGGCACAACCACCCTGGGCAAGGCCCTTGCCGGGCACTACGGATGGGCGCACCTGGATACCGACGATTTCTACTGGTTCACCGACGACCCGCTGCCCTACCGCAGGCGCCGGAACCCCGAGCATCGCCTGCGTCTGCTGACCGAGGCGCTTGGACGTCAGCCGGACTGGGTGTTGTCGGGAGCGGTTTGTGGCTGGGGTGACGTGCTCATCCCGCAGTTCGACGCCGTAATCTGGTTATGGGCGCCCTCGGAGGTGCGGATTGCCCGCATCGGCGCGCGCGAGCGCCTGCGCTACGGCGCCGAACGGATCGAGCCGGGAGGCGATCTGCACGCCGTGTTTACCAAATTTTGCGACTGGGCGGCCGGTTACGAGGAGGACACAGGAAATATCCGCAGCCGAGCCATGGAGTTGTTGTGGTTGCAAAAACTGCCCTGTCCGGTTTTGCAATTGGAGGCGTCGGACGAGCCGCGTGCGATCCTGGACCACACCCTGGCGTGGATCAGCAATCAGGGATTTTCAACCTGAAACGGCATAGAACGGGTACGCTCCCTGGGATAATTTATGAAGCTATGGCTTTTTCCATCTGGAAATGCGCAATGCCCACTTCTTCAAACCGGTCGCCAACCACCTGGTAACCGAGTTTTAGGTAAAACGGAACGGCAGTTTCCCGCGCGTGCAGGGTGATGAGGCGAATGCCCTCGCTTCGCGCCAGGGCCTCGGAGTAGCCCACCAGTATTTTTCCCAGGCCTCGGCCTTGTGCGGCCTCTGCCACCGCCACCTGGCGCATTTTCCAGGTTTGCTGGTCCACCGGAACCATGGTCAGACAGCCCAGTAGCTGTCCATGGTTGTCGTATACTCCGAGATGGCGCTGTTTGTACTCAGCAGCGAGCTGTTCGGGCGCAAAAACGAGGCCGAGCGGCTTGCGCAGCACGTCGGTGCGCAGGCGCACGGCCTCGTCGAATTCAGGAGTAGCAAAGGCGATCTCCAGGATGTACATATGGGCTATTCGGCGGGAACGAAGTGGTCGATGATGTCGGCTGCCTCTTCACCCTCGGCGTCCTCCTCAAGCAGGCCGGTTACGTCGGCGAAAGCGCTGTATTGGGCCAGGTACATGGCCGGGGCGGTGAACAAGACGCCGAGGAGCAGCACAATCAGTCCAAGCGCGGCCAGGATGCCCACCACGATCAGGAACAGAAAGAAAATACCCCACTGTTTGCCGATAAGCTTCCGGCTGGTTTCCATGGCCTGCCAGGGTCTCAGATCGTAGAACCAGACGAGCGGGTACGCCCAGCTATACGACACCCCAAAATAGATGGCAGGTATGGCGGCCAGCGCGATACCGGTCAGTACGAGCCCAACGTTGATGTTGGAGAGGTCGCCGTCGGAGACATACGCCATAATGCCTGAGGAAACGGCCAGGATAAGGCCGGGCAGGAGGGCGCCAAACACAATGAGGAACACCAGCAACGCGGTCAGGATGAGGTCGCCTATGCGGTCGAAACTTTTAAAGAAGTCCGCCACTTCGAGTTTTTCGCCCCGGTCTACTTTATGGCCGGTGTAATAGAATCCGACAACAATCATGGGGGTCACCACCACGCCGCTGATAAGTCCACCCAAGATGGGAATGATGCTGGCGATGCCGCTAAGCACCAGAAAAAGGATGAATCCGAGGATGAACAGGCCCATCTCTTTTTGAAACAGGGAGAACCCGCGACCAATATAGTCGCCGAACCTGAAATCGTACCCTTCATCAATGCGTTTTTGGAGTTTGGCAGGAATACCGTTCATTAGGTTTGCTTTTGGTGAAAAATGGAATTCGGCGGCAAACTCCGGAAATTTCTGCTTATTGCAAAATATGTTTTACGCGCGGCTTGTGTGGGGTGATGTCGCCCATACGCGCTTTTTTGCTCTCCTCGTAATCGGTGAAGTTGCCTTCGAAGAACACCACCTGGGCGTCGTCTTCAAAAGCCAGGATGTGGGTGGCGAGCCGGTCGATGAACCAGCGGTCGTGGCTGATGACGAGCACGCAGCCGGCAAAGTCGTCCAGGGCGTCTTCCAGGGCGCGGAGGGTGTTCACGTCGATGTCGTTGGTTGGCTCGTCGAGCAGCAGCACGTTGCCGCCGTCTTTGAGGGTCATGGCCAGGTGCACGCGGTTGCGCTCGCCGCCCGAGCACACGCCGAGTTTTTTCTGCTGGTCGGTGCCGGTGAAGTTGAAGCGCGATAGGTAGGCGCGGGCGTTCACGGAGGCGTTGCCCACCTGGATGAGGTCGTTGCCGCCGGAGACGATCTCATAAATGGTCTTTTCGGGCAGCAGCGCTTCGTGGCTTTGGTCGACGTAGCTGAACTGCACGGTGTCGCCCACGATCACCTCTCCGGCGTCGGGTTTTTCCTTTCCGACCAGGATTTTAAAGAGGGTCGATTTGCCCACGCCGTTGGGGCCGATGATGCCCACGATGGCATTTTTGGGTATGTCGAACGTCAGGTTTTCGAACAGGATGCGGTTGTCGAATCCTTTGCGGAGGTTATCCACCTGGAATACCACGTCGCCCAGGCGGGGTCCGGTGGGTATCCAGAGTTCCAGTTTGGCTTCTTTTTCCCGGGCTTCCTCGCCGACCATTTTGTCGTAGGCGTTCAACCGCGCCTTGCCCTTGCTCTGGCGGGCTTTGGGGGCCATGCGCACCCACTCAAGCTCGCGCTCCAGTGTTTTGCGGCGTTTTTCTTCGGTGCGTTCTTCCTGGGCGAGTCGCTTGGCTTTTTGTTCGAGCCAGGAGGAGTAATTGCCTTGCCAGGGGATGCCCTCACCGCGGTCGAGCTCGAGGATCCAGCCGGCCACGTTGTCGAGGAAGTACCGGTCGTGGGTGACGGCGATGACCGTTCCCGGAAAATTTTTCAGGTATTGCTCCAGCCACCCCACCGATTCGGCGTCGAGGTGGTTGGTGGGTTCGTCGAGCAGCAGGATGTCGGGTGCGCTAAGCAGCAGGCGGGCCAGGGCAACCCGGCGGCGCTCGCCACCGGAGCACACGCGGATGGACTTGTCGTCGTCGGGGCAACGAAGTGCGTCGGTGAACAGCCCGATGCGGTGGTCCAGCTCCCAACCGTTGGCTTGCTCGATCTGTTCCAGCACCTCGCCCTGGCGGTCGATGAGGCGCATCATCTCGTCGTTGTCGGTCACCTCGCCGAGTTTCACGCCGATGTCTTCGTTCTCCTTCAGCAGGTCGACGATCGGCTGAACGCCCTGTTCGACGATCTCGCGCACGGTTTTGGTGTCGTCCATTTCAGGCTCCTGGGCCAGGTAGCCGATCTTGAACTGTTTTTCGAATTCGATTTTTCCCTCGTAATTCTGGTCGAGGCCGGCGATGATTTTCAACAGGGTCGATTTTCCGGAGCCGTTCAGGCCCAGCACGCCAATTTTGGCGCCATAGAAAAAGGATAACCAGATGTTTTTCAACACCTGTTTGTTGGGCGGATACGTCTTGTTGACGCCCGACATGGAGAAAATAATTTTTTCAGACATTATGGCGATCGAAATTGCTTGGTTGAGGAAACCGGGTATAGGAATGGGGTTGAAGTTTCGAAGAATCGCGGCAAAGGTAATGGATGCAACGGTTCCCTTCGCTGTGTTTAGTGTTGTACAATCAAAGTCCGGCTGACCGAGGCGCCCTGATCGTTTTGGAGCAGCAAAAAATAGGCGCCGGTGGGCCAGTCGGTCAGGTTGAGGTCCAGGGTTGCACTGCCGGAAACGGTTTGGCGCGTTTTCAGCCGGCCCAGCGCGTCGAATACCGATACGCGGGCGCTGCCGGCGGACACGTCCGTCAAGCCTATACGAACGGCGTGGGCGGCCGGGTTGGGGGTTATGGTCACGGAGAGGGGCGCCGGGGCGGGCAGGTGCGGTGCGCTGCTGGTGGTCAGGCGAAGGAGCTGGAGCCCGTTCTGCATGTCGGTGGCGATGATGACACCTGAGGGGAGCCACGGATAGTTGCCCCAGCAGCCGAAGTAGGTATTGTACTGCGTATTTTGCGGGTGGGTGTCGTAGAAGGCGATCAACACGGGTTTTTCCGGGTCGGAGAGGTCGTACACCAAAAGGCCGTCCTCGTATTGGGAGTTAAAGAGCAGGTTGTCCCGGATGTATACGTTGTGGGGAATGGCTTTGGGGAGGGAGTCGCCGGGGTTCAGCAGGTTGTCGAGGAAACGGCCCGCACCGCGAATGCCCTCGGCCAGGTCGTCGACGGCAACGATCTGCACGGGTCTTCCCTCCGGGATTTCCTCGGTGTAGTACAAATAGCGGCCGTCGGCGCTCAGCCAGGAGTTGTGGTTGTAACCGCCGGTCTCGTACTGCGCGAGGGGGAGGCAGGTGTCCGGGTTGGTACAGTCCAGTACGTACAAGCCTTCAAAGCCCGAAGAGGCGTATATGGTGTCGTGTCGCACGTAGGAATCGTGCACGTATCCGCCGGCGCCGTTGGCATCGAGGTTGATCCGCGACAGCAGGGTGGGGTTGTCCGGGTTGGTTTTTACGTCGAGGATGACCAGACCGTTGCCCTGCACGTTGGTGCCGTTGAGGTAAATGCGTCCGGAAGTGGTGTCGAGTGTGATGGTGTGGCTGCGGTCGAAATATTCGTTGCTGTAGTAGGTGCGCACCACGGTGTCGGGCGCCTGGCGCATGTCGAAGATCATCATGCCTTCGTTGGTGGCGTCGGACACCGCGTAAAAGCGCCCCTGGTAGGATTTGAACTCGCGCCAGACGGTGTTGGTCTGGCCTTCAAATTGGGCGATTCGCCTGGGTTGGGCTGGATCGGTCACATCGAATATGAGCACGTGGCGCGCGCCGCCGATGATGGCATATTCGCGTCCGTGGAGGACCATGCCCCAGCAGCCGCTGTACTGCACATTGAGGTTGCCGGGGGAAGCGATGGGCAGCGAGTCGTCGTCCCAACGGGCCAGCAGGGTCATATTGAGGGAGTCTTGCGCGGTGGCCAGTTGGGTGCAGAGCGTGACGCAGATGAGCAAAAGGTGAATTTTCATACGTGTGGGTAAAAGAGGATCGGGTGTTTAATTTTGCGCCCGGGCAACCGGAGCGGGGTAGATTGATGTCAAGGAGAAGTTGTATTGGTGTGGTCGTTCCATTGAAAACAGTTATTCAGAACAAAGTTGAGCAGATATGCTAAAGATAAACGTTGTAGTGAGCTTTTTGCTCATGACGATCCATTTTACCGCCTTTTCGCAGAAATACTCCAATGAGTTTCTGGCGATCGGCGTAGGGGCCCGGGCGCACGGCATGGCCGGCGCGCAGACGGCGGTAAGCGAAGACCTCACGGCGGCATATTGGAACCCCGCCGGGTTGTCCAACATCGAAGCACCTTTTCAGTTGGCGGCCATGCACGCCGAGTGGTTTGTCGGGGTGACCCAGTATGATTATATCGGTTTTGGAACGTCGCTCAACCGGGAGCGCAACGCGTTTTTGTCGTTTTCCCTCATTCGTTTGGGGGTCGACAACATTCCGTACACCATTAACTTGGTCAATCCGGACGGAACGATCAACTACGACAACATCTCTTCCTTCTCTTCGGCCGATTACGCTTTTATGACCAGCTACGGTCGTAAGCTGCGCAATCCGGCCTTTTCGCTGGGCGGCTCTTTCAAAATCGTCCGCCGGGTCATCGGCTCCATCGGCAATTCATGGGGGTTTGGCGCCGATTTCGGTTTCCAATACCGCAAAAAAAACCTCCAGTTGGGGGTGATGGCCCGCGACCTGACCACCACCTTTAACGCCTGGAGCTTTAACCTGACGGACCGCGAGAAGCAAGTGTTCGAGGCCACCGGCAACGAAATCCCTGTTTCCAACACCGAAATTACGCGCCCCGTGTTCGTTTTTGGCGGAGCCTACCGCTTTGTTCTGGGGCAAAAGTCGACCCTTACGCCGGCCCTCGACGTCGCCCTGAGTACCGACGGCCAGCGCAACGTGCTGGTGAGCTCCTCCTCCCTAAACCTGGATCCTGCCCTGGGCCTGGAGTTCAACTACGACCGCTTCCTGCAACTGCGCGCCGGCGTGGGCCGTATGCAGCGCGTGGTCGACGACTTTGATCCGGACAAGGAACGCCTGACGGCCCAACCCAACCTCGGCGTCGGGATCACCCTGGGCCGCCTCCAGATCGATTACGCCCTTACGGATGTAGGCAACCTCTCCCAACTGCGGTACTCCCACATTTTTTCCGCTCACCTCAATTTCAAGGAGCGCAAGCAGCCGGAGACAAATTTTTAACGGAAATGTTCCCAGGTGCGAAAATTTGATTACCTTTGCAATGCCCTGCAAGGGTTAATCCTCCTCTACGGCATTCTCGCAATGCCTTCGGGCCTTCTCTCCCAACCGTTTTTCCGATTTTAATGTACCGGTTACCAGTCCTGCTCCACAGGTGTTCCCTTTGGGTTTCCTCGTGCAAGCATTTTGCGTTTGCCCAACGGCAAAGGTCAATTTCTGCACGTATTTTCTTATATCATTATTTATAATCTCATGGTTGCCCCTCCGTTGAAGGCTCGCGGTGAGGGGCTTTTTTTTTGTGGGTATGCCGGCTGCCGGCCTGTTTCAGTATCTTGCCTGCGCAACAACCGATCACAGGTCATGTCCTTTCCACCGCATTTTTTTTGGGGAACCTCCACGGCTGCCGCGCAAATAGAAACCGCCGGCGATCACCCCTGGCGCGGGGTGAAGGCCCTTGACGGAGAAGTGTTTGTACGAACGGCCGACCACGAGTTGCGGCGATCGGAGGATGCGGCATACATTGCCCGGCTGGGCGCTGTTTACCGTTGCGGGGTGGACTGGTCGCGGCTGCAGCTCGCGCCCATGGCGCCTTTCGAACCCGAGGTTGTTTCCGAATATCAAACCTTTTTTGCGGACCTCCGAAGCAGGGGCGTACGCCTGATGTTCGTGTTGCACCATTTTTGTCATCCCAACTGGCTGGAGGCGGCTGGCGGCTGGGCAAGCGATCGGGTGGTTCCCTGGTACCTGAATTACACCGAACAGTGCATCGCCCATTTCGGGACGTACGCCGGTTGGTGGAACACGTTCAACGAACCGAATGTGTTCGTTCTCAACGCTTATCTGTTGGGAAACTTTCCCCCTTTTGCGCGCGGGCGCTATTCGGTGGCCAACCGCGCACTGGACCGCATGGGACGCGCCCACGACTCGGCGTATGCCCTGATCAAAACCGCTTTTCCGTCGGCGCAAGTCGGCATATCGCTGAACACCGCCGTTTTCGAAGGCGCCAATCTGTTGGGGCAGCCGGTTGCGGCGTTCATGCGTTGGTGGTTTCTGCGCCGCGCTGCCCGGCCGTTTGAGCAATGCGACTTCTGGGGTTTGAGTTACTACGCCCACGTGCTGTTCGACCCGTTCCCCATTGATGTCGTGGCGCGACCCGGCGCGGTTGCCAAAACAGGGCTGCCCCACGACGATATGTGGCTGTACAAACCCGAAGGTCTGGGTGACATGTTGCGGCTTTTTTACCGCCGGTACGGCAAGCCGGTCATTGTGACGGAAAACGGCATTTGCACCGACGATCCGCAGCGCCGCATACAAAGCTTGCGCGACTATCTGTCGGTGTGCCTCAGCGCGCTGGACGACGGTGTCGACCTCCGCGGATACCTCCACTGGAGCACGTTCGACAACTTCGAGTGGCACCTGGGCCCTGGTTTTCGGTTCGGGTTGGTACGGGTAGAACGGGACACCATGCAGCGGGTGTGGACGGAGGCGGCATCTTTTTATTCAGAAATTGTGCAGACAAATTCTCTTGCGCGGTGAATCTTTGCATCGGCCCTCCGTACATTTGCTCTATGCGTATTTTCCTGTTTTCGGCATGCCTGTTTTCCGCCTTTTTTCCGGCAGACGCCCAGGTGTTCATGCGCCAGCCCGACAACGCTGCTGCCCTTGCCATGGGCGGCGCTACCGTCGCGCTTCCGGGCGTTGAGTTGGGCATCGCCAACGACGCACAGGCCGTCAAAGGAGAAAAATGGGGCCTGTTCGCGTCATCGGCCATGCCGTATGAACTCACCGAATGGCAGACCCTGCGTTTTCAGGCGTTTGCCAAGGTCACCGAGACCGACGCGGTTGGGTTCGACATCCACCACAGCGGCATCGAGGTGTACGCCGAGCAGCGCTTCCGGGTGCGGTATGCCCGGCGGCTGGGGGAGCGCATCTTCCTGGGAGTCAATGGAGAAATGTTGCGCGTGTCGGCCAATGAATACGGCTCGGCAAACGCATTCACGGGCGGCCTGGGTTTCCTGGCCAACCCCTGGTCCACCCTCTGGATCGGCGGGCAGCTGAACAATCCTTTCCAGCAAAGTCTGGCGGGGTCAACCCTGCCCACGGTGTTTCAGGTGGGCGCCGCCTGGCGCGCTTCCGCTGCGTTCGTCATGACGGGCGAGGTGGAAAAGGACCTGGAGCGCGACGCGGAAATCAAGGCCGGTTTTCAATATAGGCCGAACGAGTTGCTGGTGTTCCGTGCCGGCATCCGCTCACATCCCGGCCGACCGGCCATGGGCGCCGGTGTACGCGTATTCGACCATTTGTTCATCGACACCGGTGCGGAGTGGCACACCTCCCTTGGGTTCACGCCTGCGCTGATGGTCAGCTGGCGATAAACAGTTTGTCCAGCCCGACGCAGTGTAGCCCCACCCGGGGCTGAAATCCCTCAAATGGTTTGTTATTTTTTTCCCAACTTTGCGCCCGCCCACCAACGCACTCATCCTGCAAATCACCGCATCAACATGCAACAACTACAATCCTATTTCCAGGAAAACCGGCAACGCTACCTCGACGAGCTGTTGGAGCTCCTCCGGATTCCCTCTGTGAGCGCCGACCCAAAATATGCCGGCGAAGTCCGGCGGATGGCGGAGGCGGTGGCCGCCCACCTGCGGCAAGCCGGCGCCGACACCGTAGAGATACACGAAACGGAAGGCCATCCCATTGTTTACGGTGAAAAAATGATCGATCCCGCCGCGCCAACGGTGCTGGTGTACGGACATTACGATGTGCAGCCGCCGGATCCGCTGGATCTGTGGCACAGCCCGCCTTTTGAGCCGGTGGTGAAAAAAACCGCGCTCCACCCCGACGGCGCCGTGTTCGCCCGGGGCGCTTGCGACGACAAGGGGCAGTTTTTTATGCACGTCAAGGCGTTTGAGGCCATGCAACGCCACAACGCCCTGCCGTGTAACGTGAAGTTCATGCTCGAAGGCGAGGAGGAAGTGGGCTCCAAAAACCTGGAAACGTTCTGCCGGGCCAACGTGCAGAAGCTGGCCTGCGACGTGGTGCTCATATCCGACACCAGCGTCATCGCAAACGATACCCCCAGCCTTACGGTAGGCCTCCGCGGCCTGTGTTACATGGAGGTGGAGGTCGTCGGTCCGGTGAAAGACCTCCACTCGGGCGTCTACGGCGGGGCGGTGGCCAACCCCGTAAACGTATTGTGCGACATGATCAGCCGCCTGCACGATGCCGACCGCCGGGTCACCATCCCGGGTTTTTACGACGATGTGCTGGCGTTCAGCGCCGCCGACCGGAACGCCATCAACGAAGCGCCGTACGACGAGCAGCGGTACATGGCCGATCTGCACGTGAACGGACTGATGGGCGAAAAAGGGTACACCACCCTGGAGCGAACCGGCATACGCCCTACGCTCGACGTGAACGGCATCTGGGGGGGCTACATCGGCGAAGGCGCCAAGACGGTGCTGCCGTCAAAAGCCAACGCCAAAATCTCCATGCGGCTGGTATCCAACCAGGATCCGCACAAGATTGAACAGCTGTTTACCGACTATTTCACCAGCCTGGCGCCTCCCGGCGTGCAGGTAAAGGTGAACCCGCACCACGGCGGATACCCGGTGGTGGTGTCTACCGAGTCGGTGGAGTACAAGGCCGCCGAAAAAGCCATGGAAGCCGCCTACGGCAAAAAGCCGCTGCCCCAGTACGGCGGCGGAAGCATACCCATTGTGGCCATGTTTGCCCAGGTGCTCGGCACCAACTCGGTGCTCATGGGCTTTGGGCTCGATTCCGACGACATTCACTCGCCCAACGAACATTATGGGCTGTTCAACTATTACAAAGGCATCGAAACCATACCACATTTCTACCGCCATTTTGCGGAAATGAAAAAAGGCTAACCACATATTTCAAACCAACCATATATCATGCGACTGACCCTCCTGCTTACGCTGTGCCTCTTCGGAACGGCACTGTCAGCTCAACAGGTACAACTCAAAAACACCATTGACAGCGCCAGCTATGCCTACGGTGTGTACATTGGCTCCAGCATCAGCCAACAACTGCCCGCCGGTCTGGACAAGAACCTGCTCCTCCGCGCCCTGACGGACGCCCTCAACGGAAACCCTACACTCTTCGACATGGCTGCCGCCCAAACCATCTTCGGCGCATTCATGCAAAAACAACAAAATATGGACGCTGAAAAAGGCAAACAAGAAGGACAGGCTTTTCTGGAAGCCAACAAAAAACGCGAAGGTGTAAAAACCACAGCCAGTGGCCTGCAGTACGAGGTGATCAAAAAGGGTCCGGGAGGCCCCTCTCCGGTTGGTACTGACAAGGTGAACGTGCACTACCACGGCACCAACATCGACGGTTCGGTGTTCGACAGCAGTGTAGAGCGCGGCGAACCCATCACTTTTGGCCTCAACCAGGTGATCAAAGGCTGGACCGAAGGACTTCAGCTCATGCAGGTGGGCGACAAGTACCGGTTTTTTATCCCTTCCGACCTGGCATACGGCGACCGCTCGCCCAGCCCCAAGATCAAAGCCCATGCGGTGCTGATCTTTGAAGTGGAACTGCTCGGTATCGAGGGGAAATAAATCCCGAAAGGGCCTGGTATGCTGTCCGACAAACTGCCCCTGCGCTGGATCACCCGATTTGTGATCGGGTATATGGTGCTGGCCTTCCTTTGGTGGGCCCTCCAACTGTGGCAGGAGAACGACCGGTCATTCGATCTGGGCGTCGCCCTGCTGGTCAGTCAAAAAGGCGTTCAGGACGAGCAGCAGCTGCTGGGATCAGAAGACTATCGCCAACTGTTGCGGCGTTGGGAAAAAAAACGGCGCATGGTGTTTGCCGAAGGCCTGTTTTTTACGGCGTGCCTGGTATTTGGTTTGTACGTCATGAATCGAAGCGCCAACCGGGAGGTGGCATTGGCCCGCCAGCGCCGCAATTTTATGCTCAGCATTACGCACGAGTTGAAGTCGCCCATCGCCGCCGTGCGTCTGGCGCTGGAGACCATGAGCCTGCGCGAGCTGGATCGCGCCCGTCGGCAGCAGTTGTGCGAAAACGGCCTGCGCGATGCCGCTCGATTGCAGGCGCTGGTAGACGATCTGCTGCTGGCCGCCCGTCTGGAGGCCAACTGGGCGCCCCTGCACGAACCGGTTGACCTTCAGGCGCTGACCGAGGAGGCCATTCGGCTGTTGAAAGTGCGCTTTCCCTCAGCCAACCTGGAGCTGGTCGTTCCCGCGCCCTTGCAGACATTTGCAGTGGATAAGGCCGGCATCACTTCCGTTGTCCAAAACCTGCTGGAAAACGCGATCAAGTATTCGCCGGAGGGCAGCCCGGTGCGCATTGCCCTTGAACAACAAGGTAAAAAACGGCGCATTGTGGTGGCAGACCAGGGATATGGTATACCGGACGGAGAGAAGGCCGCCGTTTTTGAAAAATTTTACCGAATCGGAAACGAGGAGACGCGGAAGGCTACCGGCACCGGACTCGGGCTGTATATCGTCCGGCAGGTAGTGTATGGGCATGGGGGGCGTATTTGGCTCAGCGACAACCACCCGAGGGGTACGGTGTTTACCGTGGAGCTGGATTAATTTTGCCAATGTGGCGTTTTTTTCAGGGTGGCAAAATCAGGCTTCTAAAAATACGACCAGTATGGATGATTTCAGGGAAATGGTTCTTTTACTAACGCCTTTATACGGCGAAGGGGAAGCGCATAGCCTGGCTTCCATCGTTTTTGAAGATGTTTTCGGCAGAAAACGCGCTTTTTCGGGGCTGTTGGATTCAGCAGAGCGGGTACATCTGCGGCAGATCACCACGCGTTTGGTCGCCGGCGAACCGCTACAATACGTGTTGGGGCAGGCCGATTTTTTTGGCATGAAGCTGAAAGTTGGTCCCGATGTGCTCATACCCCGCCAGGAAACGGAAGAGCTTGTCGCCTGGGCGATTGCACATCTCAGGAACCTGAATGTCGACCGACCCCGTGTGCTGGACGTGGGTACGGGCAGCGGCTGCATCGCGCTGGCCATTCAAAAGCAGCTTCCGTCGGCCGCAGTGCTGGCGTTGGATGTGTCTGAAAAGGCCCTGGATGTGGCACGGCTGAATGCCCGCCTTCTGGAATTGCCGGTACAATACCTGCACGGCGACATGCTGGACCCGGGCGGGTGGCCCGATGGTTCGTTCGACCTCATCGTCAGCAACCCCCCGTACGTGCTGCCGTCCGAGTCGGAGCACATGCCGGTGTGGGTGAAGGCGCATGAGCCCGGACGGGCGCTGTTTGTACCTGAAAACGATCCCATGCTTTTTTACCGGGTATTGTGCGAACGGGCGCCTGCGCGCCTGCAGCCCGGTGGCGCTTTGCTCGTAGAAGTGAGTGCTTTCCACTACCTTCGGGTGGCGGAGTTGTTTGAAAAGGCGTCATTCCGCACGGTATTGTGCAAGAACGACTTGTCCGGCTTGCCCCGGATGGTCGGCGGATTCGGCTGACAGGCAGACCAAATTTGACGCATTTGTGCCATTCACACGATTTGGGCTTGCGGGATGCCCAAAACATCGGACATTTGAACCGGTAATCCATTCCTCGTCTCCCACAGACCGGTACGTTTTTTACTTCTGAACAAATTCACCCATCATGAAAGTTCTGACCGGTCTGCGTTTTACGTGGCCCCTTATCGCCGTTTTGTGCCTTCCGGGCGCTGCCTCTGCCCAAACGGGTTCTGCAGGCAATAATGGCCAAACATTGCCGGCGCCTGCGTTGTCCTTTTCCAGTTCTCCTGCTGCGTTTTTGCTGAATCCGGACATGATCACCGTTGGTCAGGCCGCCGGTTTCTCCAGTTTCGCCCTAACCAGCAATTGCAACTCCTGGGCGATCAGCTGGGCGCCGAGCTGGCTGACGGTTTCGCCCAGCTCGGGCAGCAACAACGCCACCATCACCCTTCAGTACCAGGCGAACAACAGCCCTAATCCGCGCACCGCCGTTCTGACGGTACTCGGTTGCGGCATGTCGGCCAATTTTATCCTGACCCAAAATGGTACCGGACCGGCGTGCCCTGTTCCCACCAATCTGAAGGCCAATTATATACACTATTCTGTTTTTACACTTGCCTGGGACAGCATGCCCGGCGCGCTGCAATACCAAACCCGGGCGCGCATTTCCGGGGCGAGTACCTGGCTCACCGGTGCATGGAGTGGCTCGAACAAGGCCGATTGGTACAATATGCTGCCCAACGCGCTGTATGAGTGCCAGGTGCGCGACTCCTGTGCGAACGGGGTAGGGCCCTGGTCCGGAACCTATTCGCTGACCACGCTGGGCGTGAACGATCCGTATTGCTTTTCTTTCGGCACATCGGTCAACGAGTGGATTCAAACGGTGCAATTCGACACCGTGAACAATAATTCGGGCAACAACCTGGGATACCGGAACTACACCAATCACGTCGGCAGTGTTCAACAAGGAAGTACCGTCGCCCTGCGCGTCACGCCGGCGACCAACAACGGTACCCATCCGGTCGAATGGCGCGTGTGGATTGACCTGAACAAAGACAACGACTTTGCCGATTCCGGGGAGATGCTGGTAGTCACCACCGGGAATGACCAGACCCAACTGAATGTGGCGGTTCCGGTGTCGACCAACGCCGCACTCGGGCAAACCCGCATGCGCATCATGATGGGAACCGGCAACATTCCGGGTCCCTGCAACCTGGGCAACGGGAATTGGGATGTGGAAGATTACACCCTGAATATACTCCCGGCCCCCCAGCTCAACGTGACCCCTGACACCATCCTGGTCAACGCGCTCAGCGGAAGCGCCAACCTGAACATCAACGGCAATTGCTCGGCCTGGACAATCATCGGGCTTCCTGCCTGGATCAGCGCCAACCCCATTTCCGGCAGCAACAGCAAAACGGTGGTATTGTCATATCAGCAGAACACGTCTACCAGCAGCCGAACCACCACCTTCGACGTGGTAGGCTGCGGAATTATCCGGAAAGTGACCGTTATCCAGGCGGGTGCGACGCCCCTGTTGACCGTCACGCCCGCAACGTTTTCCATTCAGGCGGCGGGTGGCTGGGCTATTTTTAACATCCAGAGCAACTGCCCCGCGTGGACGATAACCGGTGCGCCTGCCTGGCTGACCCTCACCAATTCGTCAGGAGCCAACAACGGCACCATCGCCATGCAGCTCCAGCCCAACACCAGCACCATGCCGCGCAGCGCCACGCTGGAGGTTTCCGGTTGTGGCATCACGCGCACCGTGTCCGTCTCCCAGGCCGGCGCTGTTCCGGTTCTCGATGTAGTTCCCGGGGTGCTTGACCTGCCGGATTCGGCCGGTACGAGTGGCATTTCCATCAGTTCCAATTGCAGCAACTGGACGATTGTGGGCGCACCCTCGTGGCTGACCCTGTCGGCAACCAACGGCGGCGGGAACGCCAACCTGTACATACAACACACGGCGAACACCTTGCCGTTTGCCCGAAGTGCAGTGATCATCCTCGTTGGCTGTGGCCTGTCCGATACCCTGGTGGTGACCCAGCAGGGGCCTCCGCTGGTGTTTGGTGTGGCGCCTGTCGGACTCAACGTGGGATCCGATCCCGGCACTTTTGTCTTTTCGGTGTTGTCCAACTGCCCGGACTGGGACATCACGGGCATGCCGTCGTGGCTTCAGGTGACACCCGACAGCGGAAGTGGAAACGCCACCATTGTCTTGCAGTGCGAACAGAACCCGGTGGCCATGATCCGCAGCACCACCTTGACCGTGAGCGGATGCGGCACCTCACAAACCTTTACCCTGAACCAGAGCGCAGCGCCCATCTCTTTGTCGGTAACCCCCCTGGCGCTCGATTTTGGAGCCGCCGGAGACATGCGCACGCTCGATTTTTCCGTCAACTGCTCGTGGACGCTCACCTATGCGCCCTCCTGGATCACGGTCACGCCGCCACTGGGCGCCGGTACAACGTTGGTGGGGGTAGAAGCTATGCCGAACATAGACGTGAGCCCCCGGTTCGACACGCTCGTGTTTTCCGTGTGTAACGGGCTGGTGGAGAGCCGAATACCGGTCGCGCAGGCAGGGGTCGCTCCCCCGCCGGCGCCCTGGGTGGTGGATACCACCGGCGAGAACCACACCATTATAGTTCCGGACAGTGTGCTGGGCGACTTTTTGGGTAATCCCCTGGAGCCCGGAGATCGCATTGGGGTATTTTACGACTCCTCGGGCGTGCTTCGTTGTGCCGGTTATACGGAATGGAAGGGCGCAACTACCGCTTTCACGGTGTATGGCGACGAGGCGTCTTTGCCCGGTAAAAGCGGCCTTGCCCACAATGAACTTTTCAAATGGCGCATCTGGCGCAACAATTCCAACCAGGTGCTCGAAGCGCTGGCCACCTATGCGCCCGCAGGAACAGCAGGTTTGGTGTCGCACACAGACCGGTATGCCAGCGATGGCATCAGCATGCTGCAATCCATCACGGCGGTCACGAGTGTGTTGCACGCCATCTCCATGGCTCCGGGCTGGAACATGATCTCCAGTCATGTATATCCGCAGGCGCCCGATATGCTGCAGGTGTTCAGTGGCATTACCGACAAAGTCATTCTCGTCAAAGACGGTGAGGGTACCAGCGCCATCCCTGCCTTGCAATTGAACAACATCGGCGACTGGGACATGCTGGCCGGCTATCAGGTAAAAACCAATGAAGCCATTGAATTGCTGATTTTGGGTGATAAGGTACAGCCGAATGCCCATCCCATACCCTTGAAATCCGGTTGGCAGATCATTGCCTACCTTCGGGACAAGCCCCAGGACGCCGCCGATGTGTTTGCCGCCATCTCGTCCGACATCGAAATTGTAAAAGACAATTCCGGCAAAAACTTTATTCCGGCTTTCGGCATCAACGATATTGGCCTGATGTACCCTGGAAGAGGCTACAAGGTGAGGGCCCTGGCGCCGACGGTACTCCAATACGCGGCCAATCTCCACAGTGACCCTTCCGACGAGGCCCGCCCCAGAGGCGGTTTTTTGCAGCATTTCGTGTTGGATTCCATCAATACCGGGAACAATGCCACGCTGGTCGTACCGCTGACCGTAGCGTCCGGTGTGCTTTCTGCGGGCGACGAAATCGGCATTTTTACAACCGCGGGTACGCTTTGTGGCGCAGCCATTTACGCGGGCAAAACGATGGCGGTCACCGTTTGGGGCGACGATCCCACCACCGGCAACACACTGGAAGGTATGTTGCCCGGCGAAGCGTATCAGGTGCGTGTCTGGCAGTCGGCCAACCAGCTGGAATACCTGGCAGCGGCCGGCTATGCCCCTACCGACGGGCTGTATCAGCCTGACGACCTTGAGGTGTTGTCGGACCTCACCCTGATTTCCACGGGCCTGGCGGGAGACCCCGTGTACTGTCCGTTCGACGTTTACCCCAACCCGGCCAACGACGTGTTGTACCTTCAGGTGTTATGCCTGGAGGACACCGACATGCGGGTCGAGCTGCTGCATACCGACGGCCGCTTGCAAGCTGCCTGGACAGCGCGTTGGCCCTCCGGAAACCAAACCAGGCCACTGGAGATTGGAGCGGGCACGCCGGCGGGCACTTACCTGCTGCGGGTGATTAACAAAGATGTCTGGACAACGAAGCGGGTGTTCATCCAACGGTAAAGGGTTCCTACCTTTGCCGCATGTTCGACATACGCAAACGCATCGGTATTCTCGGCGGCGGTCAATTGGGCAAAATGCTCTGTCAGGCCGCCTCCCCCTGGGATTGGAAAATTGACGTTTTAGACCCCGCACCCGACGCACCTGCCGCTGCGATCTGCACCCGGTTTGTGCAGGGTGACTTCCATGCTTTTGACGATGTAATGCGCTTTGGCGCAGCGCTGGACTTGTTGACCATCGAGATCGAACACGTTTCGACAGATGCCTTGCGCGCGCTGGAGCGCCTGGGTAAGGTCGTACACCCGGCTCCCGACGTGCTTGACATCATCAAGGACAAGGGCCTGCAAAAACAGTTTTACAGGGAACACGGGATACCGACCGCCCATTTTGAACTGTTTGACGATGAACAGGCGCTTGTAAAAGCCATCGAGGACAACCGGTGGCAGCTGCCACTGGTGCAAAAAACGCGTACGGCGGGCTACGACGGCCGTGGCGTGGCCGTGCTGCGCACCCGGGCCGATCTGGCGGACAAGTTGTTGAAAGGACCCTGCCTGGCAGAAGTGCTTGCGCCCATCCGGACGGAACTGGCCGTGGTGGCTGCCCGCAATACCCTAGGGGAAACGGCCGTGTATGCCCCGGTTGAGATGGATTTCCATCCCGAGGCCAATCTGTTGTCGTTTCTGCTGTGCCCGGCGCGCATTTCTCCGTTGGCCGCCGCCGCTGCGGAAGCGCTCGCCGAACAGGTGATCGAAGCGTTCGGGCTGTGCGGTTTGCTGGCGGTGGAGATGTTTCTCACCGATTCAGGCGATTTGTTGGTCAATGAAGTGGCGCCCCGGCCGCACAACAGCGGTCACCACACGATCGAGAGTGCGGTGACCAGTCAGTATCAGCAGCACTGGCGCGCCATTGCGGGCCTGCCTTTGGGCGACACCCGCCAGGTTCGTCCGGCAGCCATGATCAACCTGCTCGGCGCTCCCGGGCACCAGGGTCCGGCGGAATACCGGGGTGCGGAAGCGTGCCTGGCCATTCCCGGTGTTGGTTTGCACTTGTACGGAAAGGCAGAAACGCGGCCTTTCCGGAAAATGGGTCATGCGACGATCGTGGCCGATACGGTTGAGGAGGCGCTGGAACGCGCCGAGCAGGTGTCGCGGCTGTTGACCGTGGAGGCGGAGACGCGGTAGCGCAAAAGGAGGGGTTAAGCCTGTTTCTTGTTGCCGCTGTTGTCTTCCTTTTGATTTTCCCGTTTGCTGAGGCTTTTTTCCAGCATTTTGATCACTTCTGTGTGTTCACCCTTGCGGGCGTCGTCGAGCGGTGTGCCGTTCCAGCGGTCAACCGGTTGCGGATTCACTTTGCGGGAAAGCAGGTATTTGATCACCTCAAGCCGGTTTTCGGCGGCAGCCAGGTGAAGTGCGGTGCGGCCGTCGTAATCGGCCATGCCGAGGTCGGCGCCGTTGGCTTCCAGTCGTTTGATCTCTTCCAGGTCACCGAAGCTGGCGGCGTAGATGAGGTTGACGATCTGGTTGATGCGGGTTTCGTATTTTTTGTTTCGCGGGTTCTTTTTGCTGGTCTCCCGGGTCAGCGAGTCGTAGTGGTGAAAGTTGTATTTTTCAACCAGTCTTTCGCAAAATTCTACCCCGCGGACGCTGTTGCCGTGCTTGTCCAGTCGGGGCGACCAGATGCTGATGCCCATCACGTTTGGGATTACGATCATCAGGGCGCCGGACACGCCGGATTTGGCGGGCAGCCCGATTTTGAACGCGAACTCGCCGGAGAAGTCGTACATGCCACAGCTCAGCATCAGGGACATGCAGTTTTGCACGGTTTTTTCGTCAAAAATGCGATCGCCGCTCAGCGGGTTGACGCCGGCGTTGGCCAGGGTAGCGGCGGCGATGGCCAGGTTGTGGCTGCACGATTCGATGGAGCAGCACTGGAAGTACAGTTCGAGGGTATCGGTTAGGTTGGTGTCTTCCGGAAAGGCTTTGTTTTCCCGCATGAAGTACGCCAGGGCGAAGTTGCGGTCGGCGGTTTCACGTTCCGACAGGTAAACTGCGTTGTTGAACGCCATGCTTTTTCCGGCGCACAGGCGCTGCCACGTTTTGAAAACATAATCAAACCGGTCGGCCATGGGCATCTGGGGCTGGATCAGCGAAGCGGTCATGATGGCGCCCGAGTTGATGAGCGGGTTGTGGGGCAGCCCCTGACGGTTGAGCGAGAGCTCATTGAAAGAACGGCCACTGGGTTCGCGACCGACGTGCTTGTGGACCGTTTGCTCGCCGTGCTGGTGCAGGGCCAGGCAATAGTTGATGGGCTTGCAAGTGGACTGGAGGCCGAAGAAGGTCCGGAAATCGCCAAACGAAAACCGTTGGCCATCGATGGTGCAGATGGATACGGCGAACTGTTCGGGCTCCACGCGGGCCAGCTGCGGGATGTAGGTGGCCACGTGGCCGTCGGTGTTTTTAGCGGTCAGATTGAATATATCTTCTACGTCCTGCAGGAATTCGGAAAAATCCGGAATGACCAGGTTCTTGGTGAATGCGTTTTTAACGATGGCATTCTGGCGCACGTACTCTTCAAATTCTTCCGGCTTGATGCTCCGTTCCGCTACGTTTTGCAGGCGGGTGGCGTCGAGGTCGGCCAATAGTTTCTGGATGCGCGGGTCGTCGGGCAAGATCCCTTCCCGTTCCAGCGCGCGGATAAAATCGGAGTAGGTTGCGTATCCTTTCTGCGCGTCGGAGATGACGTTGAGCAGGCGCTGGATATCCTGATCCAGATTGCCCACGGCGGCGGGTTCAATAATTTGTTTCATGATGGAGGGTGGGTTTGCTTGTTGCTTTAGCGCGAATTGAGTTAAATAAAGACACCCCGGGCCCTATTGCCCGGGGCGTAGTATGGGTTGCGACACCTATCGATACAGGTTCAAAACCGTGAATGGTTAGGCGGTTTCAGCGATCCTCACCGTTGCCAGGGTTTTGAGGATACGGGCGGCAACGCGGTAGGGATCGGCGTTGGAAGCCGGACGACGATCTTCCAGGTAGCCGCGCCATCCGTTGGCAGGAACCGAAACGGGGATGCGGATGGAAGACCCGCGGTCGCTAACGCCGTAGCTGAAGCGCCCGATGTGTTGGGTTTCGTGGTGACCGGTGAGGCGCTTGTCGTTGCTGGAGCCATATTCGGCGATGTGTTCGTCGTGTACCGGGCGGAACGATTCGCAGATGGCGGTCATGAGCTCTTCGCCGCCTTCTTCGCGCATGGCGTGGGTGGAGAAGTTGGTGTGCATGCCCGACCCGTTCCAGTCGCCCTGAACCGGTTTGGGGAAGAGTTCCACGATCAGGCCGTATTTTTCGGCGGTGCGTTCCAGCAGGTACCGGCTGATCCACAGGTCGTCGCAGGCGCGTTTGGCGCCTTTTGCGAACAGCTGGTACTCCCACTGGCCCATCATCACCTCAGCGTTGATGCCCGTTACTTTCAGGCCGGCGTTGAGGCAAAGGTCGAGGTGCTCCTCTACGAGATCGCGGCCCATGTTGTAGGGGTATCCGACGGAGCAGTAGTATTTGCCCTGGGGTTCGGGGAAGCCGTTGGCGGGGAAACCGAGCGGCTTGCCGTCTTTGAGCAGTACGTACTCCTGCTCGTAGCCGATCCAGAAGTCTTCGTCGTCTTCAAACCGGCTGCGGATGTTGGTTTCGTGCGGGGTACCGTCGGGGTTGAGGACTTCGCACATCACCAGGAAGGCGTTGGTGCGACCGGGATCGCTTACTACGCGCACGGGCAGGAGCAGGCAATCTGATTTTTTTCCTTCGGCTTGCATGGTGGAGCTGCCGTCGAACGACCAGATGGGCAGGTTGTCGGGCTGGCCGTCGAACTCGTCGAGCCACAGGACTTTGGTCTTGCTGCGCAAGTTGGGTTCGGGCCGGTAGCCGTCGAGCCAGATGTACTCAAATTTGAATGCTTTCATGTTGTAAATGAATGTTGTTTGTAATAAAAGCGATGGACGTATGCAGGGCGTTTTAGCCGTCAATGGGAAAAGTCAGGCCGCGGGAAAGAACCCGTCTGATCTCCACGGAGGAGGGGAGTTCGTCGGGTTGGCTGAAATTGGCCAGGGTGATCAGGGTTCCGTTGATGAGGTTGACGGAGTTTTCAAGCGAACTGGACACATGGCGAATGTGGATGCCGAGCAGGCGGCTATTCAGCAGGGCGCGGCTCACGTCGTCGTAGGCCAACCATTCCAGGTTATCGAGGATACGCTCCATATAGAGCGAAAGTGCACGCGCTTCTTTGTCTTTTACTTGCGGGATGGTGTTCCATTCCACCACGACCTGTACGGGGTGCGGCGCCTCCATCAGGTCAGTGATGCGCCTTTGGAAAACCGGGAGCACTTGTTGACGCAGGGTGTTTAAACGCGAAGGGTTGTTGTCCATGTCGGGGGGGCTTTTTGCAATCGCCGAGGCAAAGGTGCCGGCGCCCGAATGGTTAGCCAAATTTTCAATCCCTTCCTACCTACGTCAACCGGTGCACAGCAATACGTCAACCGTTGACGTAGTAGCGACGTAGTCCGTCTTTTTATAAATAATTCATTATTAGTACTTAAATTCGAGAGGGAAGCATCAGAAATGCCGGTACGCCGGCGATCCGGCCATCCTTAGCGCTGCATCATCCATTGGTTGAGGTCCACGTCGGCCGGCAGATCGAGTTTTTTGCGTAACCGGTAACGGATGGTTTCTACCCCACGTATGGAGAAGTTGAGCAGGGAGGCAATCTCTTTGGTGGAGAGGTTCATGCGCAGGTAGGCGCATATCCGGAGGTCTTTGGGCGTGAGCTTGGGTTGGGAGGCGAGGAGGCGATCGAAAAAGCCGGGATGCACACCATTGAAGTGAAGCCGGAAGTTTTCCCATTCCTGTTCCTGATTCAGGCCGTTTTCGATCAGCCGGGTCAGGCGCGAAAGTTCTTTTCGCATGCTCTCCTCCTGGGTATTCTTTTTCAGTTGCTCGAGGTTCTCCGTGATTTGATGGAGCAAATCATTTTTTTGGATGATGTTGACGGCGGTGGAGGCCAGCTCGCGGTTTTTGAGGTCAATTTCATAGGTGTATTGTACCTCGCGCAATTGCGTAGCGTCTTTTTCGGCCTGAAACCGCGCTTTTTCTTCCTCGTATAATTTCCTGCGCACCGAATTCCGGGTCAGGCTGATGTTGAATGTGATGCTGCCCAGGGTGACCATCAGGATGATGCCGGCCAGGGCCAAAATCCAGGCCCAGGACCGGGCGGTCTGCAGCTCGTTTTCCTTGTTGATCAGTTCCAGCTGTTTTTGCACCTCAAACCGTTGGGTGACCTGGGTGAGCTCGGCGGTTTTTTCACTGTTGGACAGGGAGTCTCTGTACGCCAGGTATCTTTTCAAGTGGAAAAGGCTCTGGTCTTCCTTCCCCGTTTTTTCAAAAAAACCGGAAAGGGCGAGATGGCTCTCGACCAGTTCTTCTTTGGCGTTTTGTGTTTCGGCGAGTTGGAGGCCTTTCGTCAGGTTGACGTACGCCGAGTCCAGGCGATTCTGTAAAAGGTAGACCTTGCCGATGTTGTTGTAAGCACTGGAAGCGTACAGTTCGTTTCGGTCATTCAAATAAAATTGCAGGGCCTTCTTGAAATAAAAGAGCGCTTCTTCGTGGTGGGCCTGGCGTAAATGGATGTTGCCGATGTTGTTGTGCATATTGGCAATTCCCCGGCCCATGTTGATTTCCAAAAAGCGGGACAGGGCCTGATGGTAAAATACCAAAGCCGAGTCCAGCTTGCCTTTGTTGGCCATGGCGATGCCGCAATTGGCGAGGTTGCTGCCCATCTCTTCGGTGTTGTTCAGCGCCTTGTTGATCTCAAAGGCTTCCTGGTAAATGGCCAGTGCCCTGTCGTAGTCCTTCACCTGAAGATAAACGATGCCCATGTTGTTGAGGGCCTTCGCCATGCGCTGGGGGAGATCGTGTTTTTTAGCCAGCTGGTAACTGGACATATAGTGCTCTAACGCGGCGGCTGCATCGCCTTTTCTGAACTGAAGCAAGCCGTTCAGGTTCAACGCGTGGGATTCGCCCTCGTAATGACCCTTTTGCCTGAACAGATTCAGCGCTTCGGCGGTGTGCTGCTCCGACTCCCTGGGCTGATTGTACAGCAACGCCATGGACAGCTCCATCAGTTTGCGCGCTTTGGCTGTGTCGTTAGGCGCTTTGGAAACCAGCTGTTTCAAACTGTCTACCCGACGGCTGTCTGCATTTTGCTGGGCAGGCAAAGGGGTAAACGAAACAAGCAGTATCCAAACGGTTTGTATGAGCAAGCGTTGGAGCATGAACAGAGTGGTGTAATAATACAGTGTGAAGATATTCACTTGGTTTGTTTGTAGAAATACATTTCTAAAAAATAACGGAAAATTTACTTATTAGGGTACGTTCATTGTAATTGTTTCTGTGCTGCAGTGCGTACGCTGCGGTTTATTAAAAAAAACAAACCCGAATATCAGCCCTCCACCTTCTCTTTAGCCAGATACGACAAGTCCAAACTGAATGCAATGCCGCTAAATGCGACCAGGGTAGACACCAGGTAAAAGAGAAATGCAATGGCCACGGCCAGTTCCGGGTCGGCGCCCAGATACTGCGCGCCCCACAGAAAGGTGAGTTCGCGCGCGCCGGTGCCCCCGATGGTAAGGGGCAGCATGGCCACCACCGAGGAGATAAGAAACAAGATGGTGTATTCCAGCCACAGGTGGCCCTCTCCGAGCGACCAGATGATGCCCAGGGTGGATGCGATCTGCGCTGCCTGTACGGCGAGCGATTGGAGGCTGCTGCTCGTCCACAGTGCCGGGACGCCGCCACCGGTGATGCGGAACAGCCACCAGGTAACGGGCACGCTTAGCAACAGCAGCAAAACAGGCGCCCACCACCAAGGCTGAACCAGCGGCATGCCAAGGCTGAGCAGGAGGCACCATTGCGCCAATGCCGCCGCCCCGCTCAGGCGTTCCAGCAGGGTGATGGCCACGAGGCGTTTGACGGGGGCCCCGTCGCGGTCGTGCAAGAGCTTGATCTTGTACCCGTCGCCGCTGATGCCGCCCGGTAGCAGCAGGTTGTAGTACATGCCTACCCAGTACAGCCGCAATTGCTGGCGGGTATCCAAAAAAATATTTTCCGTGTTCAGAAAGGCGTTGAAACGCCAGGCGCTGATGATCTTGGAAACGGTATACCACACGGCGGCCCAGAGCAGCCACCCCGGATGGGCACGGCGGAGGGTGTTCCAAAGAAGGCGTTCGTCAATGTTGCGCAGCACGAGCCAGATAATCAGGACGGACAGCCCGAGTTTGAGCGCCAGCTTCCAGTTCATGCGTCGGCGGGCGCTTCGGCTTCGTAAAGGCGTCGCACCCGGTAGGGTTTTTTGTCCTGCGACTCATAGTAGGTGCGCACCAGCATTTCCGACAGGATGCCCAGCGCAATGAGCTGCATGCCGGCCACCGTGAGCACGGTGCCCAGGATGAGCAGCGGACGCCCCCAGATGTCGTGGCCCAGTATTTTTTCAACCAGCAAGTAAAGCATGATAAGCACGCCGATTCCGGTAAACAGCACGCCCCAGCCTCCAAAGAGGTGCATAGGCTTGTGCCGGAACCGCTTGAGGTACAGGATGAGCAACAGATCGCTAAACACACGGATGGTGCGGTTGATGCCGTACTTGGACTTGCCGGCGCCCCGGGGGTGGTGGGTTACGGGCGTCTCCGACATGCGCGCGCCTTCCAGGTCGGCCAATACCGGGATGAACCGGTGCAATTCACCGTAGATGCCGAGGCTCTTGGCCAGGTCGGCGCGAAACACCTTGAGGGTGCACCCATAGTCGTGCAAATGAACGCCAGAGGCCTCACGGATCATCCAGTTGGCAATTTTGCTGGGTACCTTGCGGAGCAGCATACCATCCTGGCGTTTCTGTCGAATACCGGCCAAAAGATCGAGGTGTTCGTCTTTGGCCATTTGCAACATGCGCGGCACATCGATGGGGTCGTTTTGCAGGTCTCCGTCCATGGTGACGATCCACTCGCCGCGCGCGTACTGAATGCCGGCAGCGAGGGCGGCGCTTTGGCCGTAATTGCGTCTGAAATCGACGATGCGCAGGCGGGAGTGGCCATTGTCCAAAAGCTCGCGCAGGGTGGAGTCACTGGAGCCGTCGTTCACATAGACCATCTCGTAATCCATACCGGCCAGGGCGCTGTCGATTTGTCGGATCAGCGGGTGTATGTTACCCGATTCGTTGTACACGCAGATGACCACGGAAAGGTGGCAGGCGAACTCAGGTCCATTGTCGTGCATGGTCATTTTCGAAAAAATAAACCGCAAAGTTAGTTTTCTTGCTGGTCAAATGCGCAAACCTGCACGTAAAACCTGCCGGAGATGAGGATGCTGTCCACCGGCGTGCCGGGAAAGTCGGGGTACCGGCCGCGCTCCACGATGTACACGGCGCTGGAATCGATGGTTTCGGTGCGGTTCATGATTTGTTGCGCGGCATTTTCCAGGTAAAAGCGGGCGGTGTTGTCCATCGCCGTTTGGCCGTACACGCGCCATGTTTTGTCCGGAAAACGCGCCACTGCGCGCGCAGCCTGTTCTCGGGAATAACCATAGCGGGCCTCTTCGGCACGGAAGGGCAACACAAAAATGTTGAGCGCGATGCGCACCAGCAGCACCACGGCCACCGTCCACAGGAGTATCCGATTGCCGTCGGTCAGCGAAGCCCAAGCCACCAGAATAGCCGGAATCAGGGTGAGCAACCACAGCAGATGGAATGACCGGAGTTCATGCAGGCGTTCCACCGCAGGCAGACAAGCAACGACCAGTACGACCGCGACCGCGATGGCGCTGTAAAGCCGGCACACCATTTTGGCCAGGGCCGTTGCTTCCAGCTGACGGTATGCGTACACAAAAACGACGTTGAACAGCGGCACAAACATCAACAGGTAGCGCGGGTACACCTCCACAGAACTCCAGTAAACGGGCAGGTTGACCAGCAGCATCCAGCAGTTAAAGTGCACAAAAGGCTGATTCCGAACCCATGCCCAAAACCGGGGATGCGCAATAAAGATCAGCAGCAAGGACCACGGTAAAAAGTGGTACACCTGTTCGAACGGGAACGTGAACAGGTGCACGACGGTCTTCCAGATGCCGAAGTGCGTCGCGGTGCGCTGTAGCGACTGGTCGATCAGCACGGCAAACGCTTTTTCGAGCGACACCGCGTCAGCGTAGGCTACATAATACGAAGCACCCAACAGCACGCCGGTGAAAACACCGGCGACGTGCTGCACGGAGAACAGTTTGCGCCACGAACCCAGCAACACCAGGGCGGCGGGCACGCTGAAGGCCTGGAAAACCAGCGCCGGAAGCCCCTTCATCAAAAATGCTGCGGCCGTGATAGCATACGAGACGACAAACAGGCGCCACCAGTGTTCTTTTCTGCCCCATTGGTACCACAACATCCAGTTCAGGTAGATGAGCCATGAAAAACAAATGTCGATGAGGCCCAACATGCTGTCCCAAAACAAAATACGCCCGCTGCTCACCAGCATGAAAGCCGCGAGGATACCAGCCTGGGCGCCAAATGTTTTCCGGACATGAACAAACACCGTGGCGGCGAACAAAGCCAAAAAAAACAGCGTGGCGTTGCGGGAAGGCCATTCGCCGAACGCGCCAAACAAAAACCTGGCGCCGACGAGCAGCCAGTTGTAAAGGGGTGGCTTGTTGAAGTATGGCTCGCCGTTGAGGGTGGGTGTCAGGTAGTTTCCGGACAGGTACATTTCCAGTGCCACGCCGGAGCGGATGCCTTCGTCGCCTATAAACGGCATTAGGTGCAGGTTGATCCAGAAGGTCGGTATGCACAAGCCGGCCACGATGGCCATCACCGCGCCGTCGGGCATGGTTTTAAAAGGAGAAATCCAGCGCATGGTTTGCAAAAGTACGCCCTTTGTCAGAACGAGATGTCAAAAGCCATACGCACCCCGTATTTGGGCACCCCTGGGTGATCCAGGTAGGAAAAGCGGCGCACCAGGTCGAAGCGGAGCAGCCTGAAGATATTGCCGATGCCCACGCTGGCTTCCATGTATGGTTTGTCCATGAGGGTATACGATACCGGCGACCCGTCGGCCTCGTTGGTGGGGAAGTAGTAAAGCCCCGAGCCTTCCACTGGTCTGTTTTGGTCGGTGACGGTTCCCCACAGGATTTTGAACGTGGCGTACTCGCGCCATTTGAGTTTGCGCATGACGGGAATTTTGTTGAGAAAAAACCCGTAGAAACTCTGATCGATGTTGAAAGCCACGTACCGATCGCTGATGAACTCCATGAAATTCATCATGTTGTACGAGAATTTGTCATACACGTACGACTGGTTGGCGCGGTGTATGCCCAACAACTGCCAAGGCGCTTTACTGAGCATGGCGCCGCCTTCCAGATACAGGGTGTTGTAACCGATGGGAGGGGTATTGGTGAATTTACGCACGCTGAGGCCCACCTGGTGGAAGCTGTAATCGCCACCGTAAATGCCGTCGACCCCCATGGTGTAGCGGGCCTGGATGATCCACCGGTAATCGATGATGGACCGGAAAGCCGCGCTCTGGAAAAACTTCTCGCCGGGTGCATAACGCAGGTGCAGGTAAAAACGCGACACCGTGAGCGGCTCGTCGCGCTGCATGTCGATGTCGGTAGGGTCGAAGTGCAGGGCGCCAGCCGGGCGCATTTCCTCCCTTTCGGTGCCGATGACGTACGAAAAATGACTCAAAAACTCCCGTTCATGGTTTATGGCCAACTTGTCGGTGTACATGAACTTGTCGTTCACTCCGCGCACAAAAGAGGTCAGGAAGGTATTGCTGCCGGTTTGGTATAGCAGCTGACCCGGCACCACCAGATCCTTGGTATACCTCACCCGGAACAAGTTGAGTGGAAAAGCGTTGTGGGCAGTTCCGGGCATGGCGAAGTCGGCCCCGAAATTGTACTTGAACTGCCGGTCGTCGGTGCCGTAACCCACCGCACCAATCAGGCGCACCTTTTTGCTCCAGCGGGAGCTGGTGCGCATGCCGACACGCAGGCGGGTGCCCTCCACGTCGTTGAACGAATAAAACGTGGACAACGGACCGATCTCGATGTCCCGGCCCACAGGCGCATATCCGGCAAGCGCTACGTTGAGCAGGAACGCTCCCCGCTTGAACATTTTGGTGCGTTGCAGGCTGTCCATGTTGGCGTAAGTAGCCGCTTCGGTGGCTGATAGCGCAACAGGACGGGCTTTTTCCCAAAAGGCCGTGTCGATGCGTTCCGAACCGGGTAAGTACACCAGCTTGTCGGGTGCGGCAAAAACAGAATCGGGCAGCGGCACATTGACGGTCGGGTTGATGTGCCGCACCAGCCGCTCTCCGTAAATGCCGAACGTTTTTTTATTGACCCCGAAATCCATACGCAGGTCTTCCTCGGCCAGATACCATTTCCCGGAGGGCAACAACTCGAACTGGAGGTCGATGGTGAGCATGCGCACCCAGTTGAGGTTGATGTTGGGGTTGACGGTAAAGATGGCCCGGGTAACCGGGTAGGTGCTGTCAAGGGCAATGTGGAGCTCGCCCTGGAGCAGCATGTCGGTTTTGTTGCGCGGATAAAATTCAAGTCGGACGATCTTGCGCCCGTTTTCCTCGAGCGTATCCTTTGGGTAGTACCGGTAAAAGAAGGGAGCGTTGTTGGCGATGGGGCTCAGGAAGTGGTCGGTGAGCAGCACGATGTAGTTGTCGTACAGGTTTACGTCCTGGTTCAGGTACTGCAACGCGGCGTTGATGCCGGCGGGGTCCAGGTAATCGGGAAATTTGACGGACTTGTTGGCCTTGACGAACTTGCGCTGGATGCCGGGCGGGTTCTTGCTGTACAGGTCGATGAGGTTTTCCTGGAGCATGAACGGTATCACGGAGGTTCCTTCGAGTTTGGTGGTATCGCGGTTTTCGAGCACCACCTTCATGTCGCTCATAATTTTCCGCTGCACCAGTTTTTCCGGCATCTTGCTGAAGCCGAGCAGTACCTTCTCGTATTGGGTCTCGCTGTAATAGGTCAGGTTTTCGAGCTTGTTCCGATCCCGGTTTTCCATCACCAGTTTAATGAGCTCTACGGCCGGGTTGTTCTTGTTGCGGTATTTGGCGGGCTTTACGGTCACTTCAGTGAGCACGTTGTCGGAAGTGGTCAGGGCCACGTCGATCACCTGTTTGGCGTTCTTGCCGACTTTGACGGTCTTTTCCTGGTAACCGACGGTGGTGAAGCGCATATACGTGACGCTTGCCGGCAGGCTGAGCTTGTAATTCCCCTGTTCGTCGCTCCGCGTGCCCTGACCCGCCTCCGGAGCAGCTATGGTGACAAAGGGCATGGGCTGTTTGGTTTCCGTATCGGTGATTCGACCGGAAATGGTGATCTGGGATTCTGGTTGGGCGTTCAGGTCTTTTGAAAGAAGCCAAAAGGCCACGAATAGGAATAAAGTGAGCGGTAATTTGCGCATTCAGGAAGGATTGACACAAAAGTAAGGGGAAGCGTTGCCTTTAGACGGAAAAATTTAGATTGGTCATGTCACACAGGTTATTTGTGGCAGGATGCTTTGCGGGTGTTAGACGCTTATGGCAAGGAAGTACTGCGGCAAACACGCATACGCTCGAAGGGAGAAAACCAGCTCAGTTTACCTGTGGGGCATAGGGACGCTATTCCGTGCAATTATTGACGGATTCAGGCGTATATTACGAGCAATTAGCAGTACTGGAACGATAATCAATCGGCCTCTATAGCCTCAATCCGCGCCAAACAATCGGACAGGTGTGCCTCGGTCATCGGGTCCTTGGCGCGTTTGGCCGCTTTTTCGATGGCGTCCTCCAGATCGTCCAGCGCGGCCAGGGCAGCCGAGGGGATGTCGGAGGTTTTCAGCCGGTCGGCCGCCTTGTTGTCGGTGGCCAATTGAGAGAGTTCGATCAGTTTCTCCAGGTGCATTTTTTGCAGGGAACGGCGCTCCGGTGATGTCGCTTTTCCGCCGTCAAGTTCGCCCCAAATGCCTTTTTGCACGTCTTCGAACAGGTCCATGAGCCCATAGTCCTTTTGCAGGGCCACCCGTTGCAGGCGGGTGGTGCTGAGCAGGTTGTCGAGTGTGCTCTGGTGGATGCTGTTGATGGCAGAGGCGCCGCCGTCGGCCGTCAGCTTGGCCGTCAGCGCTAGCGGGAAGAGCCAGGCGGGCGTCTGGAACACTTCGCGGTTGAGAAATGCCACCGCCTCGCGCTGGCGCTCGGCGGGCGCCTGCTGGTACACAGCGCCGGCCTGCTCGTATGTTTTGGGCGTTTCATACACGCCGCCCACCCACTTGGTCACGTGTCCGACGTAGCGGCGGTACTGCATCACCGCGTCGTCGTGCAATTCGCGGGCCATGGTGTAGTGGTCGGCCTCGTCCTTGGTCCAGTCTTCGATGTTGGGCACGATGCGCTGGAGGTTTTTGATGCCGTAGGTGGAGGCGGTCATGCTGTTGTCGCCCAGGTCTTCGCTTTGGGCGCGCGGATCTACCGGGCTGCTCTCGGTGGTGAAGTGCAGGCGCGGGTTGGGGGCGGCTTTATCGAGGTACCACTGGTTGAGCGTTTTTTTGTCGGCCTCGGCGTCGGCGGAGTTGTATACGGGTTTGTATCCCCATTCGATGGCCCACTTGTCGTAGTCGCCCACACGCGGGAACAGGTCTTTGATGCCGTCTTCGGGTTGGGCGACGTAGTTGAAGCGGGCGTAGTCCATGATCGAGGAGGTATGTCCGTTGGCGGCGCAGAATGCCGGGTCCCGCAGTTTTTCGACGGGGGTCGCGTGGCTGGCGCCGAAGTTGTGGCGCAGGCCGATGGTGTGCCCCACCTCGTGTGCAGACACGAAGCGGATGAGGCGGCCCATGAGGTCGTCGTCGAACTCGTTTTTGCGGGCTGCCGGGTCCACGGCGGCGGCCTGGGTGGTGTACCAGCGTTTGAGCAGTTTCATCACGTTGTGGAACCAGCCGATGTGGCTTTCGATGATCTCGCCGGAGCGCGGGTCGTGCACGTTGGGGCCGTATGCGTTCTGGATGTCGGAGGCGAAGTATCGGATGACGGAGAATCGCGCGTCTTCCAGGCTCATGGTGGTGTCGTTTTCCGGCCAGTCGCGGGCCTGGATGGCGTTTTTCCAGCCGGCCTGCTCGAAGGCGGGCTGCCAGTCCTCTACGCCCTGCTTGAGGTAGGGGCGCCACTTGCGTGGTGTGGCGGGGTCAATGTAAAATACGATGGGCTTGGCTGGTTCGATGGGTTCTCCCCGCTGCTGGCGGGCTGCGTCTTCGGCGTTTTTGGGTTCGAGGCGCCAGCGGATGGCGAAGGTTTCGGGCTCTGCGCGTTGCTTGTTGTCGTCGTACACGGTGTATCGGGTGGCAAAATAGCCGACACGGGGGTCGTAGTAGCGCTTGCGCATGGGCGTCTTGGGGAGCAGGATAAACGAGGTGTTCTGCTCGAAGGTGACGACGCCGGCGGCCAGGCCGGCCGGCAGGTCTGTCGACGGCGAGGGTTTTTCCTCACCCGTGCGCAGGGCAGGCGGTTTTGCAGCGAAGGTCTTTACGCTGCGCACCTCCACGTTGATGGGGTAGGCGCGTACGTGCTCGAGGTAGCTGCGGTCTTTTTTGAATTCGGTGAGGTTGAACCGCTGCTTGGTGATGGGGTTGAGGGAGACGATCGGCTCGGCGCCACCGAGGAATTCAGTTACATCAATGACCGCGCCCGACTTGTCGTTGCGGTACGCTTTCACTTCAAAAGCTGCCGCGATGGGGTCTAGGTTGGCGTTACGGACGGCCTCGTAGAGCGGCTGGCTGGTGTCGGCGCTGACGTTCACGTATTCGACGGCGCGCAGAAAAACCTTGTCGCCCGGGCCTTTTTCAAACCGGATGACCTGCCGGTTCTGCTCTTCGCCGCCGTAGCCGGCGCCGGCAGGGGTACGCACCATGCGGGTGACGGCCATGATGTCGCGGCCAAAAATCGAATCGGGAATTTCAAACAGGTACTTGTCCTCCAGCCGGTGCACCAACACCATGCCGGTCTGGGTAACGGCCTTGTCGGTAACCACTTCTTTGTACGGTTTGGGAGCCTTGGGTTTGGCTTCTTTTACCGCAGCGGTGTCTTTTTTTTCCGTTTCGTCTCCGGTTTGGGCGTGGGCGGCAAGGGGGCACAGCAGGCATGCGAGGAAGTAAAGGCGCAATATGCGATTCATGCTTGAAAGATGGATCAAGGTTGTGAAAAGAAAGGACAAACATAAGGAAGGCGATTTTTATGGGGTGTTTTTTGGGGATTTATTTATTTTTGCATGGTTGGTTTGGGCGTTTCCACGGTTCCCGTGGTTCCCGTGATTTCCACGGTTCCCATGGTGCCCACGGTTTCCACGGTTCCCACGGTTCCCACGGTTCCCGTGGTTCCCATGGTTCCCATGGTTCCCATGGTTCCCATGGTTCCCATGGTTCCCATGGTTCCCATGGTTCCCATGGTTCCCATGGTTCCCA
>JBGSTG010000125.1:0-88503 GCA_041736625.1 Saprospiraceae bacterium | reverse complement strand
ATGAGATTCCGGTCACAACGGCTCCCAAAGGACTAAAAGGTTCGCACCTTTGCACCTCTGTGAATGATGACATGCCCGGCACACCAAACGTTAGGCCTCTCCGAGGCCCAACGAAATACGCTTGGCATTTCTACCAACGTTAGGCCTCTCCGAGGCCACTAAAAAAACCTTAAGTTGACGACATTGGGCTTAAAGCCCCGCGGTCGTCAATTTTGCGTTCAAAGATTGCCTTGCCGTTTTTTGCGGTCTCGCCGCCATTTGTTTTAATTTTTTTGCCGCGAATTAGCGCGAATTCGCGCTAATTCGCGGCAAAAAAATCTCGTTTCGTTGTAAACAGCTTTGAAACACCGCACTTGCGGTAATTTGACGACATGGGGCTTGAGGCCATTCTATCGGCTAACTTGGTCTTTCAAAATTTTAATTGGGGGGAATGCCTGTTTCTTTAGACTTATGAGACACCCTCGACATTGTGTTTCGTTTTTTGCTTTCCGGCAAAAACTAATCAAACAAAATCTTTCCGGCGCTCAAAACAGCATCGCCTCCTTCCACCCGGAAGCAGTATCACCCGCGCGGCAATCCGTTGCGCACCGACGCGTTGAAGTCGAAGAAAATGTCGGCAAAATTGTCGATAGAAGAGCCGATTGGCAGTCCTGACTTTTGCGCTGTGCGGAATTTGATAAAGCCATGCGAAGCAGGCTCGTTTATGTTGCTGTCGGGCAGGGCGATGGGGTCGAAAACGAAGCGCAGCAGGTTTTCGCCCCGTATTTCCACCTTGTACGGGTGGCTGGACACCAGCGGCACAATGCTGCCCACGTCCAGCGTAGCCGGCAGCCGGTCTCAGGGCGATGGAGTTGGGAGTGAGCCGGAAATCGAGGCTGTCCGGGTTGAACGGGTTGACCAGCCCTGCGGCATTGGGGTCGGCGTAGATGGCATTTCCGCCTGCATTGAGGAGCCAGGCTTGTGCATCGATGATGGCCGGTGTACCGGATACAGGGGTGGTTGCGCCGCAAACAAATGTATTGTTTATGTTGAGCAGACCATTTTGGGCGTTTTGAATTGTCGTCTGGCCGTCCAGGAGTACACCGACAGGCCAGTTGCCGATCAGGAGGGAGTTGGTGATGCAAGGTTCGCTGTTGCGACGCAGATGAGCTGCCCGGCGGAACAAGGGACTGACGGGTTGCCCATAAGGCCCTACGATGGTTACGTTGGAGAAGATCGGGCTTGTCTTGGGCGTCCTGGTCGAACCAATGGCGTCGTTGTCCATTTCAAATCCGTTTGCACCGGTAATATCTGCAACGAGGGGATTGCGCACCGCCAATGCGAATTGCACCATGCCGTGGTAGCCGTTATCCACGTCGAAGTCGTCGTCCAACGGCATATAGGAAATCAGGTGTTTGCAATTCACCGAACCGCCAAACCACTCAAAGGAGTCAATCTTTATGAATGGCCGCCGCATCCATAAAAAAAGGCGCGCCGGAGAACAATCTCCGGCGCGCCGTACTATTTTATCGATTCGGAAACCGCTGATTAGCGGGCAACGATCAATTTAACGGTTTTTACTACTTCGCCGGCCTGGATGCGTACGAAGTAGAGGCCTGCGGGCAGGTCGGTCGTGTTGACGGTGTACTGTTGTTCACCGGCAACAGCCTTGGCGTTCAGTACTTGGCCGTGGAAGCGGCCGGACATGTCGTACAGTTCAACCTGGAGGTCGGCTGCGTTAATCAGTGTGAGGGCGAGGGTCGTTTCGGTGCTGGCTACCGTCGGCATCAGTTTCACGTCGCTGATGAATTTGTCGGCTTCATCGGAGTCTACGAGACAGTTCACGTTGACGTCGAGGAAGCGAGCCCAGCCGCAAGTCCAGTCGTCGCTGCCGTCGAAAGCACCGGCAAAGGTCACTTTGTCGAAGAACGGAATGCTTACGCGCGGTTGCGTGAATGCAGCGGCGTTGAGCAGCGGGGAAAGGCCGGTCGGTTGCGTGTTGGGCACGTCAAGGTTGAACGGATCTTGGAACAGCGCGAGGGAGGAGTTCGGACCGGTTACCAGGCCGCGAGCGTTGCCCCAAGCCGTGATGTCGAGGATGACACCCGGGGTGGTATCCAGCGCTACACCCTGGCCGTAGAAGAACGAGTTGCGCACGTCAAGGGTGCCGTTGTTGGCGTTGTTGAGCGTGCTGGAGCCGTCGATGAGCAGACCCACCGGGTAAGAGCCGATGAAAGCTGAGTTGAAGATACCGATCTCGCAGTTGCGGCGCAGGTGAGCGGCACGGCGATACAGGTTGGAGCCGCCGCCGTTCGGGCCTACGATGGTTACGTTGGAGAAGGTCGGAGCCGTTTTCGGAGCTGTGTTTGTGCCTTGGGCGTCATTGTCCACTTCAAATCCGTTCGAGCCGGAAACGTCGGCGATGTCCTGGTCGCGCACGGAAAGCGCGTATTGAACATTACCGCGATAGCCGTTGTCGGCGTCGAAGTCGTCATCAAGGGCGCGGTAAGCGATCAGGTGCTTGCAGTTTACGGTACCGCCGAACCATTCGAAGGCGTCGTCATTGGCGTAAGAAACCTGCACGTTGTCGATCACGGTACCCGAGCCAACGGATGCCATGGTCAGACCGTTAATCTCGTTGTTGGGCTGGAATGCGATACCGGGGTATTCGATGCGCACATAGCGAAGAATGCCGCTGTCGTCGTTGTCGATCGCGCCGCCGGGCAAGTCGCCGCCGCCGTAGAGGCCGTCGCCGGCTGCGTTGTTTACACCGCCTTCTACCTGGCCGAGACCAGCTGTGCCCATGAAATTCGAGTTAGTGGATGCACGACCCAGGATAATCAGACCACCCCAGGAACCGTAGGTCGGGTTCGGGTCGTTCGTGGTAAATACGATCGGTTCGTTTTGAGCGCCGTCAGCGACGATCCTGGAGCAACGGGTAACAATCAGGGCGCCTTTGGTCGACTTGTCGCCGCGTACTACCGTTCCGGGCTGGATGGTCAGGGTAGCGCAGTTTTTCACGTAAACAAAGCCGTTGAGGATGTACTCCTTGTCGGGCGTCCAGGTGGTGTTGCTGGTGATGGCGCCGGAAACAAGCACTTCCTGAGTGCTCGTCGGAGGCAGGCAACCGGGTTGTGCCCAGTTGGCCCAGGGGCAGGTCCAGTCGCTGTTGGGGCCGAAAGCACCGGCATAACCCACTTTGGTGAAGAAAAACTCATCCACGCGCGGGTTAGAGAAGTCGGCGGCGCCGATCAGCGGAGAGTCGCCGGCCGGGCGCGGGTTGGGCAGGCCGATGTTGAACGGATCGAGCAATTTGGCGTCGGCAGAGTTGGTGCCGGTCACCAGGCCACGTGCGTTGCCCCATGCAGTGATGTCCAGGATGGTACCCGGCGTGGTATCCAGGGCAACACCCTGGCCGTAGAAGAACGAGTTGCGCACGTCAAGCGTGCCGGCATTGGCGTTGTTAAGCGTGGTCGAACCGTCGATGAGCAGGCCTACGGGGTAGGAGCCCACGAAAACAGAGTTGAATACGCCGATCTGGTTGTTGCGACGCAGGTGCAGGGCGCGGCGATACAGGTTGGAGCCGCCGCCGTTCGGGCCTACGATGGTCACGTTGGAGAAAGTCGGGGCTGTAATCGGGGTCGTAGCCGTGCCCTGGGCGTCGTTATCCACCTCGAAGCCGTTCGAGCCGGAAACGTCGGCGATGTCCTGGTCACGGATAGACAGTGCAAACTGCACTTTACCCGTATAACCATTGTCTGCGTCGAAGTCGTCGTCCAATGCACGATATGCAATCAGGTAGCGGCAGTTAACCGTACCGCCGAACCATTCGAATGCGTCGTCGTTGGCGTAAGAAACCTGTACGTATTCAACCGTAGTGCCGGAGCCAACAGCACCGAGCGTCAGGCCGTTGATCTCGTTGTTCGGCTGGAAGGCAATACCGGCGTATTCGATGCGCACGTAGCGGAGGACACCGCTGTTATCGTTGTTGATGGCGCCGCCGGGCAAGTCGCCGCCGCCATACAGACCGTCGCCGGCAGCGTTGTTCACACCGCCTTCGATCTGGCCGAGACCGGCTGTGCCCATGAAATTCGCGTTAGTGGATGCACGACCCAGGATGATCAGACCGCCCCAGGAACCATAAGTGGGGTTGGGGTCATTGGTCGTGAACACGATAGGGGCGTTGGGGGTGCCGTCTGCGATGATCTTGGCGCAGCGCGTAACGATGAGGGCGCCTTTGGTCGACTTGTCGCCACGGATAACCGTACCCGGTTCGATGGTCAGTGTAGCGCAGTTTTTCACGTAAACGAAGCCGTTGAGCACGTACTCCTTGTCGGCAGTCCAGGTCTGGTCGCTGGTAATGGCGCCGGAAACAACGACTTCTTGTGCAGGGATGCAACCGGGCTGTGCCCAGCTGGCCCACGGGCAAGTCCAGTCGCCGGAGTTTCCAAAAGCGCCGGCGTATTTAACCTGTATAAAGAAGTTGTCGGCAACACGGGAGTTGGAAAAGCTGGCACCGTTGAGCACGGGGGAGTCGTCGGCCGGTTTTGGGTTCGGAAGTGCGATGTTGAACGGATCGATCAATTTGGCGTCGGTGGAGTTGGCGCCAGTCACCAGGCCGCGGGCGTTGCCCCAGGCGGTGATGTCCAGAATGCTGCCGGGTGTGGTATCCAGTGCTACACCCTGGCCGTAGAAGTACGAGTTGCGGACGTCAAGGGTACCAGCGTTGGCGTTGTTGAGCGTGGTCGTGCCATCGATGAGCAGACCTACGGGGTATGAACCAACGAAAACGGAGTTAAATACCCCGATCTGGTTGTTGCGGCGCAGGTGCAGGGCGCGACGATACAGGTTGGAGCCGCCGCCGTTCGGACCTACAATGGTCACGTTGGAGAAGGTCGGCGCCGTAAGCGGTGTCGTAGCTGTACCCTGGGCATCGTTGTCTACCTCGAAACCGTTCGAGCCGGAAACGTCGGCGATGTCCTGGTCACGGATAGACAGTGCGAACTGTACTTTACCGGTGTAGCCGTTGTCGGCGTCGAAATCATCGTCCAGTGCGCGATATGCGATCAGGTAGCGGCAGTTTACCGTACCGCCGAACCATTCGAATGCGTCGTCGTTGGCGTAAGAAACCTGAACATATTCGATCGTGGTACCAGAGCCCACGCCGCCCATCGTCAAACCGTTGATTTCGTTGTTTGGCTGGAATGCGATGCCGCCGTACTCGATGCGAACATACCGGAGTTCACCGCTGTTGTCGTTGTTGATTGCGCCGCCGGGAAGGTCGCCGCCACCGTACAGGCCATCGCCCTCGGCGTTGTTCACACCACCTTCGATCTGGCCCAGACCGGCTGTGCCCATGAAGTTCGCGTTAGTGGATGCACGACCCAGGATGATTATACCACCCCAGTCGCCATAAGTCGGGTTGGCTTCTGCGCTGGTGAACACAATGGGTTCGTTGGGCGTACCGCTGGCGATGAGCTTCGAACCGCGGGTTACGATCAACGTACCTTTGTTGATCTTGGAACCAGTGATGCGGGTGCCGGGCTCAATCGTGAGGGTAGCGCCGTTTTTAACATAAATGAATCCATCGAGTAAATACGTGTTGTTCTTGGTCCACGTAGTGTTTGTTGTGATGTTGGTGTTCACCACAACCTGAGCGCCCAATTGCGCGGCAAAAAATGCCAACAAAAGGAGCAAAGGGAGAAACTTCTTCATACAGTGAAAGTGAATTTAATGAAAATGTAAAATTTGCAGTCGGGGCGGCGAATCACTTTTGTAAAAAAAGAGAAGGCACCACTGCAAAGATGACTACACCCGGCCGGCAGGGAAAAAAAACGGGGTTAAGTTTGTGTTAAGTAATGGTAAAATTAATAAAAAACCAGAATATTAAAATGACATAAGCGCAAAAATATAGTGTTATATTCTGCTTACTGCCAAATAATAGGCCATAATCGTTTTAACATCTTTTTATCGCAATTAGCCGATAAAAGCGCACCCGGCCACAGCAAACCTGATCCACAGGAAACGCATGAAAGACCCGAAACATGTTAACAATTCGTTTGTATTCATACCGCTAAACCGCCGTTTATTTGCGTAGTCAAACATTCCGACTTTGATTTTTTAACTTTCAAACATCTAGCTTCTACCATGATCCGTAAAACAATGTTGATCGCTTGCGCCTGCGCCCTGCTGGGCATGCAGGCCCTCGCCCAGAACCCCAACGCCAATTCCAACGCTGCCGCCAACTGGACGCCCGACCCGGCGCGCCAGGAAAAAGTAGCCCAGGAACTCGAACTCAACGACACCCAAAAGACCGCCTTCTTCCAGACCAACGACAAGCACCGCGCCCAGGTACAAGCCGTGCGCAACGACACGACCAAAGATCAGGACGCCAAAAAGGCCGAGTTGCAGAAGATCCGCCAGTCCTACGATACCGAACTCAAAGGTATCTTCACCCCCGAACAATACAAGGAATGGACGGAACTGAAAGCCCAGGCCAAAGAAAAAGCCAAGGAAAACCAGGGCAAGGGTAAGGGCAAAGGCAAGGGAAAACCTTCGTCTACCACAACTGAGGGCACGAATTAAGTGCTTGTTCGGATTTTGTGCTTCCGCCAGCGTGAGGGGCCAAGCTCTCCCCCCATTTTTATACTAACCCCTGTCACCCTGAGCCCGCAGGGCGAAGGGTCTCCTTTTAAACAAACTACCCCCTTGCACCCGTTGTCCCAGGGATATCCTTCGCCCTTCGGGCTCAGGATGACAAGTCGTTATTAAAAAAGGGGGGAAAAGCTTGGCCACTCACGTTGTGCCGTTGTTGGCGTACTCGCCTGACAACGACCCGGACAATCGAAATAGTACACGGGGGTTGTCTCCTAAAAAGACAGCCCCCTTTTTTTACCGCTGGCACCCCTGCACATGCGCCTCACCCTCCTCGCAAGCTTGCTCCTGTGCCCGATCCTCGCCGCTACACAGTCCACAGAACAAGGTAGGTACAACTCTCGACGACCACAGCGACCTGCGGGCATGGGATTCTAAACCAGATTGCGGTCAATTATTCGGCAGGATCAAAATTTTGCCGTCGTCATCCAGGTACACATTGAGCTTGATGGTGTCTTGCTGGGAGTCTACTTTTAGCTTTATGTCGCTGGATGGATTGTTGCTCTTTATCCCCAAAGAGTATTTTCCATTACTAGCTAGGATATCTCTCAGGAAGAAGTGACCTAACCGATCGGTATTGGCAGGTGTCTGTTCTGTACGGTTCAAATCATACACTTCCGCGTTTTGGATAGCAACCGGAAGAATGTATCCAAAAAAAACGTTGCCCATTGCGTGTTTATTATTAATACTAACTGTACCCGATTTCTTTAATCCGACCAGCAATCCTTGTAACTTGTCTTTTTGCTGAATATCGATTTTCAGGGCGAGGAAACCATCCAAAACAAAGCTTAGCACATCTCCGTCCTGAATGTCTTTATCGGCAAACCAGGCGATGCCGGAATCGTTTGTAGTGGTGTCCAGGCTTTGCATTCCCCTTTGACGAGTTATCCGGACATTTCTGAGGTATACTTCCGGCGAATCTACACTCACTACCCTTATTGGAAAAGGTTCATAAGCCTGTTGCTCCGGCACCCTCACCGACGAGGATGGCGCCTCTGTTTGGGGTTTACATCCGAAAAATACCGTTAAGGAGAAGGTAAGACAGGAAATCCAAAAAAAGCGATTGGTTTTCATTACTGTTTAGTTTATCAAATTGTGAGAAATGGGAGGTGAATTTTCATATGCAGGAGCGTTATTTTACGCCAAACCGTTCCATTAAAGTTTGAAAACCTGACGTTTTTCTTAAAGTGGCGATCGCTTGTCCGTTCAACAATTCATCCCGGTTCGAAAAACCCTTTTCCAGCGCTTTTTCCAGGTACCGCAATCCTTCCTCCTGGCGTCCGTCGCGGGCTCCCAATTCTGCCAGGTGGTACCACACCCACGGGTCTTTTTCATCATGCCGCACAATTTCCAGGTACTGGACCTCTGCTTCCTTCCACCGCTCCTGTTGCAGGTACAGGCGCGCCAGATCGGTTCGCCCCTCGCTGTTGTTGGGGTTTACGGCAATGGCCCGCAGAAGCATTCGCTCGGCGGCTTCCGGGCGTTGGGTCATTGCGTACAGCTTGCCGAGATAGAGGTACGCGTTGTATTGGTTGGCATCCAGTGCAACGGAGCGCAACAGCGCCGCCTCCGCCGCTTCGAACCGGCGCAATTTCATGTACGACGAGCCGATGTTTACCCACGTGACGGCGTTCCCGGGCTCCAGTGCTGCGGCGCGTTCAAAGGCGGTGATGCCCTCCTCAATTCTGTTTTGGTAAAAATACCAGCTTCCCAGGCTTTTCCAGACGAATACGTTCGCAGAGTCGATGGCCATGGCCTTGTCCAGCATTTCTTTGGCTTCGGCCGGCTTGTCGAATAGTCGGGAGTAGTAGTGGGCCATATAGGCGTAGGGCAGCACCCAGGTTTCGGCGTAGCGCGTGGCCGCCTCGGCGTACAGGCGGGCGGAGTCGGGCTCTTCGAGCCGCGTGGCGAAACACAGGCTCATGTAAAACAGGGCAGGCGGCGATTCGGGTTCATAACGCAGGGAAAGCCGGTATTTTTCCAGCATTAGCGCTGCGGTCACCGGGTCTTTGCCCAGGGAGGTAAAGGTTTGCAAGCCCAGCAGCACACCTTCGAACAGGTGTTGCCTGGCTTTGAGCGAAGCATAGAAGTAATGGTCTTCGCCAAGCACTTCGGCTGCCCTTTCCAGCAATCTGGGCAGGTCGCCGTACTGGGCAATGAGCTCCCGGTTGGACTGGGTGAGGCGCCGGTAGTCGGCTTTGAGCAAGGCGTTGATGGCTTGCTGGGCGTCGTCCTGCAAGGCGGCAGCGTAGTAGCGGATGATGCCCGGTTGCTCACCGTCCAGGTCGGGGCGTTGCATCAGCAGCCGGAAATAGTGGTCGGCGCAGGCGTCTGCGGGTTCAAAAAAACGCCCGCTTTCAATTGCCTCACAAAAGCGCCGGTACAGTTCGCCGGCGCTGCTGTCGGCGGAGGCAAAAGCGGCGTCAATATTACGCCGGTCGGAGGGCATCAGCCCCGCTGAATGGGTGGCGCCGTTGCGGCGAATGGAGTCGAGCAAGCCGGGCACGACACTGGCCAGTGCGATGGTCTTGTTGCCCACCACCATGGGCATCTGGCTGAAGGGGGCCACCTCGCGGGGTACGCGGTCCTCCAGATACCGGCCTACCTCGAGCAGACTGACGACCCCGTCGGCGTCGGCGTCGGCCATTCCGTACATGCCGTTGACCAGGTGAAAACTGAATGCGCCACGGCCCCCACCCCACTGTTCGCCCTCGATGCTGTACTCATCCGGCTGGCAGGAAAGTATGCGGATGTCGTTGTTGAACTGGGTGTAAATGCTGTTATTGGTGATCTGGGGGCCGTTGATGCTGCTGCCTGCGAGGCGCCCGGCCCGGCAAACATCGGTGATGATGGACACCTTGGCTTTGCGCTCCAGGTTGAGGGTAGCCACTACTTCTTGCAAATCGCGGAGATTGACTGTGCCGCCACCCATGTACACCTGAGCGGGCGCATTCCAGCAAAGCAGGTAGCCGGGTTTGCCGATCCTGTCGGTTTCCACGTCGCAGTGTCCGGAAAAATAGATCAGGGCGTTGTCGCCTTCCCTACTGCGCTGGATGAGCCAGTCGAGGGCCTGTGCAAAACGGCCTGCGGTGGCGTCGCGGTTGATCAGAACGACCAGGCAGGAGTCCGGCAATTGCCCGCCGGCAGAAGAACGCAAGAACTGGGCGAACACCTCTGCGTCGCGGTGTGCGAAACGCAAATCGGGAATGTCGGGATCCTGGTAATCCGAAATGCCCACCACGACTGCCCGCGTGACAGCGCCCAATGCACTTTGATCTGCGCGCCGGATAGGCTTGACGCCCTTGTCTGTTTGGGCAGACAAGGAGTAATGTAAAAAAAGCAACAGTGGCAGGAAACAATAGATTTTCATGGTTCTTTTGGGCACACCCAATATCGATTCAAAGATCAGGATATTCCCAGAATTAAACAACATTTTTTTAACGAAATATGTATTTCCCTTCCAAGACCAACCAATAACCAAGCGCCCCCTTATTCCGCATGCCGCATCAGGGGAGTACGAAGGATTGAACAGGCAATAACCAATTTCCTGGAATAGCCGGATTTTATATGCCTTGACCGACGTGAGGGACCCGGCTTTCCTTCCCATTTTTTATACTAACCGCTGTCACCCTGAGCCCGTAGGGCGAAGGGCCTCTTTTTAAACGAACTCCCCTCCCTTACATCCGTTGTCCCAAGCAGATCCTTCGCCCTTCGGGCTCAGGATGACAAGTCGTTGTTAAAAAGGGGTGGGGGAAAGCTTGGTCCCGCACGTTTAAGGCAAAAGGTAAGGGCGGAAATAGATACGCGGTTATGGGCTAATTGCCGATTTGGTATCCTCGCCAAGCCTCGCCAAAGCCCACCACCCCTTTACAATCATCCTTCGTACACGCCTGATGCGGAATGCGGAATAAAAAGGCGCTTGGTTGCAACGTTGCTGCCAAGAGCCCTTTTATTCCGCATTCGACATTCCGCATTCCGCATTCAAAAGAAGCCCCCGGTACTTTCTACCAAGGGCTTCCGACGAGTGCTCAACTTTTGTTCGCTTCAGGTCTTAGGTGCGATTCCATCGCTGCGTGCGTGCCTGTTGTTGTTTTTTTGGAGTTCTGCACATTTATCCCGGATAGTTGCTGGTTGTTATCAGATTTTTTTTTCGAATAAAAAAAGAAGTAATTTTGGTGGAAATTTCCCCGACCGGCCGATAACACAGCATAACGGGCGGGTATCCACAATATGATGAAGATTAAAAGCTGTCGTTTCTTTCTGCCGGCATTCCTGTTCCTGATTCCGGCAGCACAGGCCCAGGAGCCCCAGGCCGACGTGCAGACCAGGGGTGCGAAACCGCAAGCCGTTCCTGTGCTGACCATGGGCGAAACCTACGCGATCGTCGTCGGCATCTCCAACTATCAGGACACCGGCATCACCGATCTGAAGTACGCGCACCGCGACGCGGAAGCCTTTGTTTCCTACCTGCGTTCGGCGGCCGGCGGCGCCATCCCGGCCCAAAACATCAAATTGCTGCTCAATGAGCAGGCCACCCTGGCCGGGCTGGCTTCGGCGTGGGATGAGCTCACGGAGGAGGGCAAGATTCTACCCGGCGACCGGATCATTTTTTACTTTAGCGGACACGGCGACGTAGAAACCCGCCTGTCATCCAAACCGGGCTACCTCCTGTGCCACAACGCCCCTGCGCGCGTGTACACCGCCGGCGGTACGTTCGATGTGCGGGTGCTGCAGGACTACGTGACCACCCTTAGCCAGGACAAACAGGCCAAGGTGGTGCTTCTCATCGACGCCTGCCACTCCGGCAAACTCGCCGGCAGCGCCATCGGCGGCACCGCCATCACCGGAGCAGGACTCGCCAAACAGTATGCCTACGAGATCAAGCTGCTCTCCTGCCAGCCCAACGAGGTGTCGCTCGAAAGCAATAAATGGGGCGGCGGCCGGGGACTGTTTTCCATGCACCTCGTCGACGGCATGTACGGTCTGGCCGACGCGAACAACGACCGGGTGGTAACCCTCCGCGAAATAGAAACCTACCTCAACACCCAGGTGACAAAAGACTCGGAAGACAACCAGAACCCCAAAATCATTGGTGACCCGAAAGAAAAGGTTGGCCTGGTGGATTCCGCCATGCTCGCCACCCTGCTCTCCGGCAAACAAAAGGGCAAGGACGCGCTGCCTGTGTTCGCAGCGAAAGGCTTCTCCATCGCCGATTCGCTGCCGCGCGCGCGCTACGAAGCCTTCAACAAGGCCCTGGCCGAGCGTCGCTTTTTCGCCCCCCAGGGCGACTGTGCCGAAGACCTGTACAAACTGCTGTTGGCCGACAAGGAGCTGGCCGCACTACACAATGTGATGACGCGCAACTATGCCACCGCCCTGCAAGACGACGTGCAGAACGCCATCAACGACTACCTGGTGTCCGACCCCGTGGAACTGCGCAAACGCTGGAGCTACGACCCGCGCTACGAGGAATACCCCCGGTACCTGGCACGCGCAGCAGAATTGCTGGGCGAAAAACACGTTTTTTATGCCGACCTGAAAAACCGGGAGTACTATTTTACCGGCCTGAACCTGCGCCTGAAAGGCGAAAGGGAAAAGAACGAAACCCTGTACCCGAAGGCCGTCGAATGGCAACAAAAGGCACTGACGCTGGACCCTTCCGCCGCCTACGCCCACAATGAACTGGGCCTGCTGTCCCGCCGCATGGGTCGGCACGAACAGTCGCTCGGTCATTTCCGCAAAGCCATCGAATACGCGCCGGAATGGGTGTTGCCCTGGGCAAACCTGTGCGGAAGCTACACCGACCTCGACCGGTACCCGGAAGCGGTGGAAGCCGGTGAAAAAGCCGTGGCCTTGAACAACCGCTTTGTGCTGGCGCTGTACAACCTGGGCGTTGCTTATCAGTTTTCGGGTGAGGAGGAAAAGGCCCGTATCCAGTACCTGCGCGTTTTGGAGATCGATACCCTGTACGCCCAGGTGTATTACCAACTGGGGGAAATTGAGTTCCGGAATGAACAGTTCGGGCAAGCTGACCAGTTCTGGCGTGCTTATGTGGCCCAACAACCCAACGATCCCGATGGGCTGTTCAATATGGGCGCCGTGTGTGGCAAACTGGAGAAACCGGAGGAAGCCCTGGTCTGGTACCAAAAAACCCTTAAGGCCGATCCGGACTACCACAAGGCGCTCCTGCGCATTGGCTGGAACTACCTTGATCTGGGAAAACCTGCCGAGGCTAAAACAACGTTCAACCAATACCTTGCCAAGAAAACTGCCAATCCTGGTGCTGATGTCTATTACGGCCTTGCTTCGGTAGAATGCATGCAGCAGAACCTCGATCCGGCCCTCGACTATCTGGAACTGGCGTTCAAAAACGGCTTTGACAACCTGCCCTATTTGAACGGGGATGTCCGCATGGAACCCATACGAAAACATCCCCGTTACGACCAACTGCTGGAGCAGTATTTTAAAGCTGAGAAATGACGTCGCCAAACCCGTAACGGGTTAAAAACGCGGCGTACATGAGGCGAACCATGTTGTTTTTGGAATCATTCTTCAGCAAGTCGTTATAAACCTGGCCTGCATCGTAGAACCACTCTCCTTTTTCAAGTGCTACGGCCTCCATCAGACTTTTTACGTCCTTGTAATCCGCGCTGATTTTGGATTTGGATGCGCGGTTGCGCGCCGTTTCGCGTTGGCCGGCCTCCCCTACGGTGAACTCCCGCCGGTTGGACACTTGCTGGTTGTTGCCGACAGCATACACGGCCCACGAGTAAGTACCCTGGCCCAGCCCGTTGATGTCAACCTGGGCCGTTTCTCCTTTGCTGTTCACCGTTTTGACTACCTTGCCTGCTTCATTTTTGATTTCCAGCGTGCATTCACCCACGTCTTTTGATTTCACCCAGGTGAACGTGATGACACCCGGCGTAACGTAGCCAAAGGGCATTACGGCAGCCAGCTGACCGGTGGATTGCCCCCAGGCATCGCCGGTTTTCTTTTTTGAGCTCGGGGTGGAGCCCGATGGAGGCTCGGTTGCAGATACACTGGTACCCCAGGCATCACCGGTCTTTTTCTTTGAACTCGGCGCAGAGCCCGACGGGGGTTCGGTATCCGCGGCCATGGTACCCCAACCGTCCCCTGTTTTTTTCTGGGAACTCGGTGTGGAGCCCGATGGGGGTTCGCTATCCGCAGCCACACTCGCCCAGCCGTCGCCATTCTTTTTCGGTTCGGTCATGGCCGTCCAAAACTGGGTGCTGCCCTGGTTGGATGCCGCCAGCAGGACGGCGGCCTCCACGTACCGGCCAAACTCGGTGTCGAAATTCATGCTGCCGAGGTTGTCCGCCGCCGGAAAAACACCGGCGATGGGCTTTTCCGCCTGTTCGCGGATGTCCTCGAATTTGCCGTTGGCGTACAGCAACACCCGGCCTCCGGACTTCACCCCGATGGCGCCGCTCGGCTGCATCAAGGCGCCTGGTTTGATGCTGAGTTTGGCATTTCCGGCGGAAGGCACGTAGGTGACTTTGCCTTGCGCAGACACCGCTACTACGGGTGTACTGCTCTGCGCACTGATCGTGCCGGCCATGCCGGTCAGCACAATCCACAAGAACTGTTTAATCATGATGGTGCATTTTTGTGGGTTGACCGGCCGGCTCCCGACGGGCCCGTCGCCGTCAACCACGGGTTTATTGTTCAGTGCTGTAATTGACCCAACGTTTCAGTTTTCCGTCTTCACCCACGATGAAGATGATTTTGGGATAAACCAGTATTTGCCCGAGCGGGGTTTCCAGCACGCGGTCTGGCGCCCCGTACGCCTTCGCGTCGACGATGGCCTCCAGGGGGTCGCCCAGTGCGATGCCGCGCGCCGTTTTGCCCGGGTAACCGTCGGATGTCGTGTGGAAGAAGCTATTTCTGCCGCTGCTCTCGTTCTGGCTGATCCACAACCTGGATTGCGCGCCCTGCGCGGGGTTCTGGTGGAAGGTCAGGTTTTTCCGGATGACGATGTCCAGTTTCTTGTCGAACATCGGATCATCTGTGATCGCCTGCAGGGTGTACCCGTCGATTTTTTCCGGTTTGGGCAAGCCGCCGAAACCATCGGGAGCGGCTGCGGGCGGATCTTTGCGCAGAATGCCCAGGTTGATCCGGCCAATTTCGCTGCCGTTCTTCGCACCGGATTCAAAGAGCCGTGCCGCGTCGTCAGTTTTTCCGGCTTTGGCGGCCAGAATGCCCAGCAACACGTCGATATCGGCGGCAGTTTTGGTGTTATTGCGGGCTTCGGCGATCGGCCTGGCTTCTTCGGAGGCATAAAAAGCGGCGCGCTTGTCATCTCCCAGCAAGGCATAGGCGCAGGCCTTGTTCAGGTAGGCGGGTGCATAGTTCGGGTCGAGGCTGATGGCTGCATCGAAGTGCATGATGGCCTGTCGCAGCAGTTTCGTTCGGGCGTCGGCCATGCCGTCGTTGCCCTTGGAGGCGGAGGACGTCAGGTCGAGTTCCAGCGGATAGCGGTACGTGAGCTCGCCCGTTTTGAAATATTGCATGGCATCCAGGCAGGCGGTTACGCCCAGGTTGTTGTACAGTTCGCGGCTTTGATACTCGTTCAGCACGTAGCGGTAGTATTCGTACGATTCGCTGTACAGGCCGGCGGCGGTGAGCAGGTTGGCCATGTCGAACACCTCCACGAGCCGGGTCAACTTTTCTGCCGTGCGCTTACCGAGCGCCTGGCGGTCGTTCAGCGACGGGTATCCGACCAGCACAGGCGGCAGGTTGTAGGCTTTGTACAGTTTGTCGATCACGGCGTCGCCCTGGTCAAACAAGCCGAAACCGGCGGAGTAGGCCAGAAATCCGCCCTGGTAGTCCGCCTCGGTTTCATTGGCGGCGTCGTCGGCCACCTTGTCGAGTTGCATACCGATCTCCAGGTCTTTGTAGTCCCAGGCAAATCCGCGGCGCCAGGCGTGTTTTTCGTAGTAATGCGACAGCTCGTGGCCCAGGATGAAAGCCAAGGCGGCGTCGGACGCGGGGCCAAATTCCTTGCACACGTCGAACGCTTTTTCTTCCAGGGTGATCTCCATGGCCTCGTAGTCCATATACGCAACGGAGCGCTCCTCTTTTTTCATGGAGAAGGCTGGTACCGGGTAGCGAAAGTCACCCCGGGCCGTCACCAACCGGTTATACACGGCCAGGGCCTCCTTGTATTTGGGCGATTCCTGCATGGATGCGCCGGATTTTGAAGCGGAAACGCCCGGTTTCTGGGCCAGGGGCAGCGTGCCGAAACTGCGGTCCTGAGCGTGCAGCAGCAGGGACAGCAGGGACATACACAAAACAAGCAGTGGTGTTTTCATAAAAAGCGTTTGAAAAATGGATCATTTGACGTTCAGAAATACCTGTTCAACAATATAGGCAGCAATTTGGGCGATGTCGACTGGTGCGGCGTCGCCCGGCGGGTTGCCGAACGGGAAACGCGCCACTTCGTCGGCGTTTTTATACACGACGATCTCACCCTGCGGCGAGGCGGCGTCGCCGGTGTAATCCCCGCCGATGAAATAATGGTCGCCCGACGTATCTTCCACGTCCCAGTAAGCCAGCGCCGGGTTTTTCTCCGCCGCAATCCGGTCCAGCTCCCTGTTCACCGCTTTGCCGATGCCCAGGGCGTCGCGTTTTTTCCGGGAGTCGACGATGTTGGATCGCACAAAAACCGGCAATGGGCTGGGCATGCTGATCTTTACCGTGTCGTTGACCATGCCGATGGGGTAGTTGCCGCGGCCCAGCAGTTCCGGCTTTTGTTCTTTACCGATCTCTTTGGCCAGCCTGGGCACCTCTTTTTGGGCCTTGTCGAACAGGTCGTACACCTGAACGAGATTGTCCTTGTCGCCTGCCGCCACCTGAGGCATGCTGTTGATCAGGGAATAGGTGAGCAGCCCGTGCCCAAAGCGGGTGGCTTCGTAGCTCGACTTGTTGGCGGCGCTTCCGGAGAGCACGAAAAGGCCCGTTTCGTCCTGCATCTGCTGGAGGGCGCGAATCTGGTCGTGTCCCAGCGTCTTTTCGCCTTCGGTGAGCTGGTCTACCACACTTCCGGAGTTGCAGGCGTCGAGGATCAGGATGCGTTTGCGCGCAGGCGACTGGCCGATCCAGGACTGGAGGGAGTCGAAAGAGACGGTTTTGGTGTTGCGCACAAATTCATCTTCCAGGTTGGTATCCTCCACATCGGTGGTCAGGTAGTGGAAGCGTCCTTTTTCGCTGTTGGGCGGGTAGGTGATGCCATGGCCGGAAAAATAGACGAGGATCACGTCGGAAGGGTCCGATTTTTCGGCAAAGTCGAGGAGTGCCTGTTTGATCTGTTCGCGCCGGGGCCACGGCTCCGCGCTGGTGGTCAGCAGCTTTATTTCCATATTTTCGCTGAAAAGGGGTTTGCCCGCCAGTTCGAGCGCCCGGGCAAACGCGGCGGCATCCTTGTCCGGATATTTCAGGTGCAATTGCTCCTTGCTGTACGTGGAAGTACCCACGACCAGCGCGTAGAGGTTGATGCGTTCCAGGTCTTGTGTACGCTGGCTGCGCAGGGACGTGAGTTCGGGCTCCGGTCCGCCTTTGCCGGCGGCGCCGGTGGGTCGGTAGGGCAACGCATAGGGTTCGCTTTTGAACCAGCCGTCCTGGTTGAAGGTGCGTATGGACAGTTGGTTGACCGAATCCGGGATCAAAAAAGCGGCGTACGGGGTGAGGTCTGCCTCAAAACTGGATTTTGCTTTCGGGTTAATGTTGTCGTCCAGCTTGATGTTTCCGTTGAGCATCAGCATGACTTTGCCGATGCCCCCTTTGCGTTCTTCGAGCCGCACCTGCAGCTTGTCGCCTTCAATGACCGCCGACTGGATGAGGGGGAACAGGGCTTCCTCCTTGGGCCTGGTTACATCGCGTACGCCACCTTCCACCAGACCCATTACTTTGGACACGAGCCCGGGTTCGTAATAGCGGTTCTTGAGCAGTTCGAGACCGATGCGCTCCAGGCCGGTGGCGAAGTACAGGCCGGAGATGGCATCCTGGGAGGCGTCGAACAGGCCGTCGGGTGTGATGGCTACCCAGCCCGACTCACCGACGGAGATGAGGCTGAGCAGTTCCTTGCCGTCGGCTGCGTTCCAGATGCGCGCGGTGTTGTCTTCACTTCCACTGATGACAAACCGGCCGTCGGGCGAATATTGTACATCCAGTACCCTGCCGCTGTGTCCCTTAAAAACGGTCAGCAGTTGGTGGTTGTCGATGCGCCACAAACGAAGGTTGCCGTCGGAATAGCCGGTGAGCATATTTTTCCCGTCCGGCGAAAACGCCAGACAGGTCGTTTTGCCAATGTCTTCCAAAGGTGTTGTCTGGGCGACGGGTAGTTCCGCGCCATCCAGGCGCCAGACGCGAAAACTGCTGTTGTTGGTGGTGGCGCCAACCCGTTGGCCGTCGGCAGAGAACGTCACCTTTCCTGATCCGATACCGAGGTTGCGAACGAAGTTTCCCTGGGCATCCCAGAGTTTCACGCTGTCGATAAAAGGTGGCTCGGCGGCAGTGGCGACGTACTGGCCGTCGGGCGAAAAAGCGAGGCCGAACACATAGTTCCGGTGCGCTTTGACGTCGCGCACGGGTTTGGTTTGGCCCATTTCCCAAAGCTGAAAAGAACCCTTGCGTTCGCTGCGGGGATCGAAATCGCTGGTGGCGAACGCCTTTCCAACCGGTGATGCGGCCACGGCCCAGTTGTTGCCGCGGGTGGGTTTGATGCACGCCCCGGTCGGGGCACCTTCCAAATCGCGGATCAGGATGGAGTCGCCGTAAGCGCATTGCACGATCGAATTTCCTCCGTCCAGAAAGGCGACCGGCGTACCATACCCCACGTCGCTGGTGTTCAGCGGGATCACGTCCCGGCTGTTCAAGGCCCAGCGCCGGGAGGAGCGACCATTGCTGCCGCTGAGCACATACAAGCCGTCGGGCGAGAACGACACATACCGTACTGGCCCCGGCCCTTTACCGAAAATGGAAATCAGTTTTCCCGCTTCGTCGAAACCCAACGCGGCTTTATCGTTGCCACCGACGAGTATTTGCCGACTATCGGCACTGAAACAGACCGCGTTGAGCCCGAAATCATGGATTTTTCGGGCGTTCGTCTGGATGGCCTTGAGGGCATCGTACACAAAAAGATCATGGTCACGGATGGGTTGACCGCCGACGCTTTTGATGGCCAGGGCAAACCGGTTGCCGTCTGGCGAAAAGGCGACATCGCTCACCACACCTTCAAAGGGTCCGAAGGAGCTGATGCGATTGCCGGCAAAATTCCACAATACGGCTTTGTTGTCGTGCCCGCCGGTCAGGAGGCGCTTGCCGTCGGGAGAAACGGTGATGGCAACCGGTCCGGTCTGGTGCGCGCGCCACTCACTTTCGAGCGCTCCTCCGGACTTGTACACCCGGATCACCCCGGCAGAGTCGGCGGTGATGATCCTTGTTCTGTAGCAGACCACATCGGTAACGCCGCGTTTCCCGCCGGCATACTGCTGGGAGATATCTCCCTTCAGGGTCAATTCAATCAGTTCTCCATTTTGTTTGCCGGCGATGATGTGCTTGCTGTCCGGTGTGAACGTCGCCGACGTAAAAACATAGGCTTCCGGAAAATCCGTTGCCTTCAGGCCTGTTTTTTCCCAAAGCCGTATGGCGCCATCCATGGTAATCCAATGCGTTCCATCCGGCGAAAATGCAGCATCCCTAACCACGCCCTTATGACCGCGCATGACGAGCAGCAGGTGGCCGGCAGAGTCCCATACCATGGCCAGGCGATCGCTGCCGCCTCCCGTCAGCACGTATTTTCCGTCTGTAGACACCGTAATGGAACGGACCATTTCGGCGTGACCCAGTGGGGGCACGAGGATGCATTCCTGAGATTGCAACCCAAACACCTGAACCAACCACCACACCAATACTATAAATCTACACTTCATTCAATGCTGTTTTTGACCTGAAGGGTCGTTTCGGCAGAATGAAAGCGGGTATCAGGGATTAGGCAGCGAATGAAAACTTTACTTAGCTTACGACCTGGATAGGGCTCAAAGCTAAGTAAAGTTTTTAAATATTTAACAAAATTCACCTGCGAAGAGGCGTTATCGCACTTCCAACAAAAGTTCCTCCGCTTCAACTTCTTCGAATAAGGTATTCAACTGTACTTTTTTGAAAATGGCCAACCCATCGGGGTAACGGATCACCTTCACCACGGCAGCCTTTCCGCTTGCACAGGGCAACAGCGCGCCTTCCGGCTGAACGACACCATCTACCTGCCATTGAAACTGGTAGCTGAACAGATCATTGTCGTGCTGGTTATTGCGCACCAGCGCCTCGAGCTGCGCACCGCCCTGCAGGCACACCCCTTCCCGGATGATTACCTCGAAAATCGGCACGGCGCTGGGTTGCGGCGTTGGATCCCACAGCACGGGCTCTTCGTCGGCCTGCACCAGGAGGTTGTCGTTTTTTTGGCATTGAACCAACGCGAGCGGGACCACGAGGGCCAGCAAAAGGCGAAATTTCAGGTTGTTTTTCATGGCGTTTAGTTTTTTCAGTTGAACAATCACCCATGAATTGCCGGGCCACGCCTTTCGTTATCTGCGTTTTCTGCTAATGCTTTGTTAATTCATCTGAAAATCCGGTTTTTCGCACAAAAAAGTACAAATGCGCAAATCTGCCCTTCCGGCGCTGTTGTTCGCCGCTCCGTTCGTTATCTTTGCCCAAACTGCTGCACCGCACATGAAACTGTTCGAAGTACCCGTTGAAAGCAACCCCAACCAGACGCTCACCTACCAGGAGGCCATCCACTGTTACGAGCAACTGGCTGCCGCCTACCCCGATGTATTCCGGCTGACCACTACCGGAAGCACCGACGCCGGCCTGCCCCTGCATGTGGCGGTACTGTCTACCTCCGGATTGTTCGAGCCGGAAGCCGTCCGGCAAGCCGGAAAACGCATCCTGCTGATCAACAACGGCATACATCCGGGAGAACCCGAAGGCATAGACGCCACCGTTTTGCTGCTGCGCGACGTGCTGGCGGATCCGGAGCGGCGCAAGGCCTTCGACCACCTGGTGCTGGTGGTCATTCCGGTGTACAACGTCGACGGCTGCCTCAACCGAGGGTCGTTCAGCCGCGCCAATCAGGACGGGCCCGAGGCTTACGGCTTTCGCGGCAACAACCGCAATTACGACCTGAATCGCGACTTTATCAAAACCGATTCGCGGAATGCCCAAACCTTTAACCAGGTTTTTTCCACCTGGTTGCCCGACGTTTTTGTCGACAACCATACGTCCAACGGCGCCGATTACCCGTACACCATGACCCTCATCGCCACCCAGTTCGCCAAACTGGAAGCGCCGCTGGGTAATTTCCTGCAGCAGACCATGTTGCCGGAACTGTACGCCGACATGAAAAACCGCGGCTGGGAGATGATCCCCTACGTCGACGGATTCACCGAAACGCCCGACGGCGGCATCAACGGGTTTGTGGACTACGGGCGCTACTCCACCGGCTACGCCGCCATGTGGAACGCCATCGGCTTCATGCCCGAAACCCACATGCTCAAGCCCTTCGTCGACCGCATGTGGAGCACCTACGCTTTTATGGAATCGGTCATCGGGTTCATCGGCAAGCACCACGAGGAACTGGGCCGCGCCCGTGCGACCGCCTGGGAAAAAACGCGCGACAAGAGCACCTTTGTGCTCGACTGGGAGATGGATACCACCCGTTGGGACGACCTCTCCTTCAAGGGATACGCCGCCAAATACAAGCCCAGCGAGGTGTCGGGCATGCCGCGACTGTGGTACGACCGCAGCGAGCCCTACCAAAAAGTGATTCCCTATTACAACTACTTCAACCCGAAAGTGACCGTTGAAAAGCCCTACGCGTACATCATTCCGCAGGCATGGGAGAACGTGATTGAGCGCTTGCGCCTCAACGGTGTAAGCATGCAACTGCTTGCCCGGGATGTGGCGGTCGAAGCCGAATTTTACCGAATCGAAAGCTTCCGAAACCGGGAAGCCTGGGAGGGGCACTATTTCCACCACAGCGTGAAGATTGGCACCGAAAATCTGAAACGGCCGTTCCGAAAAGGCGATGTGGTGGTGTTCGCCAACCAGATCGCCAACCGTTATCTGATCGAAACGCTCGAGCCGCATGCGCCCGACTCCTGGTTTGCGTGGAATTTCTTCGACCCCATCCTGATGCAAAAGGAATATTTCTCCGCGTACGTATTTGAAGACCTAGCAGCCGATTACCTGCGTGAACACCCCGAACTGCGCGCAGAACTCGAACGCGCGCGCGCTGCCGATCCTGCGCTCGCCGCCAGCGCACAAGCCCAGCTCGACTGGGTGTACCGCCGCTCGCCCTGGTATGAGCCCACCCATCGTCTGTACCCGGTGGCCAGGGTTGTGAAAACCACTGAATTGCCCGTAGCCGAATAAGCAGGAGAGCAAGTTCGCGTGATTAACCGATATTTGCGCCGTTTTTACGCACGAATTCATGGCCAAAAAGAAACCCACACCGCCGCCTCAGGGCCGTAAAGCCGCCCAACCCGCCCCCAAACAGCCGGTAGCCCGCCAGGCGCCCACCACCAGCCCTGCGCTCACCCTTGCGCCCGGGTTCTGGGGCAAGCACTGGTTGCCAGCGTTGCTGCTCACCGCATTGGCGTTCGTTTTGTACAGCGCATCCATCGGTTATGGCTACATGCTGGACGACGAGATGGTGATCTGGAAGAACGACTTTGTCATGAAGGGCCTGGCCGGATGGCCCGATATTTTTGCCGCCGACAGCTTCATGGGCTATTTCAAGGAAAAACGCTTCCTGCTGGAAGGGGGCCGCTACCGACCTTTGTCGCTCGCCATGTTCGCCGTCGAAGTGCAATTTTTCGGCAAAGAGGCGCACACTACGGTGGGTCACTTCATGAACATCCTGCTGTATGGGCTCACGGGGGCGCTCCTCTATCGCATCTTGTTGGGCTTTTTCCCTTTGCAGGCGGAAAGCAAGTGGTATTTCAGCGCTGCGTTCATCGGCGCCCTGTTGTTTGTCGCTCACCCTATCCACTCCGAAGCGGTTGCCAACATCAAAGGGCGCGATGAAATCCTCGCCCTGCTGCTCAGCCTCGGCGCCCTGTGGGCCACCCTCAAATACTACGACCGGGGCGGCGCCCTGTGGCTCGTCTCCTCCGGCGTGCTGCTGCTGTTGGGCATGCTGGCCAAGGAAAATGCCCTGACGTTTGTTGCCGTCATCCCGCTCACGGTGTATTTTTTTGTAAAAACACCTCCGGCACGGGTATGGAATTCTCTGTGGCCCGCACTGATCGCCGCCGCCCTGTTCATCGGCATCCGGTACAGCGCACTGGGGTACATGCTCAATCCCGGCAAGACGGTGGTGGACCTGATGAACAACCCGTTCCTGGGCATGCAGGCCGGCGAGAAATACGCCACGATATCCCTCACGCTGGCCTGGTACCTCAAGCTGCTGGTATGGCCCCACCCGTTGACCCACGACTATTACCCCTACCACGTGCCCAAAGTTAACTGGACCGACTGGCGGGCGCTGCTCGGCATCACGCTCCACCTGGCGATGGGTGTCTGGGCTGTATGGAACATAAAAAAGCGCAGTGTGCCGGCTTACTCCGTCCTGTTCTACTTGTTTACGCTCAGCATTGTATCCAACATCTTCATTTCCATCGGCGCGTTCATGAACGAACGTTTCGTATACATGCCCTCGGTCGCTTTTTGCCTCTTGCTGGGCTGGTGGCTGGCGCGCCACCTGCCTGCGCGTTTGCATGCGGCTGCGGACCAACCTTACGCCGTCGGGGGCATCCTATTGCTTTTGTTGCTCGGATTTTACGGATGGAAAACCCTCACCAGGGTGCCCGAATGGAAGGATGTGATGTCGCTCAACGCTTCTGCCGTGCGTATATCGGAGGGCAGCTGCCGGTCGCACACCTTTTATGTAACCGCCATTTATGAAAACATCTACCTGCCGCTGAAGACCAAGGAAGAAAAGGCGCCCTGGGTCGACACGATGGAGTACCACATTCGGCGCTCCCTGCAGATCAACCCCAACTACGGCGCAGCGCTCGTGATGAACGCCGCTGTCGCCGCCGCCCGGTTCGAACAGGATATACAAATGGACAAGCTGTTCAACGAATTTGATTACTGTCTCGACCGAATCCCTTTTAACAACAACCTGCGCAACTTCGTAGTCCAGTATCTGGAGTACCTGGCCAAAAGCGGCGGCAACCCGCAAAAAATCAGCTCCTTCGCATACCGGAATGGATACGAGCGTTTTTATCTGCAAAAGAAAGACCCCCAAATGGCCATCAGGATACTCGAAGCCGCCCTTGTGAACCAGACCGAAGATTCCCGTGTTCTGGATGCGCTGGCGGAAATATACCAGGCTGCAAACGACCCAGGCAAAGCCGCAGAAATGAAGGCCCGTGCCGATGCTAATCGGTAGTTGGCTGTCGGTCGTCGGCTGTCGGTCGTCGGCTGTCGGTCGTCGGCTGTCGGTCGTCGGCTGTCGGTCGTCGGCTGTCGGTCGTCGGCTTTCGGTAACCAAAAGCCAATAGCTGACCACTGATAACCAACCACCGAAAGCCGACAACCGAAAGCCGACGACCGACAACCGATAGCCGACAACCGAAAACCGATAGCCGAAAACCGATAGCCGACAACCGATAGCCGAAAGCCGAAAACCGAAAACCGATAGCCGTGAAGGTCACCGAACATTTTCAAAATGCGGAGAACAAAACACTGATCTCCTTCGAAGTACTGCCCCCGCTCAAGGGCGGCAGCATGCAGCATATTTTCAACAGCCTCGACGAGCTGATGGAGTTCAAGCCGCCGTTTATCGATGTGACCTATCACCGCGAAGAATTCATTTACAAGAAACAGCACTCCGGATATTACGAGAAAACGGCCATCCGCAAGCGCCCCGGCACAGTGGGCATTTGCGCCGCCATCATGCACCGGTACAAGGTAGACGCCGTCCCCCACCTCATTTGTGGCGGCTTCAACCAGGATGAAACGGAAAACGCACTGATAGACCTCGCTTTTTTGGGCATCAACAACGTGCTTGCCCTGCGCGGCGACGCCCGGCAGTTTGAAGACAAATTCGTTCCGGAAGAGCGCGGAAACGCTTACGCCATCGACCTCATTCGGCAAGTTGCCAACATGAACCGCGGGATTTACCTGGATGCCAACATCGTTAACGGCGAAAAAACCGATTTCTGCATCGGCGTGGCGGGGTACCCAGAGAAACACTTCGAGGCGCCGAACATGAACACCGACCTGTTGTACACCAAGGAAAAAGTGGACGCCGGGGGCGATTATATCGTCACCCAAATGTTTTTCGACAACCGCCACTACTTCGAGTACGTCAACAAATGCCGCGAAATGGGTATCGCCGTGCCCATCGTGCCCGGGTTAAAACCCCTCACCAAACGGTATCAGCTCAACGCCATCCCGCGGAAGTTTTTCATCAACCTGCCGCACGAGCTGGTGAGCGAGATCATGCAGGCGAAAGACGACCTGGCCGTGCGCCAAATCGGCATCGAATGGAGCATCCACCAATCCAAAGAACTCAAAGCGGCGGGCGTACCTTGTATCCATTATTACACCATGGGCGACACCGCGACGATCAAAGCCATTGCCGATGCCATCGCCTGACAGGGTGCGCGTAGCCCTCCGATTTGTCTGTCTGCTGCATTTGGGCATTTTTTCGCGCCATTCCGGCGCATGGATGCCCCTACAACCGTTATTTTTACCGGACAGATACAACCGGCGTGCCCCGTGCTGCGTTAGTTCAAAAATACCGCTTATGAGATTGCTTTTGCTGCTGGCGCCCGGTATGTTGGCTTCCCATTTCCTGTGCGCACAGGATCCGGTGTTTTCCCAGTTTTATTCCGCTCCGCTGCAACTCAATCCGGCATTTGCAGGATCGGCGATCGCACCCCGGGTCGGCATGATCTACCGCCATCAATGGCCCAATCTGGACAACGCATACCGCACCTACAACGCCTATTACGAGCAGCCACTCGACCGCCTGAACAGCGGAATCGGTTTTCAGGTGGAGGGCGACAACGCTGGCAATGGCCTGCTCAAAGGCACCCGCGTATCGGCCCTGTACGCCTACCACCTGCCGGTCGGCAAACGCTACCTGGTCAGCATCGGTCTGGAGGCCGGCTTGCGGCAATCCACCATCAACTGGAGCAAGCTGGTTTTTCCCGACCAGATCGACGCCGTCAACGGAAATGTGTATCAAAGCGGCGAGCTGCCGCCTGCGAACAACGCCAATACGACCTTCGACGCATCCGCAGGCCTCTTGCTCATCAGCGAGGAATTCTGGATCGGCGCTTCGCTCAAACACCTCAACACCCCCAACGAAAGTTTCCTGCTGGTCAACAACAACCTGAACGGCGGCCTTCCCCTGCGCTATACCGCGCACGCCGGCACCGACATTATTGTTAAGAAAGGCAATAAAGGAAAACCCGACGCGTTTCTTTCACCGAATTTGCTTTTCACCTCCCAGGGGCCGTACCAACAAATCAACGCTGGCGCATACGTCGGTGTGGGCGCCCTCCAGACAGGGGTGTGGTACCGCCACACTTTCGGAAATGCCGACGCCGTGATTGCCATGGCCGGAGTCCGTCAGGGGATATTCAAATTTGGAATCAGCTACGACCTCACCGTTTCCGGTCTGACCGGCTACACCGGTGGCGCGTACGAAGTAAGCCTTGGGCTGCTTTTTGACCAGCAAAAAAGCGCCCAAACCCGCAAAAAACGCGTGGACTGGAGCGATTGCATGCACATGTTCCGCTAAAACAAGCCGTTTAGTTAAATTTTTTGCCGTTTACCGGCAAAATCAAACCTTTCACATACTTTTGCTGCTCGAATTTTAAAACCTGTTTTTAATAACAATGAAAAAATCACTCATTCACGGGTTAGGTTTCTTTGCGCTGGCCATCCTCCTGCTGGCAAGCTGCAAAGGCAACAAGGAACAATCTTCTACCACCGGTTGGAAATACAACGACCAGGAATGGGGAGGGTTTGAAAAACTGAACTACGAAGGCCAGGTAACGGGTCCAAACCTCGTACTGGTCGAAGGGGGAACCTACACCATGGGTCTCACCGAACAGGATGTGACCTACGAGTGGAACAACAGCCCGCGCAGGGTAACGGTCTCCTCTTTTTACATGGACGAAACGGAGGTCGCCAACATCGACTACCGCCAATACATGTATTGGATCACCAACGTGTTCGGTGAAACGTACCCCGTTGTTCCCAAATTCGCCATGGTGGACACCCAGGTGTGGCGCGAAGAACTCGCCTACAACGAACCCCTCGTAGAAACCTACTTCCGCCACCCGGCTTACGACGACTATCCCGTCGTGGGTGTCAACTGGTACCAGGCATCCCTCTACTGTGTCTGGCGCACAGACCGCGTCAATGAGATGATTCTGATCGAAAAAGGCATCCTTGAGCCCAATACCGACCAGAAAGACGACAACAACTTTCACACCGAGTCCTACCTCGTAGGCCAGTATGAAGGTACGGTGCGCAAAAACCTCAAAGACTACCGCACCGGTGGCGAACGCCCCGTACGCTTCGAAGACGGTATCCTGCTCCCCGCCTACCGCCTGCCCACGGAAGCCGAATGGGAATACGCCGCGCTCGCCCTCGTAGGCAACCAGGCCACCAGCCAGGATGAAGTGGTCACCGACCGCCGCATCTATCCGTGGGACGGCAACACCGTCCGATATCAGAAACGCAACAAATACCAGGGTAAAATGCTCGCCAACTTCAAGCGGAGCGGCGGTGATTACGGTGGTATGGCCGGCGCACTCAACGATAAGGCATTCACACCCGGCCCCGTACGGACCAATATGCCCAACGACTACGGTCTCTACAATATGGCCGGAAACGTAAGCGAATGGACCCTCGACTTGTACCGCCCCATGACGTCCATGGACCTGGTCGATGCCGACAACCACGACCTCAACCCCCACCGTGGTAACGTGTACCGCACCAAACTGCTTGACCCCGAAACCGGGGCGCCGATTACGAAAGACAGCCTCGGCCGCTTGTTGTACCGCCTGATGGACACCACCGAGGTGGCCCAGCGCGACAACTACAAGCGCCCCGAATTGTACGACTACCTCGACGGCGACAAGGAGTCGGAAGTGGATTACCGCAACCCGTTCGAGTCCACCGAACGACCCAGCACCCTGATCAGCGATAAATCACGCGTGATCAAAGGCGGATCCTGGGCCGACCGTGCGTTCTGGCTCTCCCCCGGTGCACGCCGCTTCCTGGAAGAAAACAAATCCACCAGCACAATCGGTTTCCGCTGCGCCATGACACGCACCGGATCACCCACGGGCAACGACGGCGACGAAGGCAACTACTTCAAAACCAAACAGAAAAAAGAGAAACGGCGTTACAAATAATTCACGAACGCCAAGCGTAATAAATGGGAAGGCTCCAAAACGGGTCTTCCCATTTTTTGTACACCCGCACCATGCAGTCGTCCGAACGCCTCTTCCAGCTATTCCTTCAGCATCCCGTGGTTAGCACCGACAGCCGGCAGGTACCGGAGGGCTGCCTTTTTTTTGCCTTGAAGGGAGACCGGTTCAACGGCAACCATTTCGCCGCCCGGGCCCTCGCCCAGGGGGCTGCCTACGCGGTGGTCGATGAACCCGTAAACGACGCCCCGCCGGACAGGTTGATAAACGTGCCTGATGTGCTGGCCTGCCTTCAGGAACTGGCCACCCGATACAGGCGCCATTTTATGATTCCGCTCATCGCCATTGCCGGCTCAAACGGAAAAACCACCACCAAAGAGCTGGTATCCAGGGTATTGGGCGCCCATTACGACTGCCATACCACCGCCGGCAACCTGAACAACCACATTGGCGTCCCCCTGACCTTGTTGCGCATGCCTGCGCGTACCGAGGTGGCCGTTGTCGAGATGGGCACCAATCAACCGGGCGACATTGACCTGCTGTGCCGCATTGCGGAACCCACCCATGGCCTGCTAACCAACATCGGCAAGGAGCATCTCGAAAAACTGCACAACCTGGCAGGGGTCAAAAAAGAGGAAGGCGACCTGTACCGCTACCTGGCTTTGCACGACGGCTGCGTGTTCGTCAACCTGTCGGAAAAATACCTCAGGACCATGGCCAATCCGATCCGGAAAAAAGTCTGTTACAGCGCCACCGCCGAAGTGGAACCGCAATCGGGCATCATCAGTGCTTCCCTCCTGCGGGCTTTTCCCCGCGTGGAGGTCTCCTTTATGGGCGATGACGGGCATCGGTTCGACGTCAGTACCCAGCTTTTCGGTTTGCATAATTTCCAAAACATCCTGACAGCCATCGCGCTGGGCATTTATTTTCGGGTTCCGGGCGCCAAGATCAAAGCCGCGCTGGAGGCTTACCGCCCCGAAAACAACCGCTCTCAAGTGCTGGAATGGAACGGCGCTACCGTATTGCTCGACGCCTACAACGCCAACCCCTCCAGCATGCTCGCCGCCCTGGAAAGCCTGGACGCCATGCCGGCCGGCCGTAAAGCCGCCATTTTGGGCGATATGCTGGAAGCCGGCGACAAAGGCCCGGCCGAACACCGCAAAATGCTGAACAAAGCCCTGAAAATGAACATCAGTCCACTGGCACTGGTGGGTCCCATCTTTGCCCGCTGCAAACGTCCTGCCGGCGTTTTGCACTTTGATACCGCAGACGCTGCTGCCGACTGGTTTGCCGCACAGACCTGGCACGACACCATTGTATTGGTCAAAGGCTCCAGAGGGATCCAACTGGAAAAAGTAGTCAGCCGGATGATCAACCAAAACGCTGCAACGCCAACATAAGTCTGTCAGGCAGTTCTTCCCGGCAGGCGGCCTGGTAGTCCTGATACGAACACGGCACAAGGGCATGGCGCTGGTGCTTGCGCTTGGTGCGCACCGGAACCTCCATCCACCAACGTCCGCTTTTGGCGCTTTTCCAAAACGTCAGCTGGTAGTTCAGCTTGCGGAATTCCACGATGTACTCCGTTAGGCCGGATTTGGAAACCGGGTAGTCGTTTTTCCGGTGCAACCACCCCTCCAAGAAATACCAGACCATCTGGGCCGCTGCGGCGGCGGTTTGTCCGGAAGGGTCGTTCTCCGGCGCATAACCATATATACCGAACGAACTCAGCTTGTCGCTCATGCCGGCATACCGGCATAGCTGGCAGGCTTCCTCACAAAAAAAACCGGATGGTGAGGGTTGGTGCACGCCCGGCGCTTCCGACTGTCGCAAGGCCCTGAGCTGGAATGCCAGCACGTCGGCGTCCCGAATGACCGGCTCAGACTCATCCAGCGCCATGCGCGCCTTGCCCAGGCGCAACAGCTCGACGTGTTGTTGCTCCAGTTGCCGGAGCAGCCCCGCAGGCGTGAGGTGATGCTGCACCCCAAGCACACTCAGGTGAAACAGCAGGGGATGTCGGGGGAAGCACAGGCTTCCCGGGCAGGCATCCGGCGCGATGTCCACCGTCTCATCCACAACCGCCAGGTTGACCAGATTCCGAAAGTCTTGATAAGCCAGGAATTGGGCCTTGGCCAGTCCCGGCATGTCGCCCAAAACCACGGGCATGATTCGCCCGGCCAGCAGTTCGTGCAGTACGGGAATAAGCTGGGCCGGTTCCGGTTTGCGCAGGTTGCCCAGATCGGCAAAAGGCACCTTGGGCAGGAGGGCAGACAAGTTGTACAACTGCGCCCGGATGGCGTCGGCGGCCCGGTCGCCGGCCCCCACGAGCGCAAGGCGCGTTTTTTTCAGATCGGGAAATTCGTCCCGGTATACCAGGAAATCAGCGCCCAATCGTTCGCCCGATTTTTCGGTCGTATGCTCCGGGAAGCGGCCCGATACCGGTTTAAGCCAATGTTCCAACATGACGCAAAGAAACAGCTTGTACGGAATACCAATTGTTTTTCATTACCTTTGCGGCTAAACAAAAGGGAAAATCTTCCGAATGAACGCACTGCTGGAGCAGTATAAACAGAAAGCGCCCGAAATCGTTTTTGAATGGCACGACACAGAAACCGGCGCAGAGGGATGGATCGTGATCAACTCCCTCCGCGGAGGGGCTGCCGGTGGCGGCACACGCATGCGCAAAGGACTCACTCGGGATGAGGTTGTTTCGCTGGCCAAGGTAATGGAGATCAAATTCAGCGTTTGCGGGCCGCCCATCGGAGGCGCCAAAAGCGGCATCAATTTCGACCCCGCTCACCCGGATCGGCTTAAGGTGCTGCAAAAATGGTACAAAGCAGTGCTTCCTTTACTGAAACACTACTATGGAACGGGCGGCGACCTGAACGTCGACGAGATCAAGGACGTCGTTCCCATCACCGAGGACCTGGGCCTGTGGCACCCGCAGGAGGGCATCGTCAAGGGGCATCTGCACCCCAGCGAGGGTCAGCAAATCAACCGGCTGGGGCAGTTGCGCTACGGCGTCACCAAAATAGTGGAAGACACCCGGTATGCGCCGGGATCCGGCCGGCATAAATACGCCGTGGCGGACCTGATCACCGGATATGGCGTCGCCGAATCGGTGCGTCACTTTTACGACCTCTACCATCACCGTGATGCCGCCGGCAAAACGGCCATTATCCAGGGTTGGGGCAATGTGGCTTCGGCAGCGGCCTGCTACCTGGCCCAACAAGGCGTGCGGATCATCGGCGTCATCGACCGCGCCGGCGGCCTGTTAAATCCGGAAGGGCTCAGCCTTGAAGAAACGGTGGCCTTGTTCGAACAAAAAGACGGCAACAAGCTTGCGGCGCCTAACCTGCTCCCCTTCGAAGCCGTCAACGAAGAAATCTGGGGCATGGGCGCCGACATATTTGTACCGGGGGCAGCCTCCAAGCTGCTCACCCGTCAGCAAATCGATGCGCTGCTGGCCGGCGGTGTCGAAGTGATCGCTTGCGGCGCCAACGTACCGTTTGTTGACGACGACGTGTTCTTCGGCCCCACCGCGCACTTTACCGACGCGCACACCGCGCTGATTCCCGACTTCATCGCCAACTGCGGCATGGCCCGCGTTTTTGCCTATTTGATGCAGCCCGATGCCACCATGACCGACGACGCCATTTTCAACGATTGCTCCCAAACCATCCGGTCCGCAATTGAAGAAATTATAAAAATTAACACACACCCAAATAATATTGCCGTTAACGCGCTATATTTGGCCTTGAAAAAACTGGAAAACTAAACCGTTTCGGTTGTTTCGCAAATTTCTTCTCGAAGAAGCTTCGTTTTCCAAACAAAACGAAGCCTTTTGCAACCATGCTTAACATTTATTCATTAAAAAGCAGTGACCCTATGACAGCAAAAAAACTTTTGTTCGCTGTTGTTTTCCTCGCTTCGTTCACAGCCCTGAACGCTCAGGATGAAGCAACACCCACCGACGGATCGTATCGATCCCTTACCCCTCAAGATGGACTGGAGATCGGTCTCGACGTTGGTCTGCCGTTCATCGCAGGCGACATCGACTCCAAGTTCCCTGGCTTTGGGGGCGGTATTCACGTGCGTAAGGCATTCGACCACGTGTTCTCCATTCGTTTTAAAGGCCTCTACGGAGCAACCGAAAACGAAGAGGACTTTCAAGATGTCTCCGGCCCTTTGACCAAAACTGCCGAGACAACCTGGATCTCCGGCTCCGCTGAATTGTTGATCACCCTCAACAACCTGCGTTTCAACAAACCTTACCGCAAGACCAACGTTTACGGTATCGCCGGCTTTGGTATCAACAGCTTCACCACCGACTACACCAATGTTCGTGGTGCACCCATTGGCGACCTGAGGAATGATGAAGTTGAAAGCGAGGTGGCCGCTCACTTCGACCTCGGCGCTGGCGTAGCCTTCCGCGTAGGACCGAAATTCAACATCGGTGTTGAATACCAGGTATTCGGCCTTCTCGGCGGCGAACGCGCCGACCTGCTCGACGGCGACAACAACTACGGCTCCAACATCACCACCTTCCGCGACTGGTACCACTTCCCCCAGATCACGCTGAACTGGAACCTGGGCCAGAAGAAAGGCAAAGCAGAACCGCTGTACTGGGGCACCGCCCTGGCCACCACCGGCGCTGCCATCGCCGCCCTCGAAGCCCGCCCCGTGTACGACGGCACCGACACCGACGGTGACGGCGTAATCGACGCCCTCGACCAGGAGAAAGAATCGCCCACCACCATGGTTGACTCCCGCGGTGTGACGCTCGACAGCGACGGCGATAAAGTGCCGAATTACAAGGACAAAGAACCGCACTCTCCTCCGGGCTTCACCGTAGACGCCAACGGCGTTGCCGGCGTACCGAAGCCCCTGACGGAAGGCGATGTGAACCGCATCGTAGACGCTAAACTGGCCAACTTCAAACTGCCGGCCGTAAAAAGCCTCTCCGAGTGGTTCCTCCCCTCGGTTAACTTCGACCTCGGCAGCTCGCAAATCAAGTACAGCGAGTACGAAAAACTGCACAGCGTAGCCACGGTACTGAAAGCCAACCCCGACCTCAGACTGGTGGCTAAAGGGTTCACCGACAAAACCGGCAGCGAAGCGCGCAACCAGGTGCTGTCGTACAACCGCGCCAAAGCCGTTATCGACCACATGAACAGCCAATACGGCATCGCTCGCGACCGCTTTATCCTGAACTACGCTGGCGAAACGGAAGCAATCGTTCCCACCAACGCCGCCAACCGTATGAACCGCCGCGTATCTTTCGAAGGCGCCCGCGACCAGAAAGAAATGGATCGCCCGGCCGGCAGCATCGAAGGCAACAAAGGCACCGGATACTAATGCATTGTGAATAATGCTTGTCCAACGGGCAACCCTCTCACCAGGGTTGCCCGTTTTTGTTTTCAACAACGATGGCTCTTGCTCGCCGCCCAGGGCTGCCTGGCGATGGCCCTCCTCTGGCTACTGTACCGCCAGCTGTCCGTACACCCGGATTTAAACCAGTCCTGGTCCGCTTTGCGCCACCGCCTCCATCAGGTGCATTGGTTGCACGCAATCCTTCCGCTCCTGCTAGTCGGCCCCAACTGGCTCCTGGAAGCCGCCAAGTGGCACTCCTTATTGCAAAAGACCCACCGCATTTCTTTTTCCAAAACGGTCGTCGCCGTGCTGGCCGGCATCAGCCTGGCCCTCGTCACCCCCCAGCGCATCGGCGAATACGCCGGACGGCTGATGCTCCTCCCCCCCGGCGCGCGCTGGGCCGGCCTTTGCGCTAAAATCACCGGCAATGTGGCCCAGTTGCTGATCACCCTGTCCGCAGGCGGCCCCGCCTCCTTGCTGCTCGCCCGGCAGATGGACGTCATACCCCCCAATACCGCCTGGCTGTGCGCAGGGATACACGTCCTGATGGTTCTCGCCGGCGGGTTTGTATACCTCAACCCGCAGTCCTTGAAGCGGCTCATTCCCAATCCTTTCCCGTGGAAAGGCATCCTGCAACGTGCCCGGCCACTGAGCGCCCTGCTCGCGTTTGAGCGGCCCGCCCTGGTGAAAGCCCTCGCGTTGGCCGCCCTCCGCTACGCCGTGTACGGCCTGCAGTATTTCCTCCTGTTGAGCATTTTCGGCGTGGCCGTTTCACCGCTCAACGCGATCATCGGGATCGGCGCCTTTTTTTACTGGCAATCGGTATTTCCGTTTACCAACCTGGCCGGACTGGCCGTTCGCAGCAATCTGGCGGTCTGGATATGGGGTTATTTTGGCGCCGACCCCGTAGCCGGACTCGGCGCAGCCCTTTTTTTATGGATACTAAACCTGGTTTTACCCGCGTTATTTGGTACATTTTGCCTTATCCGCGTCCAAATATCCAAATAAGATCGCAACATGAAAACTGTCCAGATGCTCGGCTCCACATTTGCACTGATTCTCTTCGGTTTCACCACGCCCAAGACCCAGGATGCGACCGAAAATGCGAACAATCCGTGCCACACAACCAACAACGTTTTCCAACATGGAGAAGAGTTGACCTATACGGTGTACTACCACCTGAATCCGATGTGGGTGGCTGCCGGCGATGCAACGTTTAAAGTCTTTGACGAAGGGGAGCAATACCATTTTCAGGCCATTGGCAAAACGTATAAACAGCACGACTGGTACTTTAAAGTACGCGACCGGTACGAAGCCTGGGTGGATAAGTCCACCTTGCTGCCCAATTATTCCACACGCGACATCTCGGAGGGCGGCTACCAACTGCTCGAAAAAGTTTCTTACGACCAAACAAAGAAAAAAACCACCGTTTGGCGGGACCGGAAAAAGGGGAAGGGTGAGAGCAAAAGCAGCCACCAGGTAAAAGACTGTGTGCACGACGTGCTGTCGATCCTTTATCACCTGCGCAACATCGACATCGAAAGCAGGGGCGTGGGTGCAACCGCCCCTTTCAATATTTACATCGACAAAGAAGAGTACCCCCTGAAAATGAAATACCTCGGAAAGGAAACCCGAAAAAAAATACACGGCATGGGCCGTTATCGCGTAGCCAAGTACGAGCCCGACGTGATCGCCGGAACCATCTTTGCCTCAGATTCCAAAATGACCGTTTGGGTGAGCGACGACCAGAACAAGATCCCGATCATGATCGAGTCGCCCGTGTCCGTAGGTTCGGTGAAGGTTGTACTCAAGAGCTATAAAGGGCTCAAATACGACTTCACGGCTAAAGTGGAGTAGCTGTTTTGGATGAAAAATGGTCAAAAAAATAGCCCTCAGGCCTTTCGCCTAAGAGCTATATCATCAAAACACGCTTCATTAGCTACAAAGTTAAAACGAATTGGGAAAAACGCAAAGTTCCTTCCACATTTTAACAAATTATTTTAAGAAAAAACGGATTGCAAGTCGGCACTTGCAATCCGTTTGTGAAAAGTGTGGGCCCACAAGGACTTGAACCTTGGACCCTCTGATTATGAGTCAGGTGCTCTAACCACTGAGCTATGGGCCCTTAAAGGCTGCAAAGTTACCGGCAATTGCACAAATTTGTGCGATAAATTTCAGGACTCCTGAAAAAAGACGCGCTTGACCCGCTGGGAAATGTTGGTCAGCACCTCGTACGGAATGGTCTGCAAGCAGGCGGCCAGTTGGTGAATGGTGGGTGTTTTACCGAAAACGACGACCTCGTCGCCTTCCCGGGCCCCGGGGATATCGGTCACGTCAATCATCGTCATGTCCATACACACATTGCCGACCACGGGCGCCGGGCGGCCGTGCACGGCGAGTTGGTAACGACCGTTGCCGGCCATGCGCAGCAGCCCATCGGCATAACCGATGGTGACCGTGGCGATGCGGCTGTCGCGCGCCACCACGCCTTTGCGGCTGTAGCCCACCGTTTCACCGGCGCCAATGCGCCTGATCTGGCTGATGGTCGCCTTGAGGGTATGCACAGCCCGGAGCGCCTGCTGTACCTCGGGGTTGCCGTCGACGCCATACAGCCCGATACCCAGCCGCACCATATCGAACTGGTACTGAGGGAAGCGCGCAATACCGCCCGTATTCATCAGGTGCCGCAAGGGCCGGTAGCCCAGCGCCTGTTCGAGCGCCTGTGCCATGTGTACGAACCGCTGCGCTTGCCGGTGCGTGAATTCGTCGTGTTCAGGCGTGTCGCTGGCCACCAGATGCGAAAAAACGGAAGTGACATGCAACAGGGGCGCATTCCGGAGGATGCCGACCAACACCGGCAGGTCGTCGGGCTGAAAACCCAGCCGGTGCATGCCGGTGTCCAATTTGATGTGTACGCGCATGGGGCGGTGCGGGCGGACAAAGGCGGCCAGCTCATTCAGTTGCCCGGGGGCGTAAATCTCGGGCTCAAGGTCGTAACGCAACAGGGCATCGAAGGCGGTAGGGTCCGGGTTCAAAACCATCATCGGGCATCGAATGCCCGCCCGGCGCAACTCCACACCCTCATCGGCGTAGGCTACACCCAGGTAATCCACCTGGTGGTACGCGAGCAGGCGGGCGATCTCCACCGGCCCGCTGCCATACCCGGCCGCTTTCACCATGGCCATGATGCCTACGCCCGGCTGCAGTATGCGCGTGTACACATGCAGGTTGTGTACCAGGGCGTTGAGGTTGACCTCCAGCACCGTTTGGTGGGCCTTCAGTTCGAGGCTGTTGGCTACGTTTTCCAGCGCAAAGGAACGGGCGCCTTTGAGCAGGATCACCTCGTTTTCAAAGGTCACCTGCGGCAAAGCGCCAAGCAGCGCCGCCGAATCGGCAAAATACGCTTGCTCGATGCTGCCGGGCAGCCGGTCGACAAGCAGCCGGACGTCGGTACCTACGCCGATCAAGCGACTGATGCCCGCCGCCTGCAGCAGCCCGGCAACCTCTCCGTAAAGCTGCTCCGTATGGGTTCCGTGGTGCAGGATATCCGACAGGATCACCGTCAGTCTGGAGTCCGGCTCCTGCTGGCGGGTGAAGCGTAAAGCTATGCGCAACGCGGCCAGGTCATTGCTGTAGGCGTCGTTGATCAGTCGGCAACCGTTTATCCCGGCCTTCAGTTCGAGGCGCATGGCCACGGGCGCAAGCGTCTGCATCCGGTCATACAAGGCGCCGGCGCCAACCCCCAGGGCCCTGGCAGCCAGCCAAACGTGCACGGCATTTTCCCTGGAAGCTTCGTCGGCGAAAGGAATGGCAAATATCTCGCCGCCCACCTCCATTCGGGATTCGGTAGAAGCCTCCGGATCCAGCAACCGAACGGCCAGGCATCCGGCGAGTCCGTTTTTGGACCAGGCGATCCGGCGGCGTCCGACTTTTTCTTTTTCCCACCGGCAGGCGGCAGCATGGACGGACTCGAAATCGGCGCAGTACAAAAGGGTGTCTGCCGTTTCGAACAGCTGCATTTTTTCCGCCACCTTGGCGTCGGTGCCGGCAAAGCCTTCTGCGTGGGCAGTACCGATGTTTGTAAAAATGCCGAACCCGGGCCGGATGATGTCGGCCAGCCGGTCCATCTCGCCCGAACGGGAGATGCCGGCCTCAAAGATGCCCAGTTCGTGCCCTTCTTCGAGGGTAAAAACCGAAAGCGGAACCCCTACCTGGGAGTTGTAGCTGCCGGGACTTCGGGCGACGTGCTTGTCGGGAGAAAGCGCCTGCCAGAGCCATTCCTTTACCACGGTTTTCCCGTTGCTGCCGGTGATCCCCACTACCGGGATCCCGAACCGGGAGCGGTGGTGGGCCGCGAGTTTTTGCAGGGCCGACAAGGGGTCCGCGACTTGCACAACATTGATGTAGGCTGCTGTGGGCACAGCAGACAGGTCGGCAACCACAAAATGGCGCACGCCGGCCGCATAGGCCGCCTGAATGAACTGGTGCCCGTCGTGTTTAGCCCCTTTAAGCGCAAAAAACGCGGTTTTTTCGGGCGTGTCTATCCGGCGGCTGTCGATGGCCGGAAAGCAGATGCGCGCATCCGCAGGGCCCCTGAACACCCAGCTGCCGCCGGTCACCCCGGCAATCGTCTCCATCGAATATCCGTACATGGTGCAAAAAAACGCGATTCTACATCAGGAATTGCGACCTTTGTAAAAAAACGCCATGGAGTGGTTGGTGGATTCGGAAACAGGGCTGCAAGAAATTGTTCCTGAGGTAGCCCGGACGTTGGCGCCTGCACGGAAAATCGGTATCTACGGCGAATTGGGCGCCGGCAAAACTGCCTTTGTCCGGGCCTTCTGCCGCCACCTGGGTGTCGAGGGGAATACGTCCAGTCCCACCTTCTCGCTGATCAATGAATACCGGTACCAAACGGCAGCCGGTGAGCAAAAAGTGCATCACCTGGATCTATACCGGTTGCGCTCTCTGGAAGAGGCTTTGGATATCGGGGTTGAAGAGTTGTTGGACGACCCCTGGTTTTGCCTGATTGAGTGGCCGGAGTTGATTGAGCCCATATTTCCCCCAACTGGTGCAAAAATTCGAATGGAGGCGCCGGCGCAAAATGCCCGGCGTATTATACTTTTGTAGGTCAATCGAACAGCTTTTTTTTGCTTATGGATACTTTGGCGGTCAAATTCGGTCAGCCGGTTGAACAGACAGAGATGCTGGCCATGCCGCCGCGTCATCAGCGCCTGTTTATCGGTGTACCCCGGGAGACCACTTTACAGGAAAATCGCGTTGCCCTGGTGCCGCACTCTGTGGCGTCCCTGGTTGCCCACGGGCATGAGGTGGTGGTGGAGAGCGGGGCCGGAGAAAAGGCCAGCATTTCCGATCTGGAATACAGCGAGGCCGGCGCCCGCATTGCGCTGCAAACGGAGGAAGTCTTCAAGGCCGACGTGTTGCTCAAAGTGGCTCCGCCGGCGCACGCTGAAATAGACCTCATGCGGCCCAATCAGGTGCTGATCTCACCCATTCACCTGCCGCTGCTCGATGCCGAGTACATCACCCGGTTGCAGAAAAAAAGGGTGATCGCGCTCGCCATGGAGTACATCCGCGACGATGAGACAGGGATTTTCCCCATTGTACACGTGATGAGCGAAATTGCCGGCATCAGCGCCGTGCTCATCGCTGCCGATCTGCTGGCCACCGTACGGGGCGGCAAAGGCGTGCTGTTGGGCGGCATCGCCGGCGTCCCTCCCGCCAAAATCATCATCCTGGGCGCCGGCGTCGTGGCGCAATTTGCCACCCGGACGGCGCTGGGGCTCGGCGCAGAGGTGCGCATTTTCGACAACAACGTGCATAAGCTCATGCGACTGCAAAACCAGGTGGGCCGCCAGCTGTACACGTCCATCATCAACCCCATTCACCTGCGCGACGAAATGATCACCGCCGACGTGGCCATCGGCGCCATCCATTCGGCCCAGGCCAGCGCGCCCATCGTCGTTCCGGAAGACATCATCCGGCAGATGAAACCCGGCTCCGTGATCGTCGACGTAAGCATAGACCAAGGCGGTTGTTTTGCCACTTCCAAAACCACCACGCACGATAAGCCGACTTTCACCAAACACGGCGTGGTGCATTACTGCGTGCCGAACATCCCATCGCGTGTGGCCAGAACCGCCTCCGATGCCATCAGCAACATCCTCGCCACCATGCTCCTCAAAGCAGAGACCGGTGGAATTCACTCCCTGATCACCAGCGATCAGGGACTGCGCAACGGCGTGTACACCTACAAAGGATGCCTGACGAATACCTACCTGGGGGAACGTTTCCAGTTGAAAAGTACCAGCCTGGATCTGCTCATCACCTCCGATTATTGATCCCAGCATTTTTCATCGAGATACTGCTGCATATCGCTGCTGCGGATCACGCGCTGGTAGGAATCCCGGTTGTGGCGCCTGTTCTCTTTGGGTGTTTGGGTCTGAAAAATTACGTGGGCCAGACCGGGCCAACCGTGCACGGAGCGGACCTGCTCGACCAGACACCGCACATATCCGTCCAGTTCTTCCGGGTGAGCGGCTGCCTCGGCTGCTATCGCCCGGGCCAGGTAAACGTTCAGCGTTTCGGTGGTGGGCTGAAAAAAATCGATAACGTGGATCTCCGGCCTTTGCGGCAGGTAACGCACGGAAAAAGCATCTTTGTCCGCCAGCGGAAATCCGTTGGGGAGGACAACCGGATCGGAAGCGCCCGCCGGAAGCCTGCCGGATATCTGCCTGCCCGCCGCAGTGGTGAATCCATAGAACAACACCCGCCGGCCGTTTTCCCTGACCATAAAAAACCGCGCGTCGGTATGCCGGCCGCTACCCTGAAGGGCGGCCATTTCTTGGCCCGACAACGCCGGCAACGCCAGGTTTCCCACCACAGACCGGCTCTCCCATTGCCTTACCGCGAACAATATGGCTGCAATGATGACCACCAGGCCGGCGGCCAGCAACAACAGATAACGGAAGTTGCGCCGGTCTACGATGCGCCGTTCCTGGTTGCGCGGGGTGTCGACCTTTTTGTTGACCTGAAAGTCGTAAGAAAAACCCTCTTTTTCCTTTTCCAGATGCACTTCACAAAACTCATCCTCAATAAAAAAGGAATACGTTTTGGATTCTTTTACGGAAAAGTCGATCTCGACCACCCGCAGGTTGCAGTGGATGAGCACGTGTCCGCTTTGGTCACCGTGGTACAGTCCGACCCGGTGGCGACCGCCGCGATCATCGAGAAAAACCCAGCCTATCTGGGCCATAGGGTAATGCGTTTGATCATGAGAACAGAACGCATTTTTAATCCTTTTGTTACCGCTTTCAGGCTACCGCCGGCTGACGTTTTTTGCCTTTCACTTTTGGCCTTCCGATGCTTTCGTAGTGGAAGCCATTGTGCTTCATCTGGTCTACGTCGTACACGTTGCGGCCGTCGAAGATGACCGGTTCGTTCATCAATTCGTTCATGCGGTCGTAATCGGGCGAACGGAATTCGCTCCACTCCGTCATGATGGCCAGGCAGTCGGCCTCCCGCAGCGTATCGTACATATTGTCGCACAACTCGATGCGGTCGTGGTACAATTCGGCGACGTGTTTCATCGCTTCCGGGTCGAACGCCCTGACCCGTGCACCGGCGGCCAGCAGTTCGTCGATGATGACCAAAGCCGGGGCCTCGCGAATGTCGTCCGTGTTGGGCTTGAATGCCAAACCCCAAACGGCGACCGTTTTGCCGTCGAGATCCTTTTTGAAGTAGCGGTTGATTTTTTTGGTCAGGATGTGTTTTTGCAGGGCGTTGGTTTTCATGACCGATTTCAGGATTTTGAAATCGTATGAATGTTCGCTGGCGGTTTTGGCCAGGGCCTGAACGTCCTTGGGGAAGCAGGAGCCGCCGTAACCGATCCCCGGGAACAGGAAACGTTTACCGATGCGGCTGTCGCTGCCCATGCCGATGCGCACCATGTCCACATTCGCGCCCACCTTTTCGCACAGGTTGGCGATCTCGTTCATAAACGAAATACGCGTAGCCAGGTAAGAGTTGGCGGCATATTTGGTCATTTCCGCGGAGCGTTCGTCCATAAAAAAAATCGGGTTGCCCTGGCGTACAAACGGCTCGTACAACTGGCGCATCACCTTTTGTGCCTTGTCGCTTTTGGTGCCGACAACCACACGATCGGGCTTCAGGAAGTCTTCGACTGCCACCCCTTCGCGGAGAAACTCGGGGTTGGACACCACGTCGAACAACCTTTTGGGCAATTTTTCGGCCAGAATAGCCGCTACCTTTTCGGCTGTGCCGACCGGCACGGTGCTCTTGTCGACGATGACTTTGTATTCGGTGATGATGTGCGACAGATCGCGCGCCACACCCATAATGAACGACAAATCGGCGCTGCCGTCGTCTCCCGGCGGTGTGGGCAAGGCCAGAAAAATGATCTGGCTGGCGTCAACTGCTTCTTTCAGGTTGGTGGTAAAGTGCAAACGGCCTTCCTTGGTATTGCGGTCAAACAGCAACTCCAAACCGGGCTCATAAATGGGCACCTGGCCGTTCTGCATGGCCTTTACTTTTTTTTCGTTGATGTCAACGCAGATGACGTTGTTGCCGGTTTCGGCAAAACAAGTTCCGGTAACCAAACCGACGTATCCGGTTCCTACTACGGCAATGTTCATTAAACAGACGATTTACGGGTGATGAAATCAGTTGGATTTGGGAAATCAAGGACATTCGCACATCCTTCTCTTCATCCTGTTATGGAATGAAGATACAAAGATATGATCTTGGCCTGAAATCTACAAAACCATAACAAATTTTATTCCAGCATTGCATTGTATGTTAAACTAAAATAAAATTTGGCAGACGTTTTCATATTTTTGTCCAAACGAATCTTAATCGATACATCCAGATGTTTACCGCCTTTATTCTTCGTTTGCACATGTTTCTTGGCGCCCTGGTTTTACCTGCCCTGTTGACGGCCCAAAAGGCGCCCAATCCCAATCTGGTGCCCAATCCGGGATTCGAAATGTATCTGGGTGCGCCGGAGCGCTGGTTTTACCGGGGCGCCGATTTTGCGCAATCGGTTCGTTATTGGTTCAGCGCTACCACTGCCAGTCCGGATGCCTACGGGCCAGGGATCCGGGTTCCTGCCGACTGGTCGGACAAAGGGTTTGGCAAGCGAAAACCGCATGGCGGCAAGCGCATGGTGGGCATCACGGTGTACGGTTGCACCGACGGGAAACCGCACTGCCGGGAGTACATCCAGATTCAGTTGACTGAGCCGCTCGTGGTGGGCCAGGTTTATCTGTTTGAATGTTGGGTGAGCCCTATGGATCACTCGATGTATGTCGACGGCCTGGGCGCTTACATGAGCATCACCCCTGTGCGGCGCACGACCGACGAGGTGTTGGTACGCGATGCACAGGTGCGCGCGAATACCGTGCTTTCTCCTGAAAAACCGGAGGCCTGGATCAGGCTCACCGGGCAGTTCAAGGCAAAATACCCGGCCGAGTATTTGTTGATCGGCAATTTCAGCGACGATGCAAACACCATCAGCCGGGCGCCGAATGCTGAAGCGCACAATTTTGCGTATTACTACATAGACGATGTGAAACTGCAAAAAATACCGCCTTACCTGGCCGTACCGGTACCGGAGGACGATTTGACCCGGCAAAAAATGGAAAAAGGAAAGAAGTTTGTGCTGAAGGACATCTATTTTGAATTCGACCGGTCTGAGCTGATGCCGCGATCGTACGTCGAACTGGACAAACTGCTGGCCATTCTGACACGTTACCCGGGTATGCACATTGAAGTGGTGGGGCATACGGACAACATCGGCGACGACGCGTACAACAACGCGCTTTCGGAAAAGCGGGCCCGGTCGGTAGCCGACTTTTTATCGGCGAACAAGATTGCCCAGGGTCGTTTGCGCGTGCGGGGAGAGGGCGAACGCAAACCGATAGACACCAATGACACCGAAGAGGGCAGGAGCCGAAACCGCCGGGTAGAATTCGTGGTCTTGAAAATGTGACGCTCAGAAGTCGACGCCCAGGCCCAGGTAAAAGATTGGTTTCTGCACCACCCGGGTTTCGATGCCCCATGCGTAGTCGGCGCGCACGTGAATGCCAAAGATCAGGGCCCGGGCGCCGAAGCCGTAACCGGCCACGATCGGATCGCGGAAATAATTTACCCGTACGGTTACGGTAGGCGGGTTTTCGACCACCACGGTGTTCAGTGGGTTTTCACCGCTGTAGGGGTCGTTACCCTCCCAGGCGGTTCCGGCGTCGAAAAAGCCCACCAGCTGGAAGTTGCGCCAGAAATTGCCCAGGACCGGGCTTTTGGAGATGTATTTGAAGATGGGCACCCGCAGTTCGGCGTTTACCAGGGCGTAAGAGTTGCCGTTTCGGATGTTCTGTTCGAACCCGCGCATGTTGGCGGCCAGGGTTTGGTAGGCGAAGTCTTCGCCCAAGGGGGGCACGGGAATATTCTGGTTGAATCGCGGGAACATCCAGTTTTCGATGCCACCCAGGTAGTACAGGATGCGTTCGGAGCCGAAAGAGGTGGTGCCGGCTGCCCGCAGCGCCAGGATGGACTTCCGGTCGAGCCGAACGTAGTGCCGGGCGTCCAGACCAATAACGGTCATGAATCCCTCGTTGAAATCCAGTTGCCAGGTGGGTTGTGTATTGAAGGCAAAGCGTTTGACCGCCTCTACAAACACCATGGCCCGCGTGCCATGCCTGATGTTCAGTTCGACATTTACGGTGTTGTCGAACACGGCGCTCAGGCGTGCTGCGGCGCGTTGTTCGGCATAATCCGGCACCTCGAGGTTTACCCGGTTGGTGCTGAGGAATATGGCCTTGTCTTGCCGCAGGGTGAAGCGGCCGCGCAGGCTGAAGAACACGTTAACAGGGTAGCGCAATTCAAACTGCCCGAGAACGGTATTGGTGCGCACTTGGGAGGGTTCCAGTTGTGGAGGCGCCGACTCGTCGTTCACGTTGTTCACCGTGGTTTTGCGGTACAGGGCATACCGCTTGTCCCAGCGTCGCTTTTTATCGTCGAAGGTCAGGTAATATTCTGCGCCGTTAAACGTGGTAGGGAGCCTGAATCCTGCCTCGAGTACGTAGTTTTCGAGCAGGTCTTTCATGTTGGCCCGGATCAGCAATCCGGGAGGGGGTGTTTGAAAATCGGATGGGGTGGCGGCGTAACTCTCCAGACCGTCGAAAAGCAGGTTATTGTCGATGGTGGTGGAGATAAAGTCGGTGCGAAACCGCAACCGGTAAGGAACGATTTGGGCGGTGTTGAAGCGGGTATTGGCCTTGTGCCGGATGTCGGTATGGCCCCCGGTCTGTTTTGGGGTGTCGTTAGAGGCCAGCAGTTTTTCGTTTGCCGGCGCTTCGTCCTCCGGCTGTTCATAAACATCGGCCTCTGTTTTGGGGGGCGGGGCTCCTTGCAGTACTTCGGGCACCCTGAACAGCCAGCCGGGTCGCAGCGTGTCCGAATTGGTGCGCAGGGTAATACCGCTCAGGGTATCCTGTTTGGCATTTTGCTGATCCGATTCGTCTGCGGGATTGTCTTTTTGGGTGAACAGCGGGATGGGCAGGTTGTTTTCGGCCAGGTCCAGTTCGCGGAAGCGCGTGTAGCGTGGTTTGCTTTTTGTTGCGGGTTCGGCCGGGGCGATCAGAAAGCTATCCGCTGCATTCACCCGAAAACGCATCACCTGGGTACCGGAGGCCGGTGAAACATGCAGTTCCTGAATGCTGTACCGGTAGTTCGTCTGGTTCCAGGTGACGGTTTTTTTCTTGTAAACGGCTGCCGTGGTGATGCTGTCAATCGCCGTGGAGTCGATGTTGACCAGCACTGAATCGGTGGGTGCGAGGAGGGCGAGGGCCCGTTCCTGTGTCCATTCGCCCTGTTGGCGGGTGTTCAGGGCTTTTACTGCTGCCCCGTCGTTCAGGTAAATGACATCCTGGTAGTACGCGATGTAAGGCTCCAGGTATCCGGCGTGCCGGTTGCCTATGCCGCTCAGGTCGCTGATAAACAGAAAGTGGGTGCTGTCCAGCGCTGCGGGCGAGCGCTCGTCGACCAGCGGCGTGTGGGTGATACGCACCAGTTCCTGGTTGCCTTCCTGGAGATCGAAGTAGAACAGGTCGAACCGGCCCAGGGGAAGTAGGGAGTCTATGCGTTGTTGCACGCTGAGGGTGTCGTCGACGCGGTTGCTGGAGAACAGAATGCCGGGTCGGCCGTCGAGGTTGACGGAAACGGCGTCCAGGTCGTCCCAGAAATCATGGGTGATGCGGCGGGTCTGGCGGTTGACGGTGTTGTAAATGAAGAGGTCGGAGTATCCTCTGACGGCTGCGGAGAGCACCATGTCCACCGGATTGATAAAATCCATGCTGTACACCCGTTGGTACTCCGGAGACAGGATGTCGTCTGTTTTACTTTTCCGTTTTTCGGGTTCGAGGATGGCCAGGCGGGCGACGTCTCGTCTTTCGTAAAGCACGGTGAGGCGCCGGTTATCGGGGTTCCAGGCGAGGATCGGGTAGTTGAAGTCGGTGGTTTGCTGGGCGTTGCGCAGGCCGCCTTTGAGCACACGCCGGGTTTTGCCGGTGCTCAGTTCCTGTACGTACACCTTCCATTTCCCGAGGTCGTTGCGCGTCCAGGCCAATCGCTTTCCGTCGGGACTCAGGCGCACATGCGACAACGGGATCTGTTTTTTATTTCTGACTTTCAGGTGGCCTTCGGTTTCGGGCACAACGGTACTGCTGCTTTCGTTGCGGTATCGTTTTTCAAAATACTGCATCATGGCATCCGTGGTGCGGGTGTAGCCGCTGCCCAGCACATACAGGAAGCCGGCGTCGACGCTGCGGTTGATGCGGGTGAGGTAGAGCAAATTGCTGACGGTGTTGCTGCCGTAGTGGAGGCTGATGTAGTACCAGAAAGCGTGTCCGGTCAGTTGGGGATGCAATTTGGCCAGCCCTTCGAAGGTTTCGAAGTCGCCCGACAGGATCAGGTTGCGCAGGGTTTCGTCGTGCGTGGTACTCCAGCGTTCGCCGCAATAGGCAGCCAGGCCGTTGGTGTACCAACCGGGGAGGTTGAGCATGACGGCGTTTTGCACAATTTCCTGCAGGTTGGAGCCAAAGAGCATGGAGTTGATGAGTACTTCAGCGATTCCCTGACGGATCTGGGTACGCAGGTGCTGGTGGTTGCCGTCGAAGAAGACAAATATTTTGTTGTCCACCACTTTTGTCTCGCCTGCGCGGAGCTGGAAAATTTCCTCGGTGCCGATGTTGCTCTGCTTGAGGTCGGTCAGGTCGCTGAACACCAGCATCTCGAACTTGTCGGTCCCCTGGTGTTCGAGCAGGTGGTGCAAGGCGTTGTAGTCGTATTCCCCGGTTTGCAGGGCTGCCTGAGCCACGTTGCGCGCGTCGCCGTACCAATAAGTGACGAAGTGTTCCGACTCGTAGTACATCCACTTGTCGATCTGTTTGTTGTATTGGACCCGGTTTTTACCGAACGCACCCTGTGCGGTAACCTGGGCATGCGTGTACCCTGCCAATAAGGTAAACACGGCGACTGCGAAAAAACGGTAGTTCAGGTACATACGTTGACCCATTTCCCCAAAAGTGCGAAAAACATTTAAGCCAAACAAGAGACAATTGGTATAACGTCGGAAACCGGATAAAGATTTTTATAACCGTTTGACGGATGCGGACGAAAGTGCATGTTTTGAACCTTTTGTGCCCGTTGCTGTTTTGGGGGTTGTTGCGGAATTTATAAAAACTGAAAAATCCATGTACCCGATACAACTGACCACGCCGATGTCCGAAGACCTGACGGCCTACGGCTTTGAATCCCTGAGCACCCCAACGGACGTCGATCAGGCGCTGGATGCCGCCGAAGGCACCGTATTGCTGGTTGTCAACAGCGTGTGCGGTTGCGCTGCTGCCAACGCCAGGCCGGGCGCCAAAATGTCGCTTCAGCACGCCAAAACGCCAGGCCGGAAACTGACCGTTTTTGCCGGCGTAGATCCGGAAGCCACGGCCAAGGCGCGCGAATATCTCCTCCCCTACCCCCCGTCGTCGCCTTCTATTGCCTTGTTTAAAGACGGCAAATTGGTGCATTTTCTGGAGCGTCGGCACATTGAGGGTCGTTCGGCGGAAATGATCGCCGAAAACCTGAAAATGGCGTACGATCAGTACTGTTGATCGTATGTTTGCGGGGTGACACGCAGACGCATCCTGATTCTTTCCGGCCCCGCAGTGATGCTGCTCACCTTGCTGTTGCCTGCACCCTCCGGCATGCCGCCAAAGGCTTGGCCGGCGTTGGGTCTGACGTTGTGGATGGCGGTGTGGTGGATCAGCGAGGTAGTGCCGGTCGCCGTCACGGCTTTGTTGCCGCTGGTGGTTTTGCCTGTCACCGGCATTCTCGCCATGAAAACGGCTGCGGCCGAGTTTGGCAATGAGATTGTTTTCCTGTTTCTCAGTGGATTTTTCTTCGGCGCCGCCATAGAACGGTGGGATTTGCACCGCCGGATAGCCATGAAAATGGTATCCTGGCTGGGCTCCCGTCCGTCGGGTGTGGTGCTGGGGTGCATGTCGGCTTCGGCGTTCCTTTCCATGTGGATTTCCAACACAGCAACGGCGGTCATGATGATGCCTGTAGCCATGGCGTTGGCGCAGCGTGAGGGGCCGGGTCACGACAACTTTCGCAAAGCGCTGGTGCTCGGCGTGGCCTATGCGTGCTCGATTGGCGGGGTGGGCACCATCATCGGCACACCTACCAACGGCATTTTCATCAGTCACCTCAAGACACACCTGAAAATGGATGTGAGTTTTGGCGGTTGGATGCTCTTCGGGGTCCCCCTGACAGTGGCGGTGCTCTTGTGTTGCTGGCTGTTGCTGCTGGCGCTTTTTCCCCTGCCCCGGCAGACCGTTTCGGTGGCGCAGCGCGCAGTGGTGCAACAGCAACTGTTGGAGCTGGGCCCTTTGAGCCGTGCGGAACGCCGGCTACTGTGGCTGTTCGGCGCGGTGATAATGGCCTGGATTACCGGCTCCCTGTTCTGGTACAGCCGGCTGGAACCAAAAGGTTCCGATACACTGGTGGCCCTCACCGGTGCATTGCTGTTGTTCCTGATTCCCGCCAGCGCCGAAAAAAAACCTTTGCTGGACTGGCCCACGGCCTCCCGCATTCCCTGGGGTATTTTGTTGTTTTTCGGTGGCGGGCTGGCACTTGCCGAGGGGTTCAAGGCCAGCGGGCTGGCCGACTGGATCGGGCATACCCTCACCGGTCTTCAGTTTTTGCCGCCGGCACTGCTGCTGTTCATCATTCTGCTTGTGGTGGTCGCCCTGAGCGAGGTGGCCTCCAACATCGCCACTGCGTCCATCATGATGCCGGTATTGCAATCACTGGCGGTGGCCATCGGCTATGAGCCCTTCATCCTGTTGCTTGGCGCTGCCCTGGCGGCCTCTTTCGGGTTTGGTTTGCCGGTGGCCACCGCTCCCAACGCCATTGCCTATGCTACCGGATTTTTGAAAACGAAGGACATGGCCCGGGCAGGGTTCTTGTTGGATGTGGTGGCGGTGCTGGTGCTGTTGGGGATGTTGATGCTGTTGCGTTAGGGAAACCGGGCAGGGCGGTGGTTCAGATTCCCCCATGCAATTCACTCATTGACCACTTTTACCTTTGCGCCGTCGCTCAGGTTGATTTGTCCGGTAACCACTACCCGGTCTTCCGGCTTCAGGCCCGAGCGCACCTCTATTTTTTCCCCGAGCATGACGCCCACCTGGATGGCGCGCAACTCGGCGAGGGTATCGTTCCGGATGCAATACACTTTGGGATCCTGCAGGCTGCCGGCGATGGCTTTTCGAGGCAGGGTAAGTCCTTCGCGTTGGGTGTCGAACTGGAATATAGCCTTGGCGTGCATCCCGGCGCGCAGGGGGGTCCGGCTTGGGTTGGGCACTTCAATTTCCACATCGTAGTTGAAGGCGTTGTCGGCCCGCAAGCCGATGTTGGTCACCATGCCCCGCAGCGGCACGTTGGGGTACACGTCGGCGACCACGCTCACGTTCTGCCCCTTTTGAATTTTGAGCACCTCGCGTTCGGTGACCTTGACCATCAGGAACAGTTTCTCCAGGTTGGTCATTTGGCCAATCTGGATACCCGGCCCGATCACGCTGCCGCGTTCGATAAAACGCAGTCCCAGCGTGCCGGTCATGGGTGCGCGGAGGTTGGTGTTGGCGATTTGTTTTTTAAGCCCCTTTTCCCTGGCTTCGGCGGCCAGGATGCCCAGTTCTATGTCTTCGATCTTGTTTTTGGCAATGGCTTCGCCCTCAACGAGGTTGCCGATTCGCTCCAGGTCTTTGTGCAATTTGGCCAAATTGGCCTGCGTGGCTTCCAGCTCGATGCGCAGCAGCTCGTCGTCGACCCGGGCGATGGTCTCGCCTTCCTTCACCCATTCGCCCTTGTTTTTGAACACCTCGACCACGCGCCCCTGCGTTTCGGAGATGACGAACATCTCCTTCACCGGCAGGAAAATGCCGTTGGCCTCCAGGCTGGTAGCCAGCGGCTCGCGGACCGGGTGCACCACCTCCACCGGAATGTAAGCCTGCTTGACCTGTGACAACAGGGCTTCGGTGTCGGTCATTTGCTTGTTCCGGTACAACGTCCAGAACGTCCATGCGACGAACGCCAGCAAAACCAACCAAACGTACATGCGCGTATTTTTCATCATTTTGTCGTTTGCATCCACCCAATCGAAAAGGCGGGCAAAGATAGGGTTATTCCGTCCCACCGCCTAAAGCCCGCGCCAATATCCTACCTTTGCCCTATGCTGATCAAAGCCGGACGCATCACAAACCTGACCGACGCGCGCTATTTTGCCGCGCGGGAGGTGGATTTTCTTGGATTTCAACTGGAAGCGGATTCCGGAGCTTATCTGGACCCGGTGTTCATGCACGCCATCCGAGAATGGGTGGAAGGGCCCAAGGTCACCGGGGAATTTACGAACAGCAGCCCGCCGGAGGTGGTGCGCGAGGCGGCAAACTTTTTTAGTCTGGACGCCGTACAGGTGCCCGCCGACCCGGCATATGCCCGCGCGCTAACGGAGCCGGAGGTGCTGGTGTGGTTGCCGGCCGGTTTGCCTGTTCAAACTGCCCGCGAACAAATGACCGCCTGGGGTAGCGGGAACCGGCTGTTTGTCCTGGATTTTTCCGGCCGATCTTTTCCGGAGGACTGGCCGGTGTGGGCCGCCTTGTGCGCCGAATTCAGGTGTCTGCTGCATCTCGATGCGGCCCCGGGTGAATGGCGCCGTTTTGCCGAGACGATCCAGCCGGCCGGGTTCAGCCTCTGGGGCGGCGAAGAGGAGCAGGTGGGCGTTAAGTCGTTTGACGACCTGGACGCCATTTTTGACGAGTTGGGCCGCTGAAAAAAAGCGTTTGCGCGGCGCCCTGGGCCAGGAACCACTGGGCTACAATATAAGTGAGCATGATCGCCACGCGCGAACCTTCAAACGGAAGGGCAAATTTGTTGATCGCCAGCAGGCTGTCGGATACCAGGAACAGCACCACCCCCCACATCAGCCGCTGCCAGGCCGAATGGGCGACGCAATCCCGCAGGTTGATGACCGCAAGCAGCATCGTGGAGAGCGCCAGGGCGTAGACCACCACCGGGATTTGCATGCCCGCCGCAACGGTGGGCCAGAGAAACCGCAACAGCCCGAACAAGTAGGCCGCCACCGGAAGGATAAGCCAAGGGTGCTTGCTGAGGTATCCGCGATGCCAACCGGCCCGGCTGCCGAATGCACTGATATAGTGGGCCTGGGCGAAAAAAAAGGCGGCAAGGCCTGCCAAAAAAAACAACGGGCCACTGAACATGAGCAGCACGTCGCCAAGGGTGCTGGCCACCAAAGCACCTGCGACGGCCCATTGCCAAAAGGAGCGATGGTTGCGGGTGATGACCAAAAACCCGAGCAGCAACACCGGCATCAGCAAGGGTTTGGTGCAGTACACCAGGAGCCGGGCGTCCAGCATTTCGCCGATGAGTTCGGGCACAGCCACCAGGGCATACGCCAGCAGCCATATTCGCTGATGGCTAAGCGATATACTCGTTTGCAGCATAATCAACGCTTGATGTTTGCCGGATGCGCCATTGATCCACCAGGCGCACCCAGTTGCCCAACAGGGTCAGGCCGTGTTCGGACAAAACAGATTCCGGGTGAAACTGGACGCCCCACAGCGGCAATGCGCCGTGTGCCAACGCCATCAGCTCCCCGTCGTGGGTGTGGGCCAAGGGCAGCAGCCCGGTGCCGTCAAGCGATTCCAGGATCAGCGAGTGGTAGCGCATCACCCGGAAACGGCGGGGTATTCCGGCCATCATGGGGTGGTCAACGCAGGTAATCTCCGACGTTTTGCCGTGAACGGGCGTTGCGGCGTGCACCAGACGTGCGCCGAACAGTTCGCCGATGGCTTGTTGCCCCAGGCAGATGCCCAACATGGGCAACCGGGTGTGCCAGCTACGCAACAAGGGCATAAGCGCTCCCGAATCCTGCGGCCGCCCCGGGCCCGGGCTGAGGCAGATGCCGTCGGGTTTCAGCCCATCCAGGGTTTGCGGATGGATGCGGTCGTTGCGGCGCACGGTTACGCGGACGCCGGTTTGCAGCAGATAGTCGGCCAGGTTGTAAGTAAAGGAGTCGTAGTTGTCGAGCAGCAGAATGTGCATGTCGTCCTTGTTCATTCCTCCGGATCGAGTTCTATGCCGTCGTCGTCGTCGGATTCCGGTTTGTAAAAACTGCCGGACTGCTCGGTTTTTTCCACGCCGTATTGTTCGATGCGATCCATCCAGGTGAGGGAGTCGTCCCAAAGGTCGGTAGCCAGCGGTCTTAATCGTATGACGACTTCTTTGGCCTGGAGCGGCATTTCGCGGAGCATCGGATACATCCGTGAGGTTTCCAGCGTTTCGTCGCCCACCAGCGTCGCTTTGACAAAAAACCAAAGTAAAATGCTGAATATCAGCACATAAAACCCGCCGGTCAGCACCCCGCCCAGCATCCTGTTGGCGATGCCCAGGTAAGCGAAACTCAGCACGCTTTCAAGGCCTCCTGCCGCCGCCCGCATGATCAGAAACAGCACGCTGAGGTTGAGGAGGAACCCGGCGATGGGCATAAGCGGGTTGTCTGTGTTGAAAACGCGTTCCAGGACAACCACGGCAACCGAGGTCATGCGAAAAGCAATGATGAAGCCAAACAGGTATGCGAGAATGTTGAATAACGTACTGATTATTCCGCGGGAGAACCCGTGCCAGAAGCCGAGGGCCAGTACCAGCATGGCAATTATGTCTATGGGCATAAATGCTTTTTAACAAGACACAAATCTACGGTTTTTTGTGCGATATTTGATAAAAAATCGTTTGTCGGCAATTGTCCGATTGTTTCAGGGCGGCACTAAACCTGGAGGCGAATCGTTTGTTTGGTTAATGTTGCGTTATTCATCCGACGCTTGACGCTTTTTTTTTTCTGCGAATTCAGCAGAATGAATTAATTTTGAACAAATTTGGCGCATGGCTTTCAGGTTCATTTATTTGGGGTGTATGCTGTTGCTGGCCGGCGCGGTCGGCGCTCAGTCAAGTTCCACGCCCCCCTCAGGCGCCGGCATTGTGTACAACCGGGAGACAGCCTTTAACATCAAGCTTACGACCAACAAGGGCTTTGCTCCCGGCATGGAATTCGGTCGCCTGCGCACTTATTACAAGACCACCTATTTCTTTTGGAACATAGGTGAGCTCAAACACCAAAAGGAAAAGCGTCAAAGCGCAGACCCTTCCGTGGGCCGCTCCTTTCGCCCCTACATTTACGGCAAGCAAAACAACCTCCTGGTGGCGCGCATCGGTTGGGGCGCCAAACGGTATTTCTCCGAAAAAGCGCGCACCCGGGGCGTAGCGGTGGGCATCAGTTACGCCGCCGGGCCGGTACTGGGCGGGCTCAAACCCTATTACCTCGCCCTTCGGCGCCCGACGCCCGAAAATCCCGGACTCAGCCGGATCGTGCACGAGAAATACAGCGCCGAAAACGCGGATATTTTTCTGGACAATACGCGCATCCTCGGCGCCTCGGCATTCACCAAAGGATTCGGCGAAATGGCCTTCGCGCCCGGGCTCCACGCCTCCATCGCCCTGCACCTCGACTGGGGCGCCTTCGACGAATTTGTCAAAGCCCTTGAGATCGGCGCCATGATCGACGTTTTTTCACGGGAGATGCCCATCATGGTGATCGAAGACAACAATCAGGTGTTCTTCAACTTCTTCATAAATTTGCAACTCGGAAAGAGAAAATAAACGCCTGGACGTATAGCCTGTTTTCGAGGTATACCCCCACAGGTGAACAACCGGCGACCGACAAACATGATAGACCTACCCGTTATACCTGCCGAACCGGCACCCGGCCGACCCAAACGACCCGAGTGGCTCAAGGTGCGCCTGCCCATGGGCGAGAACTACCGCAAGGTGCGCAGCATTGTAGACGACTTCAAGCTGCATACCATCTGCCAGAGCGGCAACTGCCCGAATATGGGCGAATGCTGGGGGGCTGGAACGGCTACCTTTATGATCCTCGGCAATGTGTGCACACGCTCCTGCTCTTTTTGTGCCGTCAAAACCGGCCGGCCCAACGAATACGACGAAGACGAGCCGCGGCGTGTGGCCGAAGCCATATGGCTCATGGGCGTTAAACACGCCGTAATTACGTCCGTTAACCGCGACGAACTTCAGGACCGCGGTGCTGAAATCTGGTACCAAACCGTGCGCGCGGTAAAAGAGCGGAGCCCGGAAACCACCATCGAAACGCTGATACCCGACGTGAAAGCCAACTGGGAAGCCCTGGAGCGCATGATCTCCGCCGGGCAGGAAGTGGTGTCGCACAACATGGAAACGGTGGAGCGCCTGTATCGGAAGGTGCGTCCACAAGCCCGTTACACACGCAGCCTCGAGCAGATACAACGCACCAAAGCCTACGGTAAACGCACCAAAAGCGGCATTATGGTGGGTCTGGGAGAAAATAAAACGGAAGTTTTTAAAATTATGGACGACTTGGTGGCGCACGGATGCGACATTCTCACCATCGGTCAGTATTTGCAACCCACCAAAATGCACCTTGCCGTCGCCGAGTACATTCATCCCGACCTGTTCGCTGAATACCGTGAAGTGGGCATGGACAAAGGGTTTGCCTACGTGGAAAGCGGGCCGCTCGTACGGTCGAGTTACCACGCGGAGCGGCATGTTTTTTAAGCTGTCGGTCGTCGGTTGTCGGCTGTCGGTCGTCGAATGTTGGCCCAGGCACCGTTGTGGATGGGCATGTTTTTAAGCCTTTGTTGTCTTTACATCGCTACCGGTTGAAGGTTGCCCTGACCGTCCGGATGCGATCCCGCCAGAAAGTCTGGATGTCCTGTTGAGGCGACCGGCATAGATAAACGCAGGTACCTCTCTCCCGGGCCATGGGTACGGCGAGGGAGTCTACCAGCCGGATGTCGGCAAACAAATGCCGGACGTCCTCACCCAATTCATCGTTGATGTAGATCAATGTTTGCACCCCGTGTGGCAATTCGGCGGGCGCCCACAGGCGGTAGCTGTCTGAAAAGCTGACCACAACTTGTACATTAACAAAATTATTGATCAAGCACAATTTTCATGCGGGACAGGCGGGTTCGTTCCTGCAGCCAGGCGGCCATGCGTTGCTGATCCTTGCTGCTCAATTGGCCTTTCACCCGGATGACAGCGACACCGATGGTATCGCGCAGGCTGTCCACAGCTGAATGGGCAGAGGCTCGCCCCAGGTGCAGACGCTGCACATTCGGGTAAATGGCCGAGAGCTCCCGGGTGATTTCCTCCACCGGAATCCGTTGTTTCACCTGTGCGGCCAGTTGTTCCTCCAAAAACCGGATTTTTCCTTCCTGATCTTGCAGGATTTGTGCGTTTTGGCGGTAAAGGTCTTGAATGACTTCGTTTTTGATCCGGTCTACATCTACAAACTGTTGCTGGGCTCCTTGCCAAACGACCAGCCGGGTCCTGTCCAGCCCGTATTGCGGTAATTTACGGGAAATCGCTTCAATTTCCTGTTCTTCGACGGAAGCCCCGGTGAGCAGCACTTCAATGGTGGAGGTATCGCCATATACATACTGGTGCCGCTCGGTGATGATCTGTGTATTTTCCCATTTCATCTCGTAGCGCATGAACTGGTGAACACCCCGGTTGAAAATAGCCTCCCGAACTATCCGGTACCCCAGATAAATGCTTGGGGCTACAGTCAGCACCACAATGAACCCTACGGTTCTGCGCAATATCCGGCTTTGCCTGGCGTCTACCAAACTTTTTTTGGGCAACTTCAGGAGGCGCACAATCAGCAGGGTGGACAGGCTGATCATCACGCTGTTGATGAAAAAAAGGTAGAATGCGCCAAAGAAATAGGTCGGGTTCAACCTGGCCAGCCCGTACCCGGCGGTACACAAGGGCGGCATGAGCGCCGTGGCGATGGCCACCCCCGGGATCGCGTTGCCCTTGCCTTTCGACCCTGCGGCAACCATGCCCGCCAGCCCGCCGAAAAAGGCGATCAGCACATCCCAGATGGTTGGGGAGGTGCGCGCCAGCAACTCGGAGCTGTCGTCGCTCAGCGGTGTAATCCAGAAATACAGGGCAGAAGTGAACACGCTGGCCATCACCGCGATGCCCAGGTTGAACCCGGCCTTTCGGATCAATTCAAAATCGTTGATGCCCAGGCCCAGGCCTATGCCGACGATCGGCCCCATCAGCGGAGAGATGAGCATGGCGCCAATCACCACCGCCGTCGAGTTGACGTTCAACCCGATAGAGGCGATAAATATGGCGAAGACCAGCGTCCAGAGGTTTACGCCTTTGAAAGTCACGTTCCGGCTGATCGAATCGATGATCTCCTGCTCGTTGTCTTTGTCCGCGCTCAGGGACAGGCGCTCGTACCAAAAGCGAATGAATCGGAAAAGCGGTCTACCGGTTGTCCTTGGGGAATCGTCTTGCTGTTCCATAGTCGAAAAGGCCTGGTATGGCGTCGAGGCGCCCGAAGCCGGTCGTAAATATCGGACAGAAAGCGATTAACCGTAATTTTTTTCAAACTTCCGACTGGGGTTTTGGCGTGCTTATCTTCACCCCAGGTCTGTTTTCCTGGCAACTTTACCCTTGTTGTCCAGGTTTTGCCGGAAAGACCAATAAGTTTCTTTGGCCCAGCGAGTGGCTTCTTCGAACGGTACGATGGGGGCTGGGTAGTCTGTTCCGATGCGGCAGTGGTACCAGGCCTGGTCCAGGGCCGTCATTTTCCAGGGTTCATAAATCAGCGGAGCGGGTACCTGGGCCAGTTCGGGCACCCAGGTGCGCACAAAGCTGCCTTCGGGGTCGTGTTTTACGCACTGGGTGGCAGGGTTGTAAATGCGCAGGGTGTGGTATCCGGTGACGCCCGACTGCATTTGCCACTGCGGATAATGTATGCCGGGTTCGAAGTCCAGGAACACTTTGGCCAGGTAACGCGCGCCGATGCGCCAGTCCTGCCACAGGGTAAAGCTCCAAAACGTGGCCAACATGGCGCGCATACGGAAGTTGAGGTACCCGGTAGCGTTCAGGCAACGCATACAGGCGTCGACCATCGGGTAGCCTGTATGTCCGGTATGCCAGGCGATAAAAACGGATTCATCCTGCCGGCGGGGCAGCCCTTCAAAGCGACGGTTTGTGTCTTCCCACTCTATACGGTAGTCGCTTTCCAGCTTCTGAATGAAGTGGCTGCGCCATCGCACACGGCTCTGAAAGCGGTGGAGTTGGGTGGCCAGCGGCGTGCCCGGCCTGACGTTTTCCGCAGCCTGCCACACTTGCCGGGCCGACAGGCATCCGAAGGCCAGGTAGGGCGACAAACGGCTGCACGAGCGGCGGCTCTCGGCGGGCTTAGAAATGTGGCGGCTGTAGTGCTTCGCCCTGTCGACTGAAAAACTGTGCAGGTAACGCCGGGCTGCCATCTCGCCGCCCGGCTGCCGGTTGGCGTACACGCCGGAGAGATGAGCGGGCAAGGAAGGCGCTTCGAGCAGGCGGCACAAGCCGGTGGGCAGTTGTGCCGGTTTCAGGCGCGACCAGTCGGGCTCCGTCGTCGGCGACAGCATGGACTCCTGAAAACGCTCCGGCCAACCTGCGCGGCTGCGTATGCCCCGGACGACGGCGTCTTGCGGGTACTCCTGCCACGCAACGCCGTTCCCGCGGCACCAGCGGCCCACCGCTTTATCGCGCATAAACGTGGCATACAGGCCAGTTTCCTGGTGGCTGTGCAGCGTGCCGATGGGCATCTGCTGGTGGATGTTTTCCAGCAGCGGCACCATTTCTCCGCAGGCAACGATCAGTTCATGGCCTCGTGCGCGCAACCGATGCCGCAGGTCTTCCAGGGCCTGGTAAATGAATTGCCCGTGCCGCTCATCGTACTCCGGAAGTGCCATCAGTGAAGGCTCGAACGCGTACAAAAAGAGGGCACGTGCGCCCTGCATCGCGGCGGCGGCAATGCTGGCGTGGTCGGTCAGCCGCAGGTCGCGCTTGAACCAGATAAGGTGGACGGAATCCATACTTTCTTTTAACCAAAAAGGGACTTTCCTGGTTTTAGTTGGTGGCACTACTCGTCCTACGACTATACTCGTAGGACGAATAAAATTTCAACGCGGAGCGCGTTTTTGCCGTTACTTGCATCAGACCCGAACCAATAAAAAAAGAAAAATGCAAAATAAAATTTCGAATCCGCATTCGTCCTACGACTATACTCGTAGGACGAATAAAATTTTCCTTTTCCCGGTTTTTCTCCTGCTAAGCGCATACCTCTCCGCCCAGTCGGACGACCTGCTCGCATTCAACCAAAAACGCCTGCACCGCACCGAGCAGAGCATGTGGGTGCTGGGCGCCTGGGGCGCGGCCAACATCGCCGTGGGCGCCATCGGCATGGGCCGGAGCAACGGGGCCGACAAGGCGTTTCACCAGATGAACCTGGGCTGGGGAGTGGTCAACCTGGGCTTGGCTACTGCCGGACTTTGGACGGCTGCGCACACCGACCCGGCCGCCTTCGATTTGTACCAGACCAGCCTGGAGCACCATAAAATCCAGAAACTGTTCCTGTTCAACGCAGGCCTCGACGCAGGGTACATCATGGCCGGCCTGTGGATGCAGGAAAAGGCCAAAACAACTTCGAAAAACGCCGAACAGTGGAAAGGCTTCGGGCGCTCCATCGTGCTGCAGGGCGCCTTTCTGATGGTGTTCGACCTGGGCGCCTGGCTGCACCACCGCAATCTGGAGCCGGAACTCAAGCCGTTTTTGGAGCGCTCGGAGATCGGGTTTACCGGGGATGGGGTACGGTGGGTGTATCGGTTTTGAGGGTTGGCTAAAAATTATGTGCATTGGGTGTTCGTCGTTTCTATAATTTCAACTAAACACCAGGCAGTTATCCCTCTAAAAGCCTCACCTTTGATCATCAAATAACCATATCACACGCCCACATACCCATGGAAAGAATCGACACCGACTCCGCCCCCAAGCCCGTAGGCCTCTACCCCCACGCCCGCCGCGTGGGCAACCTTCTGTTCCTCTCCGGCATCGGCCCGCGCGACCCTAAAACGGACGGCGTGCCGGGGCTGGAGCGCAGCCCCGCCGGAAATTTTACGGCCTTCGATTTTGAAGCGCAGTGCCACTCCGTCTTTCAAAACGTGCGCGCCGTGCTGGAAGCCTCCGGCGCACGATGGGAAGATTTGGTAGACGTCACGGTTTTCCTGACCGATATGCAGCGCGACTTCAACACCTATAACCGCATTTACGCCGAATACTTTAAGGACAACCAGCCCTGCCGAACTACCGTGGGGATCGATAGCCTGCCTACGCCTATTGCGATTGAGTTGAAGTGTATTGCGGTAGTCGGCTTTCGGTAGTCGGTAGTCGGCTTTCGGTTGTCGGCCGTCGGTAGTCGGCTTTCGGTTGTCGGCCGTCGGCTTTCGGTAGTCGGTAGCCGATTACCGATGGCCGACTACCGATAGCCGACTACCGACAGCCGACTACCGATAGCCGAAAGCCGATAGCCGACAGCCCTAAAACATGTCGTAATACATCTTCAGGGTAGGATCTGTCTCTTTTTCTTTGATTTCCTCCACCAGTTGGGCGAGGGCATCGGCCTGGGTGTTGTCTCCGGCTTGCTTGTAGTGGTTGCGCATGTCGGCCAAGGCTTTGGTGGAGGCGAATCGCCGCCATTGGCTGGTGGCCATGTCCATGGAGATGCCTTTCAGGTTGGCGGTGGCGCGCGTGGTGGCGGAGGGGTCTTCGAGCCCAATGATGAACGTGCTGTACTGACCAAAAATCGCGAAAGCAGCCATCTGGTCCGCCTTGGCGATTTGTTTTTCGAAGTAGGGTACCTGCGCGACATTCGGGTTGGCGGCGTACATCTCCGCCAGGGCCATGGCGATGGCGTCGCTGTCGTCGTTCTGCAGGGTGACGGCGGCGGCCGTGGCGGCTTCCGCGTCTACGTTGGCCAGGGCCGTCAGAGAGGCGCCAACCACACTGTACGGCTGGGTTTCGGAAATGCCTTTTCGCAACAGGGCGGCGTATTGTTTGTCTCCCGTTTCACCCAGCAGGCTGATGGCGTACGAGCGGGCCTCCGGATCCGGATCGCTTTCGGCAATGCGCACCACGGCGGCAGCGTGCTCCGGATTGTTCAAGTCGACGCTGCTCAGCGCCACCTGGCGGATGTGGCGGCTCTTGTCTTTGAGCGCTTCCAGGGTCAGTGTGCCATCCAATTCGGTACCGGACAGGTTCTGCAGCGCTTCGAAGCGATCCATGAACAACGGGCCGTGGCGGTAGATGAAGGCCCACTCTTCGGGCGTATGATTGTCTACCTTGTTGCAAAGCAGCGTCTTGTGGGCATCCACATTCACAAAAGCCGGCCTGGTGTCGGCAGCAAAAGAAAACGTCTGACTGCGCTTGGTCACGCGAATGTATTCGCGCCGGGCTTTGCCGGAGGCGTCGTAGAGGTCCACGGCCAGGGGCAGTTCGTAAATGGCAGGCAGGTCGTCAGCTGGCTCCTGGTTTTGCTCGATGGTGACCCGCATGGCGCGCGCCGCTTCGTCGTAGTTGTAGTTGATGTCCAGGCTGGGGGTGCCTGCCTTGAAAAACCACTGGTTGAAGAACCAGTTCAGGTCTTGCCCGGTGACGTCTTCAAAAGCCAGCCGCAGTTCGTGGGCTTCCACGTCGGTGTATTCGTGTTTTTTCAGGTAGCGGCTGAGCGCGGTGAAGAAGGCGTCGTCGCCCACATAGCTGCGCAGCATGTGCAGGGTTGCTCCGCCTTTGTTGTAGGAGTGGCCGTCGAACATATCCTCCCGGTTTTCGTAGCCGAAGTGAATGAGGGGGTGGCCCCCGTCGGCAGCGCTGAAGAAGTACCCCTGCTGCTCGTTTATCTCGTGGTAGTCGGCCTCGTCGCGACCGTATTTGTGTTCGAGCCACAGGTACTCGGAGTAGTTGGCAAAGCCCTCGTTCAGGGTAAGGTTGGCCCAGTTTTCGGTGGTCACCAGATCGCCGAACCAGTGGTGGAACATTTCGTGCGCCACGACCTTCTCGTTTGTCCAGTGGTCGTCCAGCAGCTCGCGTTTTGTTTTTTGCATAAACTCCCCGAAGATGACGGCAGTGGTGTTTTCCATGGCGCCGCTCACGTAGTCGCGCACCACCACCTGGCTGTACTTCGACCAGGGGTAGGCATAGCCGAGCTTATTGGAGAAAAACTCGAGCATCTCGGTGGTGTAGGGATAGATGTCGCGTGCATGGGGCTCGTACTTGGGCTCCACGTAGTATTCCACGTCGATGCCGCGCCATTTGTCTTTCACCACGGCGAATTCACCGATGGCGAGCATGAAGAGGTAGGGCGCGTGGGGCTTGGTCATTTTCCAGTAGTCGGTGCGCGTGCCGTCGGCGTTCTTTTTGGAGGAAGCGAGCACGCCGTTGGACAGTGTTTTGTACCGGTTGTCCACGGTAAGGTACACCTCCTGGGTGCAGCGCTCGTTGGGCTTGTCAATGGTAGGAAACCAGCAAGAGTTGTTTTCCGTTTCGCCCTGGGTCCATATTTGCCGGGGCTTGTCGGGGTCGGCGCCGTCGGCGTTGATAAAAAACAGGCCCTTGTCGCTGGTGATGGCGCTGGAGCCGCCAATGGCTTCGCGCTCCTCGGGTTTGGCCGTGTAATTGATGACGACGGCGAACGTGTCGTTACGGGTCAAGGCTTTACCGAGGTACACGGTCAGTTGTTCTTTGTCGTAGCGGTAGGTCAGCGGCGTTTTCGAGCCCTGGAAGGTCACGCTGTGGATGTCGAAGTTTTTCGCGTCCAGCGTCAGGCTGTCCGTCGCGTAGAACCAGGGCTTGAGGGTGAGGGTGGCGGTGCCGTTTACGCGTTTTTGGGTCCAGTCGAACGACAGTTCGAGTTTGGTGTGCAGCAGGTCGTGCACAAAGGTGTTGGAGGCGTTGTAAACGGGCAGGGTATCGGGCGCCGGATCGTTCTGGGGTTCGATGACCGGAGGCTCGAACACGTAATTTTCCATCTCCTCTTCGTCGCCGATCACGGGTTTGCCCATCTCATCCCACTGGGTGGGTTCATCAACGGGGTTTGGGGAGGAGGAGGTTCCGGACGCTGCTTTGCGGTTGCATGCAGTCGCGGCGAGCAAGAGCAGCAGGAAAACTGGAAATAATTGTCTCATAAAAGAAGCAAATGTGGGTAGCAAAATAAAGTTTGCAAAAGTGATCTGAAAAAGTGAAAAGCCATGTCAACTTTGCGCGGTTTTCGCCCAACGTGCAACATTAACCGTCCAAATCAAACATATAAACGCCCAATGGAGACCAAAACGTACATGGATCGCTTCCTGGACTTTGCCTGGACCTACGGCCCCAAACTCGCGTCGGCACTTTTACTGCTGGTCGTGGGGTTCTGGGTCATTCGCAAAGCGACCGATGTTTTCAGCACTTTTCTCAAAAGCCGGCAGGTGGACGACAGTCTGCGGCCCTTCCTGACCTCCCTGATCGACATCCTGCTCAAGATCGGCCTCGTGCTGGTGGTGGCCGGCCAGGTGGGCCTGGAGACCACCTCTTTCATCGCCGTTTTTTCAGCGCTGGCCTTCTCCGTCGGGTTGGCTTTGCAGGGCAGCCTGGGCAACTTCGCCTCCGGAATACTGATCCTCATGATGCGCCCTTATCGGGTCGGCGACTGGGTGCGCGTGGAGGATCGCCTCGGCCGGGTAGAGGAGATCAACATTTTCAACACCCTTTTAATCACCGAACACGGCATACGACTCATAGTGCCCAACGGCAAAATGACCGAAGGCCTCATCGAGAACATGGCCCATCTCGGCGAGGTGCAGGCGGAGATCAACCTGCTGGTGGACGCCCAAACGCCGCTCGAACAACTCCGGGAGGCCGCCGCCGCCGCAGAACTGCACAACCCCTGGCGCCTGGAAAACCGAACTTCGGAAGTTGCCGTGACCGAAATGACCCGCGACGACATGAAAGTGGACATCGCCTGGTGGACCACCGGCGCCCACTACCTGTCCACCGTCGATTTCATGTACGAGTCCCTGCGCAGCGAGTTCGAAAAAAGGGGCATCCGCATGGCGAAGGTGTTCCGGCGCGAGGAAGGATAGGCGCGGAACAGGCGATATTCGCCGCAACATTTTGCTGTGCCATCATTACGTGCGAACAACGCCCATTTTTTCAGATATTTGCGCCATTGGAAGACAAATTTGTATCAGAAACGAATGCGCTGTTGCGCCAGTCCTTCGAAGTCGGCGAGGCCGAAATGCCCGCCGACGAGGCGGCGCTGCTGGACCTGCTGGCCCGCCGGATCGGTGAAATGCTGGAAACGCAGCCCGAATACCTGATGAGTTTGTTGTACCGGCTGGACGTGCTGGAGTCTAAAATACGACCGGTGATGCTGCCCGGCGCCGAAGAACCCGTCAACGTTGGCCTGGCGCGCCTGGTGCTCGAGCGCCAAAAACAGCGCATGTCCACCAAACGCAACGTGCAAACCCGGCCGCTGGAGGACATGGAAGGATGGGAATGGTAGCCGGCAAACTGCCCGCATACCAAAACCCATATCGAAGTCTTTTGTTACTTTTGCAGGAATTTAAAGGCAACGTCAAGCTATGCAGACCCAGATACACGAAAACGGCGCATCCTCCGCCCACCAGCCGCGCACCGCGCGCGAAGACCGGTTTCAGTACCACGATTATTACAACGTAGACGACCTGCTCACCCCGGAGCACCTCCTCGCCCGGGATGCCGTTCGCGAGTGGGTCAAATCGGAGGTCAGCCCGATCATCGAAGATTACGCCAACCGCGCCGAATGCCCCACCCAACTGTTTAAAGGGCTCGCCGGCATTGGCGCGTTTGGCCCTTCCCTGCCCGCCGAATACGGTTGTGGCGGCATGGACGAGATCGCCTACGGTGTCATCATGCAGGAGCTGGAACGCGGCGATTCGGGCGTGCGCTCCATGGCCTCCGTGCAAGGCTCGCTGGTGATGTACCCCATTTACAAGTTCGGCTCCGAAGAGCAGCGCCGCCACTACCTGCCCAAGCTGGCCAGCGGTGAGTTCATCGGGTGTTTCGGCCTGACGGAGCCCGATCACGGATCGAACCCCTCCGGCATGACCACCAACATCCGCGACGACGGCGACGCCTACATCCTCAACGGCGCCAAAATGTGGATCACCAACTCACCTGTAGCGGATATCGCGGTGGTGTGGGCGCGCGACGAAGCGGGTAAAATCCGCGGGCTCATCGTTGAGAAAGGCATGAAAGGCTTTTCTGCACCCGAAATACACGGAAAGTGGTCGCTGCGCGCCTCCATCACCGGCGAACTGGTGTTCGAAGACGTGCGCGTGCCCAAAAAGAATGTATTGCCCGAAGTGGCCAGCATGCGCGGCCCGTTGACGTGTCTTTCCAAAGCCCGCTACGGCATCGCCTGGGGTGTTATCGGCGCTGCGCTCGATTGCTACGACTCCGCCCTGCGCTACGCCAAGGAGCGCGAGCAGTTCGGCAAACCCATCGCCGCATTCCAGCTGACGCAAAAAAAACTGGCCGAGATGATCACCGAGATCACCAAAGCCCAACTGCTGGCCTGGCGGCTCGGCACGCTGGCCAATGAAGGAAAAGCAACTCCCGCCCAGATTTCCATGGCCAAACGCAACAACGTGCAAATGGCCCTCGAAGTGTCCCGCGAGGCCCGGCAGATCCATGGCGGCATGGGCATCACCAACGAATACCCCATCATGCGCCACATGATGAACCTGGAAACGGTGCTCACCTACGAAGGTACGCACGACATTCATTTGCTGATTACCGGACACGACATAACCGGGCTGGAAGCGTTTAAATAAGCAACCAAAGACATTATTCGGTGTTTTTATTGCGTTACTTGGTGTGGAAATTGTTCCACAGCATCATCTTGATATACTATTTCAGGTATGCTGATGATGCACTTGAAGTCTAAATGCTGTTTTTCATGGACAGACTGCGTTTTTGGAGAGCCCTCCCTCTTTTGTCGCTTGCGCCGCTTTACCTGGGCGCGCAAGGCGATGTGATTCATTTTGTCAACCCTTCGTTCGAAGATTTGCCCAAAAGCGGAGACGCTCCGGTGGGCTGGTACGATTGCGGCAAAACGGGCGAAACCCCCCCCGACGTCCAGCCCGGCTTCTACTCCGTGAACAAACCACCCAAGCACGGCGACACCTACCTGGGATTGGTCGTGCGCGACAACGATACGTGGGAGGCCGTGGCCCAGCGCCTGAGCAAACCCATTGCGGTGAACCATTGTTACGACTTCACGGTCGACATTTGCCGATCGGAAATTTACGTCAGTGCCAGCAAAACCACCGGCCAGCAGGCCAACTACACCCGGCCCTGCCGCTTGCTCATCTGGGGCGGTTACGGGTTTTGCGACAAAAAGGAGCTCCTGTACCAGTCGGCGGAAGTGACACACGATCGCTGGCTAACCACGCCGGTGCGGCTGGCGCCTAAAAACGGCAGCTACACCCACCTGCTTTTCGAGGCCTATTACATGCAGCCCACTCTTTTCGCTTACAACGGCAACATTTTGCTCGATAACCTGACACCGATCCAGGAACTGGACTGTAACCCGGTTGCTATGACGGGTACGCCCAAGCCAACCTCTTCGGGCACCGCAGGCAGCCGTCCCACGGGAACCTCATCGGGAAAAACCGGCACGTCCGCCAACCCTTCAACACCAACGGGCAAGTCGGGCGCCACCAGCACAGCGTCCACCGCGAAAAGCGTCCCCAAAAAGGGCGACATCATCCGGATCGACAAGTTGTACTTCGAGGCGAATCAATTCGAAATCAAACCGGAGTCGGAAGAAGCCTTGCAAAGCGTTTTGAAGTTCCTGAAAAACAACCCCAGGGTCGTAGTGGAAATCGGCGGCCACACCAACAACTGGGCGGCAGAGTCCTTCGCAGTAGAACTCTCCACCAACCGCGCAAAGGCAGTTGCGGACTGGCTAATCGACCAGGGCATACCCTCCGGCAGGGTGCAATACAAAGGCTACGGCTGGAAACAGCCTGTCACTTCCAATGACTCCGTCGAAGGCCGCAATAAAAATCAGCGGGTGGAAATCAAAATTCTGAGCACGGACGGGTAAAAAGCGCTGCTCAGGTTAATTTTTCCAAATCCCGGATCAGGATTGTACTTCGGTTGAAATAGATCAGGTTGGATTTTTTGAGTTCGTTGAGTACGGCAGTGACGGTTTGACGGCTGGCGCCCACGAGGTTGGCGATGTCCTGCTGGGTCAGACCATGCTTGACCAGGGTTTCGTATCCCACCTGGCGACCGCGGCGGCCCGCGCTCTCTTTCAGGAACTCAACGATACGGGAACGCACATCTTTGAGAATTAAAGACTCCCATTGACGCTCGGCGCGACGCAGGCGGTCGCCCATCTGTTCCATGATTTGTTGCGCAAAGGCAAAGTTATTTTGCATAACGTGCTGGAATACGCCTACCGGCACCGACAGGTAAAAGATTTCCTGGTTCATTGCGCAGGCAAATTCGTTGCGGCGCAATTCGCCGGATAAGCCCAGTTCGCCAAACAGGTCGTACGGGTGCTGGATGCTTTTGATGATCTCCCGACCGTCGGGAGAGTAAATACCGATCTTGACCGAGCCCTTTACCAACAGAAAAACCGAATCGCTCGGGGAGTCGGCCAGATAAATCATGGCATGTTTGGGTGCGGTCCGCCATTCGGCGGCCGAGGCCATTTGCTCAATTTCCTGTGGGGTCAACGTGGCGGAAAAAGGGAAGGCGCGCAGGTAATCGACGTGTCGTGGTGCGTCCATAGATGATTGCTCTCAATGTTTGGTGAAGTGGATTAGAAATCAAGTTCCCTGTACCCAAAACTGTGCCAAGGGATATTTTTTTTCATTTCTTCACCTGAAATAAGTTACTTTGGGCAAAATTGTACGTACCGCCATGAAGAACCCCGTGATTGCCCACTCGCTCCTAAGCGATTACGACATTTCCCTGTTCCAATCAGGCAAACACTACCGTTTATACCAGAAATTGGGCAGCCACCCGATGGTGCACAACCGGCGCGCCGGTGTCTACTTCGCCGTTTGGGCGCCCCACGCGCGCCGGGTGTCGGTGGTGGGTTCGTTCAACAGCTGGAATACCGAAAGCCACGTTTTGTTGCCCCGGTGGGACAAGAGCGGCATTTGGGAAGGTTTCATTCCCGGCGTGGTTGCCAGCGCGGCGTACAAGTACCACGTCACCACCTACGACGGGTTTGGCCTGGACAAGGGCGACCCCTACGCCCGCCGGTGGGAAACGCCGCCCCAAACCGCCTCTATGGTGTACCAGCCCGAATACCGGTGGGCCGACGGCGACTGGATGAAGGCGCGCGCCAAAAAACAAGACACCCCCAAGCCCTGGTCGGTGTACGAAGTGCACCTCGGTTCGTGGAAAAAATTGCCCACCGAGGGCAACCGTTCCCTGAATTACCGCGAACTGGCCGTCGAGTTGGTGCCCTACGTCAAGGACATGGGGTTCACCCACGTGGAGTTCATGCCCTTTATGGAACACCCGTATTTTCCCTCCTGGGGCTATCAGATCACCGGTTTTTTTGCGCCCACCGGCCGCTTCGGATCGCCCGAAGACCTCATGTCCCTCATCGACGCCTTTCACCAGGCCGGCATAGGCGTGATCCTCGACTGGGTGCCTTCCCACTTTCCCGGCGACATCCACGGCCTATACCTGTTCGACGGCACCCACCTCTATGAATACGCCGACCCCCGACGCGGTTTCCACCCCGACTGGAACAGTTACGTGTTCGATTACGGACGCAACGAGGTGCGCTCCTTTCTCATCAGCTCGGCTTTGTACTGGCTGGAACACTTCCACATCGACGGCCTGCGGGTAGACGCCGTAGCCTCCATGCTGTACCACGACTACTCCCGCAAAGAGGGCGAGTGGATACCCAACATCCACGGCGGGCGGGAGAACCTTGAAGCCATTTCCTTTTTCAAGGATTTCAACACCGCCGTCAACGAGTATTACCCGGGCGTGGAAACGATCGCCGAAGAGAGCACCTCCTTTGCCGGTGTGAGCCATGCCGTCAAGGACGGCGGACTGGGTTTTCACCAGAAGTGGATGATGGGCTGGATGCACGACGCACTGCAATACTTCAAGCGCCAACCCATGCACCGACCCTGGCACCAGAGCGAGATCACCTTTTCTACGGTGTACATGTATTCCGAACGCTTTATGCTGCCGCTCAGCCACGACGAGGTGGTGCACGGAAAGGCGTCCCTGTTGTATAAAATGCCCGGCTCGGAAGCGGACAAGTTCGCCAACCTGCGCGCCTTGTTCGGCCTGCAATGGATGCACCCCGGCACCAAGTTGCTCTTTATGGGCGGCGAAATTGCCCAAAGCACCGAATGGAGCCACGACCGCGGCGTGGTGTGGGATCTGCTGCAGTACAGCTTCCATCAGGGCATCCAGGAGTGGGTGCGCGCGCTCAACACGCTGTACACTTCCCGGCCGGCCCTGTGGTGGAGCCAGTTCTCCCCCGAAGGTTTCGAGTGGGTGGCTGGCGACGACACCCGGAATTCGGTGGTTGCGTTTATCAGAAAAGGGCGCGACACCGACCCTATGCTGCTTGTCGTGTGCCACTTCAGCGAATCTTTGCTAGAAAACTACACGCTGGGTGTGCCCTATGGCGGCCCCTGGCGGGAAGTATTGTGCAGCGATGCGGAACCGTTTGGCGGTAAAGGACAGTGCAACGGCCTGGCAACAGCCACCGACACCCCTTCGCACGGAAAAACCCATTCAGTGACGCTTACCCTTCCGCCGTTGAGCGTGTGTCTGCTGGAGGGGGAGAACCGGCCGGGGGTGAAGAAAGGGAGGAAAAAATAGTGGGATACATGTTTATGCCGTTTTAGTGCCCGTTCAGTGGATATTTCCCTCCACAAAATACATCGCCAGCTCCCCCTTGTTCTTCGCCTCAATCTCGCCCCGGAAGGTGCACCGGAACCGGTCTTTGACCCGCTCCCAGGTTGCCGCAGATATGTTCACCCTGCCCAGTTCTCCGCTCTGTTCCATGCGTGCGGCCGTGTTCACGGCATCGCCCCAGATGTCGTAGGCAAATTTGTGCATGCCCACTACCCCGGCCACCACGGGCCCCGTGTGGATGCCGATGCGCATGGCGAATTCCGGTTTGCCGGCGGCGCGGTTTTCGAGCATGAGCCGCTCTAGTTCGGCCTGCATGACCAGCGCAGCAGACACTGCGTCTTCCGCATGGGTATTGTTGGGCTCGGGTAATCCGCCGGCGCACATGTACGCATCGCCAATGGTCTTTATTTTTTCCAGCCGGTGGGCGGCTGCGATGGCGTCGAAAAGCCGGAAACAGCGGTCGAGTTCGGCAACAAGCGCTTCGGGCGTCATGTGCTCTGCGATCCGGGTGAAACCCACAAAGTCGGTGAACAGCACCGTGACCGAGTCGTAGCGCACCGGCAACACGCGGTTTTTTTCTTTCAGTTCCTGAGCGGTCGACTGGGGCAGGATGTTGCGCAGCAGGGCGTCGGCGCGTTCGCGCTCTTTTTGAATGATCTCGTTTTGAGCGGACAACTGTTGGTTGGCCTTTCTGCGCAGCCGGTTCCGGTTGTATAAAAGCGCCACCAGCAGGGCCAGGGCCAGGGCGCCGGCGAGCAACAGCTGCATGCGCAGGGTCTTCTGGGCGATCTCCGCCGCATTCTGCCGGAGCAGCAGTCGCTGCTGTTTGACGCTGTCGCGCACAAACTGATCGGCGTACAGCGCCTCCCCGCGGGCGAAGCTGCGGCTCATCTGCTCGTCGAGGCGGGCGTACCGAAACTCGTCGTACGATATGCGGTGCCGGTACGCCTGCTCAAAATCGCCCACGGCGGCGTACAGCGCTGCAAGGTCCTTGTAGGCGCGCTGGATGTATTTTTCGTCATTGATGGCTTGGGCGATGTCGTAATACTTTCGGGTCATCGCAAACGCTTCCTCGTAGCGTTTCAGGCGCCGCAAAACGTCCCCCCGGGAATTGTAGACCTCCATGAGCCCGGGAGTATCCTCGTGCGCAACGTATATTTTTTCGGCGATGGTCAGGTATTCCAATGCCTGGTTAAAGTTTTTTAGGTGCTTGTGCGCATCGCCCAGGTTGGTGTACAATTGGGCCATGCGCAGGGAGTCGTTCAGCTCCGTCCACAGGTCGAGGGAGCGCAGGTAAAACGACAGGGCGGTCTGCGAGGAGTCCAGCTCGTCGAGGGCATTGGCGAAGTCGTTCAGCGCCAGGGCGAGCCCCACCGGATCGTCGCGGTTTTCCCGCAGGCGGAGCGACTTGGCGTACCAGTTGTACGCCTCTTCGTAGCGATCAAGCTCAAAGTGGATGTGTCCGAGCTTGGTGTACACCTGCGCCACATTGTCGTCCTGCCGTTTTTCATAAATGGCCCGTGCGCTGTTTAGGGCGATTTGCGCTTCGGGGTACTCCCCCGATTCCAGGTAGGCGCCAGCGATGTTCTCCTGAGCGCGGGCCATGCGCAGGGAGTCGCCGAGTTCCTCCATGATGCTGAAATTCTCCCGGTGGTACTTCAGCGCCTGCACAAAATCGCCGTTCCATTCGCTGAGGATGCCCAGGTTGTTGAGCGTGGAGGCGATGTCGCGCTTGTCGTCCAGGGCGCGGCGGATGCGCAAGGCCTCCCGGTAGTGCTGCTCGGCCTGGGACATGTTGCCGCGGATTTCTTCGACAATGCCCAGCCCGTTGAGTGCGGCCGCCTCGCCGCGGGAAAATTTCAGGCGCCGGGCCAGGGCAAGCGCCTCCTGCAGACGGGCGTCGGCCTCGTCGGTCCCGGTTTCGTTGATTTCCCAAGCCAAATCGACCAGCAGGGTCACCCGGTGGGTGTCGGCAGGGGCCGTAGCCAGCAGCTGCAGGAGGCTGTCGGCCGGTGACTGGGTGAGGGCCGGACGGGGTAAAAACAGTAAGGCTAACAGGATGAGTCGAGCGCACATGGGCGGGTAAAGATAGGGATTGCGGAATTCGTCCTACGAGTTTACTCTGTCCATTACACACAAGTTTATTGAAATGGTAGAGATGTCGAGGCAGACAGAATCTTTTGAGCGATTTTTGTTATTATATGGTTATTAAACATTTAGCTGCTTGAACGCAACAAACGCACGACCTCTCCGAGGTCGTAAAACTTTGCTAACGAACAATTCTACAAATGCCGCACCTCTCCGAGGTGCTAAAAAGGTTATCAGAAACAACCTCAACAGAATGACCTCGGAGAGGTCAAACCTTTGTAGAATGGTGCAGTATCAACGTTTTTACGACCTTGGAGAGGTCGAACATTTGTAATAGCTAACCGCAAAACCCTTGATCTGCGGTTAGCTATTACAAATGTTCACCTAAACACGCCGTCAATTCTCGACATGCTAAGATTTCAAAGAACTTGTGTGTAATGGGCAGAGTTTACTCGTAGGACGAAAACACCCAAGCACATTTTTTCGTTACATTTACCTCCGTTTTTCAATATTTGCTCCCATGAAAAAGATTCTGTTCCTTTTTTGCCTGCTCGGCATGGCCTTCGGGCAGCTGCAGGCGTCCTATATTTTGCTGCCGATGGACGAAAAAGGCCAGCGCGACCACCTCAAAGCGTATGGCATCACCTACTGGGTGCTCGAACAAGGGGTGGAAGCGTACTGGCTATTGAACTACCGGGGCGGCAGTTTTGCCTTCCCCTACACGCCCACTTTTGAAAAAGAGTGCAAAACGCGCAACGTGAGCTTTGAGGTCATCGCCGACGCGCAGTTTGCCGCCATCCAGAATGATATCCTGAATCCGGAGATCAATATGGACGTCATCAAGCTCGAAAAAGCGCCCAAAATCGCCGTGTACACACCCGATAAAAACGAGAAGGGCGAAACCATTCAACCCTGGGACGACGCGGTGACCCTTGTGCTCACCTACGCCGAAATTCCTTACGACATCGTTTACGACACCGAGGTGCTGCAAGGCAAACTGCTCGAGTACGACTGGCTGCACCTGCACCACGAAGACTTTACCGGCCAGTACGGCAAATTCTACTCTTCCTACAGCGCCCAGCCGTGGTATCGCGACCACGTGCGCATGATGGAAAACCTGGCGCGGGAGAACGGTTTTTCCAAGGTCAGCCACCTCAAACTGGCCGTTGCCCAAAAAATCGCCGAATTCGTCGCCGGCGGCGGCTTTATGTTCGCCATGTGTTCGGCCACCGACACGTACGACATCGCGCTGGCTGCCGAAGGGGTGGACATCTGCGCGCAGATTTACGACGGCGATCCGGCCGACCCCAACGCCCAGCAAAAGCTCAACTTCAACAAGACGTTCGCCTTTCACAATTTTCAGCTCGTCAAAGACCCGCTGACGTACGAGCACTCGACCATCGACCACAACATGGGTCGGAATGTGATGCCCGAGCAGGATTATTTCACCCTGTTTGATTTTTCGGCCAAGTGGGATCCGGTGCCCACCATGCTCACCCAGAACCACACCCGAACGGTCAAAGGGTTTATGGGCCAAAGCACTGCCTTCGTCAAAAGTACGGTGAAGCCCAATGTGCTCATCATGGGCGAAAACAAACCCGCCGGGGAAGTGCGCTACATTCACAACAACCTGGGCAACGGATTCTGGACGTTCTACGGGGGCCACGACCCCGAAGACTACCGGCACTTCGTCGGCGATCCGCCCACCGACCTTGCCCTGCACCCCAATTCGCCCGGGTACCGCCTTATCCTGAACAACATCCTCTTCCCCGCAGCCAAGAAAAAACATCAGAAAACGTAACGATTAAACCATGGATACCGCTCCGGCCTTTTTATGCATTGCCTCCTATTTTAAAGGAAACGAGTTTTTGCGCGGCCTGAAAGCCTCCGGCTGCACGGTCTACCTGATCACCTCCAAAAATCTGGAGCACAAGGACTGGGCCCGCGAGGCGCTGGACGACATCTTTTACGTGCAGCAGGACGAAGAGGACAACTGGCACATGCCCGACGTGATCGAGGGTATGGCCTGGCTGATGCGCACCAAGCGCATAGACCGCATTGTGGCCCTCGACGACTTCGACGTAGAGAAAGGCGCCGAACTGCGCGAACACTTCCGCATTCCGGGCATGGGGCAAAGCACGGCGCGGCACTTCCGCGACAAGCTCTCCATGCGCGTGGAAGCCCGCGACCACGGCATTCGGGTGCCCGGCTTCTCCCCCCTGTTCAACGATGAGGCCATCAACTACTTTCTCGCGACCAACCCCGGGCCGTGGATCATCAAACCCCGCGGACAGGCGGCTTCCACCGGCATGAAAAAAGCGCATACGCCTGAGGAGGTGTGGGGCCACCTCGACTACCTGGGCCCCCGGCGCCACCACTTTTTGATCGAGCAGTTCAAACCCGGCGACGTGTACCATGTGGATGCACTCACCTTCCAGGGAGACGTGATCTTTGCGCGCACCTCCCGCTACCTCGCCACGCCTTTCGAGGTCACCCACGACGGGGGTATTTTCCGCAGCATTACCGAGCCGTTTGGCTCCAAAGCCGACAAGGCGCTCCTTAAGCTCAACACCCAGGTAAAAAAAGCCTTCGGCTATGTGCACGGCGCCAGCCACTGCGAGTTCATCCGCTGCCACGAAGACGGCGAGTATTATTTCCTCGAAACTTCGGCCCGGGTGGGCGGCGCCAACGTGGCCGACATGGTGGAGGCCTCCTCCGGCATCAACATCTGGTACGAGTGGGCGCGGCTCGAGGCAGCCACGGCCATGGGCCAGCCGTACCAACTGCCGCCGGTGCGCCAGGAATACGCCGGCGTGCTCATATCCCTCACCCGCCAGCAATGGCCCGACGGTGGTGTGTTCGACGACCCGGAAGTGGTGTGGCGCATGTACAACAAAGCCCACCACATGGGCGTCATTGTGCAGTCGCCGTCGTATGAGCGCGTGCTGGCGTTGCTGAATAATTACGCGGGCCGGGTGCACGCCGATTTTCATGCGAGCGCCCCGGCGCCGGAAAAGCCGGTGGCGTAAGCGCGGATATGAGGTCGCATTCGTCCTACGAGTATAGTCGTAGGACGAGTTCGCCTGCGCTCATTCAGTAAACCATTGATGCAGGTCTGTCTGGTAAAAAGCCGCCAATTTTTCCAGGAGGGCCAGACTGGGCGAGCGTTTCCCCCGCTCAATGTCACGGTAGGTGCGCAAACTCACCCCGGCGGCATCAGCAACCTGTTCCTGGTTAAGGTGACGCGATAACCGCAGGAGGCGGAGTTTTTCTGGCAGTTTGGTCATAATGGGTTGGTTTAGCAGCGATTGGTCAAAATTAGGCGGCGACAACCCTTGAATCGTGTACCCTCGCCTGCTGTTTTTGTTCAAAGCCGACAATTCGCCGTTTTTCCTGCGGCATCTTATCGTGCCGACGCCTGCCTGCAAGCCCGAACATTCAACAGGCGCAACATTGCCCAAGGCCGGACGACTTGGGCAAACCGGCAAAATATTGCCGGTTTGCGGCAAGATGTTGCCGATATTTCCTGATTTTTCGCTTGGAGGCGCTTCGGAATACGCATAACTTTGCTTAGGCTTTGAAGCAGATTTTTTCAGGTATCTCAAATTGATCTCCGGCCGGGATTTTCTTTGATGTGCACCCAACTCCTTTTAAAAAACATGAAACACAACATCTCTCCTGCCCCCCCCCTCCATTGCACCACAATTTGTTTTAAAAAATGGCACTTTTTCTTCGCTCCTTCGCCAATCATTCTTGCTGCTTTTCTGATGATTTTCGCAGGCACTATGAAAAGCCAGTCTGAAGACCCCATGCCCGCCCAGTGCGCAGGCGCAGGTGGAGCGGAAGACCCCACCTCATTTTCTGCCAACTGCGCCAGTACCAGCACGCTTTGGACTTCAGACAGCAGACACATCCCCAATCCATCTGCTCGAAGCATACGAATCCGGGCCAATTTCATCATCATTCAAAAGATTGACGGCACCGGTAACTTTCAGGATATACCCGAACACCGCGCATTTTTGGATGACTGGTTAAATCATTGCAACGGCCTCTTAGCCAACCTCAACGGTACGTCCAATTGCTCGCCATTGGTGACCGATTCTAAGATACAAATTGTCCCCAACTGGATTTTTCTTCCAGATCCCAACCCTACGGAGTTTAACTGGAATAACGACAACAATCCAGGCATCGAAGAGTGCCCGTCGGAAACAAACTGGTGGTTGAGCGGCCTGGATGCCAGCATCCGTGCCAACCCTTCAATCCCCAAGGGCATAAACGTGTATCTGACCGTTGACGGTTCAATATACGATGAAATGGTGGTACTGGGAACAAGGAACAACCCGGAAACACCACCCAATAACATGGGATACAAATGGTGTTCAGAAAAACCCAAAACGAATAACCTGAATGCGCCGTCCCGGGTCAGCGTAGCCAACCTTTATCTTAAATATTGGTGGTTTCGGAATACGTATCCACACGGCATTAGTGATCCATTCAGCGAAACCAGACAATGGTTGGTCAGCGAAGGCGGTATCCTGGCCCATGAGTTTGGTCATTCTTTGATTAGTAAATATACCCACAGTACAGATAATCAAAGTACGAACTGCACAAACCATTTGATGACTCAAAGTGGCGGTACACGAAACGTACTGCCAGAAATAGACGCTGGTCACATCCACCGCAATTTGGCCATCACCAACCTTCGTCAATTTATCGACTGTTCAGAGTCCTACAGCCCCACACCGTTGAACCAATCGGGTGCATCCACCACCTATGACCGGATGGTGACCACCAACGAAACGTGGGATATGGACATGCGCGTATACACCAACATCACTGTAAAAACCAACAACACCTTAAAGGTTACCTGTAAGTTGCTGATGCCGGAGCAGGGTCTAATCAAAGTAGAACGAGGGGCCAAACTGATTGTAGAAGGCGGTTCCATCATCCGGGCCAACACCTGCTCTCCGACCCAATACTGGGGAGCCATAGCCGTGGCCGGCAATAGCACCAGGCCTCAGCCTGCCCCTTCCGCAACGCCGACGACGGACGACGCCGGCGTCGTAGTCCTGATTGAGCAGGGCATGTTGGAGGGCGCAGTAGTAGGGGTAACCACCAAACGCATCCCCAGTTTAACCGAACCCGAGTATTGGGGAGGCGTAGTGGACGCCAATGACTTCACTTTTAAAGACTGCCGAAAAGGTGTGGAGTTCATGAAATACGACCTGCCCAACCGCAGCCAGTTCAAAAAAACCAATTTTACGCGTACCGGCACCGGTTCTTCGTACGCCGGGGTAACGATATGGGACACCGACGGCATCCTGTTTGATGAATGCACCTTCACCAACATGACCGATCAGGGCATACGCGCCGGCGACGCTATATTTAATGTGAAGCAAAAAAACCAGATCAGCGGCTCCCAAACAGGTATTCTTGCCGGGGCTTCTCACCCGCTTTCCGGCGAAATATTAGTTGGTGTGCTCGGCGCACAAAACACCACCCGAAATGTGTTTGAAAATAATGTAGTGGGCATACACGCTACCGCTAATACGAAGGTCAACATCTACAGCAACGATTTTGACAATTCCAATTTTGGTGTTGCTGTAAATGGAGCGACGCGAACCGAGATCATCGACAACAATTTTGCCGGTTCCGCCTCGGGTACTCAGTTTGAAAATACTGGCGACAACAAAAACAACAATGTGTGTAACCATTACATCGGCACCACAGCCGGCGTAAATATTTTTGGCACCAACACCGGGTTCACTTTCAATGGCGAAGATTTTGCGACCAATCTCTACGACCTGTTTATTGAAGGTGACGCCATTACACCAGGTCAACCGCCACTTTTTCAGGGTACATTTGGCGCCGCGCGCTTCAACTATTTCACTAGCGGAAAGGCAGAACAGATCAAAACCAGCACGGTGGCGCCCTTTAATGTTACCAATAATTTCTGGTATTTCCACCCGGATCCGTTCATTGACCCAAGACTAAAGCCCAAATGCCCGCTGAATGAATCGTGTACGCCGCAAAGCAATTATTTCAACATTTTAGCTGGGGTTGGTCAACCACCTTTTTGTTCCTTTCCGGAACCGCCGGGTAATCCGCCCTGCCTGACGCGACCCTGCCTGGAAGACGTCCGATATCTCATCAGCCAGCACACAGCAGCCCACACAACCAACCCTTCCGACTCACTTGAGGGTGTGCTGCAAGGGCTGATCACCCAAAGAGAGAACATCACGGACGAACTGATCCGGGGATACATCAGCGCCGCCCGGTGGGATTCGGTGGAAATATTGCTTTTGGAAGACCTGAACCCTGCCAACCGGCGCAGGTTGATAGGGGCCAAGCTGGAACAAAAACAATTCGCCGCCGCCGATTCCCTGTTGCTCTTGTTCCCACAAAGCACACCGGACGACCAGTACTTCGTGCAGGTACAAATCATCAATACGGCGCGCCTGAGTAACGATACATTTGCCCTGAGCTTTGCACAGAAAACGACGCTGCTGAGCATAGCCACTGCCTCCTCGCCCGAAGCCGGATACGCCCAAACATTGCTGGGCATCCTGACCGACACGGTGTTCATGCCCCGCCTGCCTGATTTCGGAGGAGAACGCAGCATAGAACAAACGGAAATAGCGACGGTAAAAGTGCTGGAAGTGTCGCCTAACCCCGTTGGCGACTTGCTGCGGGTGCGTTTCCCCTCATCCGAACTGGCGCGAACGCTTGAGTTGCGTTCTTTGGGTACTGGTGCGTTGGTGCAAAGCGTGAACGCCACCGATACCGAAGCGACTACCCTGTCGGTGCAACATTTGCCTTCAGGCGTCTATTTGGTTGTGCTGCGCACCCGAGACGGTGTGATCGATCAGCAAAAAATCATTGTTCAACATTAAGCCTTCATAAGGCCCTTGCCGGTGTTCCATTTTGGAATGCCTGCAAGGGCCTTTCAATTTGCAAACATGCAAACCATTAAACTTAAATGGTTGGTGGGCTTAATGTTGTGCTGGAACTGCGCTCAGGCCCAAACCTATTTGACTTCTATTGACCCAAATCTGCAAAACTCGTTTCAAGCGGATAAAGGCTACCATATCTGGAGCATTGAACAAAATATCTACATCGTGAACGGATATATAGATGCAAATGGCATAGACAGACAAAATGAACTATTTCAGGTAGACGCCAACACCCATCAGGTTGTACGGCGCTTGCCTCTGGATGGCCCGCAAGGTGACTTGGCCGTATCAGCCACCTACCTTACCACCGACGGAAACATGTTGCTCACTGGTGAATGGCGCGACTACGATGCGCTGCGTATGCGGCTCTTCGTCATGAAACTTACACCCGAATTAGAAACTATATGGTCCAATTTCTACCCGGACCTCAGTCCCAATTCCTATTACCCAGACGGCATAGTGGAAATGCCCGACAGCAATCAGTATTTGTTATACTTATCAGAAGGTTTTGGACCCGCTCCACATACATATGGAGAATTGCGCATTCTAAAAACAGACGACGACGGCTCTGTCATGTGGAACCGGATGCTGACCGATACCATGTTCCGCGCTTACGGCTACGGCGACATTTCGGCCACCGACGACGGGCACTTTCTCGTCAGCTCGGCGGTAGACAACTTGTATATCGACCCCATTACAGGAAAATCTTTTTTTTATAATGCAATTGTTCACAAAATAGACCGGGAAGCCAACCAGGTGTACACCAAATCGATCGGATACACAGGCATTAGGGTTCAGGAGCCTATATCATTGGCCCTGCCCGGTGGCGGCGGTGTGGTCATGTGGACAAAAGATACCAACACAGTTGACCCAGGTGTTGCTACGGATTTCCCGATCATGTACGGCTTTGACCGCGACGGCAATCGCACCTGGACCCAAGAGTGGAACAGATGGGGGTATCAAACGGTTTACCGCATTGAACCGGTCGCCAACGGCGATATTCTCGGTGTAGGTTATTACAGTCGTCTGGGAGGGAAGGGCAAGGGTTGGCTCTTTCGCATGACCAACAGTGGCGAGGTGTTGTGGGAGCGGCTGTATTCGGATTCGCTCATTCGGCCTTGGGCAATAAATTTGGAACTGCTCGACGTGTGCGAGCTGGCCGACGGACGAATAGCCGCTACAGGTATTGTGATGGATACCAACGAGGTGGCAGGATTGTATAACTTCAATGTGGCCCTGCTGGTGCTGGACGCCGACGGGTGCCTGCAGCCGGGCTGTGGCGAGGAGGTGCAGTACATCACTTCCACCCACACCCCGCTTTTTAAGGTGTCCACTGCGGCGTTGCAGGTGAGCCCCAACCCTGCCTGGGGGCTGGTCAGGGTGGCCTTGCCCGAAGGGTTGTCCGGGAGGGGCGGGCCGTACGAGCTGCGGTGTTACAGTTACGGCGGGCAGTTGGTGTGGTCGCAGCGCTGGCCGCCGGGGAGCAGTGAGCTAACCTTGCCGGGTGCCGATTGGCCCAACGGGTCGTATCTTCTCACGCTGTACGAAGGCAACTGGCCGGTGGCTGCGGGGAAACTGGTTGTTCAACACTAAAAATAAAAAACATGCAACGCCAACAACTCCTCTTTTTATTCATCACGTTTTACTTTTTCGGGCAGGCTATCGCACAGACCCCCGAATTTGCACCGGTGGGCGCCCGATGGACGTATAGCCAGACCGACTACGCCCCTGCCCCATATTTTGAAGAATATCCCCGTGTCATAGAAGTAATTGCCAAAGAAATGTATCATGGCAAGCTGTGCAGCAAACTGATTGGGGTGGATTCTACAACCGTTCCCATACCCCTTTATCTACACCAACAGCATGACTCGGTTTGGTACTACAGCGATCGTTCAGCGCAATTTGAATTACTGTACGATTTTGGCGCCGAGGTGGGGGAGTCCTGGGTGATCAAGGGGCTTTATGCGTTCGATGATTTTGACAGCCTTGGGGTTGCCGTAGACTCCATATCACTCCTGATTGTTCAAAACGACACGTTGAGGGTCATGCACATTAGACTGATACCGGCACCCGATCCGCCACACATCGCCTACGGCTGGGGTACTGAAATTGTATCCCGCATCGGCAACACGCTGTTTTTGACACCGAGCTATAGTATACTGCATTTGGGCGTTCATGAAATTCGTTGTTATGAAGACGACAGCCTGTCGGTGCATTTTGTGCCGTTTCCCTGTGATACCATCCGGGATATTCGGGATATTTCGTCCACACAACAAATCGCGGGCGAGCTTGAGCTTGAGGTTTTTCCCAATCCCTTTGGCTCGGAGCTCATTTTTGATTTGAAAGCATTATCCGGAACGAGCTCCGATTGCCGGATACAAGTTTTTGATTTGTACGGCCGTTTGGTGTTCGAAACGCAAGTTGCTCCGGGTGACCGCATTGTCTGGCGTCCGGGAACTATTGCCGATGGGCAGTATGTCTATCAAATAAACACCGGTCGGGCTGTTGTTGCGGCCGGAAAACTGTTGAAGGTGAGCGGCTTACCTTAAGTTTTTAGAATCGGGGGCATTCGTGCAACGAGTTTACTCGCAAGAGGAGTTCGCCATATTTCGTCCTACGACTAAACCCACAGGACAAATCCAACGCTTATCTTTGCCCCCATGTCGACCCATTTCCACTCTTTGCGCGTGCGCGAAGTGCGCCGCGAAACACCGGACACCGTTTCCGTATCGTTTGAAATACCGCAGGACCTTCGGGATACCTTTCGCTTCACCCAGGGGCAATACCTCACCCTGCGCACCGTAATCGACGGCGAGGAGGTGCGCCGCTCGTACTCCATCTGCACCGGCGTACACGAGAACGACCTGCGGGTGGCCATCAAAAAGGTGATCGGCGGCGTGTTCAGCACCTACGCGAACACGCACCTGAAAGCGGGCGACACGCTGGAGGTCATGCCGCCCCAAGGCCGTTTTTTTACGCCGCTGGAACCCGGGAGCAAGCGTTTATATGTGGCCTTCGCCGCCGGCAGCGGCATCACACCGGTGCTGAGCATCCTGAAGACCACGCTGGTGACAGAGCCGCAGAGCCAGTTTATGCTGTTTTACGGCAATCGCGGTTTCGACCACGTCATCTTCCGCGAACAACTCGAAGAACTCAAAAACCTGCACCCCCAAAGGCTCATTGTGCACCACGTGTTCAGCCGCGAATCGCTGGGCAGCGACCTGTTCTTCGGTCGCCTGGGCGGCGACAAGTGCCGGGCCTACTGCAACCGGCTGTTCGACCCCAAAGACGTGGATGCCTTTTTCCTGTGCGGCCCCGAGGACATGATCTTTGAGGTGAAAGACGCGCTCGAAGCGCAGGGCACCGACCCCAAGCGTATTCACTTTGAACTGTTCAGCACCCCCGGCCAGGCCAAACGCAAGATCGACCCGACAGCTCCGGGCATTGTTACCGACGCTTTCGACGCCTCCATTACGGTGCATCAGGACGGTATGCAGTTCGACTTCAATCTGCCCTCCGACGGCAGCACCATCCTCGACGCAGCCATGCGCGCCGGCGCCGACCTGCCGTTTTCCTGCAAGGGCGGCGTATGCAGCACCTGCAAGGCCAGGGTGCTCGAAGGCGAGGCCGAAATGGAGGTGTGCTACGCCCTCGACCCCGATGAGGTGGCTGCCGGCTTCATCCTGACCTGCCAGGCACACCCCAAAAGCAAAAAACTGGTGGTGAGCTTTGACCACTGACGCCATGCATGAACCCCTGTATATCGTTCGGCGCCAAGGGTACTACGGCTACATGAACCGACGGGGAGAGGTGGTCATCAAACCTCAATTCCTGGAGGCAGGCCCTTTCTCGGGTGGCTTCGCCAGCGTGGCGTTCAACGGCCAACGGCTGCTGCTCGACGATCGGGGTCGGCTCTCCGTCAGACGGCTGTATCGCTTTATAGGCCTGTTGTCGGAAAACCGCCTGCGGGTGCAGGTTGTCCAACGCTGGGGCTTTCTGGATGAACAAGGCGAGGAATGCATAAGCGCCCGTTTCGACACCGCCGGCGATTTCCAGGAGGGCCTGGCCGCTGTTTCCATAGAGGGGCTGGCGGGGTTCATCGACCCGGAAGGCCGCTTCGCGATCGCGCCTGTTTTTGAAGGCGTCCGCGCATTTTCGGGCGGATGGGCGCCCGCGGCCCAGCATCGCTCGTGGGGATTTGTGGATAAAACCGGACACTGGGTCATAGAGCCAACCTGGGAGGAGGCGTTTCCTTTCCAGGGGAACATGGCCGTCATCCGGCGCAACGGTTTGTGGGGACTGGCCGACCGGGAAGGGCGCGAATGCGTGCCGCCACAATTCGAGTTCGTGAAGGGATACGCCCAGGGTCAATTTTCAAACGGCATGGCACTGGCCTGTCGCGACGGACGCTACGGCTACGTGTCGCAACAAGGGCACATTGCCGTAGAACCCACATTCGACCTGGCAGGTGACTTCGGCGAAGGACTCGCCCCCGTAGAGATCAACGGGGTTTGGGGGTTTGTTGATATGGCCGGAAACCTGAAAATCATGCCCCGGTTTGAGGACGCCGGTGTGTTTTCGGGCGGACTGGCGCCAGTGCAATGGAAAGGGCTGTGGGGTTACGTCGACCAGGAGGGTTCGTGGGTGATCAAACCCGTATTTGACGCAGCGGACCCCTTTAGGGATGAACTGGCCCGTGTGGAAAAAGAGGATGGGTGGTTGTATGTAAATTATTTGGGGGAAGTAATTTGGCAGGAACTGAAAGTCTTTGAAACTTAAGGAACATGTACACTAAACCTTTTTGTCATGATAGAACTTCTTAATACTGAGAATCTGAACCGGTTTTTAACCGTATTAAGTTTACTGGCTGTAGTTTATTGTGTTAATGCAGTCAGGGAAGAAACCTCTGCTTTTGAACATGCTAATATTGAACTGCGAAAGAGCGTCGATGCTATTCAAATTGATTACAATAACTTACGATTCAAGGCGCTGCGTGATTCGAGTATTGGCTCTGCTGCGACCCTACGCGTCGTAAATCTTCTATCCAATACATTAAACAATGTGGTGGCAATGAAAGAAGGCAAGGTTGATCAGGCAGCTTATATCAAAAATACGGAGGATTTAATGATGGCCACCGAACGCGAATTGGTTTTTCAGAAAGAGCGCAAGATTGAGCAAGATGAGCTACTTGACGAAGTTGTAGCGTTGCAAAAAAGGTTTTCTGAAGTCAAGTTTTCAACAATAGCCTTAGTTCAACAACAAAAAAGGTTAAACCGATGGAAAATCATATGGACATTGGGCATTATCATTGGTACACTTTTCTTTATTACAGGTCTATATATTTGGCAATCGATTGATAGGAAGCCCGCTTCAAAACCCCAACCTCTAAATAGCCCAAGAAAGGGAAGAAAATAAAGTTAGGTTACCTTCATCTCCCCTCACAAATACTTCACATACCCCATCTGCATCGGAAACCCAAATGCATTTACCCCCCAAATGGCGCCGTTGTGATCGATGTTGTAGTACAGCCCATTGGGGAACATGTACACCCAGGCGATGTTGGGGTCGGCGGATGGAACCCGGCCGGCGACAACCATGGGCTGGTTGGTCATCGGGTTCAGGGCCACGATCTGGTTGGCCGGGGTCAGGAAGTACTGGTGCATGTCGCCGTTGAAAAAGCACTGCGCGACATAGGTCTGTTGTGGCGGCGGGGCAGGTTGTGGTGGAGGGGGAGGGTTCACGGGCACATCTTCCCGGGCGCGTTTTTCGATGTCGCGGAGGATGTTCAACAAGGCCATGCGGATGCCGTTCAGGTCTTTGTCGTCCTCGATGCCAGCGTTCAGCTTTTTCTTGTAGTCTTTCCAGCGCCCTTTTTGGAGGATGGCCTGGTCGTACAGGTCGTGGTCGTTATCGCGGTGTTCCAGATAGCCGAGCATGTCTTCCAGCGCTTCTTCGAGCCGGTCGTCTCCGATGAGATTCCTGATCTTTTTGGCGTTGAGGGACATGAAAGAGGTTGATTTTTTCTACAAAAAAAAGATGATCAAGTCTGGTTTATGCCCCTCTGCGCTACCTCTGGGCTGCCTCTGCGTCCTCTGCGGTTTATTTCTAAAAAAAATTAAAATGAACCGCAAAGGACTCGGAGGTTGCGCAGAGGGGCGCAGAGGGGGGATGGCATCAATTATAGATCGGCAAAAATGCATACTCCTTCCCGTACCGGAGCATCTGTTGCACAAAGTCCGTTTCCACCTCCACTGTTACATCGGTGATGTTTCCGGCGTTGTCTTTCACAACGACCAGTTTGGGCTGCACGAAACCGCTGTAGGCTTTGGTGGGCAGTCCGGCGTAGCGGGTACGCACCTGGCTGCACAGGGCCGCGTCGGTTTTCACGCCATGGTTTTCCACGAGTGCGCGGGCGGCTTTGAAGTCGCCTTCCGACTTGATGCGCTGAATCTCGCTCAGTAGTTCACCGAAGAGGGTGCGCAGTTTGGCATAGTCCCGGATGTCGAAGTAGGTCTTGCCGTCGCGTTCCACGCGTGCGATGACGCTGTCGGCTTTGCCTTTTTCGAAGGCCCAGGCCGCCACCAGCTGCCGGTTGCGCATGTGGTCTTCTTCGAGGTTTTCGCCCGGCTGGATGCGGCGCAGTTGTTGCATGAGTCCGTTGCGGATGTAGTAGTCGTATTCGGCGCGGTAGGCCTGGGTATCGGGCAGCAGGCCCCATTCCACCAGTTTGGGGTCGGGCATAAAGTAGAGGGCCACCAGGTCGGCGCGGGCTTCTTCGAGGGTGCTGGCGTACTGTTTGAGGGTCACGTTGGGTTCGGGCATGCCGGGTTTCATCTGTCCGCTGGCGTGGCCGATGACCTCGTGCAGGGCGGTGTGCATTTTGCCGCAGGCGGTGCCGTATTTTTGGGAGAACGCCACCTCTTCGGGGTCGTGGGCGAACTCCTGGGTGGCCAGCGCCCCGCCGGCCTTGCTGTACGCGTCTTCGATGTTGTTCAGGCTGACGGACTTGGAGCCGTACTGACTGCGGATCCAGTTGGAGTTGGGCAGGTTGATGCCGATGGGGGTGGAGGGCGCACAATCGCCGCCTTCCATGGCCACGTTGATCACACGGTAGGAGACACCTTGCACGCTGGCCTTTTTGTAGGCTTGCGGGATGGTGCTGTTGTCTTCGAAGTACTGCGCGTTTTTGCTGACCACCGCCATCTTCTGGGTGGCATCCGGATCGTTGTATTGCACCACCGCCTCCCAGTCGGCCTTGTACCCCTTGGGGTCGTGATACACCTCGATAAACCCGTTGATGAAATCGATGGTGCTGGCCGTGTCCTGCACCCAGGCGATGTTGTATTCGTCGAATTTGCGCAGGTCGCCGGTTTTGTAGTATTCGATGAGCAGGGCGATGGCTTTTTTCTGCTGGTCGTTTTCGGCAAAAGGGATGGCTTTTTCGAGGTTTTCGACCACCTTTTCGAGGGCCAGGCCGTACATATTGCCCTGGCCAGCACGCCATACCAGTTCCACGAAAGTGTTTTTGGTGTTGATGAGCTTGGAATTCAGACCCACCATGGGCGGGTTGGCGCCGGCTTCGCGGAGTTGGCGCTGGTAGTACTCGTCGACCTCACGGGCGGTGATGTTTTCGTAGAAATTGACGGCCGAGGCCTGCACCACATCCACACCCTCGTCTTTGTTGGTGCGTTTGGGCAGCACGGTAAGGTCGGTGATGACGGGGGTGAGCTTGGCGATGAGGAAGTTGACCGTTTCGTTGGGCAGGAGCGGGAGCGCTTTTTCGTCCGAATTTTCCACCAGCGTTTTAAAATAGTCGGCGGAGAAGCCGGGCATGATCTTGCTTTCGCTGTAGTGGTGGTGGATGCCGTTGCTGAACCATACGCGTTTGGCGTAGGTTTCGAACGCTTTCCAGTCGGCGCTGTTCCGGTCGCCTTTGTAAGTGGTCTGGATGGCTTCGAGGGTTTTGCGCACGGCGAGGTTGTATTTGCAGTGCTGGTCGTAGATGATGTCGCGCCCGGCCAGGGCCGCTTCGGATAGGTAATAAATAAATGTTTTCTGGCGCAGGCTGAGCTGGTCCCATCCGGGCAGTTCGTAGCGCAGGATTTGCAGGTCGGCGAAGGTGTCGAGCAAAACTTTGTCCGGTTCAGCCGTTTGGGCGACGGGCTTGGGGGTGGCGGGCCCGTTGGTGCAGGCGGCCCAGATCATCAGCAGGGCGCCCGCCAGGAGCGCGGCGGCGCGAATGGGTTGGACAAATGGCATGGTAGCGTTCATGTACAAAAATGGTTGAGCGAATAGAGCGGAGCAAAGATAGGCAAACGGTGTGGAAGGGGCTCATTTAACCAGTCCGAGCAACTCCTGGTAAAAAGCCTGGAGTTCCGGGTCTTTGGCTTGCGCGGTATTGTCCCAGGCGATGCGCTTCACCACATCGCCCTGGCGGAGTTCGAGGAATCCGTAGGTGTTGCCGGGCGACATCACGCGGTTGGCGGACAACAGGGTGTCGGCCCGGCTGAACAAATCGGCGGCTTTTTTCGGCTTGATGCCCGGCATGGTTTCCGGGGCGCCTTCCAGCTTGCTGTAAAACAGTTGACCGTTTTCGAGCAGGATGTGGCGGTTTTCCTTGCCGGCGAAGCCGCCGCCGGTGCCGAAACAGAGCTGTTTGTCGGGCATGTTTTCGGCTGTGTACTGGTTTGATTTGCAGGTCCAGGCAGCGGTGCAGAGGAGAAAAAGCGACAGGATGGCGATGTATTTCATTGGGAGGGCGGTTTTGAGGGCAAAAATGGTAAAATTCGTCCTACGAGTGTACTCGTAGGACGAATATTTCCCTTTAAGCTTTAATAAGGGGCCAAGCTAAACTTGATTACGACGCTGCCCTCGGTTGCCTTGTATGGAATATACGTCCAAGTCCATGGGCTTTGGCCTTGGATGTAACAATCATAACATTCCATGGAATACAACTTTCCGGTTTGGCCTGGAGCAAAATAATAGGAGCCAAACCTTACAGAATCATTTGCCGTATTTTGGATTACGCTAACCGATCTGTAGCACCAATCTTTACATTGTAACGGGATCAAAAACTGTGATGTATCACCGAGATTGGAAATCGTATGAAGATAATCATATTTTCCTTGGTAGGGAAAATACTCACAAGAAATTGTGAGATAACAAAAGACCAAAACCACAATAGTTTTATTCACTGGTTGGTAGGTTTTATAATTGTAGAAGGAAGCGATATGCAGTTCGTCCTACGAGTATATTCGTAGGACGAACTTTTCCCTTTTTTCACTAATCCGGCCACAGTCGAAATCTGATTACCACCTTTCCAGAAGTTGCTTTATACGGTTCATACGTCGCTTGGCCTACTTTGTAGGAACAATCGTAACACTCACTACTGTAAACCCTGCCTGTCTGACCGGCGGCAAAATATTTGTGCAATACCAAAATTGAATCGTTGGCCGTGTTCTCCGTAACGACTATTTCAGACCAGCACCAACCTTGACAACTTAATGGTACGGTAAATTTATGCACCTGACCTGGTTCATTGATCACGACATAATACGTGTCCTCATTGCTTCCTCGTCCATCATCCCCAGCGCCACATGCAAGGAGTAAGACACACAACACAGATGGTAAAAAAAATTGCCAGATCACTGGTTGGTAGGTTTTAGAATAGTGTTGGGTAATATTCCGTTAAGGCCGAAAGGATATGCGGGCGACAGCACATGATCAACCGGGTCCAAATATACGCAATAACCGTCCAGTACCTTTTGATGGACGATATGGTGGTGAATTCGTCCTACGAGTGTACTCGTAGGACGAATTTTTTCTTCACGTATCCTCATCGCGTTCCGCATAGGGCAGCTGCCATCGGGGGTGATTGATATACCCGATCCAATTCCAAATTTGCCACCAGTTTCTTTTAAACCGCCGGTGAAGCCGGTAAATTTAGGCGTATTCAGTTCCTACTTGTGCTTCCCATTTCACCCATTTTGCGAACCATTTCAGTTTATTCAGGTTTGTATCTCCACTTCGGGAAACAAGACCCCATCCCTTTCACGCACCATTTCCGCCCACACCCTTACCTTTGCCCCATGAAAAAACTCCTCATCGGCTTCATACCGCTGCTGACCCTGCTCTCCTGCCGGAGCGCCCAAAAAACAACCTACACCCAGGACCAACTGCTGCCGACCGAACAGGCGCTGCTCTGGAAAATCAGCGGCAACGGCGCCAAAAAGTCGTCGTACCTGTTCGGCACCATTCACCTCATTCCCAAGGCCGACTTCCGGCTCAGCGAGCAAACCGCCCAGGCGCTCGAATCCTGCGACTACATCGCTTTTGAGGTGGATATGAAGGAGATGATGAACTTCCGCACCCAGGTGAGCCTGCTCTCCAAGTCCATGATGGCGGGCGGCGTCACCCTGCGCGACCTGCTCTCCGAGGAAGACTACGCCTTTGTGCGCGAAGAACTCGAGCAATCGGGGCTGCCC
>JBGSTG010000124.1:0-19874 GCA_041736625.1 Saprospiraceae bacterium | reverse complement strand
ATGAGATTCCGGTCACAACGGCTCCCAAAGGACTAAAAGGTTCGCACCTTTGCACCTCTGTGAATGATGACATGCCCGGCACACCAAACGTTAGGCCTCTCCGAGGCCCAACGAAATACGCTTGGCATTTCTACCAACGTTGGGCCTCTCCGAGGCCACTAAAAAAACCTTAAGTTGACGACATTGGGCTTGAAGCCATCCTATCGGTATCGCCTCACTCAATATTTTATTTGGAAGCGCATTCGGATAAGGTACTTATGATACACCCTCTTCTCTCCCCTGTTTTTTATTTTTCCCCTTTCAAATACTCTTCCACCAGGCCTTTGTAATAAGGCCGCAGCGCCGGCGACACCGTCCGGTACAGGTCGGCCTCCGAACGGCGTTTTTTCAGGTATTCTTCCAGGGCCGGCGGCAGCTTGGGCGCCTGCTGGCGCGCCGCTTCAGCCTGGCGCTGATCATCTTCTTCGCGTTCGCGTTCAGCGCGCTCTTCTTCAAGCAGGCGGGTGAGTATCTGTTGCTGACGCTTGAGCGTTTCGTTGGTCAGGCGTTTGTTGACAAGGTCTGTCTCTACCTTGTCCATCTCCCGCATGATCTCGTCGAGGGCCTTGCTGCCCTTGCCCTGTTCCTGTTTCTGCTTCTGCAGTTCTTTCGCGGCGTTGCGCAGCGCGGCCTGCCGGGCGGCCATCTGGGCGTACTCCTTGCTGCCGGGCGCCTGCCCTTTGCCCTGCTCCATGCGCTGTTTCATATCTTGCATGATCTCGTTCAGCTCTTTCTGTCCTTTTGACATCTTGTCCTTGGGCTCCTTGCCGCCTTTGCCCTGGCCGCTGCCGGGTTTTTGGCAGGACTGGTTGCCGGGCATGGACATCGACATCTGCTGCTGCATCTGTTGCATGATGTCAGAAAGGAGCAGGGCCAGGTCGTTCATGCCTTTCATGCTGCGTTGCTGGTACTCGTTGGCGTTGGGGATGCGGCGTTCCTCGAGTTCTTCGAGGCTGACCTTTATGGCGCCTTTCACATCCGACACTTTTTCCATGACGGCGTCGCTGATCTGGAAGTTGCGCTGGGCCAGCGCGGTGAGGCTGTCCTCCACAATCTTGAAGTCATCCTTGATCTTGAATTGTTGCTGGGCCAGTTCCACGTAGCGCGGGGTGTTCACGATGGTTTCGGCCACCTGATTCATGTTCTGTTCCTGGTTAAAAGACAGCGTGATGAGGTTTTCCAGCAGTTGGCGCAAGGCGGCAATATCCTCTTCCATTTGCTCCATCTCGTCGCTTTCCTGGCCTTGTTTCATCTTGTTGGCCGCGTCCTTCATTTTTTGAGCGGCGCTTTTCTGTTTTTTAGACGCCTTCTGGTTTTGTTTCTGCTCCATTTGCTCTTTGGCGCCGTCCATTTCCTTATCGATGTCCTCCATTTCTTCGGACTGATCTTCGACGTTTTTCGGTTTTTTCAGCTCCTCGTTTTTCTGAAGCAAATCCTGGTGTTCCTTTTGGATTTGGTCGAATTCCTTGTTGAGTTGTTCCTGTTCTTGCTGGAGCTGCTCTTGCTCTTTGGTTTGGTCCTCTGTTTCTTTGCTCAGTTCTTCCTGCTTTTTAGCCAGTTCTTCGAGTTTTTCGATCTGCTGCTGACGCAGGTTGTCCACTTCGAGGCGATTGTAGAGTTCTTGCAGGCGTTCGAGGTCTTCGGTGAGCTCCTCGTTGTCTGTTTGCATCTCTTCCATCTGGTCGAGCATTTCCTCCTTGTTCATTTCCTGAAGGAGTTTTTCGATGTCTTCGATGAGTTGTTTCATTTCATCGGACAAGGTCTCCTCGAACATTTTTTCCAGCTGTTCCTGTTTTTCCTGCAGGTCTTCGGGTTGTTGTTCAAAAGACTGCTTTTGTTCGTTCACCTGCTGGAAGCTCTCCTGGGCCTTGCGGATCTCCTCCTGAAGTTCTTTTTGGCGCGCGAGCAGTTTTTCCATTTGTTTACGGCTCTGCCAGTCGAGGTCTTTTTGCTGGAGCACCTTTTCGCGCAGCTTTTTGAGTTCTTCCTGGATTTTGAGGCTTTCCTTGACGGCCTTGTCGAGCTTGTCCTTGATTTCCTCGCTTGACTGGGCCTGTTGCTGGCGGAACTCTTCGAGGGTGGGCATGCGCCACTGCATGAGGGTGGTACGGGCGGTTTTGGGGCCGTTTACGCCGTCGTTGTCGGTCGCCTCAAAGTAGTAGGTCACCTCATCGCCGGGTTGCAGGTCGAGATCCCGGAGACTCCAATTGTATTCGTACTGAATTTGCTTGCCGGCGGGCTTGGTTATCTTGAAGGTGTTGAGCGGCAGTTGGCCAGCCTTGGCTTTTTTGATCTGATAGTTAAAGGTCAGGTTGAGCAGGCCATAGTCGTCGGAGGCGTCGCCGGCGAAGAACAGGAGTTTGACGTTGGTGGAGTCTTTGAATTCCTGTACGGCGATTTGGGGGTGCAAGTCGGGTTGCACGGAGATGGCGTAGCGCACGGAGTCTGTTCCGCGGAGTTGGTTGTTTTGCAAAAAGACGGCGTAGGGCTCGTCTTTGAGGGCGCGGCGGTTGGCGCTGAACAGTTCATCGCCAAAACGTTTGGCTTCTCCGGGCGCTTCATCGCCGAAACGTACGGAAAGCTGGTCGGTGTTTTGTGCGTTGAAGGTCCAGTTGATCTGGGTGCCCTGGGGCACCACGAGGTCTCCGATATTGGCCAGCTCTTCGTTGGCGCGGCCGATGTAGGCGGGGAACTGGAGTTTGACGTTAAAGGCCAGGATATTGGGTTTACGCAGCACCTGCAGGGTGTATTCGTCGCTGGAGAGGCCAGCGGCGAAAAGTTTGAAATCGACGTCGCGCTGCACGTTGGCAAAGGTGTACTGAAACAGGTCGGGCGCGGTTTTTTGCAACCGGTACTGCACCCCGCCCACATCGATGAACATTTCGTTGGGCAGGGCGCTACCCTCCACCTTTACCGTAAGGGGGAAATCGGTAAACTGCACGGCGGTCAGGGTGTCGGCGTCGATCCGGAAATAAAAGGGCGCCGGCTTTTCGAATTTCACCGAGCTGTTCCACAGGCGTTTGGACCCTTCGCGCAGGATATTGGGCGCTCCGAGCACCAGAAAGAGCAGCAGCAGCACGGGCGGCAGCGCGTAGCGCAGGTATTTGCGGTTGCGGCGCAGGTCGATGGCTGCCTGGAAGGGCACAAGCTTGATCTCGTTGCTCTTTTGGTTGACGGCGGCGTTGATCATCTCGGTGTAGATGGCGTTGGCCGACGCCTGCTGTTTGAGTTGCAGGATGTTGAGCAATTTGTCCTGCACATTACCGAAGTGTTCGCCGATGATGGTTGCCGCCTGCTCGTGGCTGATTACTTTGCCGAGGTGGAAATAATGCATGAGCGGCAGCATGACCCATTGATAGAGGGCGACGCCGCTGAGCGCCACAAAGCCCCAAAGCATGGCGGTGCGTACGCCGGTACTGAAGTAAAAATAGTACTCCAGCACGTTCAGCAGAATGAACAAACCCAGTACTGCGCCCACAGTGTAAAGCGAGCCGCGCAGCAGTTGGTTGATGTAGTATTTGCGAATGAAGCCGTCGAGCTTATCGATGAGCAGGCTGTAATTGTCTTGCGCCATGGGTAGTTTTTCCTTGCACGTACGTGTATAGGGCAGTATAGCCGAATAGAGGTTGCAAAATAAACGGTTTTTTTCGAGAATTGTTACTGGCGGTACTTAGACTCGTAGTTCCGGTACAGTACTTTCTGCTTGTTGTTCAGGTCTATGCTCCTCCCCTGGATGAAAGCGGCGATCACCTGGTTGGTGCGCATGTCGAGTGCATCGCCTTCGCTGATGAACAGGGTGGCGTCTTTGCCCGCTTCCAGGCTTCCGCAACGGTCGGCAATGCCGAGGATGCGCGCGGCGTTGAGCGTAACGGCGGCTACGGCGGCCTCATAGGGCAGGCCGTACCCGACAGACTGGCCTGCCTGAAACGGCAGGTTGCGCTGGCGCCAGCTGCCCTCTTCGCTCAGGCAAAACAGCACGCCCTGGCTGTGGAGGGTCGCCGGCGTGGTGTACGGTTGGTCGACGGCTTCGTCTTCCCGCGAAGGCAGGCGCTGGGGTTTGTTGAGGATGACCGGTACGTTGTGTGTTTTCAGGAAGGCGCCGACCAGGGGGGCGTCGTTCCCACCCACGATCACGGGCATCAGGTCGTATTTTTCGGAAAAAAGCACCGCCTCCTGAATGGCACGCGCGTCGTTGGCGTGCAGGTACAATCGCCGGGTTTTGCCGAACAGGCCGCGCATGGATTCGAAACGCGGGTTCTGCATGGCGGGTTTTTCCGCTGCTGCGTACGCTTTCGCTTCCGCAAAAAAACGTTCCAATTCGTCAATCTGCTCCTGGTAAGGATCTTTAGGCGCAGCCCGGTCTTCGGGCGCTTCTGCCGGCGGTCGCCGTTGCTCGAACTGCGGTGCGCGGGGCGTTGGCCAGTTGAGGTGCACGCCGTCGTCCGTGCGCACAGCAGCGTCTTCCCAGCTCCAGGCGTCGAGCTGCACCACGGACGATGTGCCGCTGATGCGTCCACCTACGGGACTGACCTGGGCGAGCAACACGCCGTTGCTGCGCACCGTGGGTATAACTTCCGAATCTGTGTTATAAGCGATGAGGGCGCGCGTGTTGGGGTTGAGCAGGCCCGTTTCGGCAAAATCCTGGGTGGCGCGTACCGCCTCCACCTCTACCAGCCCCAGGCGCGAATCGGGTGCGATGAACCCCGGGTATACCTGTTTGCCGGCAGCATCGTAGGTGGTGCCGTAACGGCTGCGGTCAATGCGCATGACAGAGGCGTCGGCAACCAGGGTGATCTTTCCGTTCTCAAAGGCGATGGCGCTGTTTTCGATCACGCGGCCGTCGCCCAGATGGGCGGTTCCACCGAGGATGAGCACGCTGCCCTGTTGGGCGGGGGCCGGCGCCGGGCGCTGGGCAGAGAGGCAAATGGAAAGCAGGAAAAAAACGGGAAGCAGTCGGATCATGGCGGTGCAACGAACGGGTGAAGGAACAGAGCAAAAGTAGGGACAAAAATGCCTGAAAACAAAAAACCCCGGGCAAATGCCCGGGGTAGCGGAGGAGTACCCTCCAATCACCATCGAATTTATTTTTTAATTCAGGTTTTGCCAAGGTCCGCCGTTTACCACCTCTGTAAATCCGTTGGACTTCAGAATGTTGGCGGCACTGCCGCTGCGCATACCCGACGCGCAGCAAGTAATGATGGGCTTGCTTTTATCGAGTTTGGCCAATTTGCCCGGCAGGGCGTCTACCGGAATGTTGATGGCGCCGGGCGCATGGCCACTCTGGAACTCCTGCGGTGTGCGCACATCGAGGATGACAGCACCTCTCGCCTTTAATTCACCGAGGTCTACCTGTGGGCCCATGCCCATCATTTGCTTCAAAAAGTCGAACATGTTGTGGATTGTTTGTTTTGTGGATACAAAGGTATGCGGGTTCTGCGGGGCAGAACAGGGCAAAAGCTGGGCAGTGTTTGCACTTTTTACGGATTGCAGCGGATCGTATTGTTTTCCAAACCCGAACACACCGATGTATGCCTACTTTTGCCGGCAAAGCACGATGAAATGACCTTTTTTATGGAAACCACCGACCAGTTGCTGGTACATGGGCGGATATTTGAAAAAATCATCCCGGAAGAGGCCATACAGGCCCGGGTCGACCTCCTTGGCGAACAAATCAGCACGCGTTTCGCCAACGATAATCCGCTGTTCATGCCGGTGCTCAACGGTGCATTTATTTTTGCAGCCGACCTGATTCGCCGCTTTCGCGGACATTGCGAAACCGATTTCGTACGGCTGAGCTCTTACCTGGGCGACCAGTCGGGCGGACAAGTGCGCACCGTGCTGGGCATCGACCACGATCTGCGCGGTCGACACCTCATCGTCGTGGAAGACATTGTGGACACCGGCCGGACCATTGCCCATTTCCTCGAGAACCTGCGCGCTTACGAGCCCGCTTCGGTCAGCGTAGCCTCCTTCCTGCGGAAACCGGAAGCCATGCTCGTTCCGGTGACCGTAGATTATCTGGGATTCGACATTCCCAACCGGTTCGTGGTAGGGTACGGGCTGGATTTCGACGGGCACGGAAGGAACCTTCCGGCCGTGTACGGAATGGTGAATGATTGATTCAGTAAAATGTGTAGGTTTGCGCGAACAAACCGTTGAAGCCAATGAATGGATACCTCTCTTTAGGCCGTTGGTTCTTTGTGCTCCCCTTCGTCGCTTTCGGCGTCTGGCACTTCACCGACACCCAGGCGTACGTCGAAAACGTCGTACCCGCCTACCTGCCCGCCAAACAATTTCTGGTGTACCTGGCCGGCGCCGCCCTGATCATCTGCTCGGCACTGATGCTCATCGGCAAATACGACCGCACCGCCGCCGTCGTGCTGTCGATCATCCTGCTCGGATTTGTGTTCACCGTGCACCTGCCCAACACCCTTAACGACTTCACGCGCGAAGCAGCCCTCACCCGCCTGCTGAACAACCTGGCCCTGGCGGGCGGCGCCATGATTTATGCGCGGTATGTGGCGGAAGACAAGTAAATCGAATGCGGAATGGCGAATGCGGAATGCGGAATGCGGAATGCGGAATTTTGTGTACGCCTGGTGTCATCGGGTGATTTTGGGCTGCAATTTCGTAAAATTAGTTACATTAGTTCCAATTAATTGATTTTCACTGATTTGCGGCAAAGCCGCAAGCCAAATTATTTCTTATTTTTTGCCGCGAATTAGCGCAAATTCGCGCTAATTCGCGGCAAAAAATAAATTTATAGTTTCGTGTGCATTAGTTTCCTGCGGCTTCGGAATGACAGGGGCTTTTAAAAAAAGGGGGGTAGCGCCTGGCCCCTCACCTTTAGCGCAGTGGGATGCCGTTTTTTTCGACCGTTTTATCGATGCGTCATAAAAAACACCTGTGCGCAGCGCTATTCCGCATTCCTCATTCCGCATTCGCTAAAAACCCGCGCAGCAGCCCCAGCAGTTCCGCCGGCTTATCCGCATGCACCCAGTGGCCGGCGCCTGCAATGGTTTCCAGACGGGCGTTCGGGAACAACTCGCGGATCAGGGGCAGGTCGCTGTCCTGGATATAGCGCGATTGGGCGCCGCGGATGAAAAGAGTCGGCCCGTCGTACGGGTACCCGGAGACAGCGGCGAGGATGCTCGGATATTCGGCCCAGAGCACCGGCAGGTTCATTTTCCAGGTGTAGGCGCCGTCGGGGTGCCGGGTGATGTTTTTCAGCAAAAACTGGAGGGTAGAAGGGTCGGGGATGCGTTTGGCCAGCGCGGATTCTGCATCCGAACGGGTGTTCACAGCGCTGAGGTTTATGTCCAGGAGTGCCTTGAAGATGTCTGAATGCCCGTCTGTTGCCTGACCGGGGGCAATATCCACCACGACCAGTTTTTCGACCAGTTCCGGAAAAGTGAGCGCGAGTTGCATGGCCACTTTTCCGCCCATGGAGTGCCCGACAAACGATGCCTGCAGGATACCCTGGCTGTTCATGAAGTCCCGCAAATCGGCGGCCATATCGGTGTAGGTATGGGCAGGCAAATGCGGCGAACGTCCGTGATTTCGATGGTCGGGGGTGATGACCCAGTATTGGTCCGACAGCCCCTTGGCGATGGTTTGCAGGTTGTCGGAGAAGCCAAAAAGTCCGTGCAGGAGAAAAACGGGATTACCCTGGCCGAATTCGCGGAAGTAGAGGGACATGGCGGTGCGAAATCATCGTTTGAACACCGGCACCGTTGAACACGGCTCGCCAAACATCACCGATTTGGCGACGGGTTGCAGGCGGCGGGCGATCTCCAGGTATGCCGAGGCCGGCACGGGTTTGTCTGAGCAGCCTTTCACGACAATCCGTTTGTCGACGTAGGGCTCGATGGGCAGGGCCGCGATCTTTTTGTGGTAAGCGGTTTCCACAAATTGATCCGGCGTGCACAGGGCGATGTCGTTGGCGTAAGGGGTGGCCAACGAGGCGACCAGCATGTAGGCCCACATGGGAATAATGGCGTCGGCGGAGCAGAACACCGCCAGATTTTTACCCTGGTATTGCGCCCAGTCGTGGGCGGCGAGCGCTTCCCGAAAGTCTTTTTCCTTGAGTATGAGTTCCATAAACAGGTAACCCTTCAGGTCGAAGGGCGCCACCTCGCCTTGGGGGTAAAACTGTTCGAGGTCAAGCGTGATCAGGCCGCTGTTGGCGACCCGGTTGACGAGCGGTTTGTCGGTTACTTCCATAATGGATGGCCTGCGATGTACGTGGCTTGAGGATGAAACAAGTTTTTTTTCCTAAAGTTTCCATCACTCCACGGGATCTGTGGCGACGTGCTCTTCCAGTCCCGGGGGCTCGCCGATGGCGTTTTCGTCATCCCGGAAGTCCTTGGGCTTGGGCAGGTCTCCGAGGTCTTTGAGGCCGAAATAGTCCATAAATTTTTCACTCGTGCCGTACAGCAGCGGTCTGCCGGGACCCTCGCTGCGGCCGACGATGGACACGAGCTCTTTTTCCAGGAGTTTTTGCAAGGCGTAGTCGCAGTTGACGCCGCGGATTTCTTCGAGTTCCGATTTGGCGACCGGCTGTTTGTACGCCACCAGCGCCAGCGTTTCGAGCGCCGCCTGCGAGAGGCGTTTTTTGGTGGTTTGTTTGAGGTAAACGGATACCGTGTGGTGAAAGGCGCCCTTGGTCATGAACTGGAAGCCCCCGGCGATCTGCACCAGTTCAAAGGCGTACGGGCCGTTGTGGTAGTGATCGCGGATGGCTGCCAGTGCTTTTTCGACGTCGGCTTCAGGCACTTCGGTCTCCAGCACTTCGACGAGCACGCCGGTCAGGTCTTCGATGGTTACCGGCTGGGGGGCGGCAAAAATGAGGGCTTCGATATGCGGTTGCAGCATCAGTATTTGATCGTTTCCTGGCGGTAAAGTTCATTCTGGGGTCCTCGGATCTGCACGGTGACAACCGGCCGATCGTTCTCCCAGGCGATCTTCAGGACGCCGAAATTTTTACGGATAATGGTGTTTCCCTGGCGAAATTTGTTGGGTTCGTCGGTATTCGGCCTGGTGTGGGTCAGTCCGCTGGCGGTGATGTCGAACAACGGGTACGGCAGCCCGATGATGTCCATCCGAGAGATCTCAGCCATGTGGCGGTCGCCGGAAAGAATGAGCAGGTTTTTGGGTTTGGTGGTCACGATCAGGTTGAGCAGGCGCTTGCGGGCGTTGGGAAAGTTGTCCCATTTTTCGAACGGTTGTTCGGCCGACAGCACCTGTATGCTGGAGCACAGGATGTTGAGGTTGGCTTTGCTGTTGCGCAACTCCTGCTCCAGCCACCGCCATTGGGCCTCGCCGAGGATGTCGCCGGTGGTGTTGGGCGTGTATCGTTGTACCCGCGCGGGGTCCTCCTCCAGCGGGTCGCGGAAATAGCGGGTATCCAGCAGGATGATCTTGACCGTATACGGCGCACGGCCGAAGGTGTACGACTGATAGGCGCCTTCGCGTTTGCGCACCGGAGCGTTCCGGGGCACGTCGAGGAAGTCCATGAGCACGCGCTTGGATCCTGCTTTGGTGGGATGGGTCTTGTCGCCGTCGTTCATCCCGTAGTCGTGGTCATCCCACGTGCCGATGACCGATGTTTTTTGGAGGAGGCGTTGGTATTCGGGGGCAAATTTGAGTTTTTTGTACTCTTGCGCGATGGCGCGCACGTCGGTGGTGTCGGCATACACGATGTCGCCCAGCCAGACGAACAGGTTGGGGTTGTTGGCGGCTATGTCGTCGAAATGCGACTGAGAAAAGCGCATTTTATTGCAGGAACCGAAAGCAATAACGGCGAGCGATTTGGTGGTGTCGAGCGTCCGGGGTCGGAACAGTTCCAGGTCAGGGGCTTCCGGCGCGTCGGTGAGACTTTGCTTGGCCGTCGTTTTGGGTAATTGGGCCCCCAATCCGAATGGCGCACAGAGCCATACGATCACCAAGACCTGATAAAGGTTTTTTTGCATGCCTGAAGGGATGAAAGGATTGAACGTATTCGACGGGGGCGAAAGTCTGCAATATTACGTTTTTTTTCGGTTATAAATATCCGCCGGAGGCAAATAGGCATCACCCATTCCTGAAATAAAAACGCGGAGCAACGGGCGTTGCGTCGGCCCGGGTCTTTCCGATTGTTGGAACGAACCTTGGCCAAAGCAAAGCCCCGTGCTCCGCGTCAGGTGTCTTCAGAAGGCAGGGCCGAGTACTACCGTCGGCCGCCGCCTTTGTAACCGCCGCCGCCGCCGCGCCGGTCGTCGCCACCGCCCCGACGGTCATCGCCGCCCCGACGGTCGCCGCGGTCGCCGTCTTCACGAGGCGGGCGCTCCACATAACCTTCCGGTTTGGGCATGGTGGCTTTGCGGGAAAGGCGCAGCTTGCCCGTTTTCTGGTCGATCTCCACGATCTTGAACTTCACCTTGTCGCCCACTTTGAAGTGGTCTTCCACGTTTTCGATGCGGGTGTAGCTCATTTCGGACACGTGTAGCAGGCCGCTTTTGCCGCGGAACTTCACAAATACGCCGTAGGGTTGGAGGGTCTCCACCTCTCCTTCGTATTCGGCGCCGATCTCGGGCTCGAATGCGATGTCCATGATTTTGGCGTAAGCGTTGTCGATGGCGTCTTTGTCCGGACCGAAGATGGCCACAATGCCGCCCTGTTCGTCTTCGCTGATGCTGATGTTGGTGCCGGTCTGGCGCTGCATTTCCTGGATGATCTTACCGCCCGGCCCGATAACGGCGCCGATGTAGTCGCGTCCGATGCGGAACTCGATCATACGTGGTGCGTGCGGTTTGAGGTCGGTGCGCGGCTCGGCGATTGCTTCGGCCATTTTGGACAGGATGTGGATGCGGCCGGCGCGGGCCTGCAGGAGTGCTTTTTCGAGCAGTTCGTAGGGCATGCCGTCGATCTTGATGTCCATCTGGGTGCCGCAGATGCCGTTGGCGGTGCCGGTCACCTTGAAGTCCATGTCACCCAGCGCGTCTTCATCGCCCAGGATGTCGGACAGGATGGAGATGCGGCCCTTGTCGTCGGCGATGGCGCCCATGGCGATGCCGGCGATGGGCGCTTTGATGGGCACGCCGCCGTCCATGAGGGCGAGGCTGCCGGCGCAAACGGTGGCCATGGAAGAGGAACCGTTAGACTCCAGGATATCGCTCACCACGCGCACGGTGTAGGGGAAGCTCTCGGGCATCACCTTGCGAATGGAGCGGCCGGCCAGGTTGGCGTGGCCAACCTCCCGGCGACCAGGGCCGCGCAGGGGTTTCACCTCTCCGGTGGAGTACGGCGGGAAGTTGTAGTGGAGGAGGAAGTCGTCGTCGTACGGGTTCAGCGCATTGTCGATTAGCGCCTGGTCGTCCTTGGTGCCAAGGGTAAGCGACGTGAGCGACTGGGTTTCGCCGCGGGTGAAGATGGCCGAGCCGTGCGCGGAGGGCAGATAGTCGATTTCACACCAGATGGGGCGTATGTCTTCAGGCTTGCGCCCGTCGAGCCGGAAACTGTCGGTGAGCACCACGTCGCGGATGACAAATTTTTTGTGCTTGTCGAAGTAGCGCCCGATGGCTTTGGCCCACTCGGTCATGACCTCTTCGCCGAATTCTTCGGTGAGTTTGGCCATGCAGGCCGTTTCGATCTCTTCGATGCGAGTGCGGCGGGACATTTTGTCTGAAGCGCTGCGCACCAGCGCGTAGAGGTCGTCGCTCGTCAGCTCTTCAATGCGTTTTTTGAGTTCGGGATGCTCGGGGACCTCCGGGAGCGTCCGTTTCACGAGGGCCTTCTCGCCGACCAGTTGGGCCAGTCGTTCCTGCGCGTCGATCTGCACCTTGATGACCTCGTGGGCGAATTTGAGGGCCTCCACCAGGTCGTGTTCCTGGCACTCGTCGGCTTCGCCTTCCACCATGGTGATGTCGTGTTTGGTAGCGGCCACGATGAAGTCCATGTCGGCGCGCTCCAGTTCCTTGCGGTCAGGGTTTACGACAAACTTGCCGTCGATGCGCGCCACGCGCGCCTCGCTGAACAGCGCCTCTACGGGAATGTCGCTCACCGCCACAGCGGCCGAGCAGGCGAGCCCGGCCAGGGCGTCGGGCATCACGTCCTTGTCGGCCGAGATCAGGTTGATGATCACCTGGGTCTCGTTCATGTACCCGTTAGGGAACAAAGGCCTGAAGGCGCGATCGACAAGACGGGAGATGAGAATCTCGTAATCGGAGAGCCTGGTTTCCCGGCGGAAGAAGTTGCCCGGAATACGTCCGGCAGCAGCAAACTTCTCCTGGTAGTCAACCGAAAGCGGGAAGAAGGCCTGGCCTTCCTTGGCTTCGCGTGCACTGACGATGGTGCACAGCAGCATGGTTTTGCCCATGCGCACCAGCACGCTGCCGTCGGCCAGGGAGGCCAGCTTGCCGGTTTCGAGTACCACTTCCCGGCCGTCGGGCAGGGAAAAGGAGGTACTGAGGGGAATTTGTTTTCCCATGTGTAAAAATGCGTTTAGCCCGTCAACCTCGCGGTCAAAGGGCCTGCATTCCAATGGTCAAAACAAAATCCGGTAAAAACTGCAAAAACACACAAGGGCACCGGGAACGCGTCGCCGGAATCATTGTGTGGGGGAAAAAGAGTCCCCGTTTTTACGGATGCATTTGCATTGCAACACTGGTACTTGGCCCGATGAAGAGAATGAAGCCGGGCGGTGAATGATGGCTATCGGTAGTCGGCTATCGGCTATCGGTAGTCGGCTATCGGCTTTCGGTAGGTGGATGTTCTTCATTTCAGTTGATGAAAAAATTCCACCTGCCGAAAGCCGACGACCGACCGCCGACAACCGAAAGCCTATTTCCGCAGACCCAATTTCTCAATCAGGGCGCGGTACTTGAAAATATCTTTCTTTGCGTAGTACGACAAAAGGCTCTTGCGCTGGCCAACCATGGTGAGCAGGGCGCGGCGTGTGGAGTGGTCTTTCTGGAACTGACGCAGGTGCTGGGAGAGGCTCTCGATGCGGTAGGTGAGCAGCGCAATTTGTACCTCGGTGTTGCCGGTGTTTTTCTCGTCGCCACCGTATTGGGCGGTGATTTCGGCGATTTTTTCTTTGTTGTAGTAGACTGCCATTTTTAAAAAATTTGTGATCAACACACACCAAATACGAATTTCAGGGGTCAAACGGCAGTTTTTGCCTATCCATCCGTTTTTAGCGGCTGCAAAAGTACAGCGTTTTTACATACCAAACAAATAAAAAATCGGGATCACTCGCGGCCCTTTGCTTCCTGCCAAAGCACCTCCATTTCAGCGAGGGTCATCTCGGGCAAGGGGCGGCCGGCGTGTTCCTCTATGTACTGAAAACGGGTCTTGAACTTTCGGTTCACGCGTTCCAGGGCGGTTTCGGGGTCTACGCCGATGAAGCGGGCGTAATTGACGAGCGAGAACAGGACGTCGCCGTATTCTTCTTCGATTTCCGGTTGCGGCGCCTGAGCCGCTATTTTTTCGTGCAACTCGTCAATCTCCTCTTCCACCTTGGCCCACACCTGCGCTGCGTTTTCCCATTCAAACCCCACCTGCTTGGTTTTTTCCTGCATGCGGTAGGCCTTTACCATGGCGGGCAGGCTGTTGGGCACGCCGGCGAGCAGCGACTTTTTGCCCTCTTTCAGCTTGAGCTGCTCCCAGTTTTTTTTGACCTCCTCCTCGTCGGCCACCTGCACGTCGCCGTAAATGTGCGGGTGTCGGGCGATGAGCTTGTCGCAGATGCCGTGGAGCGCGTCGGCGATGTCGAAGGCGCCCTGCTCGGCGCCGATTTTGGCGTAAAACACCATGTGCAGCAGGAGGTCGCCGATCTCCTCGCGGATGCCGTCGGTGTCCTGGTCGAGGATGGCGTCGGCCAGCTCGTAGGTTTCCTCGATGGTGAGGTTGCGCAGGGTCTCGAAGGTCTGCTTGCGGTCCCAGGGGCACTGCTCGCGCAGCTCGTCCATGATGGTGAGGAGGCGCGCGAAGGCGTCGGTTTGGCGGGAGCGGTCGGGCATGGCGGATTTTTGGGGCTAAGGTACGGGGAATATGATTCGTACCGGAGGGTCAACTGACGGGGTGACTGTCGGTCAAAGAAAACATGAACATTCCCCAGGCTTTCCGGGCAGCGCAGGCCGACCTGCGCGCGGCGGGGCTGGACCCGTTTTCTTGGGCGGGGTTTGTGCTGGTGGAGTGAGGAGGGGAATTTGCCCCGTATTTATGACAAAATTTGTCACAAATTACCCCGTAATTGTGTTTTAGCCTACAAAGGCAAAATCCCGGAGTACATCGAATATTTCCAGCAAACGTACCGCGCTCGCAGCTAAGTCACTTGCGTGCTTGCCAATTTCGGATTTGTACTTCCATATCATCCATAAAGACCTTAATGGCCCCTGTTTGGCGCTCCCCTTCCTTTTTGGCAATCTTCCGAATCAACTCAAGGTGAGACACTCTGATTTTTTCACAAAATGAAAAATACTTATTCTTGATAATGTTGGTTGGCCGGTCTGCCGCATTGTTGAATGCCTGATCGGCGTCCAGCAGATGGCGGCGCAAATCCGCAACCTGCAAACCCGTTTCAGGAGCGTACGTTTCAGGATATTGATGTAAAATGCCCCAGGCCCATTCCTCCGGAACGGCGCCGGGAAGAAATAGTGGTTGTATATTGGATCCAAACCGTTGTGCAATTGCTTTCAAATCGTTTTCCAAATCGGCAGCATCTCCATCCAGTACGAATAGAAAACCATCCAGTTGCTGAAACTTTCCCATCGCCTCAATATGCTGACCAAACTGCTCCTTGCCGGTATCCCTGCCGACGACGATATCATTATGTATAATGCCCAGTTTGGGGTTTAATACATCCAAAACACCCAAAATAAAGTGTTCGCCAATATCATCTTCACACAATATCGACAATTTTTCTATAGATTGGCCGTATAATGCTTTTTGAATAATGTCCTTGTAGGCAGGTTTCACTTCAACATTGCTTTCAGAACGTTCCAGGAATATCCTTCCTTCAACGGGTACAGACTCCAAAATGACCGGGCTGTGCGTCGTGAGGATGATCTGCAGGTCGTTGCGGAGCGCCAGGCGTTGGAGTTCAAGCATAAACTGTTGTTGGGTATAGGGGTGCAAACCGGCCTCCGCTTCGTCTATCAACACCAATGCATTATTTAGCTGGGATATCTCCGTTGAAATACGCAGCAACGCCCGTTCACCTGCCGACATATGAAATTCAGAATATTGGCTTCCTCTTCCATCTGCTCTGACCGCGTATAACAGTTTTTTGGATTTAACACGAATTTCAGCCAAACTTGAATATTGATGTGGAAGTACACGTTGCGCGAAAGCAATCAGATCCGACGTGATGCTTTGAATGTTGTAGTGGCCGGTACCGATCTGAAGCACACTTCTGACTTCCGAGGGGCTGGTCAGGTTGGCCAGGGTGCGCAAATAAACGATTCTTTCCGGTTGGGAACCGCCATGTTGCCCCATGTAGCTTTTTGACCAGGTAGCGCCTTTGGCCCAACGCATGCTGGTTTTGCGCTTGTTGGAAATGTAATAAAATTCCAGTTCAATATTGTTGAATTGATCGGAGAGTTCCGGATGTTTGCGTAAACTCAGATTTGGAAACAACTTAGCCGGCGAGTAGGAGTCCCTGTCCGGTCGGTTCGGCATCTTATAAGCACAGGCACAGGCCAACAAAACAGTCGTTTTTCCGGTAGCATTGGCGCCGGCAATAACCGTAACCGGGAAATCAATGTTCACGGACAAGTCGGCAATACCTCGAAAATTTCGAATGGTGATATTTTCCAAAAAATCATTCAGGCTGCTCTTTTTCGCCCTTAGCTGATCCCAAACCTGATGGAAGTTTTTCTGTATGAACATTGCGGTTCAATTTAGTGTGGAGATTGTCCCTTGTTAAACAGGTTTATTGGCCTGTAAATTTGTATACTCTTAGCAACGCGCCCCCTCAATGCGCCTCCAACCAATTCTCTCCCACCCCCATCTCCACCACAATCGGCACCTGTAATCCCGGCAGCGCCTCGCGCATGTGCTGTTCAATCAGGGGTTTTAACACCGGCAGCTCGTCGCGCCGGGCGTCGAACAGCAGTTCGTCGTGCACCTGCAGGATCATGTGGCTTTTCAGGTCCGACTCCCGCAGCGCGCGGAACAGGCTGACCATGGCCACCTTGATCATGTCGGCAGCCGTGCCCTGGATGGGTGTGTTGATGGCCATGCGCTCGGCCATGGAGCGCTGCATGCCGTTGCGGCTGTTGATGTCGCGCAGGTAGCGACGCCGGCCCAGGAGCGTTTCTACATACCCGTTCTCGCGGGCAAACTCGACCGTGTGTTCCATGTATTGCTTGAGGCCCTGGTACTGAATGAAGTAGTTGTCGATGATCTCCTTGGCCTCCGTGCGTTTGATGCCGAGCTGGTTGGCGAGGTTGGTGGCGCCGGCGCCGTACGTGATGCTGAAGTTGACGGTTTTGGCGGCGCGGCGCTGGTCGGACGTTACTTCGGTAAGCGGCACGCCGAACACCTTGGCGGCGGTGGCGGTGTGGATGTCGAGCCCCTGCTGGAAGGCCTCGATCATGGCCTGGTCCTTGCTGATCTCGGCGATGAGGCGCAGCTCCACCTGGGAGTAGTCGGCCGACAACAGCACGTGATCCGGATCGCGGGGGATGAAGGCCATGCGCACCTTGCGGCCTTCCTCGGTGCGGATGGGGATGTTCTGCAGATTGGGGTTCTGGCTGCTGAGGCGGCCGGTGGCGGCCAGCGCCTGGTTGAACGACGTGTGCACGCGCCCGGTGCGGGGGTTGATCAGGGCCGGCAGGGCGTCTACGTATGTGCTGCGCAGCTTCATGAGCGTGCGGTGCTGCAGAATGTCGGCGCAGATGGGGAACTGGGCCGCCAACCCGCTCAGCACATCCTCGTCGGTGGAGTACTGGCCGCTTTTCATCTTTTTCCCGGGGTAGGGCAGACGCAGTTTTTCAAACAAGGCTTCGCCCACCTGCTTGGGGCTCCCAATGTTGAAGTCGAACCCGGCCTCTTTCAAAATCTTTTTCTCCATTTCCTGGATGGAAACCCCGAGTTCGACCGAGTATTTTTTCAAAAATTCGGGGTCGATGCGCACCCCCTGGAACTCGATGTCGGCCAGCACCAGCGACAGCGGTGTTTCCACTTCGCGAAACAGCTTGACGAGCGCCGGGCCGCCCTCCTCGAGCTTGGGCGCCAGCACGTGGTGGAGCTGCAGGGTGATGTCGGCGTCTTCGGCGGCGTACTCGGCGATCTGCTCGAGCGGCACGTCGCGCATGGTGCCCTGGGTGGCGCCCTTTTTGCCGATGAGTGCTTCGATCTTGACCGTTTCGTAACCCAGCAGGGTTTCGGCCATGTAGTTCATGTTGTGGCGCAGCTCGGGCTCCAGCAGGTAGTGGGCGAGCATGGTGTCGAACAGGCGTCCGCGCACCTCCACGCCGTAGTTTTTGAGCACGATGGCGTCGTACTTGATGTTCTGCCCGATTTTTTCAATCGTCGGGTTCTCCCACACGGGTCGGAAGCGCTCCACCAGCGCCTGGGCATCCTCGCGCCCGACCGGCACCGGCACGTACCAGGCATCGTGCGGCCTGAGGGCAAAAGACAGGCCTACGAGGTCGGCCTGTGCGGCTTCGAGGTGCGTGGTTTCAGTGTCGAAACAAACAAACGGACTGTCGAGCAGCAATTGTACCAGGGCCTCCTGCTCGGCCGGGGTTTGGGCGACGCGGTAGGTGTGGGTGGTGTTGTGCACGTTTTTATCGGCGCGCGGCTGTCCGGACGACGCCGGAGCGGCCTCGTCGACCTCGTCAAACAGGTTGCCCTGCACGCCCTGCTGGGCCGGACCGGGTTTGGCTGCCGACTTTCCCGAACCGCCGCCAAGGGGATGTTGCAGGATGGTGTCCGCCAGGGATCGGAATTCGAGCTCGCCGAAATACCGGATCAGCGCTTCCCGGTCGAAGGGTTCGATCTCGAACTGGCGTTCGTCAAATTGTACGGGCGCTGCGAGGTTAATGGTCGCCAGTTCTTTGGAGAGGATGGCCTTGTCGGCGTTGTTCCGGACCGTTTCCTGCAATTTTCCCTTGATCTTGTCGGTGTTGGCCAGCAGGTTTTCCACCGAGTCGAACTCCTGGAGCAGCTTGGTGGCTGTTTTTTCGCCCACACCGGGAATGCCCGGGATGTTGTCCACCGCGTCGCCCATGAGCCCCAGCATGTCCCGCACCTGATCCACCCGCTGGATGCCCCAGCGGTCGCAGACCTCCGGAACACCCCAGATTTCCACGTCGTTGCCCTGGCGACCGGGTTTGTAGAGGAGCACCTTGTCGTCGACCAGCTGTCCGAAATCTTTGTCGGGGGTCACCATAAACACGCGGTAGTCCTGCCGGGCGGCTTGTTTGGCCAGGGTGCCGATTACGTCGTCGGCCTCAAAGTTGGGCACCACCATCACGGGTATGCGCATGGCCTCAAGCAGACGCCGCACCCAGGGCAGGGCGAAGGTGATGTCCTCCGGCTGGGCGTCGCGGTTGGCTTTGTAGGCCGGATATTGCTCGTTGCGGAAGGTGTTGCCCGGCGGATCGAACACGACCGCCAGGTGGCTCGGGTTTTCTTTCTGCACGAGGTCCCACATGGTGCGTATGAACCCTTGCACGGCCGACACGTTCCAGCCTTTGGAGTTCATCAGGGGGCGGGCGATGAACGCAAAATGGGCGCGGTAGATCAGCGCGTGGCCGTCGAGGAGGAAGAGCTTTTTCATGGTAGCGAAGGTAGGGCGTAATCCTTGTTTTTTTGCCGCGAATTGCGCGAATTAGCGCTAATTCGCGCAATTCGCGGCAAAAAAAAGGGTTAAGTTGGATGGCGGTGAAACCGCCGGGAACTGCAAAGCAATCTGTTGACAATTATGATACACCCTCAGCGCATTACCGTTCAAACAACCGCGTCAACCCGGCTTCCGACGCCGGGCACACGCCCCGCTCGGTGATCAGACCGGTAATCAGCCGCGCCGGCGTGACGTCGAAGCCCCAGTTGCGCGCCGCGCTGTCCTCGGGGGTCAGGAGCACGGCGCGGCGCTGCCGGCCGTCCCATCCTTCCACGTAGCGCACCTCGTCCGGGCTCCGCTCTTCGATCGGGATGTCCGCCAGGCCGTCGCGTATGCTCCAGTCGATGGTGGTGGAGGGCAGGGCCACGTAAAAAGGCACGTGGTTGTCGTTGGCGGCGAGGGCTTTGAGGTAGGTGCCGATTTTATTGGCGGCGTCGCCGCTGCGCGTCACGCGGTCGGCGCCCACCACCACCAGGTCTACCATGCCGTGTTGCATGAGGTGCCCGCCGGCGTTGTCCACAATAACGGTATGGGGCACGCCAGCCTGGCTGAGCTCCCAGGCGGTGAGATTGGCGCCCTGGTTGCGGGGGCGCGTTTCGTCGACCCACACGTGCACCGGAATGCCTGCCTGCTGCGCCTGGTAAATGGGCGAGGTCACCGTACCCCATTCGATGCAGCCCAGCCGCCCGGCGTTGCAATGGGTGAGTATCTGCACCGGCGCGCCGTTTTTGAGCGCCGCAACCTCGCGCAGGAGCGGGAGCCCCTGCTCGCCGATGCGGCGGCACAGTTCCACGTCTTCCTCGACGATGGCGTCGGCCAGGACTTTTGCGACGTGCGCTTTTTCAACCAGATCATCCAGTGGCGCAAGCGCTTTTTCCAGGCGGTCCATAGCCCAGAACAGGTTCACGGCGGTGGGCCTCGACGCGCGCAGGCGCGCAAATGCGTCGCGCACGTACGCTTGCGGGTCTGCCGCGCCGGCCGCCTCCCGGCAACCGAACCACAC